>NZ_CP012938.1:647248-1294497 GCF_001314995.1 Bacteroides ovatus
CAATTCGGTCACACTGGTACAAGATAAAGGAACATTTGAAAAGTTTGAATTTGTATCGATGGACAAGAAATGGACACGGTATGTAAAAATGTATAGATAACTTATGACGAAAAAGAAAATAGCAGGCACAAAGAATGTATATGAATTAGCACAAGAACGACTGAAAGTTATATTTAATGAATTTGATAATATATATGTGTCATTCTCCGGAGGTAAAGACAGCGGGGTACTGCTGAATATGTGTATCGATTATATCCGGAAGAATAACCTGAAGGTACGTTTGGGAGTTTTTCACATGGATTATGAGATCCAGTATAAAATGACCATCGACTATGTAGACCGGATGCTGGAGGCCAATAAGGATATTTTGGATGTATACCGGGTATGCATCCCTTTCCGTGTGGCTACCTGCACCTCGATGTATCAATCTTTTTGGCGTCCGTGGGAAGACAGCAAAAAGAATATATGGGTTCGTTCCATGCCGAAAAAGGCAATGACCAAAGAAGATTTTCCTTTTTATAATACAACCATGTGGGATTATGAATTTCAGATGCGTTTTGCGCAATGGATACATAATAAAAAAGATGCAGTGCGCACTTGTTGTCTGATCGGGATTCGTACACAGGAAAGTTTCAATCGGTGGAGATGTATCTATATGAGCCGTAAATTCCAGATGTATCATAAATATAAATGGACTTCAAAAGTAGGGAATGATATTTATAATGCCTACCCTATTTATGACTGGAAAACAACGGATGTATGGACTGCCAATGGAAAATTCCAGTGGGATTATAATGTTTTATACGATCTTTATTATCGTGCCGGAGTCAATCTGGAGCGTCAGCGTGTAGCAAGTCCCTTTATTAATGAGGCACAAGAGAGCTTGCAGCTTTACCGGGTGCTTGATCCTAATACCTGGGGTAAAATGGTGGGAAGGGTGAACGGTGTGAACTTTACCGGTATGTATGGTGGTACTCATGCAATGGGATGGCAATCGGTGAAACTTCCCGAAGGATATACATGGCGCGAGTTTATGTATTTTTTGTTGTCTACTCTGCCGGAGCGGGCGAGGAAGAATTATCTACGGAAACTTTCAGTGAGCGTGAATTTCTGGCGGACAAAAGGCGGATGCCTGAGTGATGCCACCATCCAGAAGCTGATTGATGCGAAAGTACCGATTATCGTTATGGACAACAGTAACTACAAAACGTTGAAAAAACCGGTACGTATGGAATATCAGGATGATATTGACATTCCGGAATTCAAAGAAATACCCACGTATAAGCGAATGTGCGTTTGTATTCTTAAGAATGACCATGCCTGCAAATATATGGGATTCTCACCTACAAAGGAGGAGATGAGTAAGAGAAGTCAAATTATGGAACAATATAGAATCATAGTATCATGAGTGTAGATAAAAGCCCTGTTTACGAGGTAAAAGCGGTACCCGTAGAAAAAGTATATGCGAACGATTATAATCCGAATGTCGTTGCACCGCCTGAAATGAAGTTGCTGGAACTTTCTATTTGGGAAGATGGCTTTACGATGCCATGTGTATGTTACTACAATAAAGATGAAGACCGTTATATCCTGGTGGATGGTTACCATCGCTATACGGTATTGAAAACTTCCCAACGAATCTATAAGCGTGAAAACGGTTTGTTGCCGATTGTGGTGATAGACAAAGACTTGTCTAACCGTATGAGTTCAACAATCCGGCACAACCGTGCGCGTGGAATGCATAACATTGAATTGATGTGCAACATTGTTGCGGAGCTTGATAAGGCAGGTATGTCCGATCAATGGATAATGAAAAATATTGGTATGGATCGTGATGAATTGTTGCGCCTGAAACAAATTTCAGGACTTGCTGATCTGTTTGCTAATCGCGAATTCAGTATTCCTGATGAGGTGGCACCTACGGAAACTGAGCGTAAAACCTTATAATCTGATAGTTATATATATACAGAAATTGAGCATTTTGTCATTTGGGCACAAATTATACAAGTTATTAGCTTATTTTGTTGTATAAAACAGCTAGTTATTCTGTCTAATTTGTGCCTAAGTTGTGTCTAAATGACACGAAAAACTATAACTTCCCTCTATTGTCCAAGTTTTTATGAAAGAAACTTGGGAATTTTAAAATGTTCGCATATCGAAAGAAATGAGGATATTGAGTATTTTTGTTGTGAATTTCGTAACCTTGTTGTTCGCTACCTACATAATTAGTCCCTTTATTCTAAGTTGATTCTCTGTAACAGAAATGAATACAATTTTGTATCTCCTTTAATATTCCGAAATTTGCAATATGAGATTTGGACAAAAAATATTGTCCTGAGAGAAAAGCAAAAAGAGAAGTAAGAGAGATATATGAGAAGTAGAAGAAAGTACATTAGAGAATTAATGAGAGAAATAACAAGACTTACAACCTGTTTTTTATATTTGATTTCTTTATTATCTGTGGTGGGGTGTGTGCAGGAGTTGAATGTGACCGGCACTCTCATCCAATTAACGCCAGAGGTGACAACTTGTGCGGATATATATGCCGGGTTGTTGATTAAACCATTGAGCAATCCATTGCTTGGCTCTCTGCCTTATAGTGACATTCAAGAAACTATTCCCATGAATTATATTATGTATGAGTCCGGCTTCAGAACAACACCTGTCTGAACATTCAAGGGACTTACAAAAGTCAAGACTCTTATTACAAGATACCGATAGTCACTTCCGTTGGTCTAGTGATAACATAGGTAACCATAGGTAACAGTGGGGGACTCTGACTGGTTGATGTGGTATGAAGAAGGACAAAGAGAAACAGGTGACAGGATGATGTATATCTAACATTAAAAACAGGAAATTTGGAAAAAGAAGTTCATATTAGACAAAGGAAAGCTGTTCCTGCTGCGGGAAGTACGCTTCAGCTCATGCCTACTGAAAATTCAAATTCGGAGGTATATGAAATCAATTATTTCTGCCTTACGGGCGAAGTGGATGAAAGTGCTAAAAATTGGATCCGTCTGTATTCTTCCGTAATGCCGGAGGAACATACAGGAGAAGAACGCATTATCGTTGAAGACGGTAAGATATATATTAAGGTATTGCCCAATATAGAGGCGGATTCCAGAAACGGAATCGTACATCTCACAACAATGGCGTCTTCCGTTAAAACGGGCATCAGTAATGTGCAACGCATAAAAATAGATGTTACTCAATTGGGGCAATAAATAACAGTAAATGTGATATAAATGAAGAAAGTTGCTATACTCATATTATTCATGCTCGGATGTGCTATTTCCGAGGGTTATGCCCAGAAGGTTGCGTTGAAAAGCAATCTGCTGTATGACGCTACCACTACCATGAATTTGGGGTTGGAGATCGGACTGGTGCGTAAATGGACGCTGGACATTCCGGTCAATTATAATCCGTGGAAACTTTCCGACGGCAAACGCCTCCGTCATTGGGGGATACAACCCGAAGTTCGTTACTGGTTTTGTGAGAGTTTTCGCCGTATGTTTATCGGAATGCACGGACATTATGCCGATTTCAATGTAGGAGGGTGGCCCGACTGGTCTTTTATCAGTGACAATATGCAGCATACGCGTTATCAGGGATATCTTTATGGCGGTGGCTTTTCCGTAGGATATTCGTGGATTCTGAAAAAACGCTGGAGTATAGAAACGTCTGTCGGAGTGGGATATGCGCACATTGTATATGACAAGTATCCTTGCGCTACCTGTGGTACGAGATTGAAGGAAAGCAGCAAAAATTATTTCGGACCTACCAAAGCAAGTGTGTCACTTATTTATGTAATTAAATAATAAGGAGTATGATAATAAGAAATATAGGTTTCCTTGTGTGTATGTTGGTGGTTTGCAGCCTGAATATAAACACAGCTATGGCTCAATCCCGCTCTTACGAAGGTGGCATTACCGTGAATCCGGTGCGGTTGGAACAGAAAGGTGATTTTATTCATGTCGATATAGATTTTGTTTTGAATAATGTGAAAGTGAAATCTGCCCGGGGAATGGATTTAATTCCGCGGCTGGTGACTTCCGGACGCACTCTGAATCTTCCGAAAGTTTCTATTAAAGGTCGTGACGAGTATTTGGCGTATGAGCGTGGGCTTGCGTTGATGAGCGCCAAGGAGAAGAGAAGCTACGAGAAGCCGTATATAGTGGAAAAAGCCGGAAAACTAAGAAATGATACGATTCGGTATCAATATCTGGTTCCGTTCGAATCATGGATGAAGGATGCGCGTCTGGACGTGCAGCGTGACGAATGTGGTTGCGGTGAAACGGCATTAATGAACATCGAGGAATTTGGCAAAGTGACGTTGGAACGTGTATGGACGCCTTACGTAGTGGCTCCTCAGTTTGCCTATCTGCAACCGAAAGCGGAAGAAATCAAACAACGGGATGTTCAAGCGGAATGTTTTCTGGATTTCGAGGTGAATAAAGTCAATATTCGTCCCGAATACATGAATAACCCTCAGGAGCTGGCTAAAATCCGGAAGATGATCGATGAGCTGAAGTCCGATCCGAATGTGAAAGTGAACCGTCTGGATATTATCGGTTATGCGTCTCCGGAAGGAACATTGGCAGCGAACAAACGTCTGTCTGAAGGACGTGCCATGGCGCTCCGGGATTATCTGGCATACAGATACGATTTTCCGAGAAACCAATACTACATTGTCTTTGGAGGTGAAAACTGGGACGGACTGGAGAAGGCGCTTGAAACAATCGAATTGGAATATAAAGACGAAGTGCTGGATATTATCAGGAACATACCTATTGAAAAAGGAAGAGAAACAAAACTGATGCAACTTCACGGAGGGACGCCTTACCGATACTTGTTGAAGTATATTTTCCCAAGTTTGCGTGTGGCTATCTGCAAAGTGAATTACGAAGTGAGGGATTTTAGTGTGGAGGAAGCAAAAGAGATTATCAAGACGCGTCCGCAGAATTTGAGCTTGAATGAAATGTTTCTGGTAGCTAATACCTATCCGACAGGCTCGCAAGAATTTATTGATGTGTTCGAAACGGCTGTCCGGATGTATCCGCAGAGTGAGATTGCAAATATAAATGCTGCTACTGCCGCTTTATCACGCAATGAATTGGTTTCGGCTGAACGTTATCTGGGCATGGTGAATTCGAATAAGAATTTGCCGGAATATAATAATGCTATGGGAATATTAATGTTAATGAAGGGAGATTATGAATCATCGAAGAAGTATTTGAAGTTTGCAGAGCAGTCAGGTCTGGATGCAGCTAGGGGCAATCTGGAAGAATTAGTCAGGAAGAAGGCTAATGCTGCTAAAATGAAAAAGAATGGTAAGTAAAACTTACTGATTAAGTGGGAAATTATATAAGTATTAATTCTAATATTTTTTTGTATTATGCTAAAGATTAAATCAATTTTAGTTTCGTTGCTGGTTGTTGCGGCACTGGCAAGTTGTTCAAATGAGAATCTGGAGGAAAATCCGGAGGTTGAAGGGGGAGCAGGTTATGATGTAGCTTACGTATCAATTAGTCTGACTAATCCCAAAGTGCCTGGTTCACGTGCTTCTGGTGAACAGACGGCTTTAGAGGAGGAAAGTGCGATTAATGAGCTCTATTTGATTACGTTCAATGCGAGTAAGGTGGTGACTAAGGATGAAAAGGCAACTAAGTATGCCACGGTATTGGGATCAAGTTCTTTCGGAACAAATAGTGGAGTTACGACTCCGAATACTCCGGTTAAAGTGGATCCGAATACTAAGTATTTGCTTGTTATTGCCAATCCAGGTTACCAATTAAAGGATCGCTTGGATAATCTTTCAGCGGGTGCAACCTATGCTACCATCAATGGAATGATTACAGTTCCTGAAAACAATACTAAGCCCAACAATGCTTATCTGGTAGAGGAGGTTGTACACTCCAATGGTTGTGCAATGATTAATGTCGGATTCTACGATGATTCCGATTCAGATCCATCCAATCATGCATGGGAGGATGAATGTCTGCTTGATGTATCGGATAAGATTGTTTTGGTCAGCGACTATAAATCGGAAGCGCAAGCTCAGAATGCAGCGAAAAGTAATCCGGCTACCCTTGAGATAGAACGCCTTGCTGCAAAATTGGAGGTTATGATTGGCAGTCCATTAGCAGTTGGACCTTTTGAAGATGGAACAAATGCAAGTCTAGGACAGTTTGATTTTGGAAATTGGACTATAGATTACTACAACTCCCTGTTCTTTCCTTTTGCAAAGAAGACTACCACAGCATCGTCTCATACTACCGGATTTTACAAAAGTAACTTCTATACAGTCGACCCGAACTTTACGACTGCGGGTGGAACCGAATATCTTACAGGCATTATTAAGAATACACTCGATGCTGCAACTCGCGAACCTAAGGTGGAATGGGTTGCTGAAAGTGCGACTGCAGGTGATAATTACAAATACTGTATCGAGAATACGATGGCCGCAGGATATCAGAAGTTCGGTGCGGCTACGCGTCTGGTACTTAAGGGACAGTATGCACCTTGGAAGTCTGGTGAATTTACTTTAGGAAATGACTGGTATCGTCTTCCTAACGGAACTAACTCTGTAAACTTCAAGAGTTTTGCCGACTTGCTGGCTGCTTATACGCCTGCCAAAGCTAAAGAAACAGCCTCAGACCCTATGACCGCCCAGGAGAAACTTTTAGTTTCGGCATGCGAACTGTTCTATACTCAGATAAAATCTGAACTTACCGCCAATGATCCGGGTGATTTTGCATCCCTTACGCAGGCTATTCTTGACGACAACAACATTCAGAATGGTGGTGAACTGTGTAAAAAAGAAGGTTGCATCTATTGGTATCCAAAGAGTCTCAACTATTACTACTATGAGATTCGTCATGACAATGCAGCCAATTCTTACATGGAGTATGGGAAATACGGTGTAGTACGTAATAACTATTATACGCTTACGCTGACAAAGGTGAATGGTAACGGTACACCGTGGTATCCTGGTGGTGGTCCCGAAGATCCGGATGAAGAAGAAGATATCGATAAGAAAGGTGCCTATCTCCATTTTGAGATTAAAGTTGCTCCGTGGATATACTGGACTACAAATTTCGAAATCTAAATAAATTCTTTACTTTCAAAGAAAACAGGGCAGTGCGGACTGCCTGCCCTGTACTTTTAAAATAGATATTCCGTACGGAACAGACCGCCGAAAAAAGTAAAAACAAGCCGGTGACAGGCTTCCCAAAAACAGCACTGAAATATACCGGCGCATCCGAGATGCAATGAAATGCAAAGCGCGCCCCAAAAAGAGGAAATAACCGGAGGTCACAAAATAGAGATCTCTGACAATATAAAATGGCAAACCGATAGGGTTGCCCCCTAAAAGAAAAGATATGTTCGGAAAAACTAAATCGCTGTTCCTTATCGTTGCTTCGATGCTATGTATGGCTTCGTGCGACAGTATACGCGAAGACCTGCCACGGTGCGAGCTTTGGTTGGAATTTGTATTCGACTACAATATGGAATATGCGGATGCATTTAATCCGCAGGTTAAATCGGTGGATGTACTTGTGTTCGATAGCGATGATAAATTGCTTTTCACCAAAAGTGTCAAGGTTGCTGCGCTGGTTGGTGGAAACCGAATGTCGTTGACCGACGAGCTCGATTTCGGAAGTTATAAAGTACTGACCGTCGGAAGTCTGTCTGACAGATTCCGGCTTTCGGACAATGCAGGTAATAAACTGGTGCCGGGAACAACCACCCTCCAACAAGTCATTGTATCCCTGAAGCGGGAGACGGGGGGTGTTAATTTCGAATTTCAGCATCTTTACTTCGGAGAAGTTGTGGAAGTGGACCACCTGCCATCCAATACCAACCACAAAATTTATCCGGTGAACCTGATACGTGACACCAATCGGTTTAATCTCGCGTTAATGGGATATGAGGAAAATAAAGTGGATGGCACACAATATACATTTGAAATTCAGGCACCGGAAAATGCGGTTTATTCCTGGGAAAACGAACCCACAGGACAAGGGCCAATTACTTATGTGCCTTACTATACAGGTCCGGGTGAAATATCCGATGTGGTTATGTCCGCACGCCTGAATACGATGCGTTTGCTCAACAGGAGCGGATGGGATTATAAGTTTATTATAAGGGATGCGAATACCGAAGCCGAAGTCTGGAGCTACAATCTGATGACACTATTGAGCATTGCCCGGCCGGTTTCCCGTTACGACGGAACGGAACTTCCCTTTCAGGAGTATCTTGACAGGCAGAGTGAATGGAACCTGGTATTTACAGTTGTTGAAAAAAACGGAGGAGGATTCCTTCAAATTGGTATTGTCGTGGGGACCTGGATTCATTGGCTCCACGGGATGGAAGTTTAAGAATGAGAAAAAAGCTATTACATATCATTTATCTGGCATCCACCATCCTTTTGTTCTCATGTAGTAGAGAAGCTGATGTGGCTTATGAGTTGCCTGCCCATACTACCCGGGCGCAACTTAGCATCGACTTGGTGAACAATGGGGATGTGGAACAACAGGAGAAGATAAACTCCATGCGGTTTATCGTATTCGGCAGCACGCCCGGTGGCGTGAGGCTGGATGTGAATGAACACATCCTGTTGAGCACTCCGGAGACAGCTACTGATATAGATGCGCAACTTCTCGAAGTGACTTCCAGCAATGATATCCTGGTCGTAGTTATTGCCAACGAACCGCAGAGTCTCACAAGCCAACTTGACGGTATAGCTAATCTTTTGACGTTGCAAGAGATGATTTACGACATCTCCAGCATACTGAATAGTGACGGGCAGATTATTTCGGCGACCGGAATGCCTATGACAGGAGTGATCCGGGATATATCCATAGCACCCGATGAAACCAAAACAGTGCAAATGGTAATCGAACGTGCCGTAGCCCGGGTAGATGTCTTTATCGAAGCTATAGACGGCGGGGCAGTGACCGGATATACTGCCGGAAGCACCAGTGTCACCTTGCATAATTTTTCCCACGATAGCTATTTCGTGATGGGAAATGTGGGCAACGGCACGCGTGATAACGCCGACTCTTCAAAAAACTACGGAAAGGTGAAGGAAGACGTGTCGGAAAGCAATTTATTAACGCATAGCTGGACGGCTGCGACTACAGAAACTTGGGCATACTCATCGGCTCCCGGAGCTGAAAACCGGAAGTTGCTTTGCTCGTTCTACACAGCCGAACGCCTATTCAAGTCGGATTATTCCGACCGACTGTCTATCAGTATGGCTAATGTCCTAAAAGGGCCTTCGGACGTCACCGGAATAACCGGGAAAGTAATTGAAAGCGTAACAAAGGTTGACGGCACAGGTAGTCCGACAGCGCAACCTTTTACGGAGATCCGTCGGAACAACGTGTATCAGGTAACGGCACGCGTAGGAAAAATAGGTATTCAGATACTGACGATAAGCGTAGAAGATTGGGGTGAAAGACAAGACATTGATTTGGATATGGACTTGTAATATCTTTCGCTGATTGTTTTTAATTTCGGAAAAGAAGTAAGATGATAAAGACTATAAATAATATTAGGATGATTATGGCAATGGCTGTCCTTTCGGTTGTCCTCTTTTCGTGTGTCAGAGAAGAGATGACGTGTGATAAGGAATTAATTGTTGTGCAACGTATCGGTGAAGGTGGCTATGTCTACACTCGTGGTACGGTAATCTCTTCGAATACCGATCTGAAAGAAGAGACTTTCGGTCTTTACGGCTCACTGACTCCCAATGCTTCTGTTCCCCAACCATACTTCAATGCAAGTGCTACGGTTAACGCCGACCTGACAGCCACCATCTCGCCGTTGCAATATTGGCCAGGATTGTTGAATGCGAGCATGAAGTTCTTCTCCTGGTATCCGTACAGTGATGCGAATGCGCCTACTGCGAGTTTCATTGATCCCGGAGAAATGGTGCTGAATTATACAGCGAATGAATCTGCCGCCAATCATGTCGATGTATTGGCGGCTATATCGGGCCCTGTATGGGTTGAAGGTGTGAATATACACTTCTACCACACATTGACCAAGGTTACCTTTACATTCAAGAAAGTAGCTCCTGTACCGAATGAGGTGACTATCGAGAAAATAGAATTCCAGAATGTAGGAAAAAGCGGTAACCTTGCGATGACTGAAATTCCGACCACCACGACGAAAAACGGCAAACCGAAGTTTGTCTGGAGCGATGTCGTCACCGGGAAGGTCGCTTCTACTCCCATCGGTAACAAAACGGTGACCGAAGATGCCACCTTGATAGGTGATACATTCCTCATGTTGCCGACTGACGCTTTCTCCGCAACCGCCAAAATTGTTGTTACCACCAACTTTGGCGGTCGGGAATTCCTGTTCAGTGATATTCTCGCCAAGAATCCGCATTCTTGGGAATCGGGCGAGTACATCAACTACAATCTTACGATATCCAACGAAACCTATCAGCTTTCAGCTACCCCGCTTGAATGGACGGAAAGCCCGGTGAATGTAATTTTCGATAAACAGTATTATCTCAAATTATCGCAGACCAAGGTACAGACGGCTGGTGATGGGGTCACTGTCAATATAGAAGTGAAAACGAATTATGATGCTAGTCCGGATACAGGATTTCTGCCGGGGGCGTCATTAAACAAAAGTACCATGGATACGTGGCCGACAGTTAATATGACTCAGATATCTCTTTCGGAAGGAGTGTATACGTATAATATCCAGGTTGTGATGCCCAAATTTAATTCAGGAACCGGAACTAAGCGGGAAACAGGCTTTTATATCAATGCTGGTAATCTGCAGCACCATGTACTGTTGAGCCAGTGGAGAGAAGACGGAGAGTGGCTGACCTCAAACGTAGAGTTGGACAGCAACGATAATGGAACCGGAAATATGCGACGTCGCAAGATTGTTTTTACTTCGGGTAATCCGGGAATATGGGAGTGGAAGATAACCCAGATACAGGATCCGGATAAAATTCTGCTTAACAGTGAGACAATGCTCGAAACAAGTGGCGTGAGTGGTGATGCGGTTTACTTCTACTTTAGAGCCGATGCTGTGTCCGGTGATACGGCTAGACTCACACTAACCAATACGAATGGTGATAATCTGCCAATAACGGTGACATTGACCGCACCATAATGACGAATATGCAATATCAAAGTTTAAGGAAAGGAAATAGAAATATGCAATATGGGTTTTCAATAAAAAGAAAGTGCTATCTTTTGTCTGTTCTGTTGATGACGGTATGGCTTACCGGATGCGTACAGGAAGAATTTGAGTCGACGCCTTCTCCGGCAGGAAACGGTATTCGCTTTACATTAACGGTTCCCGATGTAAACCTCCCGTCCGTATCTTCGCGTACGATGACCGGAACGGGAACAGCAAAGAAAGAAGACGAAATAGAAACGGTGGATATTCTTGTTTTTGATATGTCAAAAACGCCGGCAGTATTTCTGGAATGGGCCAGCGCTACAGAAGTTACGCAGGATTTGGCTGACAATTCCACTGTGAGTTTCTCTGCCGTACTTTCTCCCACTACCGCATCTACCTGCATCGTGGTCGTAGCAAATAAGGAACTTGATGGTATTGTGTCGGGCTTCACGAAGGGAGTGACCACCAAGGTTCGGGCAATGGAAGAGATGCTTCACACCCAAACCGGCAAATGGCTGGCAGACGGCTCGACAACCGGTGGGTATACGCGGATTCCGATGTACGGGGAGAAGGTAATAAGCAAAATCACTCCTTCGATGAATCCGATAACCGACATTAATATGAAACGTATGCTAGCGCGTATCGATATCCGTAATAACAGTGTCACTTCAAATTTCACGGTCGAAGAGGTTTACCTGGCCAATTATAATACCACCGGATACATTGCTCCGGCATGGAACACAAACGGACAGGTTACTGAACCGGCTCCGGATACTCCTGTTCTCCCCACGGGCAGTGGTAAAATGACGGAGGAAGGGAATGCAATCCTTTATTCCGTAAATGGTAACACACCCTACGATGGGGAGATTTATACATTTGAGTCCCTGGCGGCAGGGGATGCCGGTGGTGCGGGACAAGACGGAGAAGCGAGCCGTAAAGATGCTACTTGCCTGATTGTGAAAGGAAAGATCGGTACGGGTGAATCGACATTTTACCGGGTGGATTTTACCAAAAACGGAAATACAGGAGAGCAGGTGGAATATTTGCCCTTGAAGCGAAACCATAAATACATCATTACCATTACTAAGGCGTTGGGTACCGGTTATAAAAGTTTTAGCGAGGCGTTGGCATCTTATACAGTCATGTCCAACCTTAAAATCCGGTTGATACACTATGACCGTGACAAAGTCAAAGATGTAGTCTACAATGGGCAATATATGCTCGGAGTGGGTGAATCGGAGGTCGCTGTAACTCAATACCAGAATAATAGTTATGCCATAGACGTTTTTACTGACAGTCCCGGCGGCTGGAAGGCCACCGTTACTGCAGGGAGCGACTGGCTCAAATTTGAAGGTGGAGCTGATGCGGCATCGGGCGTTGCGAACGATGATACCCAACTCAAATTGAAAATTCCATATTTTAATAATGAAAATATTGGCGTTGGGCGTAAGGCTACTGTTACGTTGACGGCAGGGCGCCTGACTCACAATATTGAAGTGACACAGTATACAATAGATCCGGGAATTATCAAATTTGTCGATGCATACGGAAATGTGTTGGAGAGAGGTCTTTTTTTTCCAATTCGAAATCCTGATGGCGACGAACTCCCTCTCGAACCGCAGACGGTGTATGTCATGTTTTCTGTGGATAGGATAGAAGGTAAGCTTTATGGCACTGGCGGTGTCAATATGGTCCAATATAATGCCGGCGGTTTGATTCCGCAATTAGACAGGACGAATGCGATACCGTTCAGTGAAAGAGTACAGGCGTTTACCATACAGCCTAATCCGCGAAGAGCAGGCGATGGTACTGTTGAAGATGGTGCAGGCTGGTGGTGGCGTTGGGACTTTATGTTGTTCGACCTGTACGATAAGGAAGGATACCTTACTCAAGTACAATTCCCCATCAATCAGGGGGAGCTGGAGTTTTCACTCCGATATCTTTCCACTACAGTCAATAGTCGTACTTATAAAGTCAATCTGGGTGCGGAACAATACTTGCAATTGTTTGTCAATAACAATTGGGAAATTATGGATATTGAGGAATTGAATATAACGAACGATGATGGCACCGGACTGATTCGGACCGATTCGGATAATGATGTAATTATAGGTAGAAAGAATGCGGACGACAAGATGTATCTTGAGTCTATCATAGGCTATGATGACGGCAAGGGAAATGATGTGCTTGGTCATGGATACGATTTCAGGCTGAAGCTTCACCCCGGCAAGTGGAAAGAAGGAAAAAGCGGAACGATAAGAATCACGTTCAGAAATGTAATGCATACCGTGGCGGATGAAGAATTCCCGTTTTATCGTACGATTGACCTTCAGATGGTGTCCGAAACCAAATCTTACACAACTGCCGGGGAACCTCTTTTCTATCTTTATCCGCTTCGGTTTGATAATAGGAGATATTATAACGGAACTAACCAAAGTGTGGGGCGATTGGAAAATGTAGCCGATGCGGAGGATATCTGTAGGAATATAGGCGATGGTTGGCGTCTGCCTACTGCTAGTGAACTGTTGCTGTCATTTGTCTATGAAAATGCTTTGGGTGGTAATGCGATTAACAGTAATTATCATGACGGTCAGAATATATATGGGTGGTATCAAAACTGGACAGGTAACTACTGGTCTTCATCATACTATGAGGCTAAAGGCTCTACAACACGTTTTGGGATGGAAATGTCGGCAGGTTATCCGGATTCCGCACCTGTTAGTAATAATAATTATTTTCGTTGCGTAAGGGATAATACAAATAGCGGAAAGAAGTACCCTTATTTGATGGTAGAATCCTCGGGGGTCACTATTGTCTCTCGCGATGCCAGTGGAGGAACAGATCCTTCGGTGTTATTTGCTTCAGGTGAAACTCCGGATACAAGTGGCGCAATGAATAAGGTTGCTCCTAAGTTTCAGATTGAAAATTCCAGTAGTAATGGTAAAACTTGGGCGGAAGCAAAAGCGGCATGCGAAAGCAAAGGGAGTGGCTGGCGTCTACCTACTCAGCGTGAGATGTATTTAGTACTCAGTATGGGAGGGGCTGTTACCAATATCGAAAACCAAGGTTTCGGTGACTCGACTACTTGGACAGGGAACGGATTCGAGAAGATTAGTGCTGTGCACTGGACATTGACTTCACGCGATAGCAACTATTGGCTGGTCGGACATAATAATGGTGAATTCGGCGCATGGGCTACGGTAGAGTCCACAACTTGGGCTTGGTATCGTTGTGTGCGCACAATAGAATAAAAGCTAAAAGAACTGTATCAGAATGTTGTTTGTCTTCATTCTGATACAGCTCGTCTATTAAATCCTTTTCTTTTTATTCCTAGAATCCACAATGTTTAGTGTGTTTCCCTTTGTTTACAACGTATTGATAACTTCCAACTGCTTTTGCAAGAAAGCAATACGCTGTGCTTCTCCACTTTCCGAAACCAGAATAGAGTGGCGCTTCAACGATTGAATCCAATTGCGTTGCATCTGGCAGATATATGAGCTTTGCGAATCCATCGAGTTGATAGAATATACCCGCAGCAGACTGACTTGGTAATCATGTTTCTCGATATAGCTGTAAGTGGCTTCGAAACTGATATTGGACAGATAGAAAGACACTTTCTTGTTTTCGCTGAACTCTCCCTTTATGGACAGATGTTCTACCACGCCAAGTAACTGAAGAAGTTCTTCTTTCAAATGCATGACATCGTCCTTGTTTATCAGATTCAGGCTGGCAAAGTACTTGATCTCTTTCACAAAAGAATAAAAGATATTTGTGTCCCAGATGAAAAACGTTTTTGGACACTGTCTTATACTTTCACTCAGCTTCTTATGCACATTGACGATCCGTTCATCCACAGACATGTCTTCCAAAGAATGTGGCGTCTTTATATCCCCATTCTGATACATCCATCGGCAAAGACGGAATTTAGACAAATTCTCATAGGAAGAATAAAGTGTAAAGGGAAGGGAATTGGATGCAGTATACACCTCCGTCGTATTATCTGTTTTCACATAGTCGAAAATTTGCAGATAACGGTTGATTATTTCGTAATAACTTTCCAGCGCACTAGTGGCATGAAGTAAGTTCAGGTCGAAAGTAACTTTATTAGATACATGGCTACCTACAATCTGGTCGATAGAAATACCGAGTTTTTGAGAAAGCAGCGCTACTTCGTCTATTGTAAAAGACACCTCACCCCTCAATCTGCGATAGACAGCTTCCTTTCCCATGCATAAAATGTCAGCCAAAGTATTGGCCAGATTCATATCTTGAGGAATTCGCTCCCTCATTGTAGATATTAATTCGTTTAGAATACCATTTTTCATTGTTTGTTCCTTTAATTTTAATGTTAATAATCTCTGTGATACATTCTATGCAAAATTACGTCTTGTGTTTGAAAGATTTGTGTGGAAAAACAGAGATGAATGTATGTGTTTTTTTCTGATTGGGAATCAAACAGAAGTGGTGAGGACAGGGAATGAAAAAAAGTAGATAAGAATCTTATCTACTTTCATTTATTGGAACTGATTTTTTATTGAAGTTCTAATCTACGAAAATAAAATTAAAGAGCGTCAATAATTTCTCGCTGTTGTTTGAAGAATTGAATACGCTGCATTTCACCGCTTTCGGATATCAAAGTGGAGAACTTTTTCAGAGATTGAATCCATTCTTTTAAGGTACAGAAAATTTCGTTGTCCATCGTGGTAATGGAGTTGATGGAATAAATACGTATGAGGCTCAGTTGCAGGTTATTGGTGTCTACATAGCTATATGTTGCCTCGAAGTTGATATTCGACACATAGATGCGTACACGATTGCCATCGGCTGTCTTGCCATTGATAGCCAGTTCTTCCAGTTCGTCCGCCAATAAGAATAATTCATTTTTGATTTCTTCTTTTGTTTCGTCGGAAATGAGATGGATGCTGGCGAAGTATTGGATATCGTTGATAAGGTGTTGGAAAATCATATTATCCCATATATAGTCTATGGAGTGGATATGACGTGTCATTGCTACATAGTCTTTCTGGATATTGACCAGTTTCGGTGGAATATCCAATTCTTCGAAACTCTTGCAATCAATATATTTATTCTGGTACATCCATTTGAATAAACGGAATTTTGCCAGAAGTTCATGTTTCAGATAGAGAGTCTGGGGAATAATGTTGGCAGAAGTTCCCATTACAGAATTCGGGTCATCCGGCATCGTATTGATTAGCGAGACATATTTTTCAAGGATATTGTAGTAACTCTCGAACGGGTCGTCATAATCTACAATGTTTATATTAAACATGGCGTTCGATTTGAAACTTAGTCCTATAATCTTGTCTAGCGATATACCCAGTTTTCTTGAAATAAGAGCCGACTCTTGTAAGGTGAAAGGTACTTCACCGCGCAATCTTCTGTATACTGCCTCTTTTCCTATGTATAGCGTGTCCATTAACATATCTGCCAGTTGTCCTTTGAGCGGAAGCTTTTCCTTCATCGCTTCTATGAGGTTTGCATTTGGATTATTTGTCATCATAATAGTTCTAATAAATAATACTTTTCTATTATAAACATTTGTCAGTGGCAAGTTGTTTCGGAAATTGAAACTATTTAAATCTGCTTTTTTTTAAAATATCCTCTCCGAAAATTGTTTATTTTAAGCAAATCGGTTACATTTGTGACCATAAACAAAACGAAGAGACAGCGTCTCTTTAGTAAACAATAGAAATATTTAGAATGAAAAGAATATTGGTAAGTGGCGGAGCCGGTTTTATAGGCTCTCATCTCTGTACTCGGCTTATAAACGAAGGTCACGACGTGATATGCCTGGATAATTTTTTTACGGGTTCGAAAGATAATATCATTCACTTGATGGATAATCATCATTTTGAGGTGGTGAGGCATGATGTCACTTATCCTTATTCGGCTGAAGTAGATGAAATTTATAATTTGGCTTGTCCGGCATCTCCCATTCATTATCAACATGACCCGATTCAAACTGCCAAAACATCTGTGATGGGAGCCATTAATATGCTGGGATTGGCAATGAGACTGGATGCCAAGATTCTGCAAGCTTCTACGAGTGAGGTATATGGAGATCCAATCGTTCATCCGCAACCGGAAAGCTATTGGGGAAATGTGAATCCGGTAGGTTACCGGTCTTGCTATGATGAGGGAAAGCGTTGCGCAGAAACATTATTTATGGATTATCACCGTCAGAATAATGTGCGTGTGAAGATTATCCGTATTTTTAATACGTATGGTCCGCGAATGTTGCCGAATGACGGACGGGTTGTTTCTAATTTTATTCTTCAAGCGTTGAATAATGAAGATATAACAATATATGGTGATGGGAAGCAGACACGCAGCTTCCAGTATATTGATGATTTGATTGAAGGAATGATAAGAATGATGAATACGGAGGACGAGTTTACAGGTCCTATAAACCTGGGGAATCCGAATGAATTTCCGGTATTGGAATTGGCGGAAAGGATCATTAGTATGACCGGTTCATCTTCGAAGATTGTATTTAAGTCTTTACCGGATGATGATCCGAAGCAACGCCAACCGGATATTACATTGGCTAAAGAGAAACTGGGTTGGCAGCCTACTGTTGAACTTGAAGAGGGGCTGAAGCGTATGATTGAATATTTTAAAAATGTCTGAAGCATAAAAAAAGAAAATTATGAATATGGAAATTAATCCTTCTGAATATAAAGTCCTTATTGTGGACGATGTAATATCAAACGTCCTTTTATTAAAGGTACTTTTGACCAACGAGAAATTCAAAATTGTGACTGCCGGTAATGGAACACAGGCGTTGGAACAAGTGAAGAAGGAAAATCCGGATCTTGTATTACTGGATGTAATGATGCCGGATATCAGTGGCTTTGAGGTAGCTCAACAAATGAAAGCAGACCCCGAAATGGCTGAAATTCCCATTATCTTCCTGACTGCTCTAAATAGTACGGCGGATATCGTAAAAGGATTTCAGGTGGGTGGTAATGACTTTATTTCAAAGCCATTCAATAAAGAAGAATTGATTATTCGTGTGACGCACCAGATTTCGTTGGTTGCAGCGAAAAGAATCATTGTTGCACAAACGGAAGAGTTGCGTAAGACGATCATGGGACGCGACAAACTCTATTCTGTGATTGCACATGACTTGCGTTCACCAATGGGATCTATCAAGATGGTGCTGAATATGCTGATTCTGAATCTGCCAAGCGAAACAATTGGTGATGAGATGTATGAATTGCTGACAATGGCTAATCAGACAACAGAAGATGTATTCTCATTGCTTGATAATCTGCTGAAATGGACGAAGAGCCAGATTGGTAAACTGAAAGTGGTTTATCAGGATATTAATATGGTGGAAGTCGTAGAGGGCGTAAGTGAAATCTTTACGATGGTGGCCAGTCTGAAAAATATTAAGATAGTACAAGATGTGCCTGTAGAGAATGTGGCTGTTCGTGCTGATATTGACATGATTAAGACGGTGATTCGTAATTTAATCAGTAATGCGATTAAGTTTAGCAATGAAGGTTCGGAAGTAGTGGTGTCACTGGCAGAAGAAGACGGTATGGCAATCGTAAGTGTGAAAGACAGTGGTTGCGGTATTGATGACGAAAATCAGAAGAAGTTGCTGCATACCGATACTCATTTCAGTACCTTTGGTACAAACAATGAAGAAGGTTCGGGACTCGGATTGTTATTGTGTCAGGACTTTGTTGTCAAAAATGGCGGTAAACTTTGGTTTACTTCAAAGAAGGGAGACGGGTCTACATTTAGTTTCTCAATTCCATTGTTGGAGAAATAAGATAACTATAGATAATACGACTAGAAATAATAAGGGCACGGTTTGCATGAATATGTAAATTGTGCCCTTATTTAATTGGTATATTCTATTTTCGGTTTATCGTTTGCAGATAGCCTTAAAATCGCAATACGAACATTTTTTAGTATCTTCTGTCTGCGTAAAAGGCTCTTCTTCGCTGAATATTTCTTCTAATAATGTTTGCAGGCGTTCACGGAATTCATCTTCAAAGAAAGCGAAGTTGTTTACCGGTATTTTCGGTTTACGAGGTTCTCCCATTTCAATAACAGGCGAATAGTTTTCCGATGCTGCCCGGTGGATGTAGAGCAGAGCAGGAGCTACCATTAACGATTGTTGCCGGCTCATGATAGCAGCATACAGAAAAGTCTGGAAGATATAGTTCGGGCGTGTTTCCGATGGGGTGAACAGTTGCTCGATATTAGCAGGTATTTTAGGGCTTCCTCCTGTTTTGTAGTCAACAATCCGCAGGGTACTTTCTTTTGCATCCATACGGTCGATTGTGCCACCCAGACGGAGAGTGAACGGTCCTTGTCCTGTTTGTATAGTAATCTCTTCTGAAACTTTCTTTTCCATAGCGACCATTTCGAAAGGAGTATATTGAAGGTCGTTACGCAGCAATTGTTTCAGATAGGAAACAATTACTTTGGAGTTGATAAGTTGTATGCCGTTATATTCCGGTTTTTCTTCGGGAGAAACTTTGAATAATTCTTTTTTGAAGGCTTGGTCAACGTAGCTTTGTAGCTTCACGTCATTGCGTAATAAGCGTTCAAGATCTTCTTTCTGTATCGTTTTTCCGGTTGCAGTCAGGTCGGTGTATGCTAATTGGGCGGAGAGGTGGAAAATGGTTCCGAATAGAGCGGAATCAATTTCAGCACTCACTTCGTCCGGTGTTTTCAAGCCCGCTACATAGCGGTAGTAGAATCTCAACCGGCAATCCAGATAAGCATTAAGGGCGGAAGGAGAGAGAACCAGTGAATTTGGATGAGTGCTATCGTAAGCACGATAGATTCGTCTTAGTACTTCAGGTGTTTTTTCTACTCGTATCTCTTGGGTACTTTGCGGAGATTGTCCGGCTTCCAGATACTCGCGAGTGATATCATGTGGACCTTCTACAAGTAATTGCAGCATGAAGCGGGATTCTTCTCCACGGTTGAGACCGTCCGAAGAAGTATTGTAGAGTAGCGTGATATTCTCTGCCCGTTGTATCAGTCGATAAAAGTAGTAGGCATACACTGCATTTTTGTGTTCGATAGTGGTCATGCCAAATGCTTTCCGGAGATTATAGGGAATAAAAGAGGAATCTCCTCCGGATTTTGGAAGTTGTCCTTCGTTGAGAGACAATATAATGAGATTCCGGAAGTCCAGATTACGTGTTTCCAATACTCCCATGACTTGCATTCCGATAGCAGGTTCTCCGTGGAAAGGAATGTTAGAAGATGTCAGTACTTTGGTAATCAGTCGTTTCAGAGTATCGGTGCGTATATTTAGTTCTCCGCTTTCAATCAAACTGTAGAGACGGTTGATTTTGGTATGGCTTTGAAAGAGCGATTCTCTATATAGTTGATTGAAGATATCATTGTATTCTCCTTCTTTCCGATAAATGGTTGAAATGTTTTTGATTAATTCGATCAGATAATCGCATAGTTCTTTTATACCATTACGGGGAGTGAAGAGGGTAGTTAGAAAATCATCCTGTTTAAGTTCTGACGGAAGTGGATAAAAACGGTTTGTTTGGGTCAGTTCACGTTCCAGGGGACCGGCATGGGATGATAATTGCTGGGTATAGGGATGCTTCAATATGGCGGATACTGCCTCGTAAGTGAATCGGCCGGTATCGGAGCGGTAACCATTGGTTTGCAGTTCCATTACGGCATTGATAAAGCTATAAACAGGAGTTTGAGCCAATGGGAATCCCATGGTGATATTGACATTCTTCACTTCCTGCGGAATGGAATGAAGTACGGGAAGCAACAGAGCTTCATTACAAAGCACTACAGCATTTTCTTTTTCCTTTTCTACGGTAATTTGTGAATGATCGTTTGTTATCGCCTTAATCCATCCGGGAAGGAAACGTGCTTGGGCATTCTCGGTAGAAGCGGAAATATAACGTATTTTCTTCGGTTCTTTAAAGGTGTTGAAAAAGCTTTCCGGGAGTTCGTTCGGAAATTCCTCGAGATTACGTTTCAGGAATTCTCCGGCCTCATGTTTTTTGATTTGTTGGGTGTAGAAGATATCATAGTCCCAATAGAAGAGTGCCTTGCCCGCATCTTTCAGTTTTCTGAAAAAGTCACTTTCTACTTTGTTCAAAACATTGAACCCGACAAATATGTATTTGTCGTATTTGAGTTGGTCGGTATCGAGTTGTTCGATCACGTTCCGGTAGAGCATGCCTTCGTAAGCAATGCCTAACTCTGTCAGGTTCGCACGGTAACGATGGTAGATAGTACCTAGCTTGTCCCAAAGGGAAATAAATTTTTCTTTTAGTTCGGTCCGTTTTTCAATGGAGAAATTCTGAAAAAACTGTTGTATGGCTTCTTCCTGCTCTTTGTCAAGGAATTCATAGTCATCCATCAGATTTTTCAAATCTTGTAGATTGCTGAATAATTTGTCGGCATCGACCATATTCTTATCTACATCATCAAAATCACTAATCAACAATTCGCCCCAGAAGTAGAAATCGTCCAATGTTTCCTGACTCCGTGTTTCCTCTTTGAACACTTTATAAAGTTCGCAGACCAATCGAATAGGATCGCCGCTTTTCTGTACGGATAGTTTCTGAAACAGGTCGCTGATACTCATGGCAGCTGGTGACCAGATCGGTTTATCGGATTCTCCTGCTAAATATTCATTGAAGAACAAGTTAGCACGTTTATTAGGGAAAACGAGTACCGTACGTGACAGGTCGTTTCCTATCTTGGTATATAAATCATGAGCGACTAGTTGGAGAAATGATTGCATATTGATTAAACTATTTTCTGATTCTTGTATTTATTGTAATCGGAACATAACAGGTACGGTGAAATAAACAGCAACTTTAGTACCATCTTCCAGTTCTCCCGGTTTCCATTTAGGCATTTGATTAATGACGCGTAAAGCTTCTTTATCCAGATAAGGATCTACGCCACGTAAAACTTTTGGTTTGACTATATTTCCTTCTTTATCAACGATGAACTGAATAATAGTACGCCCCTGTACACCATTACCTTCTGTTCCTGTATTAGGGTATTGAATCTTTTTTGCAAGAAATTCCATGAGAGCTTGCTGGCCTTCAGGAAAATCGGGCATAACAGGTACTTTCTCGTAAACGTCAGGATAGTTTATACGAGTATAAGTGATTCTCAATTCCGGGCCATACATCGCACTGAATGAAAGCATCAGATTGTATGTCACTTGTACTGTCTCATTTGCCAATATGCCGGGTGTCCAACGAGGAATGAGAGACATGACCCTTAATATTTCAGCTTCAACTTTGGGGTGTATCTTGCGGGTAATCTTAGGGTTGATAACTTGTCCGTCATAATCTATAGTGAATTTTACATCAGTGTATGTATTATTAGCAATACTATCTATTTCTGAATAACGAAGATTTTCTTTCAGAAATTCTATAAATTTTTCTGTTCCTCCGGGAAATTCCGGTAGCTTTTCCGGACCATAAAAGGGGGCTTCCCCTTTCATGTCTTTTTCTTGTATCAGGCTGTCAGCAGTAATGGTCCAATTCATTTTAGGGCATTGCAGTGTTTCTGCGTCCAATGAAGTAGGAGGTATTATTGTAAGTATACCAGTTGATAGTCCAAACAGAGTGATGGCCTTACCTACACGGCGTTTTCGTTCAAGCTGTTGCTCCAAATATCGAACTTCAGCTTCGCATTTGGGGCAAGTACCCAAACAATCTCCCTGATACTGACATTCAGAGGTAATGAATTCAATATCATTCGCTTCGGCTATCTGCTGACGAATCTCTTTTAAGATTTTACAGGTTTGTTTTCCTCTTGCCATGGCATTAATCATTAGGGGTTTTATAGGTGAATCGGTCGAATTGGGTGATTCCCATTTCTTTCAAAAGTTCTATGCTTTGGTCAATATCCTTCTCCGTATTATAGGAAGGGATGAGTGGTGTCCGGATAACGATTTGCTTGGCTTTGTCTTTCCCGATTAAATATCGCAAATTACTTAAGACGTTTTCATTATTCTTTCCGGTATATCGCTGATAGATGTTATTATTCATATCTTTGATGTCGACTATGTAATTGTCTATAATAGAAATCAGTTCTTCTACATTCTGTTGCGGAACATTGAGAGAGGTTTCGACAGTGATTCTCCATTCTGGGCCACAGAGTTGGCGGAATTGCCTGATAAATTCGCTTTGTAACAAAGGTTCTCCACCGCCAAATGTGACTCCTCCGCAACTCGCCAGGAAATAAAGTTCATCTTTGCGTACTTCCTCGTAGAGCTGGTTACAATCATAGCTCTCCCAAACACCATCGGGCTGCAAAGATGTCGGATTGAGACAATATTTGCAACGCAACGGACAGCCATGGAAAGCAACTAATGTTGTAACTCCTTCACCGTCAATCGTTAGTCGATGGCGGGCAATGCCGATGAGAGGAACAGCTTTCATACTTTTTCTATTTTTTCTTCATCCACATACCACAAGTAGCCGGTGATATTTTTATATCCCATCTTGGTAAGAAGTTGCATATATCCTTTCACTTGTTTGTTATATTTAGGATTTTCCTTACCAAACTTGAAATCGACTACAACAACCTGATCGTCCTTCATCATTACACGATCCGGACGACGGGTTTGCAGAACTCCTTTTTCTTTATAGATAATAGCACATTCATTAAAGAGTGTCCATTTTCCGGAATACCAATCTTGAATTTCAGGAGAAGAAAAAGCTTTCTTTGCAACTTCACGAGCCACTTTTTCTTTCTCATCATTTCTGATAACTCCTTCAAAAATAAGCCGTTCAATGGCTGGATCGATATCTTCTGCAGTTTCGATGACAGAAAATAAAGTATGTAACATACGTCCGCGGTTGATAAAGCGGTCGTCCGAATCTTCTTCTTCAATGCCCTGAATGAAGTCAGCAGAGCGGTTGGACTGACGAAATTCAATATCATGCCGCATGGATTCCATCCGAATAGGGAGTTTCTCTGGTTTCTGGGTTAGCTTGTTTGTGGATGTCTTGATTCTTTCTTTTTCGGAAGAGCATAGTTGTCCTTGCTCGTAACAGTCTTCTTCCCAGTCAATCCCTTCTTCTTGGGCTACTATCGGTAGGGTGTTTGCCAATAGTTCGGACATGGTACCTTTTTGACTTTTTCTACTCCAGATAATGAGATTTTTTCCAGCGCGGGTAAAAGCAACGTATAGTAGATTGAGATTATCTACCCAAAGTTGAAGACGTTCTTGCAGGTAGTCGTTACCATAAATCGATTCAGCCATTTGGGTGGAATAGTTAATAGGAAGAATATCCAATGTATTGAATGGTGCTGTTTGCGGGGCACACCATACTAGCTGATTATTGGTTTCATTCTCCAGTTTCCAGTCGCAGAAAGGAAGGAGTACGGTATGGAATTCCAATCCTTTGGATTTGTGTATGGAGAAAATCCGGATACCTTCTACTTCTCCACTCGGAATTGTTTTACTGCATAATGTTTCGTCCCAATACCGGATGAATCCGTCTAGCTCGGAAGAGTTGCTTTGCAGATAATCGGTCACCGCATCAAAGAAAGCGAATAAATAAGCATCCTGATCTTTGATAAGATTCATCTCGAATATGCTGAAAAGTTCTTCTAAAAGCTCATAAAGAGGCATTAGCCTTAGTTCCTTTGTCTTTTCAAGAAAAGCGGCGGGAAGATAATTCTCGGCAGGGAGGAGTAGGAGAGTATTCCAATCCAGTCCTTTCTGTAAAACCTCGTTTTGATAGGCTACGGCCAGTTGGGCACGTGCTATTTTATTATTTTCATCGGAAAGGAATCGCAGTGCATCCAGCATCATACAAATGGCAAGAGAGGCGTCAAGGCGGAAGGCTTCGTCTGATACCACTTTATAGTGTAGCTCCTTATCGAAGTAGTCGGCGATTCGGGGAATACTTTTATTTTTTCGTACCAGGATGGCTATATCATTCAGTCGTACTCCGGAGGTGAGGAGATGTTGCACTTCTTCTCCCAGACTGATTAATGTCTGTTCGGTATAACCATGTTCTTCGTCGGGTTCGAGAAAAGAGACTTTTACATATCCTTTTTCTGTACTTCGGGGAGATTCCTGCAAAACGTCGGCATAGGCTTTCTGCAGATCCTCACAATCCTTGCCTAACTGTTGCTTATATACTCCGTTCAGATAGTTGGCGGCAGCTGTGAAGATTTGGTTATTAAACCGGATAACATTGGTTTCACTTCTCCGGTTGGTAGCTAATGTCTTGACGCGGATCGGGAAATGTTCGATGTGATTATTCAGGCTGTTGAGAATTCCCCAATCGCCATTTCGCCAACGATAAATGGATTGTTTAACGTCTCCTACAATCAAACTGTCTGCTCCTTGAGACAATCCTTCCAGTAAGAGCAATTTGAAATTTCCCCATTGCATCCGGCTGGTATCCTGAAACTCATCTATCATGACGTTATGGATATTCGTTCCTATCTTTTCGAATACAAAAGAGGAGTCACCGTCTTTCACCAGTTGATGGAGCAGGGCATTCGTATCTGATAATAGAAAACGATTGTTGTCGTGATTCAACTGACGTACTTCTTCATCGATATTGGCGAGGAGTTGCACTTTGTTGAGATGTTGCAGGGATAATCGGCAACTATTCAGTAACAAATTATTCTTGGAACGTAACTTTTCAGCATCTTCCAGAATTTGCATGAGACTAGAGTTGGCTAAATTAATGATGTCCGCGTAGCGGGGAGAAGTCTTGGTTGCCCAGTTCTTTGCGTCTTCCAGACATTTTTCTACTGTAGCATTACGGATATCATTGCCTAAAATACCATTATTAAGTTTACGAAAATAACTTCCGATTCCGCGTGAACCGTTTTTCAGATCATCAGCAGTCAGTGCGTGTCCATCCAGTTCTCCTTCGAATTGGTCGTAGAATCCTTTCATTTGCTCCAGAATTTCCGTTTCCAGCGCTTTCAGTTGCTTGCGATACTCTTTGATGGTATCAGGGTTTCGTAACCGTTGCCGGAGTCCTTCTCCCTTTTCAATATAACCTTCATCGAAAATATTGCGTCCGAAACTTTTTACTTCGTCCGATACGTTCCAACGTTTATCGTCGGCAATCCGCTCGTTGATATAATCGAGCAACCATGCGAGGACGGGAGAAGTGGGTCCTAGTTTCTCAATCATGCTATCTACAGCGTCGCTAAGAACTTCGGTGTTATTTAACTCGATATTCAGATTCGGGCTAAGTTCCAGTTCCCGTGCGAGATTGCGCATGACAGATTGAAAAAATGAGTCGATAGTCTCTACCCTGAACCGGCTGTAATCATGCAGCATATAGCTAAGGGCGACGCCTGCCGCTTCCCGTATCTCCTGTTCGGTTTTTCCTGTCTCTTCTTTAATTCGGTTGAGATAGGCTTCGGAATCTTTATCGCCTATCTGTATGCCGTAAAGCTGACTAAGAATACGTTCTTTCATTTCTGCTGTTGCTTTATTGGTAAAGGTGACAGCGAGAATTTGCCGGTAGGCGCGGGGATTGAGAATTAACAGTTTGATATATTCCACTGCTAAGGTAAATGTCTTACCCGAACCTGCGGAGGCTTTATAGACTAAAAGTTCACTCATGTTTCTGTTTATGGGATATATTCGATTTTAGCAACAATGACCCGTATGTCCTCCGGTTCTTTCCCTGCCTTTACCAATGCCTGATGAAAGTTTTTGGGGAAGAACATGAAGAATGTATCCGGAGTGGAATCTACATATTTTATTTTCTTGGCTTTGTAGAAAGTAACATCCGGTTTGTATTCGGTGATAGGCTCTGCATATTCTGCTGAAGTAATTCCGAAACGTTCGGTGCCTTTTACTACATATTGCAGATCAATGCCGTGGCGGTGTGCTTCGATTTTACGTTTACTGACATCTTGCGTTGTTGCATCCTGTACATTGATGTAACAATGTTCGCCATCCACTTCGTATCGTCCGGCAGGCATATTCACAAGGTCGTGGGTAGCTAGCCATTGGAAAGTCTTGTCCCATACTTTCTTGTTCTTATGATATTGTGACGCAAATTCCTGATAATCGGTCGTTTTATGAGGCATTGCCTTCAATCCGTTCGCCCATTCTTGTTTTTGTGTCCATTGACGGGCTTGTTTAAGAGTCCAGTTATCAGCGGATTCTTGTGAACACACGTTTTCAGTGAAGAAGAAAAGAAGAAGTCCGATAAACAGGCTTGAACTACTAAATACGAATTTTGATTTCATGATTGTTCGAAAAAATTAGGTCCGAAAATAAGTATGAATAAGGGTAGATAGTCTTTTAAAGCTACTCGCAATAACTTTAAGGCTTGTCCAATCCTGTAATTAATCGTTTGTGGAGATACATTCAGCTTCTCGGCAATTTCTTTATGCGTCAGATGTTGATTGCGGTTCATCTCGTAAGCTTCGAGATATTCTTTCGGAAGTTTTTTTAGTGCTTCTTCATATAAACGGAAAAGCTCATCACTCAAATAGAAGTCCGGGTTATTGAACTCACTATCATATTTATCAACGATTTCCTGATGAACTTTTCGTTTGATCTCAAAATGGGAAAGACGGTTGAGAGCTTTGTTCTTGACAATCGTAAAAAGAAGTGTTTTGAGTGTCAGCTCTTCCATAAGAGTGCAACGATTTTCCCACAGCCACATCATCGTTTCTTGTACAATCTCCTCTATTTCTTCCTGCTCACCTACATACTGGGAACAAAAAGCACATAGCCTACGGAAATAATGTCTGTAGACGACGTCAAAAACTTTTTCTTCTCCTGCTTTTAGGGCAGTGATAACGGACTTATTATTATTAATATCCAAATATATCGGAGATTGTGACATTCTCTTTTAATTTATGTAAGACAAAAATAATGAAAGAAGTAGATAAATGAAATAAAAATGCGAGAAAAAATATTTTTTTCTTTTTCTCTTTAGTATATTTGTACTCACAACTGTATTACTACAAAGGTATTATAGTTTTTTTTGTAAAAAGATAAAAGAGCATGGATGAAACTATCTTGGTGAATTACCTGCAAGGCGAATGTAATGATGAAGAAGCTGCCCGGGTGGAAGCTTGGTGCGAGGAAGGACCGGAAAACCGGAAAGCTTTGGAGCAACTTTATTACACTCTTTTTGTAGGTGAGCGTATAGCGGTAATGAATACTGTAGATACAGAGGCGTCATTGGATCAATTTAAATCAGCTATCAGAGAAAAGGAGAAAAAAGCTAAGCGGAAAAGTATATCGATCCGTTGGGGACGTTATGCAACTGTGGCGGCTGCTTTTCTTACCGGACTCGTTTTTGCCGGTGGAATTGCCTGGGGATTACTTTCTAATAAGCTTTCGGATTATGAGGTGATAACTGCTGCCGGACAGAGAGCGCAGACTGTGTTGCCGGATGGTAGTAAGGTATGGCTGAATGCATCTTCAAAAATCGTTTATCATAATTCTTTCTGGAGTTCGGATCGTCAAATCGATTTGTCGGGCGAAGCCTATTTTGAAGTGTCTCATGATAAACATGCTCCATTTATAGTAAATAGTAAGCAAATCAAGACTTGTGTGCTTGGTACGAAATTTAATGTGCGTGCACGCCAAGATGAGAATAGGGTAGTGACTACCTTGCTTCAAGGACTGGTACGGGTAGATTCTCCGCGAACGGAAGAGAATGGCTATTTGTTGAAACCGGGACAGACATTGAATGTGAATACGGATACTTATCAAGCAGAGTTAATTGAATATAACCAGCCTACAGATGTGCTTCTCTGGATTAATGGCAAGTTGGAATTTAAGCAACAATCTTTATTGGAAATAACCAATATTATGGAGAAGTTGTACGACATCAAATTTATCTATAAGGATGAAACATTGAAATCAGAACGGTTTACCGGTGAATTCTCTACTGATAGCACTGCTGATGAAATACTGAATGTTTTAATGCATACTAATCATTTCTCTTACAAGAAAGACGGACGGATTGTCCGAGTGATGAAGAAATAAAAGATAGGTTAGTGTTTCTAAAAGGCTGTCTAATTAGATCTTGACAGATTAAGGTTTGTTCGTTATATAAAGATGTGAAGTGCTCCCAAAAGTTAGATACATAACTTTCTGGGGGCATTTCACATATATGTAGTGGCAAACTGATTGGAATGGGATTTGATTAGATAGTCTTTAAAACGAGAAATCACCCTCACTACATGACTGAACTGCACTCCTTAAGTTTTGTGTTCAACTTTTGGGGTGCAGTTCATTGTAATGAGGGTGATTTTATGAACTTAAGGCCTGTTTGATAGCCTCTATTCTATATTTTTATAGTTATCTATTCATAAATACTTACTCACTTTTGGGTTCGTAAACATTAAATTCTGTAACATCCGTACGACCGTTTGTAGAGATAGTAATAATCTGATATTTCAGATATCGCGTAGTAATAGGAGAAATGAACGTAATATTCTGTGTACCACCGGAGATTGCTAATGAACTCAAGATTTCCATGTCGTACCATTTTCAGATTGTAATATTTCCACTTCTCTAGGAGCATATGCATTGGCCCAATGATTCGTTTTGATACCTGTTAAAACCTTAGCTTCTCCTAAATCAACAGTAAACCAGAATCCTTTATTATTTAGAGCAACGTCAGTTCCAGTCTTGCCATCGATTAAATTATTGGGTGCGCCTTCTACTCCTTCTTCTACATTAATAATCCAGCCGGCGCGATTACTGATAAGTTGGCTATTACTAGGAATACCGCTTTTTAGATTACAATAGGCAGCTTTATTAATAATGACAGGCAATGTACTTAAACTACTGCTAATAACAGTGTTCTTATCATTGGTAGTTACATTACTGATTGAGACACTGAAAGAGAAACTTGTTTTTTCCATGATACTGGCAAATATCGTCGGATCAACCGTCGCAGTGATTTCTTCAGAAGTCATCTGTCCTTCTTTGAGAGTAACCTGTGAGGAACTTAAAACGATCTGGCTTGCATCAAGCCCTTCTGTTTCACTTTTTGCACTTAATACGATAACCATATCTGTAGAGACTGCTTTCTGTGTTTTTACAGTAAAAGCCATCTTAATTTCATCTCCTCCGATTCCATTCGCATCATGAGTCAGATTGAACTTTTTTACATTCCCCGATAAATAGTCATTTCTCTGTAGAGACACATACGTAGCATTCCATTCGTTAAAAACTTCTTCATCATCGCTACAGGACGAAATGAACGGGACAAACAAGCCGAGTAGAGTTGCTATTGATAGTGATTGAAATATATTTTTCATATGTACATACGATTAAATTATTACTATTTCCATTCGGTAGATTTATCTGTAGATAAAATACCGTCAATCCAGGTAGGAGTAGCAGAAGTAGTCAATGTATGACCTTTGCCGGTTGCATCTTCGAATACATTGCCTTGTCCTTCATTGAATCGCCAATAAGCTTCCAAACCTACAGATTTTGGGCTAACTTGAGTCATGTTATTTTGAATTTGAGAAGCGGAACGAACTACAGACCAGATACGTGCTTCACTCATCAAAATTTTACAGTTTCCCCATCTACTATAAGAATCATCACCTAAGCAGAACCAATTTACATCAGAGAAAGTTGTTGCTCCTGTTGGTATACTCAACACACCCGAATCAACTCCGTTTATGTAAAGTCGATAGTTGGAACCATCACAGACCAATGCTAAATGTTGCCATTCGTTTGGCTTGAAAGAATTACTTGGATTCAAATAAAGCCGGTTACGTCCTACAATCTGTACTAATGAATGTGCCTTATAATTTTCATTGTCACTTTGAGGATCCTCAAAACGTAAAAGGATGAAGTTTGCATCATCTCCTCCGTTCTTAAATACTGCACGGTCACGGTCAGCTGTGTTGGCTACCTGAAAACGAACCTCTATCGTATATTGTGAATACGTTTCGGGAGATTCTGTGAATTTATTAGCTTTTAAACTAGGAGCGCCAACAAACATTGGAGCTGAAAATTCGATAATACTTTCTGCCAAAATAACAAAGGTTCCGGTATTTTCCATCGGTGAAATACTTCCATCTTGCAATACTAGTTTTACAGGCAGTGCATATGATTCTCCCGATTTCATCATTTCCTGACTGAAAGCTTTCAAAGCGATGGAGAGGGCATCGGCTGCATATTGTCCTGCTTTTACAGTAATCGTTTCCGGCAACGTATAATAATCTTTGGGCAACATTATATATCCGGTTCCATTAATATGGTTATAAGTGTCCAGTACTGATTGATCTGTAACCAATTTATAATGATTGTCTGTAGAAGAAAGATTACTAAGATGCACATTTAGGGTAGTAAAACTTTCTCCAGTAGCCTGTACGGTCACTTTTTGACTTGTACTGGAAAGAGCTTCTTCAATATAAGCATGTGTATCTAAAGTATCGTATTTTGCATCTCCACAACTTACTATACTTCCTAAGCCTGTTATGACTGCGGAGAAGCATAAAATTTTTATATAATTCATACGTTTCATAGTTTACATTAATTTTTAAGTAATGAATGTGATGACGGGTTCATAATTTGAATAGCACGGCGTATATTTTTATATTCTGGTGAAGTTCCATACTCTGCTTCCATATGATAGGTTCCTGCACCACCTTTACGGAATCCGTTACTTGGTTGCCAGCGTGCCATTCCTTCGAGAGATTTCATTTTGTTACCATAACGATCAGTGTAATCATATCCACCGTCCATAGCAGCATCAGTAGCCTCGAAATTCTCGGTCATGATGGTCATCTTCGTGATTTGTTCTTCAGACATGACACTGCTATACGTCTGAACAAGTCCTGCACCTGCTACGCCGCCTGTGATAAGACGTTTATCGAGTTTAGAATCACTGCCAGGACTACTATTATTGTAAGCCTGAATGATAAAATAGTCAAAATATAACCCGACTTCAGGTCTACCTGTTATGCTCTGTGGTTCGCCATCGATAACTAATAATTTACCTGTTCCTGATTTCGGACCGAAATATTTGCCTAGTTCATCAACAAATGCAAACATTCTATCGTCTTCGTCTACGATATTACCGGGGTTGCCGAAATTAGGTTCATAATCGATATCAAAGCCGTCGTAACCATATTTGTTTACTGTATCGGCAATGGCGCTTGCATATTTGCGAATGGATGCTTCTATTGCTTCCTTATTTGATTCATCGGAAGGCCATTCCCAAAAATCATTCACAGCTTCTTTTTCGGATGAAAATCCCATATTTTCCCAATTTTCACGAATATTCTGCGGAGTAATTTGATCGCCTACACTTCTGATAATAAAACACATGGTAAAACGAGTTCCTTTAACTTGTTGGCAAAATTGCAGATCTTTTTTTTGAGCTTCTGTAATGTTCGACCAATTTCCCCAAATAGAAACAATATCTACACTATCAGGAATACCGGCTAAAGAGCTTTTCATATAGGCACCTTCACCACTCCAGCCACCAAACCAGCCAAAGGCAACTTGGTGATCTGTCTGCTTATAGGCACGCAAGGCCGCATAATATTCATCCGATACGATCGATTCGGGAAAAGTTTTTGCTTCCGACTCCGTCCAGTCACTGCAACCGATCAATGAGGTCGTTGCCAGTGATATGAGTACAATGTATAATAAATAAATTTTCTTCATAAAAGTCCTTTTTATGCATTATATAAATTAGTTCTTTTTAGCCCACTTTAAGTCAGTAGCTTCGTTATCAGCACCGCCTAGTTCTGCTACTCCCAGATCATAATTGGCTTTATTGTTTTGTGCCTCTGTATAAGGGAAGCTTAGACGACGCATACCGCGTTGGCTACTCACTCCACAATCTGATAGATTGTCGATACAAGGATAAAGTTCCGGATAACCTGTACGGCGATATTCAGCCCATGCTTCCAATCCTAATGGATAATTGGCGATCCATTTTTGAGTAATGACACGTTGGAAATTTTTTCCATTTACGTTATCAGCCTCACTGTCATCCCACATCACACTCACTGTATTGGTAATTGTAGCAGTAGCATTTTGCACAGCATCACTTTCATGTGATACGACAGGAGCTTCGTCAATCTTCAAGTATTCAGTGGCTGAAACCTGATATTGTTCCATTGACAAATTAATACCATCTTCGTAATAGGCTTTTGCTGTTTTAGAACCGACATTCCAACCACGCAATTTTCCTTCTGCACGTAAAAAAGCCGTTTCTGCAGCGCAGAAAACCATTAATTTAGAGGTTGCCGTATATGCGGGAATAGAAAATCCTGCAGCGTCTGCCTTTTTAAAATCAGCATCTCCTGTACGCATACCTACATATTTATCTGTTTTCCCGGCAAGGGTAGACTTATTAAAGAACTTCGGCATACGTGGATCGCCATATGCATTCATATAATCTACAATATTTGCATTCACACGCAGATCACCCCAACTTACAGCTGCCAGTTGATATGGATTACTCTGTGTGCCACAAGAAAGCATAGCATTATCCGAATTACTTTCAATCAATCCTGCTTTATGTGTTACTGCTGCTTCAGCTGCCTCTTGAGCAATGCCAGGCCATGTTCCGCTGATTCGCATTGCAACACGTAAGCGCATTGAATTGGCTAGCTTAGCCCAACCTGAATAATTTCCATCAAAAACCGGATCATTGGCCCCCAATGGGGCATTGCCATTTGTTTCTACATAATAGTTGTACAAAACATCAGCTGCATTGGCTAAATCACTTAATATACTGGTATAGACCTGTTCCTGGGTATCATAAGATACATAGAAATTACCCTTCTTTACTTGGCTGTAAGGCATCGGTCCATAACAATCCGCAACGCGAAGCATCGTTATTGCACGTATCATACACGCAAAAGCATAATAATGTCCCGTAGAATTAGTTGCTTCCTGTATTTGGAAAAAGTTTCCATATATTTTTTCAAACGGAGTGTTCCAGGGGGTAGCATTCCAGGCATCACTCTGATTGAATGTGCTGAAGTTTGTACCACTCCATGTGTTAGAACAGCATAGATAGCCACCTAACTGTCCCACCATCTGATCTTGCATTTGAGAGTCATTCTGCTGAATATTCACAATTGTTTCAATCATAGACTTCATCAAAGTCGCAGGGTCTGCATCATGAATTTGATATTGATTCGTATTATACTCCTCAAATTTATCGGTACAACTTCCTGCCAGTAACAACAGAGCGGCACCGACTGTGATATTTCTTAAATATTTTCTCATAACATTAGCTTTTTCTTTTAGAATTGAACTTTCACATTAAAACCGAAGTTACGCAAGCTAGGTTGCATAAAGTAGTCTACATTCATATAATAGTTACTGGAGGTAGAGGCAGACAATTCCGGGTCAAATGGGGCTTTACAATAAATCATCCATAAATTACGTCCTACAATACCCAAAGTAACATTCGCCACATTTTTAAACCATCTTTTAGGAAGTGTATAGTTTAGACTCAATTCCTGCAAACGTACATTGGTTGCACTATATAGATAATAACGACCGTAGCCACCTTCACCCGTACCAATAGTCTGGTAATACTTTTGGGCGTTAACTTTACCGTTATTAATAGGTATACCACCATTATCACGAGCTGTTGCAGATGTTCCGGATACTCCATAATAATCTAAGATACCTTGAGTAGCCGAATAAGCTAATCCGCCTACGCGGGCTGATAATACAACTCCTAAATCAATTCCTTTATAAGTGAAATGATTGGTCCATCCGAGGTTGAAATCAGCATCCAGATTACCTACTTTTACCGGAGTGTTTGATGAAGTGATACCCAGATTACCATTCTGATCGACTTTTATATTACCGTTATTGTCTTTTGTCAGTTGGTTGTATACATAGATATCAGTCATGGAGCCTCCTTCTGTCAGGATGACGCGAGGAGCTACATTCTCTTTACCTAACCAACCCACATTCATTTCATCCATTTGGATAGCTTCTCCTGTCACGGGATTCACGCTGCCGCTTGCCAGTCGTTTCACCTTGTTACGGTTTAGAGTGAAGGTTGCATTAGAAGACCATCCGAATCCTGCCCATTTATCGTTGAACCCTAAAGCCAATTCAAGACCTTGGTTTTGCACGTTACCAGCTTGTACAATCGCTTGTTTATATCCGGAAGAAGAGGGAATATCTACCTTAAATGTTTGGTTCAGTGTGTTAGAACGATAGTAAGTTGCGTCTAAATTGAAACGGTTTCCCCAGAATTTCAAGTTCAAACCGATTTCCCAGGACTTAGTCTTTTCAGGTTTCATGTTGTCCATCGGGTAAACGGTCGGATTCGCCCAGTTATGTGTCTGGCTGTTGTATTCGTAACCCGGATTAGTAAGGAAACGATCGAAAGAAGAGGCTACCACTGTATATGAACCGCGTATTTTAGCATAAGAGATCACCTCGGGCAGTTTAACCATTTCTGATAATAAAGCCGATAAACCGACTGACGGATAAAAGAAAGATTTCTGTTTGGAGAATGCAAGTTTTGAATCCCAGTCATTACGTCCGGTTACGGTTAGATACAGTTGATTTTTCCAACTTAATTCAGCACTGGCAAAAATACTTTGAATTTCATCTTCATATCCGGTAGGGTCCGGTTTATAGTTGGCGGAGAAATTAATATTGTTGATCTGGAAGAAGTTAGGAATAACCAGGTCACCTGCAATATATAACTGATCCATTGAAGTATGATATATGGAAGCACCAACATTGGCTGTTAAATGAAAATCACCAAATGTTTTATCTATATTAGCCAGGAAATCGGCATATAAAGAACGTTCCTGACGCATGGCATCTTCAAAACCACCGCTTACACCACAGAATGTTGTTAATGTAGAAGCAGATTTTTCGTTTTTATTCCGGTAGTCGGAGTTGTCCAGATTGACACGACCGACAACATTGAGCCAATCTGCAGCCTGCCATTTCAAAGAAGCGTTCATCATATAACGTTTCTTGTTGGAAGTACGGTTGATGCGATTTTGTATCCAATATGGATTTTGTAATGACAAACTTGCATCACCATAAGGCCAATATTGTTCCATATAGCCGTAGTTAGTATTATAACGCTCATACAGACGAATTTCGTCAAAGTTGTCTCCACGAGGGAATAGATACAGTGATGGGAGAGGATTATAATACTGTCCTTGAGAAACCATGTTTTTGTTGTTCTGAACGATATATTGTGCACCGATATCCAGAGTAAGTTTATCATTCAGGAAATGGGTGGTATTACGTGCCGTAAAATTATAACGGTTATAGGAGTTATTCGGAAGAATTCCACCGGAGTTAGTTGTAGAAGCAGAAAGATAGGTCTGGTTTTTGGTATTTCCTGTAGATAATGCTACCGAATTGATAACATTGGAGCCTGTTTCAAAGAAGTCAGATGGGTTATATCGACGGTTTGTCAATTCTCCCCAGCTGAATAATCCGGAACTTGTACCATAACGGTTCTGCATATCCGGCATAATATATGCTTTAGAGAAAGTAGTACTGTTGGATACTGTTATGGTAGTTTTCTCTGTTTGGCCTTTTTTAGTAGTAATTAAAACAACACCGTTTGCCGCAGCAGAACCATATAATGCTGCCGCAGAAGGACCGGTCATCATACTAATACTAGCAATATCGTCCGGATTTAAGTCAGCAACAGCATCTGATCCTCCCATCTCTCCAAATAATCCTTCGCCACCGCTTTTTCCTGTATTAAAAATAGGTACACCGTCAATTACATACAATGCATTGTTATCTTTAGTCAGAGATTTCATACCACGCATAACAACACGTGTGGCACCACCAGCACCGGTTGCACCACTATTAATCTGAACACCGGCAACCTTTCCTGATAGTGAATTCATAAAATTGGCATCTTTTACAGCTGTCAATTCGTCACCTTTTACCTCTTGTACATTATAACTTAACGCCTTAGTTGCACGCTTGATACCCAATGCAGTAACAACTACTTCGTCCAATACTTGCGTATCTTCTCCTAAGGTTACTTTTATAGGTTGTGCGTTGGCAAGCGTGATTGTTTGGGAGAAAATCAGTTTCATATACTTTCCCTAAATTCTATTCTTGTTTGATAAATAGATTAGATGTTCTATTTTTAAGATGTCAGACTAAATACAATTAAGTAAATTCAATGAATGAGAGAAAAAGTTAGTAAGATTGCGCATGAATATGCAGTAATCAACTTGTTTTTATTCATATATGCGGTATGAATATTCGATAAAAGACGTTTTTTCAGGAATGTTCCACACCGAGAATCACTTCGTTTCTCGGTGTGGAACATTTTGATTCTTTAAATGGAACCTAACAAATCATTTAAAGAATAATAATAACTTGCTTTATAGTAGTTGTTTTCTTCTAGTTAGTGCCGATAATACAAAGAACGGAATCTTTTCATTTGATTAATATTATCAATATTAGATATTATTCTATCACTACGCGGGCGATAAAAAGAATAAATTGCAATAATATCATCCTTTTTTTTATTTGAATTACGTTTGGCTAAAGTGGAAATCCCTGCGGTTTTCGAAACACTCCTGATAACAAGATGCATATTCTAAATTATAGATAATCTGAATATGCGTTTTTTAATATTATACTCACTTTTATCCTATATCAATTATTGGTCCATTTTTCATTGTACATACAATTTGCATGCAAATGTATTAATCTAGAGATTAAAGTTAGTCAATAATTGAGCATTCCTTATTCTTTCCTCTTTTTCAAAGTATGCTAAATAGTGCTCGGTTACAGATAAGTTAGAGTGTCCCAAGCTTTCAGAAATATATGAGGTTTTCGCACCTCCACGTTTTAATACTGTAGCAAAAGAATGCCTTGCCGTGTAAGTCGTCAACTGAAAAATTCCAATGTCTTGGGCTATTTTTTTAAGTCTTCTGTTACATTTGGTTATAATACGCCGTACCAATCTAATCTTTTCAAAGGCATCTTCAGTTCCTCTAGCATATTTAAAAATATACGTTTGCGGGCTTAATCTTGGATTACCCCATTTTTGAATAATATTCCACATTTCAGGAGTAATGATTGCATGTATCTCTTTGTTATGTTTGGTAGTTCGAGATGTCTTAGAGCGTACAAAGCATATTTCTCCATCCATAATATTTGAATACTGAAGAAATAATAAATCCATAAAATTAATGCCATTACATAAATAAGAAAACACCCAGAGATCTCTAAATTCTTCTATATCTTTTGTTTCACATTGATAGGACATTACTTTTTTTATTTCAGAAAGAGTAAGTGCTAATTTACGTCCACACCCTTCAGGAATTTCATATTTATTCTTTCCAAAAGGAAAAGATGATTCTTTTATAATACCATCATGTACAGCACGATTTAAGACACACTTTAAAGCTCGGAAATAAATACTTATGCTTGAATAGCTTTTACCTTCTGACATCCAAAATTTTTCACAACGTTTAAGCCAATCAATTGTAATGTTTTCCAAAGGTATAGTGGAACCTCCGAAATCTTCTAAACTTTTTAAAGCACTTTGATAATTTAGGTAAGTGTTTGCTTGTTCATAGGCTTCCAGTTCTTTCATTTTTAAGCGAAAAGCACTGCGCAAAGTCATATCATTCATCTGCCTTCCTAACCTGACGCTTAATGTTTCAATACTAAATTCTCCTTTTGTTATCAGTTCATTAACTTGTTGCTTAATAGTTGAAAAACTACTCTCTATATCTGATCGAATTTCTGCCAATAACCGGCTTTTTACCTTTAATAACCTTGCCCAATCTTCTTTTGACACTTCCTTCCCAGTTGAGTAATATTTTTGCTTTCTTCTATATACCACTTGAACTTTAACAGGAAACTGTCCACTCTTTTTTGCTCTTCTGGTATCTAATATGGTTAAAACCGAAATTCCATCTTTTGAATATTTGAACATAAAATGAATATTTATATCTATACAATAGGTAAAGCATACATATATTGTATGCAAAATGTATGCAAATGTAATAAATCAGCCTGATTTTAATAAGTACATAAGATTCTATTTATCAAATATTTGAGTATTTATTTTTCAATTAGGAATCTTTCTATTCTATTTTTTTCGAAAAAAATCTTATCTTCGTTTAGTAAGGTTACAACATAAAATGTATTACTATTGAATAAGCGCTTATGGAATTTATTTTAAGTATAACCTTTAAATTTATTAATTATGAGAAACAGAGATACATGAAACCTTTGTGTGAAAACGGTAATCTCATTTACCGCCTCTAATTACAAATTCTCTAAAAACTATTTCTAATTAAAAAGAATAAGATGAAAGAAATTATAAAACACAAGTTTTCATACTTGTTATTCTTCCTTTTGTTGGTTTCGTGTTTTGCTTCAGCTTATGGGCAAGAACGAACGATCACTCTTAATCTATCGAAAGTACCCTTGAACACTGCTTTGAAAGAAATTGAGAAACAAACTTCAATGTCAGTAGTCTATAACACAAATGATGTCGATATAAATCGTGTCATATCTATCAAGGTAACAAAAGAATCTTTGAATAATGTAATGAATCAGTTATTCAGAGGAGTAAATGTCAGTTTTTCAATAGTAGATAATCATATTGTACTTTCTGCGAAGAGTAATAAAGAAGAGCAGCAGAAAAAAACACCAATTACTGCAAGTGGTACTGTTACTGATTCAAAAGGAGAACCATTGATTGGAGTTAGTATTTTGGTAAAAGGAACTTCAAATGGTACTATCACTGATATGGATGGAAATTTCAAAATACAAGCAGCTAAAGGTGATGTACTTGAAGTATCCTATATCGGTTATGCCTCCCAAGCAATCACGCTTACTAGTGCACAACCCTTGAAGGTTACTTTAGGAGAAGATACGCAGGTGTTGGACGAAGTAGTCGTTACTGCATTAGGTATCAAGCGCGCAACTAAAGCATTAAGCTATAATGTGCAAGAAGTAAAAGGTGATGAATTGACAACTGTAAAAAGTGCCAATTTTATGAACTCACTGGCTGGAAAGGTGGCTGGTGTTAATATCAATGCATCTTCATCCGGTGTTGGAGGGGCTACGCGTGTAGTTATGCGTGGTACCAAATCTATATCTTCAGACAATAATGCTTTATATGTAATTGATGGTGTTCCTATTTTTAATACAAATAAAGGTGACACTAACGGACAATATTCAGCCCAACCGAGAGGAGAGGGTATATCTGATATCAATCCGGAAGATATTGAAAGCATGTCTGTATTAAGTGGACCTGCTGCTGCGGCCTTGTATGGCTCTAATGCAGCGTCTGGTGTAATTTTAATTACTACAAAGAAGGGAAAAGAAGGTAAGGCACGAATTATTATTTCTAATAATTCTACTTTTTCCAATCCTTTTATAATGCCTGAATTCCAAAATTCTTATATAAACCGCGCAGGTTCCTTTGCTTCATGGGGAGATAAAGCGTCTTCCCTTTTCGGAACTTATGAGCCAAAAGATTTTTTCAATACAGGTACTAATATTCAGAATAACGTTTCTTTATCTGTTGGTAATGAAAAGAATCAAACTTATCTGTCTGTAGGTACTACTAATGCAACTGGTATCATTCAAAATAGCAAATATGACCGTTACAATTTTACCTTCAGAAATACAACAAAATTCCTGAAGGATAAAATGACATTAGATGTGGGTTTTAGCTATATTATTCAAGAAGATCTTAATCTAATGGCACAAGGTGAATATTTCAATCCACTACCAGCTGTATATCTGTTCCCGCGTGGCGAAAACTTTGAAGCTGTGAGGATGTATAAAACGTATGACACAACTCGTAAGATAGATGTACAGAACTGGGGATGGGGGGACCCTGGATACAGTATGAAAAATAATCCATATTGGGTGGCTAATGAGATGAACCATGGCATGAAAAAACAACGTTACATGGCTAATGCTAGTTTAAAATATGAAATTTTGGATTGGCTTGATGTGACAGGGCGCGTTCGCATTGATAATGCAACCAATGATTATTCAGATAAAAGAAATGCTTCTACTGATCTTTACTTTACTAATAGTTCTATTTATGGATTCTATAAGTACTATAAAGCTGACGATAGACAGGCTTATGCAGATGTGATGGCTAATATTAATAAACGCTTTGGTGACTTAAGTTTAAGTGCTAATATTGGCGGTAGTTTTACTCAAACTTATTATGACGAAAGAGGATTCCAAGGTGGTTTGAAAGATATGTCTAATGTTTTTAGTCTATATAATATGACTACAACTTTGGATAAAGATACTTATCCTATAGAAAGTGGATACAAACAACGCACCAACTCTATTTTTGCTAGTGCGGAAATTGGTTGGAAGAGTATGTTGTATATGACTTTAACCGGACGTAATGATTGGGATTCAGCATTGATTAATACAGAACAATCATCTTTCTTTTATCCATCAATAGGGCTTTCAGGAGTTATTTCCGAAATGGTAAAATTACCCAAAGCTATTACTTATTTGAAAGTACGCGGCTCATTTGCTTCAGTAGGTGCTCCTATTCCTAAGAATCTTTCTTCCAACAAAACGTATGAGTGGGACCCTGCGACTAGTCAATGGAAATTACAAACTTATCGTCCTTTGCCTAAACTTTATCCTGAACGTACTAATTCTTGGGAAGCTGGTTTGAATGCCAAATTCTTTAATAATAGTTTAAGTTTGGAAGTTACCTGGTATAAGGCTAATACTCGCAAACAAACATTCCAAGTTCCTTTATCAGGAACCGCTGTATATGCGACTATGTATGCGCAGTCTGGTAATATTGAGAATAAAGGTATGGAATTTTCTTTAGGGTACAATAAATCATGGGGAGATTTCTCGTGGAATTCAAATTTGACTTTTAGTTTTAATAAAAATAAGATTGTAGAACTCTTGGATGATGCAGTGGATGATGAAGGTAATCACTATAGTTTGAGTGAGATAGATAAAGGTGGCATTGGATCGGCTAAAGTTATTCTTCGTAAAGGAGGAAGCATGGGAGACATGTATGTCACTAATCGTTTGAAACGTGATAATGAAGGAAATGTATATATTGATAAAGCGAGCCAGAATGTGAAGAAAGAGGATATAAAGAATTCGGATGAATTTATTCATATTGGCTCTGTATTGCCTAAGAGCAATTTAGGCTTTAGAAATGATTTCTCTTATAAAGGCATTAGCTTGGGATTCATGCTTGCTGCCCGCTTTGGAGGTATTGTTATCTCACCAACACAAGCTGTAATGGATCAGTTCGGAGTATCTAAGGTCACAGCTTTAGCACGTGATAATGAAGGTGTTCCTGTAAATAATGGAAAAGTGGATCCCCAGACTTATTATACAGAAGTGGGTGGAATAAGTGGATTGATGTCTAACTATGTATATAGTGCTACTAATGTTCGTTTACAAGAGTTATCGGTGGGCTACTCACTTCCAGCCAAATGGTTTAATAACAAATGTAATCTTAGTTTGTCAATAACAGGTCACAACTTGTGGATGATTTATAATAAAGCACCATTTGATCCGGAAGCTACCGCTTCTACTGGTACTTATTATCAAGGTGTTGATTACTTTATGCAACCAAGTTTGAGAAGTTGGGGATTTAATGTAAAAATACAGTTTTAACGATAAAAGAATAACCAAATGAAAATATATAAATTCATAACGCAGATTTCTATTGCAGGCTGTATGCTTGTTGGAACTCCAATGTTACAAGGATGCATGGATAATAGCTTGAATGATCCGTTGGGAAAAGTTTCGGAAGAAGAACTTGGACGAGATGGATTTGCTGCCAATGCTTTCTTCTTGACTTTATGTGATTATGCATATCCCATAGCTACTGAAAACATTTATAATACCAATGAATCCTTGATTGGTGACTGCTATGGACGTTATCAAGTAATGGCAACAGATAAGTTTAAAGGGGCAAATTTTGCTACATATAACGCACCCGAGAACTGGTTAAACTGGCAGTTTGCAGATGATAATGTAATGGTATTGACGTATGGTGCATGGAATAAAATAAAGAATGTAACCCAAGGAACAGGAGTTAACTTTGCATGGGCACAGATTTTGAGAATTGCGACAATGCATCGTATGCTTGATATGTATGGGGCACTTCCTTATTCCCAAATTTCAAGTGATAAACTTTCGGCTCCTTACGATACAATGGAGGAAGCATATCATGCTATGTTTACTGATCTGACTGATGCAATTAATGTAATGACTGTTTATGTGACCGAAAATCCAAACAACAGAACGATGGCTAAGTATGATAAAGTTTATGACGGTGACTTTGAGAAATGGGTGAAATTTGCAAATTCACTGAAACTACGTATGGCCATTCGTATTCGTTTTGCAGATCGTGAATATGCCAGACAGATGGCGGAGGAAGCTATTAACCACTCTATAGGGGTAATTACTTCCAATGAAGATAACGCAACTTCTTTAGGTACTAAAAATCAATTGTATACGGTATTGGTACAATGGCCCGATCAATGTGTCTCTGCGGATATTACGTCCTATATGAAAGGGTATAACGATCCGCGTATGTCGAAATATTTTAAAAAGAAAACGAGCGATAAAGGAGATGATGATTATGTGGGTATGCGCGCAGGTTTGTCTTATGGTAATGATATTACCGGACCGACTTTCTCTAGAATAAATGTTGGAGAGATGGATCGTACTTTATGGATGAGTGCAGCTGAAACAGCTTTTAATAAAGCTGAAGCGGCAATGTTAGGATGGGATGTAAAAGGAGAAACGGTGAAAGATTTGTATGAATCAGCTATCAGACTTTCTTTTGCACAATGGGGAGTATCGGATGGTATTGACCAATACCTGAATGATGAATCAAGTACTCAGGCTGATTATGTAGATCCTAATGAGAATAAGGGGAATGAAAGTGCTATTAGCTCTATAACTATCAAATGGAAAGATAATGCTGGTGAGGAAGAAAAACTGGAAAGATTAATAACCCAAAAATGGATTGCAATGTGGCCTTTGGGACAAGAAGCATGGAGTGAGTATCGTCGTACTGGGTATCCGCGTTTTTTCCCGTTATTGAATGGGAATGTAACCAATCTTCCTTCAGCTAATCGTATTCCGTTCCCACCATCGGAATATATTCGTAATGCTGCTAATGTAAATGCTGCTGTAAGTAAATTGGGTGGTGCTGATAATTATCAGACTAAGGTTTGGTGGCAGCGTAGGGATAAGTGAATAATAGTATAATCTATATTAATATAAATAGTATGAGAAAGATATTCTATTTTATAATGTTGTTATTTGGCATAACGGTTGCGAATACAGCGTGTGATGATTGGACAGACATGGAACCAAAATTCCAGGAAGATATGACTCAGTCGTCACTTCCGGAAGAATACTATGCCCAGCTTCGCGCTTATAAGAAAACAGATCATCCGGTTGCTTTCGGATGGTTTGGTAATTGGACCGGAAATGGAGCTACTTTAGAAAAATGTTTAGCCGGACTTCCTGATAGTGTGGATTTTGTTTCTATTTGGGGTAACTGGAGAAATTTGACAGAAGCGCAAACAAAAGATTTGCGTTATGTACAAAATGTAAAAGGGACTAAAGCTTTGATGTGTTTTATTGTTCAAAATATCGGTGACCAATTGACTCCCGAGGAATATAAAGATAATTATCTGGAATTCTGGGGATGGAATGAGAATAAGGAAGAAGCTATAAAGAAATATGCCCATGCAATATGTGATAGTATTGATAAATATGGATATGATGGCTTTGATATTGACTATGAGCCTAATTTTGGTCATCGAGGTAACATGAGTGGAAGTGATGAGAATATGTTGTTGTTCATTCAGACCTTGGGAGAAAGAATCGGACCAAAATCGGGTACAGACAGGCTATTAGTAATTGACGGTGAGCCACAAAGTATTGTATCGGAGTCAGGTCCTTATTTTAATTATTTTATAGTGCAGGCTTATGATTCTCCAGGAGATAATACTGGACGTGACAATTTGGATAGCCGTTTAAACTCTACAATAAGAAACTTCGATGGGCATTTGACTGCAGAAGAAGTTGCTAAGAAATATATTGTAACTGAAAATTTTGAAAAATGGGCTTTGTCTGGTGGTGCTGATTTCACAGATCGATATGGAAATAAAATGAAGTCTTTGGAAGGTATGGCACGTTGGACGCCTATTATTGACGGGAAAAAATGTGTAAAAGGAGGGGTCGGAACTTATCATATGGAGTATGAATATACAATTGATGGTACAGAAGAATCTTATCCTTATTTGCGTAATGCTATCCGCATTATGAATCCACCGGTAAAATAATAAATTTAAAGATATAATAATTATGAGATATCTGGTAAAAAATAAAAATACAATAATGTTCGCCTTTGCCATATTGCTTTGTGCAATTATAGCAAGTTGTGAAGATGCAAAGTATGATACTATCGGCAGTAGAATTTATTTAGCTGAATCCAGTAGTTTGTCTTATGAATCTAAAAAAGTAACAGTAGCTGAAGAGGGTAGTGTTGTCACTGTGACTCCTCGGTCGGGACAAATTGCAACAAAAGATATAGAAGTTACTTTGGGACTAAGTCCGAAATCGTTGGAAGTATATAATACAAAAAGTGGTACGAACTATAAATCTATGCCGGAAGGTTCATATTCTTTTGATCAAAAGACAGTGGTTATAAAAAAAGGAGAATTAGTGGCTCCTACTGTTAAAGTATCAATTGATCCGTTGACAAAGGAAATGCTTGATTCTGGTGATAAATTTGCACTACCGGTTGCTATTACTGCTGTATCAGGTGGGCAACAAACTTTGGAAGGTGCAGATGTGATGATTTATATCATGGATCAGGTTATTATAACCTCTGCACCAGTGTTGACGGGTACAAAACCAATTACTATGGAAATGCGTCAGGATTATACAGTAACTCAATGGTCACTTGAAATGCGTATTAATATGAGCGAACTTGGGGATGGGGTGACTCCTGGAGTTGGTTATCCTGGTCCTCCTAGCTATCAGAATCAAGCAATATTTTCTGCAGGTCCAGGTAATGGTATCGCAGAAGATGGTGAAATTTATATCCGTTTTGGTGATGGCCCGATTCCTGGTAATATTTTGCAGATAAAAACACAAGGTACTCAAGTAAATGCTGCTACTAAGTTTAAAAATAATCAATGGTATCATTTAGCATTTGTTTGTGATGGAGTGAAATTGACTATTTATGTAAATGGAAATATTGATGCAACATTAGATCTTCCAAGAAAACCTTTGCGTCTTGTTAAGAATAGCTTTGGTATATGCAATGGTGATTGGATGGTTACAGATGCTATAGTTAGCGAAGTACGTTTTTGGACTACTGCTATTTCACAATCGCAGATTCAGAATAATATGTTTGCGATAAATCCGGGTACAGATGGCTTGGAGGCTTATTGGAAATTGAATGAAGGGTCAGGAACCGAATTTAAAGATGCAACTGGTCATGGAAATAAAGCCACGGCACCTAAGGGAGTTGTCAGATGGGTAGATGGCATTAGATCAGATGGTAAATAATATAATATTCAAATGATGTAATTATGAGATTGAAAAATATAATATGGAAAACAGTAGTGATGTCATTAATGGCATCACCACTGTGCATCTCTTGTGACGATGATGACGAAGTTACTATGAATTCTAAGTTTTATCTTTCTACGAAAGTTTTTCCGGTAGATTCTTATGAAGCATCGTTGTCAGTGATTTTGAAAGATAATTCAGTGGTCGTAAATGAGTTACAACCTAATTATCGGTTTGTTGCATGTGCCACGGAGAGATTATCGAAAGATGTGAAAATAACAGCCGATAGTGATGATAATCTAGTAAGTGCTTACAATAAAGCTAATGATACGGAATATAACATATTACCTGCTGAAAATTATTCTTTCACCAATAAAACTGTTACTATTGAAAATGGAGAAAGTGTATCTGGAGATTCTATAAAAATAGAGCTATTAAATGTAGGATCGTTGACTACAGAAGGGGGATATTTGTTGCCAGTTACCATATCTTCTATAGAAGGTAATAACTTAGATGCACTTAGCTCTAACAGAGGAGTAGTTTATCTGAAAATTCAAAATATTCATGTCAATGTAGAGTCCGGGCAACCGGCTGAAGGTACTTTGATTGCCGATCGTTCTGGCTGGACTGTAAAAGTTGCCCCGACGACTCGTGGAGATGCTAAAAATCTAATTGATGGAACAAATTCTGATGTAGCTCGTGATGGAGGAGCAGAATATTGGTTAACTGTGGATATAGGTAAGGTGCAGACATTAACAGGAATAAGAAATAAGTGTTATGCTAGTAGTTATTCACCGACTGCAGTAGAAGTATTTACTTCGAGTGATGGAGCAAAATGGAAATCTATTGGTGCTGTAACTATTTCAAAGAGTGGCACACAATATATTAAGTTTTCGAAAGCCGTTGAAACGCGTTATTTAAAGTATTATGTGAAACAAGGTCCCAATACGGTCAGCCTTACGGAATTTGACCTATATGCGAAATAATTAATAGGTTATTGAAAATTTTTAAGTCCCGCTTTTTCGTTTTTTCGGATAAAGTGGGACTTACTATATAAGTTAATAAATGAAAAAAGAAAAAGATTGATTGTTTAATAGTATCATATTGATTGTATTACTATTATATAATAACTTTTAATAGCAAGAAAAACATGAAATTATCTATTATTCTACGGTTCTGTTTATGGTTTATGGGAATTAGTATGGCGTTTCCGTCTCTCTCTCAAACTATGTTAGTAACTAATGGGAATACAAGTTCTAGGATCATTTTGAAAGAGAATAATCAAATATCGTGGACAGCTGCAAATTTGTTACAAACATTTATTCAAAAAGTAACCAGTTGTAAGCTGCCTGTTGTTATAAGTCAAACTCCTCGAAAAGGAGATATTCTCATTGGTGGTCAATCTCCAGCGGAAGTAACAGAGGATGGATTCTCTATTTCTACTCAAGATGGTATTCTAAAAATATCTGGTAAAGAAAACGGTGTTGTATATGGGGTTGTTACTTTATTAGAGCAATATTTGGGTATCGATTATTGGGGAGAGAATGAATATTCTCTTACCCCTTCAAAAACAGTGAACTTACCCTTAATTAATAAAGTCGAGAATCCGGGCTTTCGTTACCGTCAGACACAATGTTATGCTATCCATACAGACTCTATTTATAAGTGGTGGAATCGTTTAGAGGAACCGAATGAAGTGTTTGCTGCCGGTTATTGGGTGCATACTTTTGATAAGCTTCTGCCTTCATCCATTTATGGGAAAGAACATCCGGAATATTATTCTTACTTTAAAGGAAAACGCCACCCGGGAAAGGCCAGCCAGTGGTGTTTGAGTAATCCGGAGGTTTTTGAGATTGTTGCTCAACGTGTTGATTCTATTTTCAAAGCAAATCCAGATAAACATATCATGTCTGTAAGTCAGAATGATGGTAATTATACAAATTGTACGTGTGATGCTTGTAAGGCAATTGATGATTATGAAGGAGCATTATCAGGAAGTATCATCACTTTTCTGAATAAGTTGGCTGCCCGTTTTCCGGATAAAGAATTTTCCACATTGGCTTATCTATATACGATGAATCCTCCGAAACATGTGAAACCTTTGCCGAATGTGAATATTATGTTATGTGATATTGACTGTGACCGTGAAGTAACTTTGACGGAGAATGCTTCGGGAAAAGAGTTTGTGAAAGCCATGGAAGGATGGTCTAAGATTACCAATAATATTTTCGTGTGGGATTACGGTATTAACTTTGATAATTATCTGGCTCCATTTCCTAATTTCCATATTTTACAGGACAATATCCGTCTTTTCAAAAAGAATCATGCCACCATGCATTTCTCTCAAATAGCAGGGAGCAGGGGAGGAGATTTTGCAGAACTTCGCGCTTATTTAGTGTCAAAGTTAATGTGGAATCCAGAAGTTAATGTAGACTCATTGATGCAACATTTTCTGCATGGATATTATGGGGAAGCAGCGCCATATCTTTATCAGTACATAAAGATAATGGAAGGCGCATTAATTGGTAGTGGACAGAGGTTGTGGATATATGATTCACCTGTATCACATAAATATGGCATGTTAAAGCCTGCTTTGATGCGTCGTTATAATCATTTATTTGATTTGGCTGAAAAGGCTGTTGCAGCAGAACCCGATTTCTTAAAACGAGTTCAACGGGCACGTCTGCCAATTCAGTATTCAGAACTGGAGATTGCACGAACAGAGACAGAAAAAGATTTGGTAGATATTAATAAGAAGTTAGACCTTTTTGAGGAACGCGTGAAAGAGTTTCAAGTTCCTACATTGAATGAGCGTTCCAATTCACCGGTAGACTATTGCAAATTGTATCGCGAACGTTACATGCCGCAGAAAGAAAGAAGTTTAGCTTTGGGTGCAAAAGTTACTTATCTAATTCCTCCTACCGGAAAATATGCGGCATTAGGAAAGAACGCATTGGTTGACGGTTTGTTTGGTGGAGCAACCTTTGTTGATAGCTGGATTGGTTGGGAAGGAACCGATGGTGCATTTGTTATAGATTTGGGCGAAACAAAAGAGATACAAAGTGTGGAAACAGATTTTCTTCATCAAATAGGGGCCTGGATTCTTTTTCCTCTAAAGGTGGTTTATTCATATGCTGAAGACGGTGAGCATTATACACATTGGAAAACGATTGATTTACCGGAAGAACGTACCGGTGAGGTAGAATTCCGTGGAGTCAAGGCTGAATCAGCCGAACCGATAAAAACTCGTTATGTGAAAGTAGAAGTCACTGGAACGAAAGAATGTCCGACTTGGCATTATGGTGTAGGTCATCCTTCGTGGTTCTTTATAGACGAAGTGATAATAAAATAAAAAAAGTAGGGGGGAGACGTTAGTAGTTTCCCCCTTTTAGTTGTATTATATATAGATGGGTCAGAAAAATGTTTTTTTTCATCTATATACTATGATTTATGCAACAGAATAAAACTGCTTCTCAACGAAAAACTATTAACCCGGCTTGCTGGGTACCTACTGCTTATTTTGCAATGGGACTTCCCTTTATTGCTATTAATTTGGTTTCTGTTTTCATGTTTAAGGATCTTGGAATTTCGGATACGCAAATTGCATTCTGGACTTCTCTGATTATGATGCCTTGGACACTGAAATTTTTGTGGAGTCCTTTTCTTGAAATGTATCGTACGAAAAAATTCTTCGTATTGATTACAGAATTATTGAGTGGTGTATTGTTTGGAGTAGTAGCCTTTTCTTTGTTTTTCGATTACTTTTTCGCCATAAGTATCTCTACAATGGCAGTGATTGCCTTTAGTGGAGCAACGCACGATATTGCTTGTGATGGTGTATATATGGCTGAATTGAACAAAGAAGATCAGGCAAAATATATCGGAGTGCAGGGTGCTTTTTATAATGTAGCCAAATTGGTTGCTAATGGAGGATTAGTTGCTATGGCAGGAGCATTGGCAGAGCATTTCGGAGCAATAGAAGGTGCTTCGATAGATGCTAACAAAGGAGCGTATTCATCTGCATGGATGATTATTTTCGGCGTAATTGCGGCAATAATGGTACTGATCGGTATTTATCATATAAAAATGCTTCCTTCTACACAGATTCCGTCAACAACGAAGAAAACTGCATCGGAGGTTGGGCACGAATTGGTAGCAGTCATTGCTAACTTCTTTACTAAAAAGCATATTCTTTATTACATCTGTTTTATTATTTTATATCGTTTGGCAGAAGGCTTTATCATGAAAATAGCTCCGCTGTTTTTACGTGCGTCAAGGGATGTAGGCGGCTTAGGGCTGTCGTTGACAGAGATCGGCACGCTAAATGGTATCTTTGGTTCCGCTGCTTTCGTTTTAGGCTCATTGTTGGCAGGTATTTATGTCTCTAAGTTCGGATTGAAAAAGACACTATTTACTCTCTGCTGTATTTTTAATCTTCCGTTTGTAGCCTATACTTTTTTGGCAGTTGCACAGCCTACTAATGTATATCTGATCGGAACTTGTATAACAATGGAATATTTTGGTTATGGCTTTGGTTTTGTCGGACTGACGTTGTTTATGATGCAACAGATTGCTCCAGGCAAACATCAAATGTCACATTACGCATTTGCTTCAGGAATCATGAATCTGGGAGTGATGTTTCCGGGAATGGTTAGTGGTTATCTTAGTGACTTATTAGGATATCGTAATTTCTTTATCTATGTGTTAATTGCAACTATTCCAGCTTTTCTGATTACTTATTTCATACCTTTCACGTATGATGACTCAAAAAATAAATAATATAAAATCAACGATTATGAATAAAATTCAAATTCCTTGGGAAGATCGTCCTGTCGGATGTACGGACGTTATGTGGCGTTACTCACAAAATCCAGTTATCGGACGTTATCATATTCCTTCATCTAATAGTATTTTCAATAGTGCAGTTGTTCCTTTTGAGGATGGTTTTGCAGGCGTATTCCGTTGTGATAACAAAGCTGTACAGATGAATATCTTTGCAGGTTTTAGTAAGGACGGAATTCATTGGGATATCAATCATGAACCTATTCAGTTTAAAGCAGGTAACACGGAAATGATCGAGTCGGAATATAAATACGACCCTCGTGTTACATGGATTGAAGACCGCTATTGGGTGACTTGGTGTAATGGTTATCATGGCCCTACGATTGGTATTGCCTATACTTTTGACTTTAAGGAGTTTTTCCAGTGCGAAAATGCTTTCTTGCCTTTCAATCGTAATGGTGTACTTTTTCCGCAGAAGATCGATGGCAAGTATGCGATGTTGAGTCGTCCCAGTGATAATGGACATACTCCGTTTGGCGATATATACATCAGCTATAGCCCGGATATGAAATATTGGGGTGAACACCGCTGTGTAATGAAAGTGACTCCTTTCCCGGAAAGCGCTTGGCAGTGTACAAAGATTGGTGCAGGTTCAGTTCCTTTCCTTACAGATGAAGGCTGGTTGCTGTTCTATCACGGTGTAATCACTACTTGTAATGGTTTCCGTTACGCTATGGGAGCTGCCATATTGGATAAAGATCATCCGGAAAAAGTTCTTTACCGTACACGTGAATATCTGATTGGGCCGGCTGCTCCTTACGAACTTCAGGGTGACGTTCCTAATGTAGTATTCCCCTGTGCTGCTTTGCAAGATGGTGAACGTGTTGCTGTTTATTATGGTGCGGCAGATACTGTGGTAGGTATGGCCTTCGGATATATAAAAGAGATTATCGATTTTACGAAACGAACGAGTATCATTTAATAAAGATATGAAACGTATTATATTAACTTACACACTTGCTTTTTCCCTTCTTTCCGCCTATGCGGGGGAAGGGGGGAGCCCTCCCCTTAAAAATACGGATAAAAGTCTTTTGATAGATTATGTGGATCCTTTTATCGGAACTACAAATTTCGGAACGACTAATCCCGGAGCGATTTGCCCCAATGGTATGATGTCTGTGGTTCCTTTCAATGTGATGGGATCTTCCGAAAACACATACGATAAAGATGCCCGATGGTGGTCTACGCCTTATGAATATACAAATTGTTTCTTTACCGGATATGCTCATGTGAATTTGAGTGGAGTCGGTTGTCCGGAATTAGGTTCTTTATTATTGATGCCTACTACCGGAGAACTGAATGTGGATTATAAAGAATATGGTAGTAAGTATAAGGATGAACAGGCCTCACCGGGCTATTATTCTAATTATCTGACTAAATATAATGTAAAAACAGAAGTTTCGGCTACTCCGCGTAGCGGTATTGCCCGATTTACTTTCCCGAAAGGGAAAAGCCATATCCTGCTGAATCTGGGGGAGGGATTAACGAATGAGAGTGGCGCTATGCTTCGTCGTGTAAGCGATTGTGAAGTGGAAGGAGTCAAACTACTTGGTACATTTTGTTATAATCCTCAAGCTGTATTCCCCATTTACTTTGTATTGCGGGTTAAGAAGAATCCTTCTGCAACAGGGTATTGGAAGAAACAACGTCCGATGATGGGTGTTGAGGCTGAATGGGATAAGGATCAGGGAAAGTATAAACTTTATACTCGTTACGGAAAAGAAATAGCAGGAGATGACATTGGTACTTATTTCTCCTTCGATACAGAAGAAGGTGAACAGGTAGAAGTGCAAATGGGAGTTTCTTTTGTAAGCGTAGAAAATGCCCGTTTGAATCTGGATCGTGAACAGGCTGGAAAGGATTTTGAGAAGATCCATGCGGAAGCACGTTCCAAATGGAATGATGACTTGTCACGCATAACAGTGGAAGGTGGTACAGATGCCCAAAAGACTGTGTTTTATACAGCGCTTTATCATTTGCTGATTCATCCTAATATTTTGCAGGATGTGAACGGAGAATATCCGGCCATGGAAAGTGATAAGATCCTGACAACCAAAGGTGATCGCTATACCGTATTTTCTCTTTGGGATACTTACCGTAATGTTCATCAATTGCTAACCTTGGTTTATCCGGAACGTCAGATGGAAATGGTACGTACAATGCTTGATATGTATCGTGAACATGGATGGTTGCCTAAGTGGGAATTATATGGCAGAGAAACATTGACAATGGAAGGTGATCCGAGTATTCCGGTAATTGTAGATACCTGGATGAAAGGTTTGCGTGACTTTGATGTTGATTTGGCTTATGAGGCAATGTACAAATCTGCTACATTACCGGGGGCAGAAAACTTGATGCGTCCTGATAATGATGATTATATGTCTAAAGGATATGTACCCCTTCGTGAACAGTATGACAATTCCGTCTCTCATGCATTGGAATATTATATTGCTGATTTTGCACTGTCTCGTTTTGCAGATGCTTTAGGTAAAAAGAAAGATGCGGAGATGTTCTATAAACGTTCTTTAGGATACAAACATTATTATAGTAAAGGATTTGGTACTTTCCGTCCGATTCTCCCCGATGGGACGTTTTATAGCCCGTTTAATCCGAGACAAGGAGAGAACTTTGAACCGAATCCCGGTTTTCATGAAGGTAATTCCTGGAATTATACGTTCTATGTACCACATGATGTATATGGCTTGGCGAAATTAATGGGTGGAAAGAAACCTTTTATCGATAAACTACAAATGGTTTTTGATGAAGGACTTTACGACCCGGCAAATGAACCGGATATTGCTTATGCTCATTTATTCTCATACTTTAAAGGTGAAGAATGGCGTACACAGAAAGAGACGCAGCGTTTATTAGATAAGTACTTTACAACAAAACCTGATGGTATTCCAGGAAATGATGATACGGGAACGATGTCTTCCTGGGCTATTTTCAATATGATCGGTTTTTATCCGGATTGTCCCGGACTGCCCGAATATACATTGACGACTCCGGTCTTTAATAAGGTAACGATCCGGTTAGATCCGAAATGGTATAAAGAGAACGAATTGGTGATTGAAACCAATCGTACTCAACCAGGAACTTTATATATTGATAAGGTACTATTGGATGGCAAGAAGTTCAATAAATATCATATCACACATGATGAACTTGTTCACGGCAAATATTTAAAGTTTGATTTGAAATAACACACAGTGTTTCATAGGTATCGTTTTTGGGTTGACAGAGGTTGTGTCAAAACGCTGACACAGCCTTTTTTTATGCGCAAAGCCCAGACTTTCTCAAGCCCGGGCTTTGTTATTACCCAAAGTTTTCGTATCTTTAGGTATAAAGTTTTTCGTTATGGCAAAGTTACATTTTCGTCCTTACATTCCCAACCAAACCGTTCTTTTTCCACAAAGAATTGATGAAAACATAGTTGCGACCGACCCGGTCCGCATCGTGAATGCTGTTATTGACAATCTCAATCTTGAGAGTTTCAAGAAGCTTTATAAGGAAACGGGCCGTTGTCCTTATCATCCTAAAATGATGCTTAAGGTGATAATCTACGCCTACATGAATAATATCTATTCTTGCCGTAAAATAGAGAAGCACCTCCTTCGTGACATTCATTATATTTGGCTTGCCGGTAATGAGCATCCGGATTTTATCACGATCAACCGTTTTCGTAACCGTGTAAAGGAGGAAATAAATAATGTATTTACCCAGTTGGTTCTTGTCCTTGCCGATAAAGGTTTCATCAGCCTTGATGTGGAGTATATCGACGGCACCAAGATTGAATCCAAAGCCAACAAATATACTTTTGTCTGGCGCAAGACAGTCGAACGGAACCGTACGAGACTAATGGATAAAATCCGTATTCTCTTGGAACAGGTGGATGAAGCCATTGCACAGGAGAACTCTATAAAAGACACATCCGTGGAGTTTACTCCCTGCAGGCTCTCTGACATAGTGGATGAACTTAAAGAAGCCCTGGAACGCCAGCCTGCAACAAAGGATAAGGAAGAAAAGAAAGCCCTGCGCAAAAAGAAGAAGCAGGTCATGGAACTTGAAGGGTATCGTGACAAGCTGATAGAATACGACAATCACCTTGATACCCTTGGAGAACGTAACTCCTATTCCAAGACCGATCCTGGTGCCACATTCATGCGCATGAAAGAAGATGCCATGAAGAACGGGCAGACCAAACCCGGATATAATCTGCAAATAGGTACTGAAAACCAATTCATCACAGACTTCCGTCTGTTTCCCAACCCTACCGATACACTGACCCTCATACCTTTTTTCCACTCTTTCCAGTACCGCTATAACCGTTTACCGAATATCTGTGTGGCAGACTCCGGTTACGGTTCGGAAGAAAATTACCGGTTCATGCAGGAGAATGGGATAGAAGCCTTCATCAAGTACAATTACTTCCATAAAGAACAGCGTCCTCGTTATACTCCCAACCCATTCCATGCCGAAAGTCTCCATAACAATGCCCAAGAGGATTATTACGTTTGTCCTATGGGACAGCACATGAACCGTATAGGAACCAAACGTGACAAGACAGCGAGCGGATACATCATCGAAAGTGCCCGGTATAAAGCAAAAAGATGCGAAGGTTGCCCTTTGCGTGGCAGTTGTTTTAAAGCTCGGGGGAACCGTATTATAGAAGTCAACCACCGATTAAATCAATACAAACGGCAGGCACGGGAAAGGTTGCTCTCAGAAGAAGGTATCAAGCATAGAGGCAGGAGGTGTATAGAACCAGAGGCTGTGTTTGGACAAATGAAATACAACATGGCATACAGAAGATTCCGGCATGTGGGAGAAGACAAGGTTACAATGGACTTTGCTTTCTTTGCTATAGCTTTTAATATCAAAAAAATGTGTGCTAAACTGATAAAAGAAGGAAAGGGGCTCATTACAGTTGCCAAATATATGTTTATGGGACTATTTATAACCCGATATAATTGGAATATAGCAACTTGTTGCCAAATGCATGAGGAAAAAGCAGCATAGCCAAAAGAAAATATAGCAGAACTGTAAAATATAAAAGAGGTTGTGCCAACGTTTTGACACAACCTCCATTTTTTTACATTTACTTCTGTTATTACTTCTTCGAAAATAGTGACGGTATATGCCCGGGATAGTGACGGTATCGGACCAAGATAGCGTCACTATTTGTCTTGGATACCGTCACTATCTTACTTTTATTAAATTATACTCCGTAGTATTTTTAGTTATTCTCTGTTTTATAGGTGATTACAAAAATCTATTCCATACGTCTACTATGTAAATCGTATGCAATAAAATAAAAAATGAGAAGAAATTTATTTAAACATATCCTTTGGATATTGATACTTGCAGAGTGTTTTCCTCTATTGGCAATTGCCGGATCGCAGCAAAAGGAACAACGTTATAAAATAGCCGTATGTGACTGGATGATTCTGAAACGTCAGAAAATCGGTTCATTCCAATTGGTACATGAATTGAATGGTGACGGTGTAGAATTGGATATGGGTGGTCTTGGCAAGAGGGAAATGTTTGATAATAAATTGCGTGAGCCCCATTTCCAGCAGTTATTTCGTGAAACTGCTCAAAAATATCAATTAGAAGTTTCTTCTATTGCTATGTCCGGTTTCTATGGACAGTCTTTTCTGGAGCGGGCTAACTATAAAGATTTAGTTCAGGATTGCCTTCATGCCATGAAAGTGATGAATGCCAAAGTAGCCTTTCTTCCTTTGGGAGGAATCAAAGCCGGATGGGAAAAGATTCCGGCACTACGGACAGAAGTTGTAAAACGCTTGAAGGAGGTAGGAGATATGGCAGCTTCTGAAGGAGTGGTGATTGGTATTGAAACTCAACTGGATGCAAAAGGAGATGTGAAACTACTGAAAGAAATTAATTCTCCCGGAATCAAGATCTATTTTAAATTTCAAAATGCATTGGAGAATGGAAGGGATTTGTGCAAGGAGCTGAAAATTCTGGGGAAAAAGAGGATTTGCCAGATTCACTGTACGGACACAGATGGAGTGACTTTACCTTATAATGAACGATTGGACATGAATAAGGTGAAAAAGACGCTGGATAAGATGGGATGGATTGGATGGCTGGTAGTAGAACGTTCGCGCGATAAGGATGACGTGCGGAACGTGAAAAAGAATTATAGTACGAATATTAAGTATTTGAAAGAGGTGTTTCAACAGAGATAGGAGGATATTATGATATAGTTAATATTACAAAGAGAGAGAAAAAAATGCAAAATCTATTTTTTTTATTCTTTTAAGTGATTACATATTTTTTGATTGTACGTCTTTCCTTAAAAGATCTTTTAGATTTTGAAGATATAATATATTATTTTTGTTTAAATTAAAATTTAATCTATGAAGAGTAAAATGAAGATTAAAATGAAGATTGCCGGAAAGTTATGGGGCTTGTCAGCAATTCTTTTATTCGTTTCTTGTGCTAAAGGTTTTGATGATAATGAAACCTTTTCTGGAGGTGTGACAAATGCACAGTTGGAATCGCCGGTTATCGACGATAATAGCTTTTCAACCTTAACAAACTCTGATGGTACAGAAAGTGTAAAGATAACGTGGCCGGTAGTTATGGGAGCTGGAGGATATTTGCTTAATGTAGATCTTATAGAAGATCCGGCAGACCCTACAGTTACTACAGAGAATCCTGTTGTTGTGATGCAAGATAGTGTTGTAGATGGTTCATCTGTTGTATTTACGAAAACAGAAGATGCTACCTATAAAATAAAAATAAAGACACTTGGCAATGAAAAACTGAACAATAAGGAAGCACAAGAGAGTACTGATTTTAAATATGTTGCATTGGTGCCTGCTACAACAATTCCTGTAGGTGAAGATATAGCTGAATATATTAATAATCAATTGAAAGATAGTGATAAAGAACAAGCTTTTGCTTTGGAAGCAGGTAAGTCTTATGTTCTGAATGGTATTGTTGATTTTAGATTGAATGTGATTACACTTCGTAGTACTGATAAAGATAATCGTCCAACGGTAAAAGTTGGAGCTAGCGGAGGATTTATGACGCAAGCTGGATTGAAAATTAAATTCATTAATTTTGATTGTTCAGAAATGACTGGTGCTGGTTTTTTAACTCTAAGTGGAGAACCTAGTGAAACAATATCAATAAAGAGTTTAGGCTATGATAAAGATGAAGCTAATCAAGATGGTTATATCATCAATAAGCCTGTAATTATTCAGGAATGTAATATCAAAAATCTGCAGAATAGCTTGCTTTATGGTAATAAAAAACCATGGACTTTACGTGATTTCCGTATTACAGATTGCATCGTACAGATGAATAATGCTGGCTCTAATGGGGTTATTAATTTATATGGTGCTACGGGTACAATTAAAGATATGACTATTAAGAATAGTACATTTTATAATTTAGTGAAAAATAGTTCTGCTTATTTTATTCGTTATCAAAATAACTCACAACCTTGGAAATATTTTGGCAAGAGTGATAATACTTCAACTCACATTATATCCAATAATACATTCTGTAAGACTTTTTCAAATAAAGACTTTGGCAATAATATACCTAATGATAAGACCTCAATGACACAAAAAGTTGAATACAATATATTCTATGATGTATATCGTTTATATCAGTATCTTCAAAGTAATAATAAGAAATCAACTGTTGGCAATACTATTTGGGGAGTTGATGGTGGAACTCCTAATGGCAATGATACAGGAGGACGAAAAGATGATAATGGTAATCCGTTTGCTACACTTGAAGACCCTGCGTTCGTAGGTCCTTTCTTGCAGGAACTTGACTTATTAAAAACTAACGGTGGTGTTGATTTTGAACCTAAAGGTGCAGAAGCTGTAAAAAATAAAGGTGGTGACCCTCGTTGGTATAAATAAATATAAAGTATAAATTATAATGCTATAATAATGAAACATAATAATATAATTAAATTGTGCCTTGGCATATTTCTGGCTTTCACAATGGCTTTGCCTGCTATTGCCCAGAAAACACAGACATTCAAAGGTGTAGTGGTAGATACGACGGGGGAACCTATTATTGGTGCTTCTGTGAAGGTGGTAGGTACAACTACTGGGACTATAACTGATTTGGATGGTAAATTTATGGTTGTTGTTCCATCTGGAAAACAGGTTGAAATATCTTATATAGGGTATATAACACAGGTATTATCAGATTTTAAGCAGACTAAGATTGAACTGAAAGAAGATACGCAGCAGTTAGATGAGGTTGTAGTGGTAGGTTATGGTACGCAGAAAAAAGCGCATCTAACAGGAGCTATTGCTACTGTACCTATGGATGATATTCAGGATCTTGCTTCCGGTAACTTGGCAAGTACGTTGAGTGGTATGGTAAATGGACTTAGCGTTAGTGGTGGAGATGCGCGACCTGGTGAGAATGCTCGGATTAATATTCGTCAAAATGATGTTTTATCAGATATTGGTGGTACTGCTTCAGAACCATTATATGTTATTGATGGGTATATTTATCCTGTAGAAGTGAAAATTGGTGATGTTACAGAAAACTTAGGAGCAACTGCATTTAATAATTTGGATCCGTCTGTAATTGAAAGTATTTCGGTTTTGAAAGATGCTGCGGCTGCTGTATACGGTGCTCGTGCTGCCAATGGTGTTATATTGGTTACTACTAAGAGAGGTAAACAAGGTGCACCTAAGATCTCATATAGTGGAACTTTTGGCGTTGTGGATGAGGTTTCGCGTGCTAAGATGTTGAATGCTTACCAATATGGTCAACTTTGGAATGCTGTACGTGCGGCTGATCCGACTGACGTATCTATTAATTTGCAAAATGATTTGTTTCAGGCAGACGAGTTGAATGCAATGAAAGGTTTGAATTATGACTTGTTGGACAAATACTGGAAAGCGGCATTGACACAAAAACATAGTATCAATATGACCGGTGGTTCAGAAAGAGCTAATTATTTTGGAGGAATATCTTATTTTGATCAAGATGGTAATCTTGGTAATCTGGATTATAACCGTTGGAACTATCGTGCTGGTGTTGATGTGAAGATTAGTAAATGGTTAAAAGCAAGTCTTCAGGTTTCAGGTGACTATGGAAAGAAAAACAAACCGAATGTGAAGGTTGGAGGTAGTAATGACGAGAAAGACTATAATCTTCTGTTAGTTCGTCCATATTATATTCCTGAAGAAGTGAATGGTATTCCAATCGTGCCTTATGGTATTAGCAATTCACAGGTAAGTTCTTCGCAAAACTATTCATTTTCTCTGCTTCAAAACGCAGGGGATTATAATAGAACAGAAACATCGAATATGAACATTAATGCGGGACTGGAATATGATTTTGGATGGAATAAATGGTTGAAAGGGTTAAAACTAAAATTCTCTTATTCAAAGAGTATCAATTCTACAAAAAACAATCAATATGGTTCGTCATATGAACTTTATTATATGTCCAAACGTGCTGGAAGTGGAAATCATTTGTATACACCTATCCAAGGGCAGGAATCTCTTTATGAAGAGTTGCTGGCAGAAAACAATTTCTTACTAGCTAATAATGGTTCTGCTATAAACAATGCCAGTGGGGATCCTTATTTGTCTCGTACAATGAGCCGTGCTGATAATTATCAGATGAACTTCACTGCAACTTATAACCGTGATTTTGGTAGTCATCATATAGGTGCTTTGTTTTCTATTGAAAAATCAGAGGCTGAAAGTGAATATTTAGTGGGACAGGTTACTAATCCTTATGAATTTACCAATGGACAATCGAATCTAGTTCAATATAATAGTGCGTCTACTACAGAATTTAAACGTGCAGAGTCTGGTACATTATCATATATTGGTCGTGTGAACTATGCATATGCTGATAAATACTTGTTTGAGTTCCTGCTTCGCTCGGATGCATCAACCAAGTTTGCTCCTGAAAATTATTGGGGAGTTTTTCCTTCAGTTTCTGCTGGTTGGATTATATCACAAGAAGAATGGTTTAAAAAGAGTGTGAAATGGGTTGATTATTTGAAAGTACGAGCTTCATTTGGTTTAACAGGTCGGGATAATACGAAAGCATGGCAATGGATGCAGAACTATGCGGTTGATAAAGATAAAGGACCTATATTTGGTGTTAATACATCAACAAACGCTGGTAATCATATAACTATTAATAAAGAAATATCCGCTGTAAACCGTGATGCACACTGGGATAAGTCATATAAAGCAAACTTTGGTTTGGATTTCAATGTGTTGAATAACCGTTTATCATTCAATATTGATGGTTATTATGAGTGGAATCGCGAAATGTTACTCCCATATTCAGCTTCTATTCCAGGTACAGTAGGAACACAGTCTGCGAATTTTAATTATGGAGAGTTGGACACATATGGTATGGAGTTATCTGTGACTTGGAGAGATAAAATAGGAAAAGATTTTAAATATAAAGTGTCTGTGAATACCGGGTATACGGATAATAAGGTACTTATGATGGACTGGGAAACCAATCAACGTTATATGAAGATTCATGAAGGCAGTCGTACCGATATGGGAACATGGGGAATGCAGTGTCTTGGTATGTTCCGTAGTTATCAAGATATAGATGAATATTTCACCAAATATAATATTACATCATATATGGGTATGACTAAGGATAATGTAAAACCTGGTATGTTAATATATAAAGATATTCGTGGTGCAGAACAGACCGACGGAACTTATGCTGGACCAGATGGAGTTGTAAGTTATGAAAATGATCAAGTTCGTTTGTCAAACCGAAGTAATCCTTATGGTTTCACTACAAATTTGAGTGCAGAATGGAAAGGTATTTCTTTGTCTGCACAGATAAGCGCAAGTTGGGGAGGATATAGTTTTGTCCCAACATCGGCACTTAAGATCGGTAATATGGTTGGTTCAGGATCGGGTTCGTATACAGACTTGGAATATACCAATATGCCATCCTTCTGGAATACAGATAATATGTTTGTTTATAATGATGTAGTTGATGCGTCAGGTAATGTGGTTGTAAAAGCTAATCGCAATGCAAAATATCCTAACTTAAGATGGGGTAGTGTTAATAGTGTGAATTCAACATTTTGGAGAGTGAGTGGAACTCGCGTTAGCATGAATCGCTTAACATTAGCATATGCCATACCATCGAAGTTTACAAGATTGATAGGTATCGAAAGTTGTCGTTTTAATGTAACAGGACAAAACTTATTTAGTTTCTATAATCCTTATCCTGATAATTTTATAGATCCTATGACTTCTTATGGTAGTTATCCTACTTTGCGTAAGTTTACTATTGGTGTAAATGTGACATTCTAAAAAGAAATAACGATGAAAAGAAAAAATATAATAGCTTTCAGTGTTGCTTTAATGGCGATAGGTGCTTTCACTTCATGTAGTGACGAGTTTCTGCAAGATAAAAAAAATTACGACTATGTTGACGCAAGTACATATAATACATTCAGTGGCGCAAAAGCACGTGTAGATGATATATATGCTTGGTGCTTGCCTAATACGAGTTCCGAACCAAGTTGGAAATACAATAGTACCGGAGCAGCCGATTTACAGTCTAAGTCTACAGAAGAGTATAGTGGATTCGGATCATTCGTAGATCCTGACGCTCCGATGACCAGTCAGAGTGGAAACAATACGGTTCCTGATTATTTTCATAATAGTGGTAATAATATTCAGGCAAGTGTTTGGGGACGTATTCGTAATTGCAATGATGTTATTTACGGTATAGAGAATAGTACTCTTTCAGAAGAAGAAAAGAATGAGTTACTCGGACAGGTTTATTTCTTTCGTGCATGGTGTTACTACAACTTAGTGAAATGGTATGGTGGAGTGCCTATAATTACGGAAGTACAGGAACCAGTGGCAGGGGCTATCACTCCTCGTTCTACAACAAAAGCGTGTGTTGATTTTATTTGTGAGGATTTAGAGCGTTCAGCGCAGTTACTTGCTCCGTTTACTGAAAATGGAGGATGGCCTTCAAGTGATTTTGGACGTGTTACTTCCGGTACAGCACTGGCATTGAAAGGACGGACTCTTTTGTTATATGCAAGTCCGTTGTTTAACCGTAAAAATGATGTAGAACGTTGGAGGAAGGCTTATAATGAAATCACTGCTGATTTACCCAGAATAAATGCTTGTGGATATGGTTTAGCTAATGAAAGTAATGCCGGAGCTAATGCTTCAGGTTGGGCGAATGTTTTTTCAATGGTTGATGGCAATACAGAAGCTGTATTCGTAACGCTATATAATGATATAGCCACTGGCGGAGTACCTGATTTTAGTAAAAACAACTCATGGGAACATGGTATTCGGCCATCAAATGCCATGGGAGGTGGTGGCAAAACTCCTTCTGCTATGATGGTTGATATGTTTCCTATGGCTGATGGAAAAAGACCTTCTACGTGCAATACTTATACTACACTAGAGCAATCTTCTGTTGCTTATGATAAAAATGTTCCATTTGCCAATCGTGATCCTCGTTTTTATCGGACGTTTGCTTTCCCTGGAGTACGTTGGGCTTTCAGTGGTGATCCTAAGAACGCAAGCAATAATAATCCTTATACAGGGGATAAGTATAATTTGTGGAACTATGTTTGGTATGCTAATGAGAGTGATAGAGATAATGAAGAGGCTAGTAGCTCTAATACTTATGGTGCGGATAACTTGTTGACAAATGCTAAAGGTTTCTATATACGTAAACGTTCGGATGATTTAGATGTGAATTCGAATGCCAGATATAAATTTAGTCAAGCAAATGGTTTTAAATTTAGTGGCAGCCCATATTTGGAGATTCGTTATGCTGAAGTGTTGTTGAATTATGCAGAAGCTGCATGTGGTGCTGGTGAAATGGGAGTAGCTGTTGAACAATTGAAGAAGATACGTGCTCGTGTAGGATATACATCTGCAAATAATTTCGGTTTACAGACCAACTTGTCAGGTGACCAAGCTGCATGTTTTGCTGCCATCTTGTACGAACGTCAGATTGAATTGGCTTATGAAGGAAAACGTTTTGATGACTTACGCCGTTGGATGTTGTTTGATGGTGGTGCAGAAAGAGCAGAAGGTGCTCCTGACACATGGGTTCCGTCTGGTTGGAATGGAAACACTTGCACTTATTTAGGTTTTAAACAACTCAATGGGCAACGCCGTGATAATCTTGAATTCCGTGTTAGTAGTACTCATGAGAGTAAAGGGCTTGGTGGTACATCGTGGGAAATAAATGGAGTAAATCCAGACCCTTTAAAAGATGTAACACGTCCGGATGCATTAGATTTGAGACAAGCGGATATTTCCAGTCAACAGAATAAGTTAGTTGAGTTTTATAATACTTATTTGACGCGTAAAATGAAGAAAGGTGATGCATATACTACTGATCATACACCTAAATATATGAATTTTCTTCCTAGATATTACTTCCTAGGTTTTGCGGAAGGAGCTCAAAAGGCTAATCAGACATTGCCACAGACTATTGGTTGGGCAGATTATAATAATGGTGGTGCTAACGGTACTTTCGATCCATTAGCAGAATAAATTTATAATATCTGATTTATCTTGATAACGTCTCTAATATCTCTTGAATGAGAGGATTGGAGACGTTATTTTTTTGATAGGAATATGGGTTATGAGGGAAAAACATATTTAGGATAATAAATTCTGTTCTACTGATTACAAATCTTTTCTTCTTTCGTCTTATTATTGTATTTTTGAATTAACAACTTCACAAAACCAAATAAAAATGAAGAAGAAACAGGTACTTTTAGCAGTTTTTGCTGCAACAATGTTGACTCCGACCGTTGCATGGGCGCAATACCCACAAATAACCGGCGAAGCCAAAGAAAATTATACAAAGATGATGACTGAAGAGCGGAAGCGCTCTGATGAAGCATGGGCGAAGGCACTTCCAATAGTGCAGAAAGAAGCGAAGGAAGGACGTCCATATATTCCTTGGGCTGGTCGTCCGTACGATTTGCCGCAGGCTGATATCCCTTCATTCCCAGGTGCCGAAGGTGGTGGTATGTATAGTTTCGGTGGCCGTGGCGGCAAAGTGATAACTGTTACAAATCTGAATGATCGTGGACCGGGCTCTTTCCGTGAGGCATGTGAAACTGGCGGTGCACGTATTATTGTGTTCAATGTTGCCGGTATCATCCGTCTGGAATCTCCGATTATCGTCCGTGCTCCCTATGTAACCATTGCAGGGCAAACAGCTCCGGGAGACGGTGTTTGTATTGCCGGCGAGTCATTTTGGGTAGACACACATGATGTTGTTGTACGTCATATGCGTTTCCGTCGTGGAGAAACGAAAGTATGGCATCGCGATGACTCTTTCGGAGGTAATCCTGTTGGTAATATAATGATCGACCACTGTTCCTGTACATGGGGATTGGATGAAAACATTTCTTTCTATCGCCACATGTACGACCCGAGTGAAGGACAATATGAAAGCAAAGACTTGAAACTTCCTACTGTAAACGTAACTATTCAAAATACTATCTCGGCAAAAGCGTTGGATACATACAATCATGCGTTTGGTAGCACGTTAGGTGGTGAGAATTGTGCATTTGCCCGTAACCTTTGGGCTAGTAACTCCGGACGTAATCCTTCTATCGGTTGGAATGGCATATTCAATTTCGTTAATAATGTAGTATTCAATTGGGTGCACCGTTCTTCTGATGGTGGTGATTATACCGCTATGTTCAATATGATTAACAACTACTACAAACCGGGACCTGCTACTCCTAAGGATTCCAATGTAGGACATCGTATCTTGAAACCGGAAGCAGGACGTAGTAAGCTGGATCATAAAGAATATGGGCGAGTATATGCCGACGGAAATATAATGGAAGGCTATCCTGAAATAACTAAAGACAACTGGAATGGCGGTATTCAGATTGAAACTCAACCGAACACTGACGGATATACTGAATACATGCGTAGCTATAAGCCGTTCGAGATGCCGTATATCAATATCATGGGGGCTAAAGATGCTTATGACTATGTATTGAAACATGTAGGTGCGAATATTCCTTGTCGTGATATTGTTGACGAACGTGTGATTGAAGAAGTAAGAACAGGTATTCCTTATTATGAAAAGAAACTTCCTAAAGACGCTTATGGTGACTTGACAGGTTTGTCTCCTAAGTCAATGGGGGAAGACGGACAGTTCAAGTATCGTCGTTTGCCGAAAGATTCTTATAAGCAGGGTATTATTACTGATGTTCGCCAGATGGGTGGTTATCCTGAATACAAAGGTACTCCTTATGTTGATACAGACAAAGATGGTATGCCGGACGAATGGGAAATTGCTAACGGATTAAATCCGAACGATCCGAGTGATGCCAATAAAGACTGTACTGGTGACGGATATACGAATATTGAAAAATATATCAACGGTATCAGCACAAAGCATAAAGTAGATTGGAGAGATATGAAGAACAACTACGATACATTGGCTGAAAAAGGAAAATTAATGTAATTATGAAAAAGATACTGATACTATCATTGCTTTTTATTTCCGGTTGGATGTCTGCGCAGGCAGTCGACTTAAATAAAGAGAATCGTGATCCTGAATATGTAAAGTCTATTGTCGGCCGATCACAAAAGATCGTTGATAAACTCGGACTTACAGATGCGAAAATAGCCGAAGATGTTCGCAATGTCATAGCCAATCGTTACTTCGAATTAAATGATATTTATGAGGTACGGGATGCGAAAGTCAAGAAAGTAAAAGAATCCGGGTTGACTGGTGAGGCTAAAAATGAAGCTTTGAAAGCTGCGGAAAATGAAAAAGATGCGGCACTATATCGTTCACATTTCGCTTTTCCTGCCAATTTATCTCTCTTTCTTGATGAAAAGCAAATAGAAGCTGTTAAAGATGGCATGACTTATGGAGTAGTAAAAGTGACTTATGACTCACATCTGGACATGATTCCTACTTTGAAAGAAGAAGAAAAAGCTCAAATTTATGCTTGGTTGATAGAGGCCCGTGAATTTGCGTTGGATGCAGAAAATTCGAATAAGAAACACGCTGCTTTCGGAAAATACAAAGGACGTATCAACAACTATCTGGCTAAACGTGGATATGACCTGAAGAAAGAACGAGAGGAATGGTATAAACGTATAAAAGCCCGTGGAGGTTCTATATAATTAAAAAATAAGATACTATAAAAAGAAGTGAAATTCTTTCCCATTGTAAATGGTTAGTTTGTTTGATGGTGGAAAGGGTGGCTCGGAGAGTCGCCCTTTTATCGTATATAAATTTTGAATCTATTGATTCTTCTAGTATATTTGAGTACAAATGACGCTTTCTATCGTCTCCTCTGTATAAAAGATACAAATATAGAATATACAAATGAAAAAGTTAAGAAATACATTAGCCGCAATAAGTCTTCTGTTTCTGGCTTCTTGTGGGGGGAACAAAGACTACTACATGTTCACTTCGTTTCATGAACCGGCTGATGAGGGGTTGAGATACTTATACAGTGAGGACGGAATTCACTGGGACAGTATTCCGGGAGTTTGGCTAAAGCCGGAACTGGGACAGCACCAGCTTATGCGGGACCCCTCGATGGTACGTACTCCGGATGGTACCTACCATTTGGTTTGGACTACAAGTTGGAAAGGTGATTTAGGATTTGGCTATGCACATTCCAAGGATCTGATTCATTGGTCGGAACAACAGATGATTCCTGTAATGGCAGACGAACCGACTACCATTAATGTATGGGCTCCGGAAATTTTCTATGACGACGAGAATGATCAGTTTATGGTAGTATGGGCTTCCTGTGTCCCCGGGCGTTTCGAAAAGGGAATAGAAGAAGAGAATAATAATCATCGTTTATACTATATCACTACAAAAGATTTTAAAACCGTTTCGAAAGCAAAACTTTTGTATGATCCAGGATTCAGTACCATTGATGCCGTTATCGTGAAACGGGCAAAGAATGACTATGTAATGGTACTCAAGGATAACACCCGTCCGGAACGTAATCTGAAAATCGCTTTTTCCGATTCTATGACCGGTCCTTATTCGCCCGCATCCCAGCCTTTCACAGAATCCTTTGTAGAAGGACCGTCTGTAGAGAAAGTGGGAGACGATTATCTAATCTACTTTGATGTATATAAGAAAAAAATATATGGCGCTATGCGTACGAAGGATTTCCGGAACTTTACAGATGTAACAGAAGAGGTAAGCATCCCTGTAGGGCATAAGCATGGGACCATATTTACGGCTCCGGAATCAGTCGTAAAAGCATTACTCGAAGAAAAGAAATAAACCCGGAAACAATTTTAAATCAGAATAAATCATGAACAACTCTGCTAAAATTCTTGTTGTACTGGCTGCCGGTTGGTTGACTACTACAGCCTTTGCACAAGATAGAATTCATTATACAGGAAAAGAATTATCGAATCCTGCTTGTCACGACGGACAACTGTCTCCGGTAGTCGGAGTACATAACATTCAGTTGGTACGTGCCAATCGTGAACATCCCGATGCTTCGAACGGCAATGGATGGACGTATAATCATCAGCCGATGCTGGCTTATTGGAATGGACAGTTTTTCTATCAATACCTGGCAGATCCTTCTGACGAACACGTACCGCCTTCACAGACTTTTCTGATGACATCGAAGGATGGATATCGCTGGACAAATCCGGAAATTGTGTTTCCTCCTTATCAAGTTCCCGATGGATACACCAAAGAGTCTCGTCCGGGTGTGCAGGCCAAAGATCTGATTGCCATTATGCACCAGCGTGTCGGATTCTATGTTTCTAAATCCGGCAAGCTGATTACAATGGGAAATTATGGAGTTGCTTTGGATAAAAAAGATGATCCCAATGATGGAAACGGTATTGGCCGGGTGGTTCGTGAAATAAAGAAAGACGGTTCTTACGGACCGATCTATTTCATTTATTATAATCATGGATTTAATGAAAAGAATACTGATTATCCGTATTTTAAGAAAAGCAAGGATCGTGAGTTTGTGAAGGCTTGCCAGGAAATTCTTGACAATCCGCTGTATATGATGCAGTGGGTGGAAGAAGCCGACCGTGAAGATCCTATTCTCCCGCTGAAGAAAGGATACAAAGCATTCAATTGTTATACATTGCCGGATGGACGTATTGCCAGTCTTTGGAAACATGCGCTTACCTCTATCAGTGAGGATGGCGGACATACTTGGGCAGAGCCTGTGCTTCGTGCAAAAGGTTTCGTCAATAGCAATGCGAAAATTTGGGGGCAGCGTTTAAGTGATGGTACATACGCCACTGTATATAATCCGTCGGAATTTCGTTGGCCGCTGGCTATATCTTTGAGTAAAGATGGATTGGAATATACAACATTGAATCTGGTGCATGGTGAAATCACTCCCATGCGTTATGGAGGAAATTATAAATCATACGGTCCTCAATATCCACGTGGTATTCAGGAAGGCAATGGGGTACCTGCCGATGGTGATTTGTGGGTTTCTTACAGTGTGAACAAGGAAGATATGTGGATTTCCCGTATTCCTGTCCCGGTGGAAATAAATGCTTCAGCACATGCGGATGATGATTTCTCTAAAAATAAATCAATTGCGGAACTGACTGACTGGAATATTTATTCTCCGGTTTGGGCCCCTGTTTCTTTGGAGGATCAATGGTTGAAGTTGCAGGATAAAGATCCGTTTGATTATGCCAAAGTGGAACGTAAAATTCCGGCCTCTAAAGAATTAAAAGTATCATTTGATTTGAAAGCCGGCCAGAATAATAAAGGTACACTCCACATTGAATTTCTGGATGAGAATGGAATAGCTTGTTCCCGTATGGAACTTACTGATGATGGCATTTTCCGATTGAAAGGCGGCTCCCGGTTTGCAAATATGATGAAATATGAAGCAGGAAAGATTTATCATGTAGAAGCAGTCCTTTCTACTGTTGATCGTAATATTCAAGTGTATGTAGATGGCAAGAGAGTAGGGTTGCGTATGTTCTATGCGCCCGTGGCTGCTGTGGAGCGAATCGTATTCCGTACTGGCGTACCTCGTACATTCCCGACTGTAGATACTCCTGCCGACCAGACTTATGATCTGCCGAATGCAGGTGCGCAAGATCCATTGGCTGAATATGGCATTGCCAATGTAAAAACATCTTCTACAGATAAAGATGCGTCTTCTGCTTTTTTAAAGTATGCTGACTTCAGTCATTATGCAGACTATTTCAACGGTATGGAAGACGAAAATATTGTTCAGGCAATTCCCAATGCAAAGGCTTCGGAATGGATGGAGGAAAATATTCCTTTGTTCGAGTGTCCGCAACATAACTTTGAAGAAATGTATTATTATCGTTGGTGGTCATTGCGTAAGCATATCAAAGAGACTCCTGTTGGCTATGGCATGACCGAGTTTCTCGTTCAGCGTTCTTATTCAGATAAATATAATTTGATTGCCTGTGCAATTGGACATCACATTTATGAAAGCCGTTGGTTGCGTGATCCGAAATATTTGGATCAGATTATTCATACATGGTATCGTGGCAATGATGGCGGTCCGATGAAGAAAATGGATAAGTTCAGCTCATGGAACGCAGATGCTGTTTTGGCTCGTTACATGGTAGATGGTGATAAGGACTATCTGCTGGATATGAAGAAAGATCTGGAAACCGAATACCAGCGTTGGGAACGTACGAACCGTTTGAAGAACGGATTGTATTGGCAGGGTGACGTACAGGATGGTATGGAAGAATCAATCAGTGGCGGACGGAGGAAGAAATATGCCCGGCCGACAATCAATAGTTATATGTATGGCAATGCTAAAGCACTTTCATGTATAGGAATTCTTTCCGGTGATGAGGGGATGGCTATGAAATATGGCATGAGAGCAGATACTTTGAAAAATCTGGTAGAAAATGAATTGTGGAATACACGTCATCAGTTTTTTGAGACGATGCGTACGGACTCTTCCGCGAATGTGCGTGAAGCAATCGGATATATTCCTTGGTATTTCAACCTGCCGGATACCACCCAAAAGTATGAAATTGCCTGGAAAGAAATTATGGATGAAAAAGGCTTCTCTGCTCCTTATGGATTGACAACTGCAGAACGTCGTCATCCGGAGTTCCGTACACGTGGAGTAGGCAAATGTGAATGGGACGGTGCTATCTGGCCGTTTGCTTCCGCACAGACATTGACAGCAATGGCTAACTTTATGAATAATTATCCGCAGACTGTATTGTCTGACAGTGTATATTTCCGTCAGATGGAATTGTATGTGGAATCACAGTATCATCGTGGTCGTCCCTATATTGGTGAATATTTGGATGAGGTGACCGGTTATTGGCTGAAAGGAGATCAGGAACGTAGCCGTTATTATAACCATTCCACTTTCAACGACCTGATAATTACAGGATTGATCGGGCTTCGTCCGCGTTTGGATAATACGATTGAAGTGAACCCCTTAATTCCTGCCGACAAGTGGGATTGGTTCTGCCTGGATAATGTATTATATCATGGTCATAATCTGACGATTCTTTGGGATAAGAATGGTGATCGCTATCATTGCGGAAAAGGATTGCGCATTTTTGTAGATGGTAAGGAAGTAGGGCAGGCGAATACATTGACAAAAATCGTTTGTGAAAATGCACTTAAATGATAATTTTGCGGAGTGCCCTGAAAGGGCTTAATTATATAGCGTAGGGCAACGCCCTACGTAAAAACGACAATCTGAATTTGCGCCCTGAAAGGGCATAATTGTATACAGTTCCGCCCTTTCAGGGCTTGTGGCTGGTGTGTTTTTTTCGTAGGGTGTTACCCTACGCTATATAATTAAGCCCTTTCAGGGCACTCCAATAAATATATAATTGTAAGGCTTTCAGCCTAACCGATAAATTCTCATTTAACCGATAAATTCTCATTTATCGAACAAATAAAAGATACTTGAAAAATGAAATTCAAAAAGATTCTTCTTTCATTGCTAATTTGTTTGTCTTGTTTTGTACAGGCGAAGAATATAACCATCAGTCGTCTTACCTGTGAGATGCAGGAGGGACTGGTAGTGGTCGAAGGTTCACCCCGTTTGGGCTGGGTGATGGAATCGCCGGAAAATGGGACACGACAATCTGCCTATGAGATTGATATTCGGGAAGCTTTTACAGGGCGTTCCGTTTGGAATAGTGGGAAGGTTTATTCTTCGCAGAGCCAGTTAGTTTCTACAAAGGGGGCAGATATACGTCCTGATAACTCATTTAATTATAGTTGGCGCGTTCGTGTTTGGGATGAAACAGATACACCTTCCGAGTGGAGCAGTGAAGCGAAATTCCGGGCAGTACCCGAAAGATTATCTTCGGGGCAGTGGATTGGAGCTATTACCCGACAAAATGCTCATTTACCGGAAGGGCGTAAGTTCCACGGTGGAGAGCTGAAGAAACCGGAAGTGAAAGCTGCTTGGGAAGCAGTGGACACTTTGGCAAAGAAAAGTATTTGTTTGAGAAGAACATTCCAGGTAGGAGATGCGAAAGAAGGGGGTGCAAACCGTAAACCGGGCAAGAAAATAGTGGAGGCAACGGCATACGTTTGTGGTCTGGGATTCTATGAGTTTTCTTTGAATGGCAAAAAGGTGGGTAACAGTGAGTTTGCCCCATTGTGGAGTGATTATGATAAAACTGTTTACTATAACACATACGATGTGACGGAACAATTGCGGCGTGGTGAAAATGTCGTAGGAATCTTATTGGGGAATGGATTCTATAATGTGCAGGGGGGGCGTTATCGCAAATTACAGATCAGCTTTGGTCCTCCCACACTTTTATTTGAGCTGGTTATTAACTACGAAGATGGAACATGTACGACGGTTCATTCCGATAATAATTGGAAATATGATTTTAGTCCGGTAACCTTCAATTGCATATATGGAGGAGAAGATTATGATGCGCGTCGTGAACAGAAAGGATGGAATCAGATTGGCTTTGATGACAGTCATTGGCGTCCGGTAGTCATACAGGAAGCTCCTAAAGGAATACTTCGTCCACAGATGGCGGCTCCGGTGAAAATCATGGAACGGTATGATATTCAAAAGGTAACCAAACTAAATGCGGACCAAGTTGCATCAGCTTCTGTATCAACTAAGAGAACAGTCGATCTTTCTGCTTTTGTGTTGGATATGGGACAGAATTTGGCTGGCTTTCCGGAAATAACAGTACGTGGCAAACGTGGTCAGAAAGTAACTTTGATTGTAGCCGAAGCATTGACAGAGGAAGGTGCTTGCAATCAGCGTCAGACAGGGCGTCAACACTATTACGAATACACTCTGAAAGGGGAAGGCGATGAAACCTGGCACCCTCGTTTCTCTTATTATGGTTTTAGATATATTCAGGTAGAGGGGGCTGTCTTAAAAGGACAGAAGAATCCGCAGAAATTGCCTGTATTAAAGAATATTCAATCCTGTTTCGTCTATAATTCAGCCAGGAAAGTTTCCACTTTCGAATCATCCAACCGGATATTTAATGCTGCCCATCGATTGATCGAGAAAGCGGTTCGCAGCAATATGCAGTCTGTGTTTACGGATTGTCCGCATCGTGAGAAACTTGGGTGGCTGGAACAGGTACATCTGAATGGTCCGGGTTTGTTGTATAACTATGATTTGACAGCATACGCTCCGCAGATTATGCAGAATATGGCAGATGCACAACATTCCAACGGGGCCATGCCGACAACTGCTCCGGAATACGTGATTTTTGAAGGTCCGGGTATGGATGCTTTTGCCGAATCTCCGGAGTGGGGTGGTTCTTTGGTTATTTTCCCTTTTATGTACTATGAGACTTATGGAGACGATTCATTGATTAAGAAATATTATCCGAATATGCGTCGTTACGTGGATTATCTCAAGACTCGTGCAGATAAAGGTATTCTTTCTTTCGGATTGGGAGACTGGTATGATTACGGAGATTTTCGTGCGGGATTCTCACGGAATACGCCCGTTCCTTTGGTGGCTACTGCGCATTATTACATGACAGTCATGTATTTGGTACAAGCTGCGAAAATGGTAGGTAATGACTTTGACATTCATTATTACACTTCGTTGGCACAGGATATAATGGTTGCATTTAATAAATGTTTTCTTCATAAAGATACGGCACAATATGGTACAGGAAGCCAATGTAGTAATGCGCTTCCGCTGTTCCTCCAAATGACGCAGGATGCAGATGAACAAGGTAACTACCGACCGGATGCAGATTTGAATGAGAAAGTATTCGCGAATCTGATAAAAGATGTGGAAGCACATGGCAACCGTTTGACTACCGGTGATGTGGGAAACCGTTATCTGATTCAGACATTGGCGCGTAATGGGGAACATGAACTTATTTATAAAATGTTCAATCATGAAGAAGCTCCCGGATATGGTTTCCAGTTAAAATTCGGCGCTACAACTTTGACCGAGCAATGGGACCCCCGTCAAGGTTCTTCCTGGAATCACTTTATGATGGGACAGATTGATGAATGGTTCTTTAATTCACTGGTCGGTATTCGTCCTTCTACCACTCCAAAACAAGGTTATCAGAAGTTCATCATCGCTCCCCAACCTGTGGGAGATTTGAAATATGTCAAAGCGTCGTATGAAACTTTATACGGTACCATTAATGTGGACTGGACTTGTGAGAATGGGACTTTCACTTTAAACGTGTCTGTTCCGGTGAATACTACCGCTGTTGTTTATCTCCCGGGCGGAAAAGAACCGAAAGAAATACAGAGCGGAACATATCAATTGGTTTGTGCAAAATAAAAGAACCTTTTTGTATATATTTGTAGAATTAAAAAACAATGTATTCGTATAAAAAATCATGCAGCATCTTTATTTTAATCATGTAGCATGTTTGAAAAAAACATCTCAATGATTGTCTTCAAACATTGGGAAGAAAAAAAGATTCTATTAGCATGATTTTTTAGAAGGAAACGATGAAATATACTTTAATAATATCGATTATGAATTTACGAACAACTCTTTTTGTCTTTCTTTGCTTCTGTGCAACCACAGTTCTTCGTGCCGAGCGTGTAGATATGCTGAAGGCCGGTGCAAAAGCAAATGGCAAGACTCTTAATACAAAGCTAATCAATTCAACGATTGACCGTCTGAACCGTGGCGGCGGAGGTACTCTTTTCTTTCCTGCCGGAACTTACCTGACGGGGAGTATCCATCTGAAAAGTAATATTACACTGGAGTTGGAAGCCGGAGCTACCTTGCTCTTTTCCGATAACTTTGATGACTATCTTCCTTTTGTCGAGGTTCGTCATGAAGGAGTGATGATGAAAAGTTTCCAGCCTTTGATTTATGCGGTAGATGCCGAGAATATTACGATCAAAGGAGAAGGAACTTTGGACGGACAAGGAAAGAAATGGTGGATGGAGTTCTTTCGTGTCATGATTGATTTGAAAGACAATGGCATGCGTGATGTGAATAAATATCAGTCCATGTGGGATGCAGCAAATGATACGACAGCAATTTATGCTGAAACGAACAAGGATTATGTAAATACATTGCAACGTCGCTTTTTCCGTCCTCCGTTCATTCAGCCCGTTCGTTGTAAGAAAGTAAAGATTGAAGGAGTGAAAATCATAAATTCTCCCTTCTGGACGGTCAATCCGGAGTTTTGCGACAATGTAACTATAAAGGGGATCACCATAGATAATGCGCCCTCACCAAATACGGACGGAGTGAATCCGGAATCCTGCCGCAACGTACATATCAGCGACTGCCATATATCAGTAGGAGACGATTGCATCACAATCAAGTCGGGAAGAGATGCGCAGGCCCGTCGTTTGGGAGTACCTTGCGAGAATATCACTATCACCAACTGCACCATGCTTTCCGGTCACGGAGGCGTTGTTATCGGCAGCGAGATGAGTGGGAGTGTGCGTAAAGTTACTATTTCTAATTGCGTGTTTGACGGAACAGATCGTGGAATCCGTATTAAGTCGACCCGTGGAAGGGGAGGAGTCGTTGAAGATATTCGTGTCAGCAACGTCGTAATGAGCAACATTAAACAGGAAGCTGTCGTATTGAATTTGAAATACAGTAAAATGCCTGTCGAACCTAAGAGTGAACGCACTCCGATATTCCGTAACGTACATATCAGCGGAATGACTGTGACAAACGTAAAGACTCCGATCAAAATAGTGGGCTTGGAAGAAGCGCCGATATCTGACATCGTTTTGCGTGATATTCACATTCAAGAAGGGAAACAGAAATGTATCTTCGAAAATTGTGAACGTATCACGATGGATGACGTAATCGTCAATGGTGAAGTAATTAAAAGCACCACAAATACTACAGATTAACACAGATTTTTAATTCGACTAAATTATAAGAATAATAAATCTGTGAAAATCTGTGTAATCTGTGGTGAAAAAACAACTTACATAAATTAAAAATAAATGAAACGAATCCTTTTTACTATGCTTCTTGCCGCATCTCTTTCGGCCGAAGCCCAGACGCAAACATACGAGACGGAATTTGCCCGTCCCTTGAATGAAGTACTGACGGATATACAGAACCGTTTCGGAGTCCGTTTGAAATATGACATTGATACGGTGGGAAAAGTGCTGTCTTATGCCGATTTCCGTATTCGTCCTTATTCCGTGGAAGAATCCTTGACGAATGTATTGGCACCTTTCGATTATAAATTTGTTAAGCAGAAAGGAAATATGTATAAGCTGAAAGCATACGAGTATCCACGTCGTACAGATGCAGACGGAGAGAAGATGCTGGCTTATCTGAATACACTCTATACAGACCAACAGTCCTTTCAACTTCGTGCCGATTCTCTGAAAAAAGAGGTACGTCAGCGTTTAGGTATTGATACTTTGTTGGCTCAATGTGTCAAAACCAAACCTATTCTTTCAAAGATACGTAAGTTTGATGGCTATACCGTGCAGAATTTCGCACTTGAAACACTTCCCGGATTATACATTTGCGGTTCTATCTATACGCCCCAATCGAAAGGAAAACATGCGTTGATAATCTGCCCTAACGGACATTTTGGTGGCGGACGTTATCGGGAAGACCAACAACAACGTATGGGAACTTTAGCACGCATGGGAGCTGTTTGTGTAGACTATGATTTGTTCGGATGGGGAGAGTCGGCTTTGCAAGTGGGCAGTGCGGCACACCGTAGTAGTGCGGCGCACACTATTCAGGCAATGAACGGCTTACTGATTCTTGACTACATGCTTGCTTCCCGTAAGGACATTGATACCAGCCGTATCGGTACGAATGGCGGTTCGGGTGGAGGTACCCATACTGTATTGTTGAGCGTATTAGATGATCGTTTCACCGCTTCAGCTCCGGTAGTGAGCCTAGCTTCTCACTTCGACGGTGGCTGTCCCTGCGAAAGCGGAATGCCTATTCAACTATCTGCAGGAGGAACCTGTAATGCGGAATTAGCCGCTACTTTTGCTCCTCGTCCACAACTGATCGTATCGGATGGCGGCGACTGGACGGCCAGTGTTCCTACTCTTGAATTTCCTTATCTGCAACGAATCTACGGATTCTACCAGGCAAAAGATAAAGTAACGAATGTACATCTTCCCAAAGAGAAACATGACTTTGGCCCGAATAAGCGGAATGCTGTTTATGACTTCTTCGCAGAAGTATTCAAATTGGATAAAAAGATGTTGGATGAAAGCAAGGTCACCATTGAACCGGAATCCGCTATGTATAGTTTTGGTGAAAAAGGAGCTTTGCTTCCTGAAGGCGCCATCCGTTCTTTTGACAAGGTAGCTGCTTATTTTGACAAGAAGGCTTTTGCTAATTTAAAATCAGATGCTTCTCTCGAAAAGAAAGCCATTGACTGGGTAGCTTCTTTAGAGTTGAACGATGATAAAAAAGCAGGTTTTGCAGTAACTGCCATTTATAATCATCTTCGTAAAGTGCGTGACTGGCACAATGAGCACCCTTATACAACAATCCCCGAGGGTATCAATCCTCTGACAGGCAAACCGCTTTCCAAGCTCGACCGTGAAATGATTGCAGATTCTGCTATGCCGAAAGAAGTGCATGAAAGGCTAATGAAAGATCTGCGCAGAGTATTGACGGAAGAACAGATTGAACAAATCCTGGATAAATACACGGTAGGTAAAGTTGCTTTTACCTTGAAAGGTTATCAGGCCATTGTACCCAATATGACGGAAGAGGAAACGGCTTTCGTTCTGGAACAGTTGAAATTGGCTCGTGAACAGGCTATTGACTACAAGAATATGAAGCAGATTTCTGCTATCTTCGAAATTTATAAAACCAAATGCGAACAGTATTTCAATGAGCATGGTCGCAACTGGCGGCAGATGTTCAAAGATTACGTGAATAAGCGAAACGCAGAAAAGAAGGCTCAAGGAAAGAAATAAATGAGGGTAAACCCTTAACCTCCTACATAACCGGAAAATCTCCGGGATAATAGAAGAATATAATAGAGCTATGCTTTGCAACTGACAAAGCATAGCTTTATCATATCTAAAACTATGCTTTAGCTCTCAAAAAACACTGCTATCACTTTCACGAAGCTTTGATTGTGAAGACAGGAGTGGAAGTTACTCGAAACGTGTTGAAAGATTCTCTTGGTGATGACTTTACTTCAAACTATTCAATATAAATCATCTTTTTCGTCATTCCCCCGTCAATAGTGATGTTTTCTCCATTGATGAAATCATTGTTTTCCTCGCAGAGAAACAGACACATGCGGGCAATATCTTCCGGTTTACCTACCCGGCGTGAAGGATGCTGTGAATGGTCTTCCGGTTGGAGTTGAGCATAATCATGAGTCTGTATCCATCCCGGAGCAATGGAATTTACTGTGATATTCCATTCGGATAAAGACAAAGCCAATGCATGAGTCAAAGAATAGATACCACCTTTCGATGCTGCATAACCTTCACTTCCCGGTTCACTCATCAGATAACGTGTAGAGCAGATATTTACAATTCGGCCGTATGGGTTGGGAGAGGGCTGCTTTTTACGATGGATGGCAAGCAGCCGGGAAGTGATGAATACAGGACGCAGGTTAATAGAAAGAATTTTGTCGAAATCTTCTACACTTGTCTCTGTGATAGAAGAAAATTTGCTGATACCGACGTTGTTGACAATAATATCAATATCGTTCCATTCGGCAAGAATGGTTTGCATACAACTTTCAAGTGCGTTTTTATCACTTACGTCGACCTTATGGAATGTAGCCCCGGTTGCCTTCGCAGTCTCCTGTCCCGATGTTTCGTTTATATCACAAAAGGCAACTTGATTTCCAGCTAGGCAAAAAGCTTCTACTATTGCTTTGCCTATTCCTTCCGCTCCGCCTGTTATAAATACTCTTCTTTTTGAGTCTTCCGGTTTTGAAACCGTTGAAGTGTGAGACTTCGATTCAGCCGGACGTACTGCTGTTAGTTTCTTCTTACCATATTTTTGTGCTTGTTTCCAAGCAGCTTTTCGGGCTTCGTATTGTTCCTGTTGTCTCTCTATATAATTATCTGCCATCGTTATTTTTTATTTATTGGCAAATGTAAAGTATAAAATGGATAAATACAAGAATCGACCGCTCTTTTGCGGGCAAAGGAGCGGTCGATTTCATTCGGATGATCGTTCAATATTTAAAACTTCGTCGGATCTATCTCTGCATATTTAATTCGTTGACGGCGCCATGTGTAAATGGCATGCAACTTCCCGTCTTTCCCCTGAATAATGCTAGGGTAAGAGTATTGGCTGATTGGACTATCTTCTAATGTAAGAACAGGTTGCCAATTGATACCATCTTCTGAAACGGCCACACAGAGCGGAGTACGCGGACCTTTCGGAGTTCCGGGCAATGTAGAGAAATTATTGTAGATAAGGATATGTCTACCGTCTTTCATTGTCACGGCATCCGTACCGGAATTATTATTCGGGACATTCAGCAGCGTTACTTTACTCCATGTGTCACCATTATCACTGCTCCACGCAGTTGCTACCTGTGCGTTACGTGTACGACAGAGTATCTGTAATCTTCCGTCCTTATGCTTCAGAATACTGGGTTGTATTGCATAAACAGGTTTGGCTCCTTCTCCTTTGATCGCTTCTCCGCCTTCTTGGTCATCCACATTCACACCTCCCTTTTTACGATTTTGGGTGGGGACAGATAACTCGGCATCCAGTGGTCCGACCATCTTCCAGGTCTTGCCTTTATCATCGGAAATCTCGAAATGGACACGCCATCCGTTACTTCCTTCCGTACTGGAAGGGCAGATGATACGCCCATTGATATATTCCGGTTTATTCTTAATAGGTCCAAGAAAACCTTTCGGAAGCGCTTCGCGTTTGCTCCAGGTTTTTCCTCCGTCGCGTGAACGGACAAGCCATCCTGTCCAGTCGCTCACTTTCAAACCTATTTTATAAAACAGAATCAGGTCACCTCCGGGAATCTGGAAAAGAACCGGGTTCCAGCAAGCTTTTCTGCGGGCAATAAGTGTTCCTTTTGCATCTTTCACCGGGGTACAGGTTGAATCGATTCCGGCTAATACTGCTTGTGGGTCTTTGAGTGAAAACACACCATCGGCAGCAAGTTTGGGGGTGGTCCATTCTTTAGAGCCTTTAGGTTTACGACATACCCAGATGCAACAATCCGGATTGCGCTCTTTGGTTCCTCCGAAGAAAGAGGCTACGAGATCACCATTTTTCAGCTCTACTATCGTAGCTCCGTGACATTCGGGGAAAGAAGCGTTTTCGTACAGGAATTCATCAGTCAGAATAGCCGTATTCCGGGTGGGAATGTCTACACTGAAATGATATTTTCCTGATCCGATTTTTTCTTTCCGTCCATCCGGAAGATGTACTTCCCCCGTCGTATTGGCGGGAAGTTCGATATCCCATTCCAAATGTGTGGGAGTCTTTGTCCATCGGCTGGTTATTTTTCCGTAGATACTCATGTACGATGCATCCACGTTACTCAACTCCTGAATTTCAAAAGCCGGCTGGAAGACGATATGCTTGTAACCGGACTTCCAGCGGTCCGCACGGATACCTGCCAGGTTATTGAAGCACCAAGGCAATAAATCACCTAAAAGCATCACATGATTACCGCTATTCATTTCAGGATTTGCCGTATCACCGTTCCATAACTCCCAAATAGTGGTAGCACCTTTTTCAACCATATATCCCCAGGAAGGATATGTTTTATTGGTAGCCAGTAGATAAGCTACATTGGCATGGCCGCGACGGCTCAATTCACGCAATAACCATTGTACGCCGATCACTCCGGTACTTATATGTCCCTTGTTGGTTGTAATAATGGAAGTTACGGCATTTTTAGCTACTTCATTGATGTAGTTCTTTGGCACTAGACCAAAAGCAAGTGGCAAGATATTGGCAGTAACTGTGTTGTTACCATAGAAAATACTATCCGGATATAAGGTATGTCCCGGTACGGGAGAGGTACCTTCCTTTACGTGAAGAAAACGGGCATTGAATGCGTCTTTCATGCGATGTTCCAAATCTTCCCATTCTTCTGCGTCAGCTTTCAGCCCTTGCAAGCTTGCAAAGCGGTGCATCAGTTGTAATACCTTCAGATAATAAGCCGTTGCGATCAAAGCTCCGTCAGTCTTGCGGGAAGGGTCCTTACTATGAATTAACTCCAGTGATTCGGGCGGAACGCACCAGTCACCATATTTATCTTTGGTGATGATAAAATCTTCTGTCATATAGTATTCCCGGATATGAGATACCCACTTCTTGATAGCCGGATAATTCTCTTCGATCGGACGTTTATCTCCAAAGTTTGTGAAAAGCATGTCGCAGGCCATTGGTAAAGCGGCAGGCCAGGTCACATTGTCCGAGTAGTAGTTCCAGTATGCCGGGGCTACATCAGGAATACAGCCGTCTTCCCGTTGTGCTTCGCGGATGTCACGCGTCCATTTGGTATACATGGCGTAATTATCGAAAAGCATGCTTTCTCCCCAACAGCCCATAGTACGGTCACCCAACCATGGTTGGCGTTCATTCCGTTGCGGACAGTCAACCGGCATCCCTTTATAGTTGCTCCGGATTCCCCAAAATGCATTGCGGATAATCTTATTCAGAGTTTCGTCAGAACAGTTGAAAGTACCGATATGCTCCATTTCATCTTCTACTACTTCGGCAACGAAATCTTCTGCCTTCGCATTCAGATAACCGCTGACTTCTACATAACGGAACCCATGATAAATAAAACGAGGTGCCCAGGTAGCATCTTTTGTTTCGCGTCCGCTGACAACATATACATCTGTAGAACGGGCATCCCTGAAGTTTCTTGTATAAAGTTCGCCATTGTCTTGCAGACTTTCTGCAAAACGGAGACGGATGCTATCGCCAGCCTGTCCTTTTATCCGGAAACGTACCCAGCCCGCCATATTCTGACCGATATCCAGGATATATTTGTTACCGAGCTTTTTAATAGAAACAGGCTTTAAGGTTTCTGTGACTTTCATGCCCGGCATCATTTGTGCACGCAATGTTCCTGAAGGAATACTGACACGTTGGGCCGGCATCCAGTTTTTGTCATCATATCCGGTTTGACTCCAGGCTCCTAACTCTTTACGGGCATCGTATTCTTCGCCATCATATTCATTATTGCTACGGATAGGACCTTCAGTAGTCAATTTCCATGAAGTGTTTGTAGCAATCGTTTCTTTGCTGCCGTCTGCATATTCCACAATCAGATTCAACCGGAGTTTAGGATAACCGAAAGTCGGTATCTTATACGGTTTATAGTTCTGACGCATCGTATAGAAGCGACCATTTCCAAGAGTTACTCCAATAGCATTTTCTGTTTGAAGCAGTGAAGTAACATCGTATGTGTTGTACAGAATTGTTTTCCGGTAGTCGGTAGGAGCAGGTGCCAGTACTTGATTGCCGATGCGTTGTCCGTTGATAAACAACTCGTACAATCCCATTCCGGCGATATGTACTGTGGCACGTTTCACACTTTTCTTTACTGCAAACTCTTTACGGAGATAACGGGCTGCCAAACGGCTCCATTGTGTTTCGCTGTCTCCGAGAGCGGCCCTGTCCAAGCCGATCCATTGCCCTTGCCAATCTGCTTCATTAAATAGTCCGGTGGTCCAGAAAGCCAGAGCACTCCAATTTGTTGCACCTTTGTTGGTGTCTATTTTCACTTTCCAATAGTAGGGGGCATTACATTTTAATGTTTTTCCCTGATAAGTGATCCATTGAGAAGCGTCAGATTCAATCTTTCCTGAATCCCAAATATCTCCTTTTCCTTGTTCCAATAGCTCCGGGGAAGATGCGACAAGAATGTGATACGCAGTTTGTATCACATTCTGTTCATCCGATTCGATGCGCCAGCTCAATCGGGGTTGGCGCACATCGATACCTGCCGGATTTTTCAACTGCTCCGTTCGCAGGTCAATTATACCTATGGCTGCGTATAGTGAACCTGCAAAGAGCAGAAGAAAGAAAAATGATACTATTCTTTTATTCATAAGTATGTTTTCATCATTCGTTTATATAAGATTATTTATTCCATTTTTGTTGTGCGTCCGGTAACTCTGTCCAGTCTTTCCCTATATAGTTCTTACTACTGTCCACTACAATCAGGATATGGTCGTTTCCACTGCAATAACCACTGTCGTGCTGGAATTTGTGCACTCCGTTATCAAATTCTCCGATGTATTCCAGTTTACCATCTTTCGTGGTGTACCACCAAGCATTCTTTTTCGCGCCGCTAATCTTGCTGAAATCAACTTCCATCGGACGTCCGGTATAGTTGTATACCATCAGATAATCATTTCCACGTGTAGCGATAGCGCGGTCATAACGTTCTCCATTCTGTCCTGTGATGATAGACTGATCGGGTATGCGTTCAAAGAACGGGAAAGTCAACATCAGGTTTTTCAGATACTTCATCTGATTGTAGCCCGGATCATTCAAAGCATCATACCAAGGCTTCTTTGCACCATAAGCACCACCTACACCCGGTTTGATAAATTGCATGATGGAATTATGACCGTAAGTATGTCCGAAAGAACCTGCAAATACAGACCAATAAGCATAACGACGTACGTCATAATCCTTCCACAACAGTTCGTTTTCATCGTGCAGACCATGAGGTATTTCTTCATAGATCGGTTCACCGTCAATCACAGGTTTCATGGGTTTCATGGCCAGGCTGCGTTCTACAAAACGCCAGTTATCCTCTTCTGTATTTTCTTCGATAGGGTAGTCACCATCTCCGAAACGTTGTCCATAGCGACGATGTCCGCTTTGAAACATGTTGAAATCCAACCAGGGAGCGTTATTGAACCAAGTCGCGGAAGTTGTTCTTCCACGTGGATGGAATGTCATCAGGTGGTTTTTGTCGATAGCTTTGATAGAGGTTGCCAAAGCTTCCCATTCAGCAGTTTTCACGTCGCCACGGATATCTCCACCAATAAACCAGATAATATTCGGTTCGTCCTTATAACGCTCTGCCAAAAACTTGCCGTATGCTTTTGCCTGTTCTACAGTCATCTCGCCCCGGTTCACCGGGCTTCCCCAAATGCAGACCATGCCGATATATTGTCCCTTCTTTGCTGCTGTACGGATGATGTAATCCATGTGATCCCAATAACCGTATACGCCTTTTTGATTGATGTTTTTGAAGTTGTATCCGTCAATCATCGAATATTGTCCGTAGATATTCATAGACGGAACATTGTTCAACGTTTGAACCTGAATCACGTTGTATCCGCGACGTTTGCATTGTTCCAGGTAATATTCGGCTTCATCCCGGTTCAAGCGTTCGGGCAATAGCCAACCGGTTTCTCCTAACCAAAAGAAAGGAGCACCGTTTTCGTGTTTCAGGTAACGTCCCTCTTCGGAAACTACGAGTTTGCCGTTGTCCCAGGGGATATACGTCTTTTGTGTTTTCTTCTGTGCTGCAGCCGAAGTTGCCATTGTCAATAGCAGCAACAAAAGGGGAATAATCTTGAATTTTCTCATTGTATTTTATCGTTTTTAGTTTATTTTTTAGTCATTTTCTCATACTCAATAGCAGCCAAGATGAATGAACCTACCGATTTCGGATCATTTTCTATAATCGGTTCACTGATATAATATTCAAATGAGCCGTCACGATATCTTTTTGAATCTCCGCCCAATCCTGCAACAGCACAGCAATTGGTAATTGTATAGCTGCCATCCTCTTCCAAACGGGTAAATGTCTTTACCATTCCGTCAAAGGCTTTTTGTGTCGGTTCGATATATTCGTTGCCAATATATCCTTTATTGATAGCTTTGGCAAGCGTATAGATAAACAGGGCAGTGGCAGATGATTCCAAATAATTACCTTCACGTGCTCCCTGATCGGTTACCTGATACCAGGTTCCGGATGAAGGATCTTGGTATTTCACAATCGCTTTTGTCAATCCCTGCAGAATTTGTATAATGCTGTCGCGTCCGGCTGTTTCCTGTGGCAGGAAGTCCAGTACATCTACAATAGCAGCTCCATACCATCCGATACTGCGACTCCAAAAATTAGGAGAACAACCTGTTTCAGGATTTGACCATTTCTGTTCGCGACTTTCATCCCATCCGTGATAAAAAAGCCCTGTTGCAGGATCATAAGTCTTGCTATTTATCAAAAGAATCTGTTTTGTTGCTTCGTCAAATAAAGCGGGCTCATTAAAAGTAGCACCATATTGAACCAGATAAGGAGAAGCCATAAAAATTCCGTCCAGCCACATTTGATGAGGATATCTCAATTTATGCCAGAATCCTCCCTCACTGGTACGGGGTTGCTCTGCCATTTGCTTGCGCAAAGTATCCATGGCTATTTTGTAACGTTCGTCTCCGGTCTGTGCGTAAAGATCGAAAAGAATCTTTCCACCGTTGACATTATCAATATTGAATGAAAGATATTTCATGGTTTTGATATGTCCGTCAGCATCGATCAGACTATCTGCATATATCTTGGCATACTCATAATATACGCTGTCCCCGGTATGTTTCCATTCTTCCAACATGGATTTTACTACTAATCCGTGGGTATATCCCCAGCGTGGTTTTTTAGCTTTTTCAATCATCCAGGGTTCGGGGAAACGTTTCATTTCGGAGCGTGCCATGCGTTCACTCCATTTTTCCGTTTCTGTTTTTTGAGGTGCTGCGCAAGCCAGGAAACAAGCAGTTCCACAGGCGACAATCAGTTTCAATAAGTTTTTGTTCATATCGGTCGAGTTATTATTTTCCAATCAATACATATTCTTTTCCTGCTTTGGTAGGTAGGTCATAGAGGTATGTCTCTGCAATTTCCACTTTGTTCAAGTTGGCCTTTTCGTTAATCAATGGCTCCGGAATGGTGGGGACTGCATAAAGAGGGTTCGGATTTTCACCTTTGGCACGCTTCAAGCCATTCCCGGTTAATGGGTTGAGCGAACGTAAACGACAATTTCCTCCCTTATGAGATTTGACAACCAGTCGGCTGACTTTCCCGTTTTTCCAACTCAAATCAAGTTCGAAACCTCCACGGGCAATAATTCCTTTGATAGAACCTTCTGTCCAAACGGTAGGCAGTGCGGGAAGCAAATATATAAAACCGTCGTAGCTTTGCATCAACATCTCTGCAATGCCTGCGGCACAACCAAAGTTTCCATCAATCTGAAATGGTGGGTGCGCATCGAACAGGTTAGGGTAGGTGCTTCCTTTTTTCTTTTCATTGCGTACGAGAGTCAGCTGGTCAGTTATCAGCTTGTAGGCGTGGTCACCATCAAGCAGGCGTGCCCAAAGGCAAACTTTCCATCCCATGCTCCACCCGGTCGACGGGTCGCCACGGTGAATCAGAGAAGTACGTGCTGCATCAAATAATTCAGGAGTACGGTAAGGGGAAATCTGATTGCTGGGGAAGAGTCCGTACAAATGAGAAATGTGACGGTGTACGTCCTTCGGATCATCCCAGTCGAACATCCACTCTTGTAATTGCCCCCAATGTCCCACCTGCATGGGAGCCATTTCTTTGAGACGTTGTGTCAGATGAGAGGCAAACTCCTGATCTGTATCCAGTATTTGAGAAGCAGATATAATTGCTGTCCAAAGATCGAAAATCAATTGGTTGTCCATGGTGCATCCGGCAGCTGTAGTAGCTTTCCCATTACTTCCCGAATGTACATTCTCCGGTGAATTACTGGGGCAGACTACCAGCCAGTTGTGTACGGGTTCTTTCACCATAATTTCATCAAAGAAACGTCCGGACTCTTTCAGTATCGGATAGACAGAACGCAGGAATTCCACATCTCCGGTGTATAGATAACGCTCCCAAAGATGTCGGCAAAGCCATGCGCCACCACTGGGCCACATACCCGAAGGAGCTTTGTCAACTGCTCCTGTAATACGCCATATATCCGTGTTATGATGCAACACCCATCCGTTGGCTCCATACATAATCTTAGCCGTCTCTTTACCTGTGTCACTCACTTCTTTTATCAGACGGAATAACGGTTCATTCAGTTCACTTAGATTCGTTACTTCCGAAGGCCAGTAATTCATTTCCAAATTGATGTTACAAGTATATTTGCTATCCCAGGAAGGGAATAATTTGTCATTCCAAATTCCTTGTAAATTGGCGGGTTGTCCTCCCGGTTGGGAAGAACAGATCAACAAATAACGTCCGAATTGAAAATAGGTGGCAACCAGATGTGTGTCATTGGTGTTTTTGAAATTCTCCACACGCTTATCGGTGGTTACATTCGCATATTGGTCTCGTCCCAAATCAAGAGAAACGCGTGTCAGATATTGTCGGTAAAAATCAACATGATTCTTCTTCGATTCAATGAACGGATGAACCATTGCTTTCGCCAAATAGTTCTTTGCCCGCTCTGTCTGATTACCGGTGATATCTTGATAGTTGTTGAAATTAGTTGCAATGGATACATAGATAACCGCTTCGTCGGCTTTCTCAACAGAAAGTATTCCATCAGCACAAGCTATTTTCCCACCTTTATTTTTAGCAGTCAATCTGCCTTGAAATTCTACTTTCCCTTTTAATCCTTCATGCAAGGAAGAGACTCCCGAGAGTGTCACACAGTTTCCCTCTTCAGAAGCGATCATAACATCCTGGTGAGGGGAAGTGAGTTGTGCATTGAAAGTAATTTGTCCGGGACGATTGGCGGTCAGTCGTACCATTACTACCTGATCGGTAAATGAAGTAATCGTTTCGCGTTGATACTGCACTCCGTCTACTTCATAACGTACGATTGCACGTGCGGAATCCAGACTTAATTCCCTGTAATAATTGGAATAACGTGTATGACCTGGAAAAGCGATTCGCAGGTCACCAAAACTTTGGTATGGCATTCCTGAATTAGTCTTTGCCATCACCTTTTCTGTGGCCAGTGTCTGTGCTTCAAGATATTTTCCGGCAAAGACCAGCTCACGCACTTTCGGAATATATTCCAGTGCATTCGGATTGGCGTTATTATTGGGACGTCCCGCCCAAATGCTTTCTTCGTTTAGTTGTATTTGTTCTGTGCCTGGTGTTCCATATACCATGGCCCCCAAACGACCATTCCCAAGGGGTAATGCCTCGGTCCATACCTGTGCGGGACAGTCGTACCATAGCTTGTATTCGGGTACAGAAGACTTCTGTTCCTGCGCCTGAATACAACCAACAGACATCGTGACGAACAGATATCCGATTAATCTCTTTTTATTCATTTCCTTCCAATTGCTTTTATTCTTTTATAAAAGGACGATTGAAAGGGATTTTTGTACCCACTATGCAGGCAGTAAGAAAGGGAGAAGAATAAAAATAAGTTAGCAAACTTAAATGCAGTTATAAAGCCATTAAAATAGATGAATTTCGACAAACAAACAGATATACTGATTGTTGTCACATTGAATCATTCGTTTTTTTATTCACCTAAAAAATACAGATTATGGCAAAGAATTCTCCCGATGAAGGAAAAAACATCAAAATGGTAGAAAAGCAGGCGGTTGAAGCCTCTATGATCAACCTCAAAGAGTACCGGGCAAAAAGGCAATTCGGTAAAACACCGGAACCGATGGCGGAGACGGTGGAAACTCCCAATCGAATGCCTGTTTTTGTTGTTCAGAAGCATGATGCCAGCCATTTTCATTTCGATTTTCGTTTGGAAGTAGATGGAGTATTAAAAAGTTGGGTGGTGCCTAAAGGACCTTCCATGAATCCAAAAGATAAGAGGTTGGCCATAGAAGTAGAAGACCACCCCTTGAGTTATGCGCACTTTGAAGGAGTTATACCGGAAGGTAACTATGGAGCAGGTACGGTGGAAATATGGGATAGTGGAACCTATGCTTACGTTGGTAATAATCGTAACATTTCCGCTGCTATTAAAAATGGAATACTTGAATTCAAGTTACACGGGCATAAACTCAAAGGGCTATTTGTCCTTATACATACCAATATGGATGATCAGGATAAAGACTGGTTGTTGATAAAGAAAGACGATGTATTTGCGGCCACTCACGTTTACGATGCAAAGATTATTCCGTCTTATGATGAGGTATTCCTGTAAACTATGATCTGACAGTACTTATCAGAAGTCTATTATTTTCAAATTATATACGCGGCTTGATAATTCTACTTATTTCATTATTCTAATGATTAAGTGGAACTATATGATCGTATGGCTGTGTTATTGTATGATAAAATATTTGACAATCACTACGTTTTGCCAAATAAAATGATGATTTTAGAATCTATCCCTTAATATTTCGGTAACAAACGATATTGTTACCACTTTTGATAGAAAACACCCATTGCTTTTGTTAGAATCCACCTCATATGTGGATGTTGAAAAGTTTATACTTGTGCCGGATTTAGACACGTTAAAAGGTCATCAAACGTGTTTTGCTGAAAATGTAAGTATTAATCAAATCCTATATAAGTATGAATGATTGTTACCTGAGTTTATTATTAAACTTTCGCGCTTTACTTTCTATAGATAGTGGAGCCAATTTAGTAAACAGTAAACAAGCTATTGGCGTAATTTTGCCTGATTTGTCATTGCTTGGTTATGCAGTTCCTGTAGAGAGTTTCGGCATTGGGCTATTTATTGTTTTGTTTGCGTATCTTGCGGTAGAGTATAATGTTCAGTTGTTGTCACATGAAAAACTTAAGATAGCTATGAACATGCTCCATACTACGTATACCCCGTTGATATTGTTACGAAATCAATTGGAAGAACTTAAAACCGGTAATCTTCCCGAATCGCTTTCCCAACAAGTAGAAGAGGCATTGGGATATACCGAATACATCATATATTGCAATCAGAATATTGTAACCCTCAATAAGGTAAACAAAAAAATACTTCCTAAGACATCAACGGCAAATTTGGAACTCTCTTCTTATATTACTTCTATTGTCAATCAATGTCGACCTTATGCTGATTCGCGCCGTATACAACTGACTGTCAGCGAATGTTCGGATTGCGTCAGTTGCAGAATCAATGAAAACATTATGACGGCAGCGCTTCAGCATCTTATAAGCAAACTAATTTTGGGTTCCGATTTAGGTTGTTGCATATCAATCAATATAACACATACAACAGATTCCTGGCAGTTGCAGATTACTAATTGTGAGATAGCAGACAAAAGAGTAGGGAAAATGTTTCCTTTTATTCCGGTCATATTTCCTATATATGGGTATAGTGATTTGTGGACTGTAAGAAAAATCATTCGCCTGCATGGTGGAAAAATAAACGGATATAGACATGGCAAATCATTTGCTTTCCAAATTGTCATTCCAACAGATTGTCATTGCCGGAATCAGGAATGTTCGGCTATCAAACATTCTTCAACAAATACGAAGAATAAGGCTAAAAAATCTTCTGAAAGTGATAAAGATGATACCCCGAATGCTAAAACAAAAGATACATCCCATATCTTATTGGTAATGGCGGACGGGGCATTCAGGAATTATTTAAAAAAAGCCTTATCGCGGTATTTTCAGATTTCAGCTTTGGAGGATCCTGATTTGCTGAAGGATACAGTAGTCCGCCAAAATCCTGATGCTATAATTATTGACGATAATGTAAACGGAACAAATGGAGATACACTTAGTTTCCGGATCAAAACAGATAAAATGATAGGGTATATACCGGTTGTCCTTTTGATAAGGGCCTTTGATAACGAAAGTTATTTGTCTCATTTAGGAAGTGGGGCGGATCGTCTGGAATTACGAACAGAAAGCATTTGCAGGCTAAGGGCAAACATACGTATGCTTGTAGAAAACCGCATGGTTTTGCGTGAACGGGTCAAATTGTTTTTGTCAGATGCTGTTTTTCCAATGGTCCCCACCAAAGAAGAAATGGAAACAGAAAATACGGATCAGATATTTATGGATAAAGTCAATAAAATCCTGGAAAAGAACATCTCTACTGATAAATATACAATAGATAAATTAAGTATCGATATAGGAATGAGCCGTACTGCTTTTTATAGCAGGATACGAGAGATAACCGGGAATCCTCCGGAAAATTATATCTATTCGTTCAAAATGGACAGGGCACTTAAACTGCTAGCCTCCCAACAGTACACTGTTTCGGAAATTGCAGGAATGCTGGGATATTGTGATGCTAAATATTTTGGAAAGAAGTTCAAAGACTTCTATCATGTATGTCCTACGGATTACATTAAAAGTATTATAGGGTAAAAGAATATATAGTACATATTTTCAGTTTAAATGATATAAACTAAAATATGTACTATATTCATTGTAAATATTAGATAGAGAAGAACATATAGCTCTGTTAATTTCTAATACAATTGTGTGCGATTAAGTGAACTTTGCTAATTAAAGGAAACCTATCAAGTATTTGAACTTAGACTAAAATAATGTAACCATACTATTTTCCGCCACGCCAATTTTATCGGCTGTCTTTCAGCCGATAAAATAAAAATGCCCGTAAGAAAATATTTTTGTTTTAACATTCCGGTTTATAGAAACATGGCAGAAGAGCCTTCTTGTCGCAGTCCTTACCATGAAGAATACATTCAAACAAGTGTTTCAGGTAATTCTGAGGGTCTATGCCGTTCAACTTACAGCTTTCTATCAGAGAGAAGGTGAATGCAGAGTTTTCTGCCGCATCCTCACTGCCAACGTTCATACAGTTCTTGAGCAGCAGCTTTACAGGTTTCATCCTTTGCTCACAGAGGTTGTTCGAGATTTCTGCTGAACCGTCCTTGAGGATATTTCTCAAGGATTTCCACTGGTTTATCGTATAGTTCACGGCCTTTCTCATCAGTTCGTTAGCCATAATCTTCGCATCCTGCATCATAATGACCACCTTATGATGGATACGTTCAAGAATCGGTCCTGTTAGCTTAAGCCTTCTTTCCTTAATCTGCTCACCGCTGAGTTTCATCATACGGAACAGGTCTTCATTTCTGAACATCTCACCGATAGGATCTATTATGTCCATCGCTGTTCTGTCTGAAGGCAGGGCATCAACCCACAACCTTCTACAATGCGTCCAGCATCCTATATGAAGCACCTTTGAGTCGTCTCCGTCAAACATCCTGTAAACCGTATATCCGTCAGTGGATATGGTTCCCATAAAATATTCCAGGAATGATTTTGCCGCATCGGACGACCTGCTGCCGTTATTATAGTGATAATAGACCATCTTAATATGCTTGGCAAAGAAAGCCCATAAGTACTTTCTCCTGTAAGCCTTACCTTCCTTTGTTTCCACTCCAACAAGCTCAGTAGTCTCATCAACCATAAGGTAATTAGCTCTCTGTACAAACTCCTTGAAGACATCTTCCATGAACTCCCTTAGTTTGGCGATTCCGTTATGGATATAGCTGTTCAGCGTGGTATTGCTTATGTGGATACCCTCTCTTGCAAGCAGTCTTATCTGTCTGTTCTCAGGCATGCTGAAGTCATATTTCAGACAAAGCAGACGGGCAAGCAGTTCAGGAGAGAAGATACCTCCAAGGTTTTTCAGCGGATGTTCCATGGTGCTTGTGAAAGTGCCGTCCGCAAGCTTTACCCTTGCCACCTTGTAAACATGCTCCACGTTATAAGCCCTTACATGTTCTATGACCCTGTATTCCCACACATCAGGCATACCGTTGCGGTTCATAAACCGTCCCCCTTCTGGAAGCGTGTAATACTCGTCCACTTCATGTACTACCACCTTGTCAACTTTCAATTTTGTTTTCCCGGCACGTGGTGCGGTTTCCTTTCTCCTTGAAGGTTTGCTGTTCTGGGCAGGTATGTTGCCGGAAGAGGTATTGCTGCCGGTTTCGTTATCATCGGTCTTATTATTATCATCCTTCCTGTCAGAACCGTCATACTCGGATTGTTCCAGAGCGGACTTGTCGAGATTACGGTTGTTCAACAGCCTTCTTTGCTCGGAAGTACGGCCGAAACGGTGTTTCCTGCTGTCCTCAAGCTGAAGTCTGAGATTGGAGATCTCGTTTGCCAGCATCCTGTTCACCTCATCCTTTGCTTCAAGCTGCTTTCTCATAAGTTCCATTTCTTTCCTGTAATGTTCAACCGTGGTTGACTGCTTTTCGATGGTATCTTTGAGATCATTGATGGTATCTATCAGATTTTTAGAGTTCTCCCTGTTGGATTCTTCAATAGACTCAAGCCTCGCAATCAATTCTTTATTCTGTTTGCGAAGACCTGCCTTTTCCTCATTCGCCAGACCCAGCTGGCAGCAAAGTAACTCGTATGCTCTTTCATCAATCATGATATAAAGGTACGAAAAATCAGGCACTTACGCAAACTTTTTACCGTTTATTTTTTATACTATCCTGTTGATAATCAGTATGTTAATATTAGCCTTTCGGACTAACGTACATCTTGTCAACTACAATGCTTTCCGTAAGATAAGCCATGTCCGACCACTGTATCCGGTAGCACCTGGAGACTTCATCAAATACAGGTTTCTTGAATTTGCCCATAACAGGACGTTTTTCGTAAAGCACATAAAAACCGCGTTCGTAATGAAGTATCTTCACAACCTTTCGGTTCCGGGACATGAACATATATACATTGGACGCATCGCTCGGGTCAAGGGACATTTCTTCCCTTATACTCTCACACAGACGGAAAATGCCTTTCCGCAAATCAACATTACCGTTAAACAGGTAATAGTTAAGGTTAGCACTCAGTCCAAGCATATCATCCTATCATTTTATTAAGCAACAGGCTCAAATCAAGAACGGTGGTGTTTCTCAGGAACAGTGTTGCGCCAGACGCCAGCTGTAACTTGATCCATTTTATTGGTGGTTCACCTTCAGGATGTTTCACGTCCAACTTCACAGTTGGACTATTGCATGGTTTCCCGGTTATCTGGACTTTGGCAACCTTGGGCTGCTCAACCTGGACTGTCTTGCCTAACTTCTCACTCCACAACTGGTGACGCTGCCAGTTCATGAACTTGTCGTAATTTACACCATAATCAGCACAGAACTCTCGAAGATCTTTGGTCTCGCTGCATAACTGGTAGAGGTCATATACCTCCTGATAGTTTACTTTTTCTTTTGCCATAATCATTCTTGTTAAAGGTTACGGCGCAAAGATATGGCGGCTAACAACTTATGTCAAGGCGGAAAATAGAATGGTTACTAAAATAATGTGTTATATAACAATATACGATTCAATCTGATATATAGAAAGACCGTTCTAAAAATTCAATCATTTCATTTTCGTGTTCTTTAGCCAATTTCATTGTCCAATTTTGATAGTTAAAGTCAGCGAGTTTACACATTAAAAACATCTTAATGCTTTGCAGTGATTTGTTGCTGATTTGCTCATGGATTCGGGCAAACTTTATTTGTATATGGTCATTACTTTGTTGTGAATTGAAACTTTGAGAAATCATGGCAAGATTGCCAAATGAATGTACAGCTTCTTCCTCCCATTCTTCATTGTGCGATTCGTCTTGAGGATGCAGATGTTCAATAGAACGATTTCTCCGAAACACATAGTGCTCTACAATCTTCTGTTCTTCTTCATTGAAGAAAGTGCTGCGTTGTTCCCAAAGGTAATAGTCTAAACGCCAAAACCAGTACCTAATGTTACCGGATGCTTTATATGAAAGATCTTTTCTGGCAGGTAATATGCTGTGACGTTCATTATCTCCTTTTTTAAGGAATGCGAGCATCTCTGCACAGGAGTGGAGTTCATCTTGCTCTAATTTTCTCAAATAAGGTTTGAGCCAATTGTAGAAAGCCTCCGTTGAAACGTAAAGCATCGATTGGTATTGCTTTAATTTATCACTATCATCCTTTGGACCTTTCAGGATTAAACTGTAATTACCTTGCCCATCCTTGATATCTCTTCTAATCGTATAATAATCAAGCAGTAGCCGGTAATAAAGCATTTTCTCGTAAAATTCCCCTGCAGTGAAGTATGTTTTCAGAGCATCAAACTTCTCTATCAGTTTATCCGGCTGATAATGACTGGCTGGTTGCTCACCGCCAGTACATACATCAAGTACCAAAAGAAGAAACTCCGGAAATGATATAATACTGTTTTCACCATCTTCATAGCTATTCTGCTTAAATTCTATTTTTTCAGGTTGGATCACATCTATAGAATACTCCTCCTCGTCATCGAGAGACGTATATCTGCACTTTTCTAAAGCTTCATGAAACCGTTTCTGACGGCAGAGACTTATAGCTTCTTCATAAAATTGACGATAACAAGCCTCGTCCTGGTCTTCTTCCTTTGCAATGATAGGATGATCCATCATGGAGGTCAGATTCCAAATATGCGTCAAGTAATCCTGTTCTTTTTCTCCCCGCATCAGTTGCACTTTAAGAATCTCATGCTGTTCTAGTCCTTTTCCTTGTGCATTCATTGCTTCAAAATATTTATTCAGCGAAGTGGTATCTGCAAGATAGCTTGATGGCAAGTAAGAAAAGAAAAATGTCAATCGTGTGAAAACTTGTTGCACAAACTCAATCCGTTCCTCCTGAGTATTAAAATTGGATTCTAAGAAACCAGTTATAGCGGCGAGTCCCTCTTCCATATTCTTATTGACATACGTTTTAGTCGGATAACCATTGATCTTGCTCTTTATATATGCCTTATCATCGCTTCTCGCTATGAAATTAAGGCGATTACCATCCATTAAGAAACCGGACCATTTATCATCATATTCCTTAAAAATGATGGCAAAAAGAGTCATGACAGTAAATCGTTGCTGACCGTCAATTAAGTCATAATGATTTTTCATATCAATACAAGTAAGCATACCGAGATAATATGGCTCATCGGCAGGCATCTTTGCAAAATGCTCCTTAAGATCAAAAAGAAGTTTGGTAACCTCTTTCTTTTTCCATGCAAATAAACGTTGGTAAAGCGGAATAGAAAACTTAAACTGACTTGTAGCAATAAGTTCCGGCGTATATTTATTCTCCATATTCATTGTTTCTCTTTTCGATTATTGTTTTATCCGAAAAATCATTCAGCTCACAGAAGATACGTCTTAAACATCTATAGAATCGCTCTTTGATGTCACCTTCTTGCTCCAATCCACTAATCCTGATATAAGGAATGGCCTCGGCAAGAAAGAATGTGGGTGAAGATGCCTGATCTATCATCATTATAATTTCTGAATCTTTTGCGAATTCACGAATCTTATAAAAGATAGCGCGCGTGGCACTATATCTATGCTGCGCCATGATTCCGGCAATACAGAACAACGCTTCAGATAAATATTGATGTCCGAATTTTATAAAATAACCGAACATGAGGCTTTCTATGATATCGGCATATTTCCAATGAGACTCCCATTGAAGATGATTCCTTAGTAGCTGTATTTGCCTGGTACGGATAAACTCCTTGTATTTATCTACAAAAATAGAAGTGTATGCAAAGAAATGCGAACCACCTTGGATTTTCTCATAGAAATAGAATTTTTCTCCAAAAGCAGGAATACTGGACATAATACGGGCAGCCGAAAACTCTTCCTTTACCTTGCGTGGCTGAAATTCCTCCACATTATGCTTTCGCATCCATTTTCTTAATCTGAAGAGATGTACTCCCAAAGTATGGGTAAGATATGAATCTCCATTGTTGTCACATTCTAATGAGAGATCATTCCACCGCATAGCAAGATGTTCTGCCTGATCCTCAATGTTTAGATAGCGTAGATGGTGCGCTTTTAGCAAATCATAGTCTGAAAGCGATACACCCTTTGAATTCTGATTTGAGAAAAATGTATATGCCAGATCAAGATTGCTGTCATTAAGAATAAGTACAGAGAAAATCAGGTGATGGGACAGACGTTCCAACATGGCTATGTCTGTATTCCTCTGATTGAGAGTTCTAATCAGTGCTTTGTTATTGGCCACATGGAGACGTGCGTCTTTTGATATGAATTTTTGTTTAAGCAAAGGCATCTGCCCCGTATATCCTAACTCGCGCATAATAAGCGTTAAAGTGACAAGGCGTTGTTGACCATCAATTATGTTGTAAAGAGTGCAATCATTCACAGTTCTTCTTTGTAAGATGATAGATCCTAAATGATAGTCACTGTTGTGGGGCATTTCAAGCAAATTGTCCCAAAGGTCTGTAACATTTTTATCTTCCCAGCAATAGGTTCGCTGATAATCGGGAATAACCAAATTGGAAGAAAATAAATCTTGCAAATTTTTGGTTTCCAAAACGACCTTTTCTTGAGAATTGGTAAGTTCTTTAAACTCTAATTCTCGTGTGTATGGGCTGGAAATCTCATTCTTTCTGTGAAGATTGAATTTATCAATACAATCCGTCAGCAACGGATCGAAAAACATTATCAGTTTCTGGAATGCATTCTTTATGTCCTCCCAATTATTGATTGTAATTTCAATACTGCATCGTCCTTTACATTTTCCCCATTGATGCCATGATAAATCAGGATTGGTCTCTGTCTGCTTCTGTAAATAACGTAAAAAACGCATATAGTCAGTTTGAGTATAGCGTCCTTCTATATGAAGTTCAACTAATCCATTCCATTCATTATCTATACGATATTCATAATGAATAGAAGAGTCATTTACTGGAGTTGAGATTTGGATATATCTGTTATACTGCCAGGTTCTTGAAGGGAATACTCCATGGAATTTTTTATCTACCCAAAAACCTTTCAGATAATTATATAAGTATTGGTCTATGTTACAATAATTAGCCATATTTATTTAATCGCTTGCTTCACAAGGCTCATGATATATTCTAAATATTTAGTATCCGAGATTTTGAGTTCATAATCTCCATTGCCAAAATGTCCGACAGTTGAAATATCCCTTGTTAATTGCTTGCTATCTTCTAAATGTCCTTTGGCTACATTTATAGTAAGCTTTATTCCATTTTTCTGGATTTCAAGTGCACAAATATGGCTGTTGGTCTTTTTGAATGAAACATACCATTTTTGTGGTTTAACTTCAATTTCTGTATTCAAATTAAGAATTGCATTCTTATAACTCTCGTATAATTCTACTACATCGTCAGATTTTCCTTTTAACAAATTTTCCTCGGAATATTCTTTAATTTTCTCTGTCACTTCTTTAAATTCCGGACTATTTTGCATCACTGTTTTAATGCTTGCCGATGCGTGACTTTTGCGAATAGGAGTGATGGAAACACTATCATTCTCATAGCGCTTCACTTCCCATAATTCAATGGATAAATCTTTGAAATTGACGGCTTCTCGTTGGTTAGGCGTGAATCCTTGTGAAACAAAAACGACTTTTGTCTGCGACCAGTCCACCTCATTTCGTTTCAAATTTCCTGCTTGTGTTTCATTATATTCCAGAATAAAATCAGCCTGATTTTGCAGCATTAGGCTTAGGTAAGTAAACCCTTGATCTATGACACTGGAGTTTCTTTCCCTCTTATATTCAATGATAACAAAAGCCTTCGATTGAGGATCAAAGGCAAGCGTATCAATACGGCGGTCTTTGATCGTAAATTCGGACTTTATCATTTCAAGTCCCATGATTTCGGACATATTGGTTTCAAACATGCGTTGAATATCTCTTTCCAATTTAAAAGGCTTTTCCTTTATTTCAGAAAAGACGCCTGAAGTATTATATTTGTAAAGTGCCATAATTTTATTTTGAATCGTTTATTGCCGTAAAGGTAAGGATTCTTTTGATATTACTATTTCTTTCCCCGAATTCTCCTTCACCATTTTTTTTATTTTTGAAATACTCTTATTAAACTTTCTTTTCCCACTAGCCCCGCCGCCATTTATAATGTTCTACGAAAACTTTTATGCTATTCCACTTCTTTGTAAAAAAATATAAGCATCTATGTGTGTAACATAGAAATTTGTTATTTGCGAAACGACAATAATATTGACATTTACTCTGTTCGTCAATCATTTTTTGATATTTATCAACCTGTTTGTTTAGTAGTGTTTCATATTTATTTAATAACGTCTCTATTAATTCTCTTTTCTTTTTAGAGATAGAAAGATTATTATTTATAATACTAAGTAACTTATTGATTTCTTTTTCATTTTCTTCATTAACTAGTATATGGTTTAAGTCTTTCTGGATATTAGATAAGATTTTGTCTATAAGGTGAAAACTTGTTTCATTGTTTTTTTTTATAAGATTGAAGAGCTTGCTGTTTTTGTTCAATTCTTCTGTTTCTATATTTTGATCTATTTCCAATTTTTTTATATTTCTCTCGATTAAAGTTATATAGCCATTTTGTTTTTTAAGTAAGCTGCCTATTTTTTGAAGCTTATTTTCGTATAGTTGACTATATTTGTATCCTATTTTTATTGCTATAAGATTATTGTAAATCTCTTTTGTATCAGTACCTTCATTTATTATCATTTCATTTATCAACTTGTCAATAGCAATAATACTTTTTTTTATTGGATTCCATATATGCCATAATAGAATATATAGAACAATAATTATTCCAGAAGCCAATAACGCATATTTGGTGTTTATAATATAATAATTGTAATGTGTACCAATTTTGCATCCAGCAGCGATTAAAATTATAATAGAAGCGAAAGCATATACAAGTTGTTTATATAATAATGGTATTTGCTGCTTACATTTTAAACTTTGATACAGTTCAGAGCACTTTACCCCACAATAAAATATAATTGTATTCGTAAGAATAATTCCGATACTATCATTGCTGAAAACTTTATGATAAATATACAATAATATTGCTATAACCGTATCTAAAATGATAAAAATTGGAAGTTTTGACTTATCAAATCTATCAAAATGAAAACTATTTTTTTTATCATTATAATAGTTCTTTATAAGTAATAAAGCGAAAGCAACAGTAATAAAATCTCCCATTAAAGTAACTATTTGCGACCAGCAAAATTGGTCTGATTTCATTGATGAAGTTTCATAATGTTCAAGTAACATCCATGATAATGTTATAATACACCCAATTAATATCCAAATAGACCACCCAATATGACTATTTTGTTCTGATAGCCTTTGTCTTTCTACATATAACAGATTTAATAATTCATTTTTTTTCATAATATGCCACTTAGATATTAGCAAATGTAGTTTATTTATTATAAAATTGAGTATTAATATAGGGATTTACTTTTTGAAGTATTAAATAAAACTTTGATTAATATTTAATGTTGGTAACAAAGATAAACAGTCAGAGAAATTATATATTCTCCCCATTCAGTTACTTACTCAAATTTACGATTATCATGTTTTGCCTGAATGATACGATGTGCTCCTTTCTTTTGGTTATCCGATTATAATACTAATAAGAGTTCCTCAATTTGTCAATTTCATATTGTATTAGACCAAGATTTGTCAATGTCGTTGTTGCTAACTTATTTAGTTTTAGTATATTATTTTCTGGTGATTCATTTATGTTTATATATTCTGTTAATTTTCTAATTGCTGATATTGGAATACCGTATTCCATTAATGCTGCGATATTGGGATGTAAAAAACCATTTTCAAGATTACTTGCAATAAAGCTATAATTACCATACTTCATATTTGATTTTTTAAATACATACTCCTGCAAGTTGGAGATGACATTTAACCATTTGGGTAGTTTATAATCAAACCAATGTCGGCTAATATGTAAAATGGCATAAGAAGCAACATCAATCCGCTTTTGTTTATTAGGAATTTTGCTAGACCAAAAGTTGTCATTTACATAATATGAAATAACAGCATTTATAGACTTCATGTTAATATATGAAAAAGCGAAACTAGCCAACCACCGAGCAGATAAACGTCCAATACCCTCAATATATGTTTTGTCACCTGCACCACTTAACGTATCCCAGCATAATTCGATAGCTACACTTAAATTGTCGAAAGTTTTGGGAGTAGATGTCCAATTTAGCTGGGAGTTATAATATTGGAGGTTAGACTCAATTTTATTTATAATGGCTAATTGACCTTCTATTGAAATACCGTTGTTGGATCTAATTACTTCTTTTATTTCGGGAGACATATTGTCAAACTTCGCAAGTCTTATTTTTGCTTTCTCTTCAATGTCTTTTTCATCCATAGAAATTAAAACTTCTAATGGGGCTTGTTCTTGATTAAAAATAGGTATATCAACAAATAGTTCCATTTGTTCAGGCTGATTTTCAAATCTAATTACATTACCAATATAATGTTTCCTCATACGACCAGATCGACCTGCAATATTTTTATAATCAAAAAAGTCTATAGGTTGTCCTCCTTTATCTTTATCAAATAAAATAACATTTTTAGCAGATGTGTTTACCCCCTCTATCAATGTTGATGTACAAAATAGCCACCTGATTGATCCTTCATTAAAACAATCAACAATTGAACCGCCTAAATGACGGGGTAAAGCGCCATGATGAAAACCTATACCACAATTCAAAGCATCTATTAAAGACCACTTGGAATTAATATTGTCTTTAATCCATTCACCTATTTCTTTATTTCTTTGAACATACGGAACTAGCATTAATTTATTTTCATTTTTTAAATATGAAGCATAGTCTAATGCTAGATTAGTGGCCTTATTGGGAGAGGAACAGTAAATAATCGTTTGTTCTTTTGTTGATGAAAGTAATTTGAAGAGTTCTAGCTTTTTTAATTCTTTTTTCTCTTTAGCTTTACCTTGAATATTGACATTAGTCTCATTGACTGCTACTGTTGCAAATTCAGTAGGATACCAAATTAAGTCATATTTATTTTTGAAATTTAAAGGTATATCTTTAATCATAGGTCCTAATAGATAGAATTTACTAGTAAATTTCAATAGTTTGGCAAATGCTTGATTCAAAGCTATAGCTCTATCATCATCTCTATCTAAACTTAATTTATAGAACTCATCTATGACAAAAAACTCTATTTCAGGAAATTGGTTATATTCAACCACACGTTCTCCTGTAAATAAAAAAATATTTCCTTTTTCTTTAGTTGGCTCTTGACTAGTAGAAACAATTATCTTGTACCAGTTTTTATATTTCAAAAGTTTCTTTCGGGTTTCATCAAGTAAAGCTAGAGTTGGTTGAATAATTACTATCTGTTCATATAGTTTGCTGGCAATAACTTCTTCAATAAGTAAACTCTTTCCAAAGCTTGTTGGTGCACTTACAACCAAAGAACGTTTACTCTGTAATTCTATAGATAAATGTTGTTGCTCTTCATGTAGATAAATATTATCTAAGTGAGGGGATTTGTGATATTCATAACATAAAAGGGAGCTTTGAGAAAGTTGCTTTGGATCAACATAAGGATATAAACCTGCAGCGGCAGTTAAGTCATTCCAAATGGAATAGGTGTTTTTATCTACTTTCTTCCATGCATCTAGTATTCTAATGATTATATCTCTACCATATTTATTATTTTCTCTAGAACGTAATAAAGATGAACACAATTGCGAAAGCGAAAAACTATGCTCATAATCAATGTTTTTTGTTTCTGTTATATATATGATAGCATCTTGAACTTTCTGTGGTGTCATATTTGCTGCATTAATTTTAATCGTTTATCTAATTCTGTATTTAACATATCTTTATTTTGTACAGGTAGAAGCATTAATATGACTTCTGTTGAAACATTCCCTTTCAATTTATCAAAGGTCTTACAAAGAGCTGTACATTCCGATATGAAATCCTCAAAATATTTATTACTTTCTTCGCAATGATTTTTAAATAGATCACTATTATAAGTACACACCATTGGAATTACTATATTGGAAAAAATTACATCTAGTTTTTGATGCTCATCCATAAGATTTCGCCAATATTCTATCTCTGGAATGCTTTCTGGGAGTTTCTTAGATATTAAGCTAAACTCTCTTCGTAAATAATCTGCATTAACATGCTTTTTTATATCTTCAGCCAAATCTCGGACTCCAGCATCTCCTGTTTTGTATAATTTAGATTCACCAAGCCATAATTTTTTCTTGTCTCCAGTGATAGTTACCTGTACACCATCAAAACCATGAGCAGGTACATTGTGTGAATCTTTAAAATATATTTTTGAAATTAATGGAATTGTGTTCTGAAAATCTCGCAACAATAAATGAAGAATTAGTTCACCAAATTCTCCTCTATTTTGATATTTGTCTGTTAGGTATACTATTTGTGCGGCTTCTTTTAAGCGAGATATTATTTCAGTAAGTGGAATAGAAGTACCACAGTGATAACCTAAAGAAAATTCGGGTATTACATTTCTTACTATGTCAACCAAAGGCTGTAGTCTAAATTGCTTTTGATCGAATCCAATATGATACGCTTTCAATGTAGGTTCACAAATATATTCTTGAATTACTAAATCAGATTTAAAAGGTCTACTCATTATATAAAATTATGTTTACTGAAATTTATTACAAAGATATAAATTTAATCTGATAATTTATTAAACAGTCTATTATAAATAGTTGTATTACTAAATTTCTTAAAATACCTTATTACAATTCTATTCTTACTGATAACTATATGTTGACTATTTTTGAGATTATATTGATGTTGTATCGATAAATTCAGTTTGCTTACTAATTGTTATTTAACTTTTTCTCCTCCTTCACCATCTTTCTCCACCTCTGAAACGCCCTCATCAAACTTTCTTCTTCCACTAACTCTACCATATTATAATGTGCGACAAAAGTTTCCATTGATTTTTTGAACATGATGCCGTGGCAGTATTTATTTTCCAGGAGAAATTCATAAAGTTCGGCTTTCATTTCTACTTCCATTGCTTTTTCAATGATAAGTGCACTGTCATGACCTATATAATTATATACATTTGGATTTTTTCCGTTTCTAGGGTGGGGGAGAGTAAAGGTGATATTTCCTATTTCGTGCCATGAGGCATTGGGAGGGTGTGGGATGGAAAGTTGGTGGAGGAAGTGGTAGATAGGCTGGGTATCGAGAAGATGGATGGCGGAAAGCGAGGAAGAAAAACGGTCTGGAGGTACGTCGAGGTGGTTTTTATAGCGCACATACATGTAAGCCGCTAGATAGGGCTTGATTTGGAAAGTAACTGTAACCATTATTTTTTAGATTTTATTTGTAAAATATTTATCAGAGTAGTGCCGTTTTTAATATTGGCATTTGCATTCATGTGTTGAGAAATTTCTCATAAAAGGAAGGTACGAGAGGATGCTTGTGTAATAATTTGGTTTTCAGATGGTTACATAAGTAGTTCTTGGTTTTAAACCAACGGGTCGTTCCTTTAAAAGGAACGACCCGTTGCACACCGAGGAACACCTCGTTGGTTTTAAAGCAACGAGGAGCTCCTTAAAATCAAGAGATAAAACTATAGTAAATCTCTCAAAAAATTAAAATAGAGGAATAATCTAATCATTTTCAATGTAAAGAAATTGTATCGCTATGTGTTTGAGTGTTTTTATCTGTATAAAGAAATATACCGAGTGTCATATATGAAGAATTTTCAGATAGTAGCTATTTAACATAGTTTAAACGAGACTCTTTTATAATTCTGATTTTATTTTATGTTTAATGTCAATTTGAAATTTAATTATAATATTGATGAAAGGTTTGATAGGAGGTTAATTGAGGAAAAATTGCTATAGATTACTTCATTAAAAGAAAAATCACCAAGTTCTATCAGAACTTGGTGATTTTTTATACTCCATTTATAATAAAATAAATATATAGTTATTAAAATATGAGTTATCTATCTTTTTTTAATTTCATTTATTAACAATTCCTTTTTGGTATTATATAATGGAACAAAAGTATATATTCTTTTTGCAAAAAACAACAAAAAGACATGTTTTTTTTATGGAATCGTCATCTAGTCTGATTGAAAAAGTAAAATCAGGCGACATTTCTTTTCTAAATAGCATATTTGATGCAAAAACACAACAAAAGCAATGAATCGTTATTAAGTTCTGATAGAACTTATCGAAGTGTGAAAAGTGAGTTTAATTGTTTTAGGGCTATTTAATAACTTAAAAAGAGATTTATGAAGAAGAAATTAGCGCTGCTATTTGGATACCTTTTTATAGGTATCGGGCTGATAACAGCTCAAACGCAGAAAGTCACGGGGACAGTGATTTCCGATGATGACAAACAACCTGTTGTAGGGGCTTCAATTGTCGTAAAAGGCACTAACTTAGGTACAATAACAGACATAGACGGGCATTTCACATTATTGAATGTGCCGAATTCAGCAAAAATATTGCAAATATCATATATAGGTATGAAAACGGAGTCGGTTCCTGTTCAGCCGACTGTTAGAGTTATCTTAAAGTCTGACACACAGCTGATGGATGAAGTTGTTGTGGTAGGCTATGGATCAGCAAAGAAACTAGGGTCAGTAGTCGGTTCGGTAACAACGGTAAATAATAGTAAGATAGCCAACAGACCGGTGGCTAATGCCGGAGATGCATTACAAGGTCAAGTTGCCGGTTTACAAGTGTTTACCCCTAGTGGAGAACCGAGCGGGAGTGTTGTAATGCGATTGCGTGGAGTCAGTTCGATCAATTCAAATACAGAACCTCTTTTTATTCTCGACGGTTCACCTATATCATCCGGAGCATTTACAGCATTAAATCCGAACGACATCGAAAGCATGACCGTATTGAAAGATGCCTCTTCAACAGCTATATATGGCTCCCGTGCTGCTAACGGAGTCGTGATAATGACTAGCAAGAAAGGAAAAATGGGACAGAAGGCCCGTGTTAGTATCAATGCACAATATGGCTGGTCGAAAATGACAGGAGATAATATAGAGATGATGAACACTGAACAATGGCTTAACCTGCAGGAAATGCTAGATCCGGGAAAAGCATACGACACTACATTTCAAAAACGGAAGAAGTTCTATATAGATAATGGTATATCTACAGACTGGGCGGATGTCTTCTTCGGAGATGCAGCTCCTACCCAACAATACGATGTAAATGTGGTTGGCGGTTCCGAAGGTATCAACTACTACATTTCATTTGGACATTATGATACAGAGGGAATTATGGACGATTCCTCATTGCGCCGTGAGACTTTGCGCAGTAATGTGGAAGTAAAGGTAACCGACTGGCTGAAAGCCGGGATTAACGTGAACCTTTCCTATCAGAAATATAACACGACAACTTTCGGAACGGAAGCTAACAGCGTTTATAATAAAGCGTATGCTGCCCGTATTTATCGTCCCGACCAAACAATAAACGAGATATTGACAGACGAAGAAGGCAACTTTACAGGTTATGGGAAACGATTGGACTATTTTGACGATATGGGATATTATAATCCGTATTACTTGGCAGAACTTCAACCGAATGACCGGAGTACGGTACGTATCAATGGCAATACCTTCTTTAATATAAATCCAATAAAAGGATTGAATATCCGTACCTCACAGGCGGTAGATGCCTTTGATTATCGTAACTCCCATAAAGCCTATCCGGAAGGCCCCTTTAAAGGGGCAGGAGTGGCGTCCGAGTCTTTTGAACGTTATTATTCATTTACTTTCACCAATACGGCGGAATATAAATTCAGTCTGTCAGACAAGCATCTTTTTACTGTGTTGGCTGGCCAGGAGTCCATTATCACAAAGAATGAGAATTTCTCGGCAACTTCTAAAAAAATGGTAGACTCACGAATGATGCTGATGGCAGCTGGAGCAGAGTCAGAAGTGCCGATACATTCGATGTATGACAAGGTTTTCAATTCTTATTTCGGCACAATCAGTTATAGTTTCGCTGATCGCTATTATGTCGATTTGGCAGCACGGCGGGACGGTTCTTCTCTGTTTGCCAAAAACAACCAGTGGGCAAACTTTTATTCTTTGGGAGCCATGTGGGATATGAGAAAAGAGAATTTCCTGCAGAACGTTTCATGGTTGAACAGTTTACAGTTGAAGGTGAGCTATGGAACAACTGGTAATTCCGGTATCAGCGCCTATAATGCGTTGGCATTGGTCGGTTCCGGTTTGCTGTATAACGGACAACCGGGTATTGCTCCTTCTACCGTTGGCAATGATAACCTGACATGGGAAAGCATGAAAACACTGAATGTAGGCATCAGTACAAGAGTGTTTGACCGCTTTTCTGTAGAATTGGAATTTTATAACCGCCAGACGGACGATATGTTGATGGGGTATCCATTGTCATACACTACCGGACATGGCAGTAGCGTAGAAAATGTGGCAAGTATGCGCAATCGCGGTTTCGATATTACTCTGGGAGTGGATATTCTGAAAACGAGAGATTTTTCATGGAGTGTTTCAGGAAACCTGAATTATAATAAGAATGAGATAACTAAACTATTTAACGGATTGGATGAATATACTTTGCCTGATACCGGTTTGAAGATGAAAGTCGGTAAACCTTGGGGAGAATACTACTATGTAAGATGGGCAGGGGTCGATCCGCGTGACGGATATAATACATGGTATGATAAAAATGGAAATCTGACAAAAAGCTATTCGGAAGAAGATGCCGTTTTTGTCGGCAAGCAACGTTATGCTCCATGGTCCGGAGGTTTTGGTACCCAGTTCGGATGGAAAGGAATTTCCGTCAGTGCCGACTTCTCTTTTATGCTCGGCCAGTATATGTTGAATAATGAACGCTTTTTTACAGAGAATCCCACTTTTGCAGGTTCGGACAATCAAACTGTAGAAATGCTTACGATGTGGCAAAAACCGGGAGATGTAACCAGAATTGCTACTCCCGACTCCCCGATGCAGTTTGATACGCATTTACTGGAAAACGCTTCATTTATGCGCATGAAAAACCTGACTGTCGGGTACACCCTTCCGCCCAAAGTGATTCAGAAAACAGGAGTAATTAGTAACGCCAGAATCTACTTTGTAGGACGTAACTTACTCACAGTGACTAAATATAAAGGATATGACCCGGAAGTAGACAGTAATATCCAGTTGGGGAACTATCCCAATACCAAGCAATATTCTTTCGGAGTCGAACTAACTTTCTAAAAACATAAAGAATGGTGAATATGAAGAAAATATCTATAATAGCATTGACTATACTGACACTAGGAATGACTTCCTGTGATATGGATAAAATGCCATACGATGCTGTTCCTACAGAGGAAGCGTTAACAACCATAGTCGGTTTTGAAGAAGCACGTGCCGGTATCTATTCCGTATATTTAGGACTGACAGGAGGAAGTTATGTATTAGCTCCGGAAGTTCAGGCAGATGCCTTTAATGCAGTGGCGGATTTCTCTAATAAATATGGTGAGTTGCACCGTTGGACTTTCGAGAGCACCAACTCTACCGTAGAAACAATCTGGTCGAACTACTATGCCGCTATCGGACGTGTCAACTTCTTTATTGACGGGGTAGGTAAGATTGATGAGAATCCGGAAATCGAATTGACTGAAACCCAGAGACAACAGATTAATGTGTATGAGGGGGAAGCGTATTTTACAAGAGCATACTGCTACTTTTATTTAGCTACTTTATTTTGCCGCGATTACGATGTAGCTACCGCAACAAGTACTCCGGGACTGCCGCTTCAGGTAAAATATGAGCCTAAACTTTCTGCTACCCAATATCCGGGACGATCTTCATTGGAAGATACTTACAAACAGATATTGGAGGACCTCGAAGAAGCCGAAGAACGTATCGAGACTGCAAAAAATGGCATTGCTGATTATGACAGGTATATTAATGGCGCATACGTGACAGTCAACACGGCTCCCAAGAATTGTGGGAATTATATTACGGTAGATGTAGTAACTGCCTTGAAAGTGCGTGTTGCCCTGCAGATGGATGACTATGAAAATGCAGCCAAATATGCAGGAGACCTGGTTAATTCGAACAGATATCCATTATCGAACACAGCAACAGATTTTGAAAGCGTATGGAAGAATGACAAGGGAACGGAAACCATCTGGCAGATTGCCATGACTAGTGCCGACGATGCCGGTGTACCTCTGGGGACTATTTTCATCGGTTATCCGACTACAAAGAAGGATTATATTCCTACACAAACACTGATTGACCTATACAATGAAAAAGATATCCGGCTAAAGACTTATTTCGGAAAATATCACTTAACCGTATCGTCAGGTAATGCGGCGGATATCTATTTCTTTAATAAATACCCGGGCAATGAATATTACAATGCATTAGGAAGCGAAACGCGTTATTTGAATCAGCCCAAACCATTCCGTATTGCTGAAATGTACTTGATTGCCACTGAAGCCAATGCAAAGATTGGAACCGCAGCCGCTGTAAAAAAAGGTAATGATGCTTTGAATGCATTAAAAAAAGCGCGAATCGAGGGATGGACTGATGCAACCTACGATCAGGAAGCTTTATTAAATGAAATCATGAACGAACGGGAACGTGAGCTTGTAGGTGAGGGATACCGGTTGATGGACCTGAAACGTTGGGGGAAAGGTGTAAAGCGTGGAAAACCGCAAAGCAAAGGACTGGTGCTTTTTCCGGGACAGGCAAGTACTGACGGACTGGATAAACCTATGGATGACCAGCGGATGCTCTGGCCGATTCCTAAAACAGAAATGGATGCCAACCCTCAACTGGCAGGTCAGCAAAATCCGGGATATTAATCAATGAATAACATAAATTATCAAACACTTGAGTAAAATGAACTATCTGAAAATATACACCCTTCTTCTGTGTGCCGTTCTGATCGCCGCCTGTTCGGACGATGAGGAACAGTTCAATTCCGGAGCGGCTACGGTAAGTTTGCAGGAAACAGCAATGACAGTGAAAGAGTCTGCCGGTTTATGCACTGTGCCTGTCGTAGTGACAGGAGAACATACCGGAACTATCCGCGTGACGTTCGAATTAAAAGATCATACCGCCAAAGAGGATGAAAACTATATCGTCACCACAAAGACGCTGCTTATTCCTGCCGGTCAGGAAACTATAAATTTTGAGTTTAAAACTGTTGATGACAAGGATGTCAATGACGACCGCTCTTTTGATATTGAAATTGCCGATGTGAAAGGGGCCTCCATTGGTACAAACAATCGTCTGACGGTGACTATCAAAGATAACGATTCCAGTTTTTATGAAACACTTTCGGGAACCTGGGTATTTACCGGAACAGCTTCTGCTACCAATGCTTCCAATGTACAAGTGGGATTTTCCGTAAAAGTGAATACCGCGGAAGAAGGTACGGAGGCATACGAGCATTATCTGGTTTGCTCGAATAAGAATGGATTTGATCCGGATAATGACATTGAGTGGGAATTTAGCTGGCGTTTGCATTATGAATATGATTCGGTGGCGCAGAAAACCTATTTATCTATTGTACCGGGTGAAGATGTCGCTTCTTATGGTCCGTATACCATTCGTTTCAGGAGACTGGCATTAGACGGAAGTACTTCTGACGTATATCGTGGAGAATATGATGTTGAAACTAAAACTGTCACTTTCGAGAATGCCAATCTGATTGGTGATATGTATAAGGACGGACTGATACAAATACAGAAATTCAGGCTATTTGGCTGTAAAATGGAACACATCAGATAAAAACAAGATTATTAACATAACAAATAGAAAGAACTTATGAGAGCACTAATTGTCTGCATTACGCTGTTGTTTGCTTTGTTAACCTGTACTATGGCACAAATACCATCGGTTAAGGTTGAAGATACTAAGGGAGCACAAGTTAACACTGCATCCCTGGTTAATCACAAAACGCCTATGATTATTTCTTTTTGGGCAACAACCTGTAAGCCTTGTATTCGTGAATTGGACGCCATAAATGAACAATTGCCCGATTGGTTGGAAGAAGCCAAATTCCGTGTAGTAGCTGTTTCAACAGATGACAGCCGTTCTACAGCTAAAGCGCGTGCATTGGCAGAGGGACATGGATGGGATGATTTTATCATGCTGTATGATAAAAACCAGGAATTTATGCGAGCTATGAATGTAAGCCTGACTCCACAGGTATATGTGGTGGATGCTGACGGGAAAATAGTCTATTCACATACCGGATATGCGCCGGGAAGTGAGCTGGAACTACTGAAAGCAATAAAAAAACTGCAGAAATAGAAACTGTTATTATCCATAGATAAACGCAATGACATGACTAAAATAAGAATTCAGGTGTTGGCTTTGTTAGCGTTAACATCGACATTGACCTATGCGCAGGAAGATAACAAGAAAGGTTATCTGACAGGGAGCTTTGAAACGAATACGATATATTACAAAGATGATAGTAAAACAGAAGCGGAATCACCGGAAGATCATTTCGGATCGAACAATTATCTGAAACTGGATTACTATCAGGGTAAGTTTGCCGTAGGTGTACAGTTGGAAGCCTATGAACCGGTACTGGTGGGATACCCGGCAGAATTGGAGAAAGCAAAGCTGACCAACTATTATGTATCTTGGGCTGATAAAGATTTTTCCGTAACAGCGGGTACGTTTTATGAGCAGTTCGGGAGTGGACTACTATTCCGTAGCTGGGAGGACCGTATGCTGGGACTAAATAATGCAGTGATGGGAGCACGATTTACCTACAATTACAAGAATATTGTGGGATTGAAAGCCATTTGGGGAACTCCACGTTTTGGTATGGACTTTTCCGATACACAAGTACGTGGTGTAGATGTAAGTTTCTCCTTGTCCGAAATGCTTAGTTGGCAAAACACGTCTTTGAGTATTGAAGGAGGGGCGTTGAACCGGTATGAGAAAATCAATATCGATCTCGAAGAAGAAGGGGGAAAACCTTATTCGAATGGCTTCTCGGGACGGATAAATTTTGAACGCTCCGGATTTACAGCGAAAGGTGAATATGTAGACGGTGGCAATAAGTATTATAATTTCATTCATGATGACAAACTTTATGCGAGGAAACGTGCTAATGCACAATTGCTGGAACTGGGATATAGCGGTAATGGGTTGGGAGTAAATCTGACCGGACGCCGACTGGAATGGATGAACAGTGAGATTATTACCGGTAATGGTTCGACTTCGAATCTGTTGAATTATGTCCCGGCTATGAGTACGCAATATACCTATATGCTGACCAACTTGCATCCTCACACTCCACAAATAGGAGATGTGACAAACGCAATCAGCGGGGAGATGGGCGGACAACTGGATATTTTTTATCATTTCAAAAGAGGAACGGTTATCGGAGGTAAACGCGGTTTGAAATTACATGCTAATTTTTCTACCTATTATGTTTTAGAAAAAGAAGGTACAGCCCAGATAGGCAACTTGTCATTCCGTGATTTTAGTATTGATGTGGAAAAGCAATGGACGAAGTCATTCAAAATGAACTTGCTTTATTCCATGCAAGAATATAGTCCTTCGTACGGAGCGAATAAGGCGACCAACCTGTCGAATATTTTTGTAGCAGATTTACAATATAAGTTCACACCTTCTTTTTCAACTCGCATGGAGTTGCAATACCTAACTACAAAGGAAGATCAAAAGGACTGGATGGCGGCCCTGTTGGAAATAAATTTTGCTCCGGCATGGAGTATTTATGGAAGTGATATGTATAATCACGGCAAGGAGAAAATCCATTATTACAATGTGGGAGCCAGTTATGCCAAATCCCGTACGCGTGTAGCTTTGAGTTATGGTCGTAATAGAGAAGGGTATGTCTGTTCCGGTGGAGTTTGCCGGACGATTCCTAAATATACAGGGGCTAACCTGACTATAACGACTTCATTTTGAGTTTATCGAAACATTTATTAATTAGAATATAGAATATGAGAAAATTTACAATGTTTTTTATGTCAAGTCTGATATGCCTATGCGGATGTTTTACAGCGTGCAGTGGCAATTCAGACGACAATGGTGAAGAGCCGGACAACGGCGAAGTGACAGGACCTATTACTTTGACTGTGGATAAAGCCAAGATTGAAGCTAACGGGACAGATATGGCGACTTTTACGGTGACTGATGCCAAAGGGAAAGTACTGACGACCTCTGAATATATGAAGAATGTATATTTTGAAGATGTTACTACCGGTGATTATCTGGAGAGACGGACCAATACGTTCGTGTCAGTAGAAAACGGGACTCATAAATTTAAAGCATATTATCTGGACTGGGAGTCGGATGAAGTTTCCGTAACCGCACAGAATCGTAAGAATTATGAACTTTTCTATCGCAAGGTGGGTGTTTTTAAAATGACCGGGACTTGGTGTACCTATTGTCCGGCCATGACTTCGGCATTAAAGAAGGTGGAAGAACTGATGCCGGGTCGTATGGTGAAAATGGCTTTTCATTCTTCCAGCAGTTCAGCGACTGATCCCTTCCATTTATCACAGACAAGCACAATCATGAGCCGTTTTGGAGCATCCGGCTTTCCTACCTGTATTTATGATTTAAAAGTGATGTCAATAGACAGGAATGTGAGTGCTATCAAACAGACATTACAAAGCCAAATTAGAAAATATCCGGCTACATGCGGAATCAAGGTAAATACATCCTATAATTCTTCTACTGGCGAAATTACAGTAAATGCTGCATTGAAGTCGAGCGAGGGAGGAGAATATGACCTGGTTTATGTCTTGGTGACTGATGGCTTGACAGCATCCGGAGGAAATGAGAACTCATACGATTATACGGTAAAAGCTATTTCCAACAATTATCTGTCGATGTCAACTGACGGACGGTTTACTGTGGATGCAAATCAGGAGCACACTGCCGCTACTTTCAGCATTTCTAATGCAAAGAACCTGAATCCTGCCACATCGCGTGTAGTGGTTTATGCATTACGTAAAGTAGATGACGCATATATGGTGGATAATATAACCGAATGTTCTATCAACGGTAGCATAGACTATCTCTATAATGATTGAGGCTTATGAAGAAATTATACTCGACAATTCTACCAATTGTAATGATCCTTTGTTTAGCAATGCTGTCATCCTGTTCCGGTAGTTCGGACGAAACGGAGAATGGAGGGACGGATGACGGCATTTTGCGGATTACAGCCGATAAGACGGCTATACAGGCAGATGGGGTAGAAAAAGTGACCTTTACGGTCAAACTGGGCACACAAGATGTAAGCGAAGAAAGCACGATGAATCTGATTCTGGTAAAGGAGTCGGGAGAAGAAAATCTGGATTATGGCGTTCGTGCTTTCAGCACTTCAGTGCCGGGTACGTATGTTTTTAAAGCCCGCTATTATGAGGGAAAAGCAATGGTTAGTGAAAATGAAGTGACCGTTCAGGTTACTCCCGTATCAGGAGGAACCAGCTATTATCATAAATTACTGGGGATGCAGTTTACTTCTGTCGGGTGTCAGGCTTGTCCGGCGCTTAGCACTACATTGAAAGCAATTCAGAATGAACAACCGGGACGACTGGCGGTAGCTTCTTTCCACATGGATTTCGGGGGAATGACGGATCCCATGAGTACGGCAGCTACCAATAATTACCGGACTAATATTCTCGGCAATTTCTCCGGACTGCCTCGTCTCTTTTACAATCTGCGTAAAGGTACTAAAGAAATGATCAGTATCAAGAGCCAGATTGAAGAGGAGCTTCAAAAAGAATTAAGTAACTATCCGGCTTCTTGCGGGGTAGCGATTGAATCTGTATATAATGCTTCTGACCGTACGGTGACGATTACTGCCAAATTAACTTCCAACGTAACAAATACCTATCGTTGTTTGATTTATCTGGTAGAGGATGGTATCAAATACTTTCAAACGAATGGAGGAAATGATTATACTCATAATAATGTAGTACGTGCAGTGGTGTCCACATCGTTGAATGGTGACCGTTTCAATGGAGCAGTAAATGCGGGAATAGAATCTACCATGCAACGATCTTGTCAGTTGGAATCGGGATGGAATGCGGATAATATGCGTGTGATTGTGTCGATGTTGACAACGCTGGATGGGGGAAAAACTTATACGTGTAACAACGTAAATGAGTGCAAACTTGGAGAATCGGCAGATTACTTGTATAACGAATAAAGACGAGTTATGTGTATAAATGTCTATAAAATAATATTGCTGGTCTGTATATGCTGTGTAGGAATCTTCTGGATTTCCTGTTCTGGCAATTCCGATGATTCGGAGCAGACAGAAGTGATTTTGAGCGTCAATAAAAATACGTTGACTGCTGATGGAAAGGATATTATAACCTTTACGGTAATGCATGCGGGAATGGATGTAACTGCTGATGCAATCATCCGTTCCGTGATGGACGGACAAACTTTGGATGGAAGTACATTTTCTACTTCTAAAGCCGGAACCTATGCTTTTGAAGCATCTTATGGTAACTATGTATCCAAGTTGGTAACGGTTGTTGCGAGTGCTGCACCGGGTGAACCTTCTAAGTTTGTAAGACGCATTTGTGCAATGGAGTTTACTGGGACGTGGTGTGCCATGTGTCCGGCAGGAATGACTCGCCTGAACTATCTGATAAGTTCGAGTTATGAGGGAGTTATTTATCTGATGTCATTTCATGTCGATGGAACAAGTGCTGATCCGATGACAATCGAACAGTCTTCGATCCTTTCCAGAAAGTTTTCTATCTCCGGTTATCCTTCATGTGTGGTTGATATGCGTGAGGCAATGGGGTTGTCTGAAAATTATAGTGTCATGCGAGCTGTATTCAATAAGTCTTTGGAGGAGTATCCCGCATCTTGCGGAGTGGCCATCCAGTCACAATATAACGGACAGGCTGATGTGACGGTAAGCGTTAAATCGGAAAAAGGTGCTGAATATCGTTTGATTTTATATGCGGTAGAAAACGGATTGAAATATCAACAAAATGACGGGGGAGTTTATCGTGATTACACACATAACCATGTGGTACGTAAATTACTGTCTGCTACCGTTGATGGCGATAAATTGGGACATATAGCAGCCGGTAAAGAGAAAAGCATAAGTTATACTGTTATAATGGAAGAAGGATGGAATGCGGAGAATCTTTCTTTTTATGCATTGGTTACCGATGAAAACGGATATGTAAATAATTTGGCTGTCTGCAAGGCTATTGATGGCGATGCCGATTATGAGTATACAAATGATTAATCATATTTATCACTTTGAGTTATGAAGAAGAAATTATTAAGCTTATTACTTTTGTTAGGGCTGGTGCTAGTTGTAAGCCCTATGGTATTATCGTGTTCGGATAAGGATGAACAGCAGACTGTAGATCCGGAAAATCCGAAAGAACCGGATACTCCACTTCCTCCCGTGCCGACTCCTATCAGGTGGGTTGAAAATGAAGTAGATGGTGGTGAACGTGGAGTCGGTATCAAGGTGACCAGTAAAACCGCCAATAACTTTGTGTTTGAATGTACTCCGGGAGATAAGGTTCAATCTTATCGTTTGGATGTCTACCCTTTATGCCGTATGTATAACTATTTATTTGAAGGTGGTGGTGTCGGTGCAAGTGAAGAAGAAATCGAAGATTTGATTTTGGAAGCCCTCTATAATTCGGAGGGTGCCGGTGCTTATACATTCAATAGGAAAACATTGGGAGACAGCTATCCGAATACAGAGTTTGACTGGGTAAATTCCAAATATTCCCAATCGGAGATTGTACCGGGAGCAGAATATTTGATTATAACAGTAGGCTGTAATGATGAGGGCGGACAAAATCCGGCTGATATGAAAATCTGTTATCTCAAGACTCCTTCAGGAGATGTAATAGGTGATCCTCGCGTTGATATCGATGTCCATTCTAGCTATCAGGCAGCTGCTATTCAATATATTCCGAATGAAGATTGCAAATATTTTTATCAATTCTGTGGAGATTCCGAACCTATCGATGCATTTATCAATGCTTATGGGAAGGATATGTATATTGACTTTATGAGACATTGGACGCAGTCTGCAGAGGATGGACAAGCATCTGAAGATGAATTATTATATATAGTGAATTTTGGCTATACTGCCGATCCGACAAGAAAGATTACAGCTACGACTATAGGATTGGATGAGAATAAAAATAAAGGAAAGTATATACGTCAGGATTTTCAATTGAAGAAGATTCCTGATGATGCCAAAGAAGCGAAATGCGATCTACAAATCACAAAGACAGGTGCTTCTATTGTTAATATGGATGTAAAAATGGAGAGTACTTGTTATGCCATGTTCTATCGTGTGTTTAGTGAGGCGGATTGGGCTTCTTATGAGAATGCGGACGAAGCTACAATGACGGCACTGGCACAAGCTTTAGACCAGGAAGGATGGGGCATTAAAAATATGAATTTCAGTCAGGAAGGTTCGTATACAGCCACAGAGTATCAGTATGATCTTGCTCCGAATAGTTCTTATGTTGTCGCTTATGTAGGACGTAATATGTATGGACAGTTGTCAAAAGTGGAAAATAAGTGTTTTTCTACCAAAGCACGCGTGACAGATAATCCCGGAGCATCTAAGGCTACAATAGATATTACTATTTCTGATCCGGGACGGACAAGTCTGAATTTGAACTATTCCTATAATCAGGAGGCAGCAGTATATTATCATCAATATATCATGACACCGGATTTACTTGAAGAAGGTAATAAAGCTGAATTGATAAAGTATTTGTTGTCAACAGATTCGAATGTATGGCCTGCAAATGCGAATGGAGGAGTGGAAAGCTTTGCATGGACCGGTCTGGAGCCGGCTACCGAATATATATTTGCATATATGGCTGAAGACTGGAATGGCGTATTGACGGATGTGAAGATTGTAAAAGCTACTACCGAAGCAATTGTGGCAGGTCCGAATCCAACTATGGAATTACGTGCATATATGAGTGAAATGAATAATTTCACTGTCCAGTTTTCCATTATAAAGGATGTGGCTAAAGTTTATCATACAATTCTTGAAGATGCGTATTCTGCAAGTGGTGATTATACCTATCAGGAGTGTATGGATGTATGGAAGGAACATTGTTTGGATTATGGCTTGACAACAGTAAATTCAACGACTCAATCATACGATAAGACAAGTGAAGCCAAACGTTTAGTTGCTTTATGTGTACCAATTGGGGCAGATAGTGATGGCAATGAAGTTATTGGCGACCTTTATACTGTATTCTATGATAAAGATAAAGGTATTATTACTGATCCTTCTGTATTGTTCCCGGATGCTCCGAAATCAGTAAAGGGTATGATAGGAACAGCAAAACCACAAGTTATAAAGAAAGATAGACGGATTCCTGCAAATACGATTATTAAGGAGAAAGTGGATAAGAGTACTCCTGGTGCGATGATGAGCGGAAGTACTATTTATCTTGATTTGAAAAAACTGGGTAAACATCCTCACGCCAAATAAATAGTATTGGCACAATTATTCCGCACGATAGCGTGGAAGTCTGTCGTGCGGTTTTCTCTAATCATCTAAATTATCATGGATATGAGAAGAAAATATTTTTTATGTAGTATGGGGAAATATGTATGTTTCCTGGCAGTATGTGTGGTAATGTTGTCGTCATGTTATAATGACGATGATTTAAAAAACTCAATTTCCGGTCTGGAAGACCGCATGGATAAGTTAGAAGCTTCGTTACAAAGTGTACAGACGGATATTTCCACATTGAAGACACTGACAGATGCTTTATCTCAAAATAAATCAATCGCTTCTGTATTGGAGAATGAAGACGGAAGTTATACAATTAAGTTTTCAGATAAGACAGAAGTAACTATTCGTAATGGTGAAAATGGGGAGGATGCTCCGCAAATAACCGTGATAAAGAACGAAGAGGATGGTATCTATTATTGGGGAATAACTAGTATAGACGGTAAAAAGACATTCTTGAAAGATGGAGAAGGAAAAATGATGCCTGTAACGGCTGCCGCTCCTAAGATTCGCATTAATACGAATACGAAAGAATGGGAGATTTCTACGGACGGTGGAAAGACTTGGGAACCTACCGGTGTTTACGCATCTGGAGAAGGAACGGGAGATACCTCTCTTTTTAGTGGAGTTAGTCAGGATGATGATTATGCGTATTTTACTCTGAAAGATGGCACAATATTAAAGTTGTCGAAATCTAAGGAACTGAAATGTGATATATTGTCCGGAAAGCAATACTTTACGAATGGTGAGGAGAAATTGATTTCAGTTGAAATGAGTGGAATTTCGAAATATACCGTAACAAAACCTGATGGTTGGAAAGCTTCCCTGACAGGAAAAGGACTGACTATTACTGCTCCTGTGGCAGAAAATCAGTATGCGGAGACGAGTGGCAAAGTAGCTATAATGGCTGTTGCATCTAACGGACAGAGTATTATCGCAGAGATTCCCGTAATCATAGGGGATGCTCCTATAGTTATATCTACTGTGGGGCAGACAGTTTCTACTACTTTGACGAATGGCATAGAAATGTATTATTTGGGAGTATTGGAAATCAATGAATATAGTGCAGAGAGTGTGGCTGAATTAGTGAACGGATATACTGCCCGTATGTATATGAAGACAGAACCTCTTGATAAAATGCCATTGGCAGAACTGATAGGTAAGGATCCTGAAGCCGGAAAGACATATATGATTTGGGCAGTGCCCCCATTTGAGGCAGGTAGTGTATGTTTGCCTGACGATGTGATTGCTACTGTGATTAAGATAGCTCCGACTGTAGAACTAAAGATTTCGAATATTACGTTTGAAGGTGCAACGGTTTCTGCAATTAGAAAGGGCTGTGACGTTTTTTATACAGGGATTTTAGATAAGTCTAATTATTCACCAGAAGGGGTTATTGACGATTTGGCTTATGGTGGCGGAACTAAACAGTATTCGGATTATAATGGGCCATTGGAGGGAAAAGTGCTAGATTTTCTTCCGAAAGTAATACCGGGAACAACATACGTACTTTGGGCTATTCCTTATAAAGAAGAAAAGGGGTATAGAACAGAAGAGCTGGTAGCGGTGGAGATTCCCGTTCCTGCGTTGACGTATGACGGAACAGCGACCATAAATATTAGTGGTGTTGTTACTACAGTTTCAAGTGTAAGTGCGACCATTACTCCCGGAACTGACTGTTATAAGTTCTATTATTCTTATATGAAAGAACAGACTTTGGCAAATTATAGCACTGACAAAGAGGTTATTTCCTATCTTATTAAAAATGGTGATTCTTCCAAAGAGGCAAAAAACTTTGAAAGAGCTTCTTTAGAACCGGGAACAAAAGGCTTTTTTATTGCAGTAGCATTAAATGACAAAGGACAACTCGGGGCGTTAGTCAAAGTACAGGCTGATTCCAAGGAAATATCTTATAATTCTTCTATTTCGGTGGATGTGGCAATAGAGGCAGGAACCGTGTCTGCGACTTTAACGCTGACTCCGACCGGAAATCCGGTGAAATTCCGTTATGTCCACATGAAATTGAGTGATTTCAAAAGCTATCCGTATTGGGGAAATGAAGAAACAGTAAAGCAAGCATTGATTATGAATGATAATGTTACTGAAATTGTTGCTGCTGAACTGAAGAATCATCAACTGGTGATTGAGGATATTGCATTTAATTCAGAATATGTACTGTTCATGATAGCAGTTGATGCTGATGGTAATCCTTCTTCGAGTGTAACAAAGAAGGAATATACAAGTGCAAAGCCGACTTATGTGCGAAAAGAAAGGGATGCCGATTTGTGGAATGCCAGTGTTCCGGAAGTAACAATTGACAAGATAGAAAAAGACAAATTCTACACCGTTTCTTATACTGTGAAACCGAAGTCTGCCTGTAAAGTCTTTTATGTATTTGCGGGACCGGCAGATTACCTGACTGGTATGTATGATGAACAAATCAGGTATGTGATGCAAAATGGTGTAAAACAAACAACAACTTATTCGGGAAGTACTTATGGAACATTGCCAACTAATATCAATGTTACCTGGATAGATGAAGAAGGACGTTTTTACGAGGTTTCTAAAACTGTAGTAGATGCTCCGACGCAATAATTTTAATTTCTAATTTAATAAAATAATAGATGAAAAACTTATTTAATAGCTTTTATAGTGTAGTATTGCTTGCTTTGTGTCTGATTGCTTTCAGTAATTGTTCGGATAGTGATGACGGAGGAGAAGTTGGCGGTACGGATAATGGAATCACTGCAATTAGCAGTGAAACGGAAAAGACTGTTTCACTTTATGGGGAGACTGTTGAAATCTCATTTACCGCTTCAGGAAAATGGACTCCTTCTTTACAATACTCTACAGGATCGGACTGGGCGGCTATTACTAATACCAGTGGTAGTTCTACTGCCGGTAAAGGAGGATTCAGGGTAAAGGTTGATAAAAATGAAGCCGGACAGAATCGTATATTAACAGTGCTTGTGCAAGTTGAGGGATATAAAACACCTGAAGTTGTATGTACTATAACACAATCAGGATCTGGTGACGTATCTTCTGCGGATATTGCTTTAAATGAATTTATGCATAACTATTTGAAGGAACATTATCTATTCAAGGATGAGTATAATACACTGGAAGTTGATTGCAAAAATGTTTCGTATGATAACTTTTTATCTACCTACCTTTTGAAGATGAAAACAAATACAGAAGATGGAGGAATTTCCCGTGCATATTCTGTGAATGCCGGTCAACGTTATATTTATTCATATATTGAAAAAGTAGGTTCTAGCGATACTCGTGCCACAACTCGTGCTACAAGCATGGTAGGAACAGGATTAGGAACATTTTTTTCTTCCTATATGGCAGATAGAACGACAATCGGTTTGTCTATTGGATATGTATTTGTTGATTCTCCTGCAGCAAAAGCTGGATTAAGACGCGGTGATGTAATTGTTGCTGTGAATGGGGTAACCTTGAATAAAAACAACTATCAGCAATACATGAATGCATTATATTATGCAAGTGGAGGGGAGTCATTCAATATTGGATATAGACGCTATGTGCCTAATGAAGATTTGCAAAAATATGAATTAGTAGATGGAAGTGTTATTTTGACGACAGGTACTTATAATAACAATCCGGTACTTTATTCTATGTTTATAAAAGAAAAAGAAGGTAATTTGAATGTGGCTTACCTTGTTTATCAAGGTTTTGATTTGAATTATGCGGAAGAGTTAAAATATATGATACAGCAGTTCAAAACGGAAGGTATTACCGATTTAATCTTGGATTTACGTTATAATTACGGAGGTGCGGTTGAATTGTCACGCTATTTATCAGCTTCTATTGCAGGTTCTTCACATCGTTCTGATGTTTTCATGAGGATGCAACGTAGTTCTGGTGCAGATGAATATATTCGGTTTGGTGATGGAGATGATTTAGGTTTGAATTCCATACGGATTATCTGTTCGGAAGAGACAGCTTCTTCCAGTGAATTGGTAATTAGTGGATTAAGAGGAATTGATTTCCCTGTAAAACTATTTGGTAGTCGTACTGAAGGAAAAAATGTAGGTATGGAGGTACAAGAGTATAAATATGGTAACTCTTATTACGAATTTGCTCCGATTACTTTCCGTTCGTTCAATGCAAAGGATTGGGGGGATTATGCTGATGGAATTGAACCAGATGTAATGTTGAATAATCAAAATGCAGACTATACGGATGATATTGATAATGCGTTTCCGTATGCTTTTGGAGATTGGGATAACTTCGATTTCAATTTACCGTTATGGTATGCTTTGTGTGATATTCAAGGAGTGGAACCCAATACAGGCAAAGCTAAAGTTCGCAGTGGAAAGATGAAAATGGAACGTCCACAAATGGATGGAATTCAAAGATTACCATCTGTGTCTGTGAAACGCTCGATAGGAACTTTTGGCTCTGTTATTTATAACAAGCCGGAAGTAGAAAACTTATATTAGTAAGACTAAATCTCTTGTGAAATAAATTTTCTCTTAAGTTAAAGGGGATGCTTCTCGATAAGGTGTTAGTGAGGGCATCCCCATTTTGCATTAATTATTAGGCTGTTTTTTAACTATTAAATATATTACGTATGAAAAAAAATCTTATTTTCTGTTTTCTGTTAATATTAATAGGGTGTTCTGAAGAAACACTTGATATTAATTTTAGAGAATCTATTCCAGTCGATGGAATAAATCAGGATGATGTGGTTCCCATTGAAAAAGCAATAAAGGGACTCTATTTAATGATGGATGCCATGCCTGTTAAAACACGTAGCGGTTGTACGAGACAGATTGAAGCTATAAGTGTTTGTGGCGGTAATTCTATAACTCGTAGCAATGGATATTCATTATCAGATACTGTTGCATATGTCGTAAATTTTGCGGATAATCAAGGTTTTGCTGTTTTAGGAGCTCGATACTCTCTTGAACCTATATATGCATTAACAGAGAAGGGTACTCTAGATGCAAAGAAGTTAAATAGTGCCATGATTAATGCATATAGACGAAATATTAATAACGAACCAATAAATACACTTACTAATAATTGGGGAAGAAATAATGAGGTAAGCATTGATTATATATATGATTTATTGGCAGAGTCAATGGTTGTAACTCCACGCATCAAAGTAGATAAAACATATATATATGGAGAATGGGAACCTATATCATACGTTGGACCTTTAGTTGAGGTTAAGTGGAATCAAGGTTATCCATTTAATATGAAAATGGATTATGTCACTTGGAATGGATATACAGCACAAATGTCTGTTGGATGTACTGTTATAGCAGCAGCTCAAATGATGTCTTCTAATCGTCATCCTATGTCTGCACCGGGAGATTCTGCAACTTATCCATGGAATAATTTAAAATTAGTATCGAATTATCTAAATATGAAAAATTATTTTCCTTATTATCCGGATGCTTTGCCTTTACCGGAAAAAAGTGAATATGTTGATCAACTTGCAGATGTTCTCCACCATATTGGTAAATGTTTTAATGTCTTTTTTCATGAGGGAGGAACAGGGGCTACAATAGAAGATGTACTTGCTGGATTAAAATCATTAGACCCTGTTTATTATAAAGATGCAAAATGGGTTACTATTAAAGATAATATGGATAAAATATATAAGTTACTTAATGCTAGTAAACCTGTTTATATAAGAGGTTCTAATATGGGCAATTCTAGTGGGCATGCGTGGATTATAGATGGATATTTAAATTGTGAAAGAGATGTTGTAATAACAGAAACGAGTGGATATAATCCCCCGGTTACTTATACTAGACGCGAACAAGGAACTATGTTGCATTGTAATTGGGGATGGCAGGGGACAGGAGATGGATATTTCCTGCCAGGTATTTTTAATGTTAGTAAACGGGAATTTGTAGATGAAATTATTGATTGTAACATATCACAGTCACTTGTAATGGTAAATTACGGCTATTCAAATGAAATAATAATTTATTAAATACAATAATGTTATGTTTAAGAAAGAAATAATATTAGGAATATTGTGTTTGTTCGCAGCTTGTCATAGTAACGACGAGATAATTGAAGAGCAAGAGTCCCCTAAAAATGAACAACAAGAGCCCAAGGCACGTGTTGATATCATTCTTTCTCATGAAGAACAAGCTATGTCAGAATCAACTAATGATTTTGCATTTCAGCTATTCAAACAAGTATGTGTTTCAGAAAATAGAAAAACAAATATATTCATATCACCTTTCAGTGTATCTCTTTGTCTTTCTATGTCAGCAAATGGAGCAAATGGAAACACGCTTACTGAAATAAAAAAGGTATTGGGCTTTTCTTCTTCTTCTATGGATGAGGTTAATACTTATAATCAGAAACTTATGTCCTCCTTATTAAATATAGACAATACAACTCAAATTGGTATAGCTAATTCTGTTTGGATAAATCAGGGTTTTGTTGTAAAAAACACATTTATTGATATAAATAAATTGAAATATAATGCTTGGGTTGAAAGTTTGGATTTTAGTTCAGCATCTGCAATAGCTACAATAAATGCTTGGTGTGCTAGAAATACTGAAAATCGGCTTGTTGACATAATGGATGAGATATCTCCGGAAGCTCGTTTAATTTTGATTAATGCATTATATTTTAAGGGGAAATGGACTAATCCATTCTCAAAAGAAGTAACAAAAAATGATTTCTTTACAAACATAGATGGAGAACAAGTTAAGGTAGATATGATGTGTCAAGAAGAAAGTTTTCGTTGTATGAACAATGAGAAATTTGCAATAGCTGAATTTCCTTATGGTAATGAAGCATTTAGCATGGTCGTTGTTTTGCCAGTAGAAAATAGTTCATTAGAGGAAAGTTTATTATGGTTATCAAATGATGCTTGGAAACAATGCGAGACGCAAATGTCTTATCAAAAATTACAGGTTAAAATGCCTAAGTTTTCTTTTAAATATCAAAAGCCATTGAATAGTGATATGAGTGTTTTGGGAATGAAAGATGCCTTTATTTTAGGTTTAGCGGATTTTAGAAATATATCGGCATCTGAAAATTTATATCTTAGTTCATTGGAGCAGTTTACTTATTTGGAAGTAAATGAAGAAGGAACTGAAAGTGCAGCTATTACGACAGAAGTTCCTGCCACTTCAACAGGAGATGACAAAGATATAATTCATTTTTTTATGGATCGCCCATTTATATTTATGATAAAAGAAAAGAGTACGGGGCTCATCCTTTTTATGGGACAAGTAACTAAATTATAAAGCTATTATTATGTATTACTGAAACTCCTGATAACGACCTTTGTTTCTGCTTTTTATAATAAAATCTTTTATAATTGGGCGGAAAAATGAAGAAGAACCAGGAGAGAATAAATGTAATATTGCCATTTCTTTAATAGAAGGATGAATTAACCCAAAGAATTAATAGTATGAATACAAATATTTTATATAAGCTAATAATATTCTTAGGAATATTTTGGTTGAGCAGTTGTTCGGATGATGATTCTGAAAGTAAATTAGAATATGAAGTCGTGGATAATGTGATAACTAGTTGGGATATTATACTTTCAAACCATTACGAAGAAACAGTACCTTTAAGTGAATTATTATGTATTGGGGAGAGTGATAAATGTCCTTTGTCTAATACATACATATCAATAGTAAATTATGATTCTGAATATCCGATAGTCATACCGAGAGGTGCCTATCAAGGGAATGAGTATGGATTTTGGATAGATAGACCTGTACCTGCGAGTGAGTCTATAAAGGAAATATTTAATTCTGATTGGTATGCGACTGTTGTAGTACTATATGGTGGTGAAGGAACATACAATTTTGCTGTAAGAATTTACAATCCTACTTTAAACAAATATTTTGTAACCAAGCCATATCAATTGAAAGTATGGAGAGAAGGAGTAGAGGGGGAGTATAAGTGGTTTCGTTCTATTACGCAGGTAAATAATTAATTAACTAAAAAAAAGAATACTATGAATGATAAAAATATGATGAGTTTCTTGTTCTATTGTTTGGTGGCTTCTTTTTGCTTTTCATGCAGTAGCAATCTGGAGGAGTTGGTAATATTCTAATGATGCTTGCTATTTGATAAAATAAGAGTAATAAATAATTAGTAAACAATGTTTTTAGAGAAGAAAAATCAGAGGTGTTGGTTTGAATATATATATGAGATATATGAATATCTGTTTTATCGAACATATATATGGCAGCTTAGATTGTGGGGAGAAAAGCGGTTACCGGAAGTGGCAGGGTTATTACTACCGACTTCATTGTTTACTTTTGTTTTTGTTGGCCCAATAGTTGGAGTATTACATTCATTGGAAGTACCAAACAATGAAGAGTTAGGTATACTTTTGGCTGTTATATTCACTTTTGTTGCTCATAGATTATTTATTAGCGATGGACAATATTTGTCTATTGCTGATAAATATCGTAATGAAACTAAAGAAAAACAACGACAACGTATGAAGCAAGTTTGGATTTTTTTAGCAATAAATCTTATTTGGGTGATATTCTGCATCTTCTTATTCATCAAAGTGATACCCCCGCCATCAAATGCAGATACCTCTAATAAGAATCCTTCTCCAGAATATATAGAGATGCTGAAAGATATAAGAGACCGACGAGCACAATAGAATATAAACAGCGAAATAAATTTGTTGTATAATAGATTATAATTTAGAACTTAGAAAATGAGAATTATTTTATTTTTATTAGTAGGTTGGTACACTATCGGGAATATACAAGCACAAATCAAGGAGCCTGTAAAGTTCAAAAATGAGTTGAAAATGACCTCTGAAACGGAAGCGGAAATCGTGTTTACCGCTTCGATAGAGAAAGGATGGCATGTATACTCGACTGGACTAGGGGATGATGGGCCTATTTCCGCTACTTTCAACATCAATGCGAGTAGTCATGTAGAAACAGTGGGTAAATTACAACCTGTTGGAAAAGAAATCAGCATCTATGATAAGATGTTCGAGATGAACGTGCGTTATTTTGAAGATACGGTACAGTTTATCCAAAAAGTGAGATTTACAGGAAATGATTACTTTATAGAAGGGTTTCTGGAGTTTGGGGCTTGTAATGATGAGAGCTGTTTACCTCCGACTCAAATTCCTTTTCAATATGGGAAAAAAGCAGAAGCAGATATAGCAGTTGCAAAAGAAGAGGAAGAGAGGCCGGCAAATGTGCTAGAGAAGCAATCGGAAAGTGATCTTTGGAAGCCGGTTATTAATGAACTGCAAGAGTTGGGGGAAGAACATTCTCAAGAGGATAAATCTTGGCTGTATGTCTTTGTCACCGGATTTCTTGGCGGTTTATTGGCTTTGTTTACTCCTTGTGTATGGCCGATTATTCCTATGACTGTGAGTTTCTTCCTGAAAAGAAACAAAGACAAGAAGAAAGGGATTCGGGATGCATGGACTTATGGTGCTTCGATTGTGGTGATTTATGTAACACTGGGATTAGCAATTACTTTAATATTTGGTGCTAGTGCATTGAACGCTTTATCAACGAATGCCGTATTCAATATTCTTTTTTTCTTGATGCTGATTATTTTTGCTGCTTCTTTCTTTGGGGCATTTGAACTTACTTTGCCTTCTAAATGGAGTAATGCTGTGGATAGCAAAGCGGAAGCGACGAGTGGGCTGCTAAGTATTTTTCTGATGGCATTTACGTTATCTCTGGTGTCTTTCTCTTGTACAGGGCCGATTATCGGCTTTCTGCTCGTACAGGTTTCTACAACTGGTAGCGTGATTGCTCCTGCTATCGGAATGTTAGGCTTTGCCATCGCTTTGGCTTTACCATTCACACTGTTTGCTCTTTTTCCTTCGTGGCTGAAATCAATGCCTAAGTCAGGAGGGTGGATGAATGTAATTAAAGTGACATTGGGCTTTCTGGAACTGGCTTTTGCCTTGAAATTCTTGTCGGTTGCGGATTTAGCTTATGGCTGGAGAATTTTGGATAGGGAAACCTTCCTTGCATTATGGATTGTGATTTTCGGACTGATGGGGTTATATCTGTTAGGAAAGATCAAGTTTCCGCATGACGGTGATGAAAGTAGGGTAGGCGTAGCCCGCTTCTTTCTTGCACTTGTCTCTTTAGCGTTTGCTGTGTATATGATCCCCGGACTTTGGGGAGCACCTTTGAAAGCTGTCAGTGCATTTGCTCCTCCTGTGATGACACAGGACTTTAATCTATATTCGAATGAGGTTCACCCCAGATTCAAGGACTATGATATTGGGATGGAGTATGCACGGCAACAGGGAATGCCTGTGATGGTCGACTTTACCGGATATGGTTGTGTGAATTGTCGTAAGATGGAGGCGGCAGTATGGACAGATAGTAAGGTAGGCGGTATCATCAATGATAAATATGTGCTTATCTCTTTGTATGTAGATGATAAGACTCCATTGAATGAGCCGCTCAAAGTAACGGAAAATGGAACGGAACGTACCTTACGCTCGGTAGGGGATAAATGGAGCTATCTGCAACGTGTGAAGTTTGGAGCAAATGCACAGCCTTTTTATGTATTGCTGGATAATGAAGGTTATCCGTTGAATAAGTCGTATGCATATAATGAAGATATTACTTCTTATATTGAGTTTTTACAGAAAGGATTGGAACATTACGTAAAATGAATTTAGTCATTGATTCTCTTTTTAACCTGGACTTGTGATCGATAGGATTAGAAAAGGAATTTGTTTTTAGGTAGTGGGACCGGCATACAAAGCGTGACTTTGTTTGCCGGTCTTTTTTATGCTCCCTTGTCCCTCTGCTTGTCGCTTTTTTCCAGGTATTGGGTTGATTATTTGCTATAAATACTGTTTGTAGGCTCTGTAGTGCCGATAATCGCTTGTCGTTTCATGTCCGTTGAATATGTCGCATCTTTGCATTGTTAACGTTAGCGAAGTAATTATTAAACAGTATTCATTTAAAAAAAGAAAAGTATTATGGCAATTAGATTTAAAAGAGTTCAACGTCTGTGTGATCCGACCAACAAAGAGGCAGGAAAGAAAGTGTATCCGGTGATTTCTTATCAATATGATACGAGCGCTACACTGGATGAGTTTGCAAAAGAAATCTCTTCTACTTCCGGTGTAAGTGAGGGTGAAACAATTAGTGTATTGAAAGATTTTCGTACACTTCTACGTAAGACATTACTTTCGGGCCGTTCAGTGAACATTAAGGGATTGGGTTACTTTTTCCTTTCAGCTCAAAGCAAAGGAACGGAAAAGGCAGAAGACTTTACTGTATCCGACATCAGTGGTCTGCGGGTTTGTTTTCGTGCGAATTCGGATATCCGTCTCTTTACGGGAACTTCGACGCGTTCGGATGGATTGAAGTTTAAGGATTTGGATCATATCAACGACTCAAGTATCATCGACGGTGATTCAGGCGAAGGAGGCGAAGCACCGGATCCTGACGGAGGTGCAGGAGGTAATGGTGAAGCACCCGATCCGGCAGCTTGATAAACGGAAAGTCGGGAATTAGCGATTTTGTATGGAATGGGGCTTCGGCCTCATTCTTTCTTTATAACTACATAAATAGATCAATATGCAAATAACTACAATCCTTGCTTTTATTACTGCTATGGGTGGTTTGGAAGCGGTGAAATGGATGGTGAGATATATCTCTTGCCGGAAAACGGATGCACGGAAAGAAGAGGCAGACGTGAGCAGTCTGGAAGAAGAAAATCGTCGTAAAAAGGTGGATTGGCTGGAAGATCGCCTGGCACAGCGGGACGAGAAAATAGACGGGCTTTATATCGAGCTTCGCAAGGAGCAGGAAGAGAAGATCGACTGGATACATAAATGCCATGAGGTGGAGTTGGCACAGAAAGAGTCGGAGGTGAAAAAGTGTGAGATCAGAGGGTGTGTGAAGCGCATTCCTCCTTCGGAATATTAATGAGGTTAGTTGATAAAAATAAAATGTCATGAGAAAGATAGATTCTATTATAGTGCATTGCTCGGCTACAAAAGCCGGACAGGATTTTACCGCCGCAGATATTGACCGTTGGCACCGGGAACGTGGGTTCAATGGTATCGGTTATCATTATGTTATCCGTCTGGACGGAAGACTGGAGAAAGGAAGGGAGATTGATTTGGCAGGAGCGCATTGTAAAGGTTGGAATGAGCGAAGTGTCGGGATCTGTTATATCGGGGGACTGGATGAGAACGGACATCCGGCAGATACCCGGACAAATGCTCAAAAACGTGTACTTTATCAAGTAATAATGGATTTGCAACGGCAATATGCTATTCTTCAGGTATTGGGACACCGGGATACTTCGCCGGATTTGAATGGAGACGGGGTGATCGAACCTTATGAATATGTGAAAGCGTGTCCTTGTTTTGATGTGAGGGAGTTTATGAAGAGTGGGAGGGAGCTGCTGTTTGTTTTATTGCTGATTCTTGTTCTTCCGGGGGTGTTGTCGGGATGCAGGAGTAAGAAGGAAGTTATCAGTAGAAGCAATGAGGTGCAGATGGATTCAAGTTCTTCCGGGCATTCTTCCCATGTGGCTTCGTATGATGTTAATCAGGAAAAGAAGATGCTGGAACGGATGGAGGAGTCTACCGAACAAATATTGGTAGTATTGGGGAAAGATACTGCGACAGGGGATTTCTCTTCCACCTGTTTTATTTCAGGTAGCAGAAAGACGGTGAATAAGGTTTTTGAAAAGAAAGAGAGGATAGATGAGAAAGAAGATACTCAAATATCATCTTTCATCGACACGAATCATCACAAAGTGGTTTGTGAGGAGGAAGAGAATAGCTTATATTATAGGAAAAATATAAGTTGGATGCTAATAATTAGTATATCGGCATTGATGTTACTTTACTTTATTTATAAAAAGAGGAGAATTCTTTTTTGAGGATTTGCATAGAAATATATAGAATAATACTATCTTTGTAGAGGTATATCGGGCTTAATGGAGTGATTGTTCAATAATATTCATATTCATCATCGGGATATACAATGAGAATGAGGGCGAAATTTTTTATTGTGATAATTGGAATTGTGTAGCCCTAAATGTGCGAATAACGTAAAAGTGGTAGCTTTTGAGTTTGAATTTTGCATATATTGAAACAGGCTATTTATAATATTTGCTATTAGTCTTGTTTGTAAACAGATATTGCTCTCTTAGACATGAATATAATTTGCCGTATTTGTGATTATACGGACCTTTGCAGAAGGTAACTAACAAACAATATTAGGGATTAATGATTATATATAATAGTCGATTAGCAAAATGTCTTCTCGATAAAAAGAAACATTCTTTTATGATTTTTGGGTGCTACTTTACCCGTTATAAGCAATTAGAATTTTGGGAGGAAATGGAAAATCGGATTCATGTAAGGCAATACACGGAATGCTTTTTGCCTACATTGGTGCCGGCAGTAGGGGTATCGCTGTGGATATCATGGTGGTTTATGTTGATACCTTTGTCCGCATATCATTTCCTGTATTGGGTGGAACGGATGTTCCGGAATCACTCCATTTTCGACTGGGAAGCGTCGATACATTGTGGAGATTCACTTTATCTAAGGAAAAGAAAATCTTATGCCTGGATAAAAAAATATGGTAAAAGAAAGCTGCCATCGTCAAGATGGGCTGACTAAGATAAAGATCCCTCGTGGATCGGCTGCCTGTGAAGGTCGCTCTATTGTTTGTTTTGTTTGTGTTTTGGTGCACCTTTATTCTGTTGAAGAATAAGGTGCACTCTTTTTATGGTTATATCATAGATTAAATATATCTTTGAAGAAAAAAGAAGATGGGTGAAAAGGCTTCAATGTGGAATCTCTGGCACGGCTGTCACAAATTGAGTGAGGGCTGTCGGCATTGTTATGTGTACCGGACGGATGGTAAATATGGAAAAGACAGTTCGGTGGTGACAAAGACGGAGAAGTTTGATTTACCTTTGCTTCGAAAAAAGAACGGTACGTATAAGATACCTTCGGGAAATCTGGTATATACCTGTTTTACTTCGGATTTTCTGATAGAAGATGCCGACGAATGGCGTGCCGAAGCATGGGAGATGATACGGATACGGCAGGACTTGCATTTCCTCTTTATCACCAAACGAATCGATCGATTACAACAGTGTCTGCCTCCGGATTGGGGTGATGGGTATGAGAACGTAACAATCTGCTGCACAATGGAGAATCAGGATAGGGTGGATTATCGTCTACCTATTTATAGAGAAATTCCTATTAAACATAAAATTATTATCTGCGAGCCGCTTCTTAGCCGGATTGATTTTAGAGGTGAGTTAGGGGATTGGGTGGAACAGGTGGTTGCCGGAGGAGAGTCGGGAAAGGAAGCCCGAATGTGTGACTACGAGTGGGTGCTGGATATCCGGCAGCAATGTATAGATGCGAATGTCGGCTTTTGGTTCAAGCAGACTGGGAGTTATTTGCTGAAAGAGGGACATGAATACAAAATTGCCCGACAGTTTCAACATTCGCAGGCGAGGAAGGCAGGATTGAATTATACGCCTGATAAACAAGAAATAAAAGGTTAGTTTAGATATTTTTTACTGAAAGCGAGGGTTGCTTGGCAATCTTCGCTTTTTTGTTTTATTGAGTACAAAATACGGATAATCACGTCTTTTTATAAAGATATTGTGTAAATTTTAAATTATCCATATTAATGAAACAGATAAAACTGTTACTTCTTTTAGCTTCCGCCTCCGTTACGGGAGCACTTGCGCAAAGCAATGGATTGACGGATATGAGTCAGAGCCGTTTTGCGAAGATGGCGAATACCGGAATCAGTGCCGTACATTGGACAGATGGATTCTGGGGAGATCGCTTTCAGGTATTTAGCCGGACTTCCCTGCAAAGTATGTGGAACACTTGGAACACGCCGGAGATCTCTCACGGTTTCCGTAATTTTGAGATTGCTGCCGGTGTGTGCAAGGGTGAACATTGGGGACCTCCGTTCCATGACGGAGATATGTATAAGTGGATGGAAGGAGTGGCTTCTGTCTATGCTGTCAACAAAGATCCGGAACTGGATAAGTTAATGGATAACTTTATTGCTTGTGTCGTAAAAGCCCAACGTGCAGATGGTTATATACATACACCTGTTGTTATCGAAGAACTGAATAAAGGGATTGACTCCCATGCATTAGGGGATCAGTATAAACAAACGGTCATTGGAACGAAAGTAGGTGATGAGAATGAAAAAGGAGCTTTTGCCAATCGGTTGAACTTTGAGACATATAACCTGGGACACCTGATGATGGCGGGTATTGTGCATCGTCGTGCCACCGGAAAGACTACTCTTTTTGATGCTGCCGTAAAAACAACGGATTTTCTTTGCCACTTTTACGAAACGGCTTCTGCCGAACTGGCTCGTAATGCCATTTGCCCTTCACATTATATGGGAGTGGTCGAAATGTATCGTGCCACAGGAAATCCCCGTTATCTGGAACTTTCGAAGAACCTGATTGATATTCGCGGTATGGTGGAAAACGGAACGGATGATAATCAGGATCGTATTCCTTTCCGCGACCAGTATCGTGCAATGGGGCATGCCGTACGTGCAAATTATCTGTATGCAGGAGTAGCAGATGTATATGCAGAAATCGGTGAGCAGCAATTAATGAAGAATCTGACTAGTATCTGGAATGATATCGTAACCCGGAAAATGTACGTGACCGGAGCTTGCGGTGCTCTTTATGATGGTACATCGCCCGATGGAACGTGTTATGAGCCGGATAGTATTCAGAAAGTGCATCAGAGTTATGGACGTCCTTATCAGTTGCCGAATAGCACTGCGCATAATGAAACGTGTGCCAATATCGGAAATATGCTTTTCAACTGGCGTATGCTGGAAGTGACAGGGGATGCGAAATATGCTGATCTTGTAGAGACTTGTCTTTATAATAGTGTATTGAGCGGTATCAGTCTGGATGGAAAGAAATATTTCTATACCAATCCGCTTCGTATCAGTGCCGATCTTCCTTACACGCTTCGTTGGCCGAAGGAACGGACGGAATATATCAGTTGTTTCTGCTGCCCGCCGAATACATTGCGTACATTGTGTCAGGCACAGAATTACGCCTACACATTGAGTCCGGAAGGCATTTACTGTAACTTGTATGGTGCAAACACGCTGACTACGACTTGGAAAGACAAAGGAGAGCTGGCATTAACACAAGAGACGGATTATCCCTGGGAAGGAAAGGTACGTGTAACGTTGGATAGAGTTCCTCGTAAGGCAGGTGCTTTCTCGCTCTTCTTACGTATTCCTGAATGGTGCGAAAAGGCTACGCTCGCAGTGAATGGACAGCCGCTGCAAACCAATGCAAAGGCAAATTCGTATGCGGAAGTAAATCGTACATGGAAGAAGGGGGATGTAGTGGAGCTGGTGATGGATATGCCTGTCCGTTTGCTCGAAGCTCATCCGTTAGCAGAGGAGATTCGTAATCAGGTGGTCGTGAAGCGCGGGCCGTTGGTTTACTGTCTGGAAAGTATGGATATTGCAAACGGGGAAAAGATTGATAATGTATTGATTCCCGCTGATATAAAACTAACTCCGAAAAAAATCACAATTGAAGGCAGTCCGATTGTTGCACTTGAAGGAATGGCACGTCTGGCATCTGCAACTTCGTGGGAAGGAGTGCTTTACCGGCCGGTTGTTCAGGCTGAAAAGACAGTAAATATCCGCTTGATTCCTTATTATGCCTGGGGAAACAGAGGAAAGGGAGAAATGACTGTATGGATGCCTCTTGCCAGATAGTCCGGATTGTTTAGTATACAGAAATGAAAAAAAACATGAAAAAGTTATTTGTAACGGCTATATGTATCTTGTGCAGTCACTGGCTATTGGCTGGTGAGATATGGATTTCTCCCAAGGGCAGTGACTTCAACGACGGAACTCGTCAATCTCCTAAAGCCACGCTGACTTCTGCCTTGCGACAAGCACGAGAATGGCGCAGGACAGAGGATAACCGTATTCAAGGTGGAATCACAATCTATATGGAAGGTGGAACGTATGCCTTCCATGAACCGGTTTTTATCCGTCCGGAAGATAGCGGAACCAAGGAATCGCCCACAGTCATTCGTTCGGTAGGCGATGAAAAGGTGATATTGAGTGGGGGAATCAGCATAAATGGCTGGAAGAAGCAAGGGAAAGTTTGGGTAGCAGATGTCCCGGCATTTAATGGACGTCCATTGGATTTCCGCCAGTTGTGGGTGAATGGAAAAAAGGCAGTTCGTGCCCGTGATGTGGAAGATTTCGAAAAGATGAATCGCATTTGCAGTGTGGATGAGAAGAATGAAATTCTTTATGTACCTGCAGTTTCCATTCGCAGACTTATTGATAATAAAGGGAATTTGAAAGCTAAATATGCCGAGATGGTATTACATCAGATGTGGTGTGTTGCCAATCTTCGGATTCGTTCAGTTGAAGTGCAGGGAGATAGTGCGGCAATACGTTTTCATCAACCGGAAAGCCGGATTCAGTTTGAGCATCCCTGGCCGCGTCCGATGGTGACGACGAACGGACATAATTCTGCTTTCTATCTGACAAATGCTCGTGAATTACAGGATGTACCTGGAGAATGGTATCATGATATAGATGCCCGTAAAGTATATTATTATCCACGGGAAGGAGAGAAGATGCAGGAGGCGGAAGTGATCGTGCCTGCTGTTGAGACATTAGTACGGGTGGAAGGAACTTTGGATCGCCCTGTGTGTCATATTCGTTTTGAGAAAATTACTTTTTCCTATACTACGTGGATGCGTCCGTCAGAAAAAGGACATGTACCTCTTCAGGCAGGTATGTATCTGACAGATGGTTACCGGATTGATCCGAAAATGCAACGGAACTACTTGAATCATCCGTTGGATAACCAAGGATGGTTGGGACGTCCCGCAGCTGCTGTTCGTGTGGTTGCTGCAAGGCAGATTGATTTCGAGCGGTGCCGATTCGAACATTTAGGCTCAACCGGATTGGATTATGAAGAAGCGGTGCAAGGCGGTGTTGTTCGTGGCTGTCTCTTCCGCGATATTGCCGGAAATGGTCTGTTAGTCGGCAGTTTTTCTCCGGCTGCTCATGAGACGCATTTGCCATACGATCCTGCTGATCGTCGGGAAGTATGCACACAGCAACAAATCAATAATTGCTATTTCACGGAAATAGGCAATGAAGATTGGGGATGCCTTGCCATTGCTGCGGGATATGTAGGGGACGTCAATATCGAGCATAATGAAATCAGCGAAGTGCCTTATAGTGGCATTAGTCTTGGTTGGGGATGGACGCAAACTGTGAATTGTATGCGTAATAACAGAGTACATGCCAATCTGATTCATCATTATGCGAAACACATGTATGATGTGGCAGGTATTTACACACTCGGTTCGCAGCCGAAAAGTTATGTAACGGAGAATTGCGTGCATAGTATTTATAAACCGGGGTATGTACACGATCCTAATCACTGGTTCTATCTTTATACGGATGAAGGTTCTTCCTTTATTACTGTACGTGATAATTGGACAGAAGGAGAGAAGTATCTGCAAAATGCCAATGGCCCGGGAAATGTATGGGAGAACAATGGCCCGAAGGTGGATAATGTTATTCGTGAACGTGCGGGAGTGGAAGCAGCGTATAAGGATCTGCTGAATTATTAATAGCAGCCGATAAATAATCTTATTGTAAGATATGCTTCGTTCCACCATGGTGGAACTAAACGTCAACCACTGTGGAACGAATTATTTCTTATGATTCAGTTTGTTAGTAATAGAAAGAAAAATGAAAAAGAAATATATGATATTGCTTAGTGCCTTGTCTTTGGCAAGCAGCACATTTGCCCAGACTTGGATATGGTATCCGGGAGACTACGAAATCTGGTTGGGAAATCAAATGAATAACCGTCGTACGGAACGAGGTGCATTTTTCCCTCCTTTTTGGAAAACGGACAGTCATTATGTTGTCGTAGAATTCAGCAAGCAACTGAATCTTTCCGAGCCGGAAGAAATCTTTATTGCTGCCGAAGGAAAGTACAACGTCAAACTGGATGGAAAGCTCCAGTTCGGTATGCCGGAAACCATGTTGCTTCCGGCCGGAAAACATAATCTGAACATCAAAGTCTGGAATCAGGCAACTCCTCCCACTATTTATGTGAAGGGAAAAACGGTGAATTCAGACTCTTCCTGGCGTGTGACTTACGAAGATAAAGAATGGATTGACGAGAGCGGAAAAGCCAGTGACACATCTGCCACTATCTATATGGATGCCGGATGCTGGAACTTTGACGGAGCTACCCAACGTCCTTCACAATTCAGTCTGATGCGTGAACCGCAGCAACCTGTTACGAAGTCAGAACAGTCTGAAGGAGGTATTCTTTATGATTTTGGAAAAGAAACATTCGGATTCATCACATTGAAGAATCTTTCCGGAAAAGGAAAAATAGAAATTTATTATGGTGAAAGCCCGGAAGAAGCAAAAGATAAAGCATATTGCGAAACATTGGACAAACTCTTGCTCGAACCGGGACAAGTGACCGACCTTGCTATCCGCAGCACTTCTCCCTTGAGTAATTCTGAAAACGAATATACATTGGAGAACAGTAAAGCCTTTCGCTATGTCTATGTAACTCACGAGCCGGGTGTACAGATTGGAGAAGTCTCCATGCAATATGAATATCTTCCTGAAGAATACCGCGGAAGTTTCCGTTGTAATGATGAAGAATTGAATCGTATTTGGGAAGTTGGCGCATACACCATGCATCTCACTACCCGCGAATTCTTCATTGACGGTATCAAACGTGACCGTTGGGTATGGAGTGGCGATGCCATCCAAAGTTATTTGATGAATTATTATCTTTTCTTTGATAACGAGTCTGTCAAACGTACAATTTGGTTACTTCGTGGCAAGGATCCTGTAACCAGCCACAGTAATACAATCATGGACTATACTTTCTACTGGTTTCTTAGTGTATATGACTATTATATGTATAGTGGCGACCGCCATTTTGTCAACCAACTATATCCACGTATGCAAACAATGATGGATTATGTGTTGGGACGTACCAATAAGAATGGCATGGTAGAAGGAATGACGGGCGACTGGGTATTTGTGGACTGGGCAGACGGCTATCTGGATAAGAAAGGCGAACTCTCTTTTGAGCAAGTTTTATTTTGCAGAAGTCTGGAAACGATGGCTTTGTGTGCAGAATTGGTTGGAGACACTAATAGCAAACAAAAATACGAAAAATTAGCTGTCGCTTTGAAAGCAAAACTAGAACCCACCTTTTGGAATAACCAGAAACAGGCATTTGTACATAACTGTGTCAACGGTCAGCAAAGTGATGCAGTCACCCGCTATGCAAATATGTTTTCTGTATTCTTTCAATATTTGAACGCAGATAAGCAGCAAGCCATCAAGAACTCTGTTCTTCTGAATGACAGTATTCTGAAAATAACAACTCCCTATATGCGTTTTTACGAACTGGAAGCACTTTGTGCTCTTGGCGAACAGGATGCTGTAATGAAAGAAATGAAAGCCTATTGGGGAGGAATGTTGAAGGAAGGTGCTACCTCCTTCTGGGAAAAATATAACCCGGAAGAAATCGGAACGCAACATCTTGCCATGTATGGCCGTCCTTATGGCAAGAGTTTGTGCCATGCCTGGGGAGCGAGTCCTATCTACCTGTTGGGCAAATATTATCTGGGAGTGAAACCTGTAAAAGAAGGATATAAAGAGTTTGCTATTACTCCTGTGTTGGGAGGATTGAAATGGATGGAAGGCACTGTCCCCACTCCAAATGGCAATATCCATGTCTATATGAACAGCAAAACGATGAAAGTGAAAGCAACAGAAGGGAAAGGCTATCTAACCATCAAAAGCCGTCGTCCACCTAAAGCAAATATCGGAACACCGGAAAAAGTGTCGGAAGGAGTATGGCGGCTCTGGATTGATTCACCCGAAGAAAGAATTGTTACCTATCATTTATAATACATTGTTAATTAGTTAGTGGAGTAGTCCTTGATTAACGGTTCCTCTTTTTAATGGGGGATTGTTAATCGGGGACTTTTTTCGTAAATACCTCTAGGTTTTCTAAGGAATTTGCTACATTTGCTCTTCATAAAGAGAGAAACATTTAGTTCTTTTGGAAACAAGTAAACAAAATCCGAAGAATGAAAAACAAGATTGACCAATATACTGATACAGATGATGAGAAACTCTTCGCCTTGATTGAACAAGGTGATGAAGGAGCTTTCACCCAAGCCTATGAAAGGTATCATAAACTATTATATGTATTAGCCTATCGTTATTTAATGAGTTCTGATATGGCAGAAGATGTAGTGCAACATGTCTTTAGCCGTTTGTGGGAATTTCGTTCAGAACTACGTGTGGGAATCAGCCTAAAGAACTATCTCTTTACGATGACAAAAAATCATGTCTTGAACTTGATTCGCAATGAAAACAGCGCGATTGCAAAGAACTATGAGATGGCACAAGCCGCTTCGCCTTACGAAGATAATCTGATAGAAAAACTGGAGAAAAAAGAGTTGATGTCCAGTTTTTATAAAGCAGTGGATATGCTTCCTGCGCAAAAACGGGATATTTGCTTGATGAAAGTACAGGAGGAACTGACAAATCAGGAAATTGCGGAACGGATGAATCTATCCGTAAATACTATCAAGACACATTATTCGGAAGCGTTGAAACTTCTCCGTATCCATCTAAGTAAGATGTTAATAATTGTTGCATTTACCACACTAATGACCTTTTTGAGTGTCCATTTAATAAAGTGATAAAAATGAATAGACCTACTGATAAACAAATAGAAGAAGTCCTGGCAGGAATTGCCAGCCCGGAAGATGCAAAATATGTGGCAGAGTGGTTTGCCACGGAAGAAGGTAGCGACTATCTTGAAGCTGCTATGACACAGGATTCCGAACTGATAAAAAATGAGTTTGCAGACTTGTATGTAGACCATGATATTCCTTCAAAGAAAATATTAGAACAGATACGGAAGAACATTCGCATCAAGAAATTGAAGCGTATCTGTTTCCGAGTTGCAGCCGTATTGATACCTGTTGTCTTGATTGTCGGACTTTATATGCAACTGAATTCAAAAGTCGACCTGTTCGGCACTTCCGAATATGAGGAAGTGGTGGTAGATAAAGGAGAACGCATACAAATCATGTTTCAGGACGGAACAAAAGTATATATCAATTCTGATTCGAAACTAAGATACCCGAAGAAGTTTGCTTTGAACACCCGGGAAGTTTATCTTGAAGGAGAAGCCTATTTCGTAGTAGCCAAAAATAAGAACCGTCCTTTTATAGTCAATTTAAGTGGACCGGCAATTCATGTATTGGGAACTTCTTTCAATGTACAGGATTACCCGGAGAATAAGGATATAGTAGTATGTCTGGATGAAGGAAATATTAATCTTACCCTTCCTACGGAAAAGAAATACCCGGTGCAACCCGGCGAAAGATTAGTGTACAACAAAGATAACCAGCAGTGCACCATTTCCAAAATGAACGATATGCAACGCCTATCGATGTGGAAACAGAATGTGATAGTATTTAAAGATACCCCGTTGCCGGAAGTCATTAAAATATTGAACCGCTGGTATAATGTAGAGTTTAAAGTCGAAGATGAAAACGTTTTGAAGTATGTCTATACATTGACTTCGGACAATACATTATTAGAGAAAGTATTAATGGATTTAGAGAAAATCGCTCCGGTGAAGTTTGAGTATAATGAAGATAAGAAAGAAGTGATAGTAAAAATGAAATAATATAATCATTAGAAATAAATGGGGTATATGAATAAAGAAGTGGATTTATCCGTATCTTGTTATGGAAAAGTAAAAGACAGGAAATATGATATTGTGATATTGCCGTGGGGAGCTACTGAACCTCATAATCTGCATTTGCCATATATGACAGATTGTATTCTTTCCCATGATGTAGCAGTTGATGCTGCATTGATAGCTAAACAGAAATATGGCGTGAACTGCATGGTTATGCCACCCATCGGCATGGGTTCACAAAATCCGGGACAACGGGAACTTCCCTTCTGTATCCATACGCGTTATGAAACACAGAAAGCAATACTGACTGATATTGTTTCTTCCCTTTATGTTCAAGGTATCCGAAAATTGGTTATTATCAACGGGCATGGAGGCAATACTTTTAAAAGTATGATTCGTGATTTGTCGGTAGACTATCCTGACTTCCTGATAGCATCGAGTGAATGGTACACCGTGTTAAAGGTAAAGGACTATTTTGAAAATCCGGGTGACCATGCAGATGAAGTCGAGACATCCGTAATGATGCACTATCACCCCGAATTAGTCAATCTTGAAGAAGCAGGGAATGGAGAATATAAAACTTTTGCCATACAATCTTTGAATGAAAAAGTAGCATGGATTCCCAGGAACTGGGGGAAAGTATCTAAAGATACCGGTGTTGGCGATCCACGTGGAGCTTCCGTAGAAAAAGGAAAGAAGTTTGCGGAAGCAGTCGCAGAGAAATATGCAAAGCTCTTTGACGAATTGGTGAATCAGGAACTTTACTAAATTACAAAAAATATAGTGACGCTATCCTTGCGTGATAGTGACGGTATCCGGTAAGTATAGCGTCACTATGTGAACAGGATACCGTCACTATCACAAAAGACTGTTTCTAGCGAATTGCCAAGAACACGAATCTATTGTTATAAGTCCTTCTGAAAATAAAATCCGGAAGGACTTTTCTTTTTATATCCCATTTTCCTACAAATAAAAACTAAACTATATCTTGCTGAAAACTAATGTATTATCATACGAAAATTTATTGGAAATAAAAAAACTTCAGAAAAAAACGTTTTTTCCCTCACCCGCTTCTTAATCTCGTGTGTCCACTAAATACAAAGAGATTAAGAACCTATTTATAACTTTAAACAAACTAAGTATGAAGAACAAAGTATTGCTTGTATTGTTATTGAGCTTTGCTGTAAGTCTTGCGGCGTCGGCTCAGAAAATAACAATGAATCTTCAACAAGTCAAGTTGGAGAAAGTCTTTTCGCTCATTACTAAACAGACAGGACTTACGGTAGCATATAGCCGTACGATTGTCAATCCCGAACGGATTGTTTCTGTCCAGGCAAAAGACAAAGACCTTTCTAAAGTATTGGATGATTTATTCGCAGGTACAAATGTAGCTTATGAAATTGGAGAGAAGAAAATATATTTGAAAGCAAAAGAAGCTCCCGTTACATCACAAGGGAGCCAAAAAACAAAGAAAATAACGGGAACCGTGACAGATACCAAAGGCGAACCAGTAATTGGTGCCAGTGTATTGGTGAAAGGAGCGGGGACGGGTACTGTGACAGACGTTGATGGTAACTTTACATTGGATGCTCCGACAGATGCTCTTCTGGCAGTCAGCTATATTGGTTATAAAACACAGGAAGTAAAGGTGGGGAATAAGAACTCATATTCTATCCAATTGCAGGACGATACGGAAGTACTGGATGAAGTCGTAGTAGTTGGTTACGGCGTGCAGAAGAAATCAAGCCTGACAGGTGCCGTTGCTTCCATCTCTTCTCAGGAAATCAGCAAACAGGTATCATCTAATGTTGCTTCAAGCTTACAGGGGCGTACACCGGGTGTAGACATCGTGCAGCAAGCTGGTGTTGCTGGGGCAGATGTAAACATCGTGATTCGCGGTGCCGCTTCTTTTGGCGCTACCGAACCTCTGTATGTCATTGATGGAGCATTCAGTAATGCCGGATTAAGCTCATTGAATCCCAATGATATTGAATCTATCGAAGTACTGAAAGACGGTGCGGCAGCCGCTATCTACGGTTCACGTGCCGCCAATGGGGTCGTTTTGATTACTACCAAGAAAGGAAAGTCCGGTAAGCCCGTCATTCAGATAGACGGTTCGTTCGCTTTCCAGAAAACGACTAATATTCCGGAGTTCCTCAATGCGTCGGAATGGAGAGAATTTGCCAATATGGTGGCAGATAACAGCGGCTTGCCTCATGCACCGGAGAATGACAATCCCACCAATCCGAACCTGAATACCGACTGGTCAAAAGAATGGATACAGTTTGCCCCAGTATGGAATCTGAATGCCAGTATCGCAGGTGGTGGAGACAACTCTACTTTCAGCACAAGCCTTGGTTATCTTGACCAAACCGGTATGACGATTTATTCGGATTATAAACGTTATAACTTCCGCCTAAATACCTCTTATAAAAAAGGACGTTTCTCATTTTCTGAAACCCTCGGACTGACGCATAAGGATAAAACTCCTACAACAGCTTTCAACATAGCTTTACCAACGTTACCTATTTATGATGAACAAGGACGGTTTACCTCCGGTGGCCCTGATTATTACATCAACCCCGAAGATGGCAAAGCGCAGAATAAGATAGCCCCGTTACATTATACAGACCAGTTTAATAAAGTGACGGATTTAATCGGCTCTTTGAACGCCCAACTGGATATTTGGGGCGGCTTAAAATACAAATTATCGTTAAGTGGAAATTATAGCAATAAGCATAATTACACCCATACCCCCGAGTACTATACAAAGTGGAACTCGGATGGAACTCCCGATAAAGATTACGGCAACACACGTAACAGTGTATCGGAAACAAGAGGTGAAGAGTTCACTTATACGATTGATAACTTGCTGACTTACAACAAGACATTCAACCGTCACTCAATAGACGCTTTATTAGGAACAAGCTGGATGAGAGAATACTATCGTTACATGACCAACTCTACCATTAACGATTTGGGAGGAACGGATATTACCGGATTCCAAAATGAAGATGGTAAGATTTCGGCGGGCGACAGTAATGCAGCATTGCTCTCTTTCTTCGCCCGTGTGAACTACGATTATGATAATAAATATCTGCTGTCCTTGAGTATCCGCCGGGATGAATCTTCCAAATTCCATAAAGACAATAGAGTAGGTTATTTCCCCTCTGTCTCCGCCGGATGGAATGTGCACCAGGAAAAATGGTTCCAAAATCCTGTAATGAGCAAATTGAAGATCAGAGCTAGCTACGGTGAGTTGGGTGCCAACTTCCTCAATCCTTATAATTTTGACGCGATAGCTTATGGACCTATTCCTTACACAGTAGGCGGTGAACGTTATGTGACAGGACGCGCAGCCTATCTGAAATCGAAAGACTTGAAATGGGAAACTGCCAAAACCACAGATATTGGTATCGAACTGGGCTTCTTCAACAACGACTTGACCTTGTCATTAGACTATTTCGTGAAAAAGAACGTAGATTTGTTGGCACAGATAGACTTGAACCTGTCTTCCGGGCAAATCTTTGAAATCAACAGTTCACGTGAAAAACCCTACGTTAATACAGCTTCCGTAAAAAACACAGGATGGGAGTTTATGATGAATTACAGGAAACAATTGACGAAAGACTTCCATATAGATGCAACATTCAATATCGCAACGTTGAAGAATAAAGTATTATCATTGGGAGAAAACGTGCAGCCGATTACTTCCGGAGCAATGTCCAGCTATTTTAATGATGCAGCTTCCATTACCATGCCGGGAGAAGCTATCGGTTCATTCTATGGCTATAAGATTGACGGTTTTGATGCGGAAGGAAATTTCATATTTGCGGATACGGACAAGAATGGAGTAGTCAATGCAAATGATAAAGTTATTCTGGGTAGCCCTATCCCTGACTTCACATACGGTTTGAACATCAACATGGAATACAAAGACTTTGATTTGACTGTCTTCTTTCAGGGAGTGCAGGGAAATGATATATTCAATCAGAAAAAGTACACCTATTATTTTGATTATTCCAATAATGTAGTCAAAGAGGCTATGAATGGATGGACGAAAACAAATAGGAATACAGGAATCCCTATTATGAAAACCCAAAACACTAGTGGCGGAAACTCCTTGCCGAGTGAATTTTATATTGAAGACGGTTCCTATTTACGTCTGAAAAACCTTCAGTTAGGCTATTCACTGCCTAAAAAGTGGTTGGAAGCAATCCGGTTCAATAAACTGCGTGTTTATGCAGGCGTACAAAATCTGTTTACGTTGACCCAATACTCCGGTTATGACCCGGAAGTTAGTTCAAATGTATTGTTCTCACGTGGCATTGACATCAGTTCATATCCTAATGCCCGGACATTCACTTTTGGTTTTAACGCTTCATTCTGATAACTAAAAATATGATTAATATGAAAAACTATAAGAAAGTATATGCCGCATTTATCTTGGCGGGCGGCTTGATATTACATGGATGCAACGGTATCTTTGATGACCTGGCAATTAATCCGAACCAGCCGAGTATGGGAGCTTATTTCACCAGTCCGTCCGCTGTTAATGACGCAGTGATGACCATGTACGGATATATGTCTACGCAACGCTGCCTGGGAGCTTCCGGCTCTAAAACAACGATAATCCGCTCCGACGAGGCATCGTCCAATTCGGATTATGGCAAACCGGGCATGTTTGGTGCCGACTTAAATGCCAGTTATTACACTATCGAGCAACCTTATACATTGATGTACACCACTGCTTCTCAAGCATCCTACATTATTGAAACCGCCCCGTCTGTTGATTTCAGCGGTAATGAGGAACTGCGGAACGCATACATGGGGGAAGCTTATTTCTGGAGGGCATTTGCGCATTATTACCTATTGATTAATTTCCGGAATATATCTCCCATCAGACAGATGCCACGCAATGGCGATGACTATGTCCGTCCTTTGGAAAAACCTGCTGCCGTATGGAATTTTATTCAAGAAGACCTGGCACATGCGAAAGAACTGTTGCCCGTGAAGGGATATTGGGACAGCAAGAATGCCGGTCGTGTGACAAAAGCTTCCGCAGCCGCCTTATTGGGAAAAGCTTACCTCTACCGTAGTGGAATCGAACAATATTATGGTGAAGACAAGACTACATTTTACAGTGAAGCTGCCAAAGAATTTGGTGATGTTATAGACGGAAAGTACGGAACTTATGACCTGACTAAAAATTATGCTGATAATTTTGATGTCGCTCATGAAAATAATGAAGAATCAATCCTTGAGTTTCAATTCTTAGGCGATGTCGATAATGCAGGATTCAATCCGGGGCTTGCCACTTCCGGTTTGGCGTTCGATTCACGTGGACTGATGTTACCGGGGGCGGGAGTAGGTTATGAAGGCGTAGTACATAACTGGCTTTATAACGCATTTGTGAATTCGGTAGACAAGGACGGTTATACGGATATCCGGATGTTCTCCACAATGATATTCAATGATTTGGATGCGAGCATTCATTTGAGAAATGATGCAGGCGGCAATCCTGTACGTCTGGAAGGTCCCGGCAGTTATAAATGGGAAGAACTTTATCCTGCAAAGAATGGAAAAGAAGGATTTGCTACCGTGTCCAATCCTTTGGCACATTCATTCAAAGCAGGTATAAGAAAAGGGATTGATTGTTCCATGCCTACACAAACGGAAGCAGACGGGACTCCTAAACTGGTCGGTGTAGGTGCAGGCGTTAAGGAGTATGTATATAATCAGCCCCGTGCCCATGGAGTGAATTGGCGCTATATCCGCTATGCCGATGTGTTGATGATGTATGCGGAAGCTATCGTTAGCGGTGGCACGCAAGCATCAAACATGACTCCCTTGCAGGCGGTAAATAAAGTACGCGGACGTGTCAACATGAGCGAACTCCCTTCGGTAACCATGACTGATATTCAGAATGAAAGAATCCTGGAATTTGCTTTGGAAGGGCATCGTTTCTATGATTTGCTCCGTTGGGGCAAGCTAGCCAGCCGTTTTACAGAGTTACAGGAATCCGATCCTAACTTCAAGAAGTTCATATCGGCAGATGACTTTAAAGGATTCGTCACCAATAAGCACGAATGGTTGCCGATTCCTATCAATGAAGTGAATTCTAACCCTTATATCACAGAAAATAATCCGGGATATTAACTAAGAAAGAATTAGCATGATAAATTTGAAAAATATTGCGGTACTACTGTTCAGTTTGGTAGTACCGGGGCTCGCTATTGCCCAAACAGAAGTACTTTACAATGGCATACACCTGCCTGAACAATGGCCACCCCGCTATGCGGAACCACAAAAAGCACAAGATATGCCGATACCCTATCTTGAACAAAAGCCGGGAGTAATTCCTGTAAATGTAGGACGGCAACTATTTGTTGATTCTTTTCTGATTGCAGAAACTAATTTGAATAGAGTGATTCATACTCCCCGGTTCTACGAAAGGAATCCGGTACTCGGACCTGATAAGGAATGGGAAAAGACAACCGAAGGCGGACTCTACGCTGCACCCTTCAGTGATGGGATCTGGTATGACGAAAAAGACGGGAAGTTCAAAATGTGGTACTTGGCAGGTGCAGGTGTTCTTCACAAAGGAGACAATCAGACCTTTTATACCGGATATGCCGAATCGGAAGACGGCAAGTACTGGACAAAACCTGTACTGGATATTTGGAACCAAACCAATATTGTAGATACCTGCAATCGTGACGCAGCTACTATTTGGCTGGACAAACAGGAGAAAGACCCGTCCAAACGGTACAAGATGTTCAATGTCGAACGCCGCCCCACCGACCGCAGATGGCAATTTATCTTGAAATACTCATCGGACGGGATTCATTGGGGAGAGGGAGTCGCCCAGTCCGGTGATTTATACGACCGTTCATCCGCATTCTACAATCCGTTCCGTGATGTGTGGGCATTGAGTATGCGTTACGGGACAACAGTTTCTTCCCGCTCACGCAGTTATTTGGAAAATAAAGACCCGGAAATGGCAGTAAGTTTCGCACATCGTATCCGAAAAGGAGTACCTGATAAGAATATGGTCTACTGGTTTACTCCGAGCGATAAAGAGCCGCGTCATCCGGAGTTTCCGGAAGTAGAACCGGGTATTTACAATTTTGATGCCATTGCTTATGAAAGCATTATGTTAGGATTGTACAGTGTATGGCAGGGACCGGAAAATGGAGTTTGTGCCAAACTAGGTATTCAGAAAAAGAATGAAATCTTTCTAGGGTATAGCCGTGACGGCTTCCATTTCTATCGTCCTTCTTTCAAGCCTTTCATGGCAGTGAATGAGACGGAAGGAGCATGGAACTGGGGAAATATGCAGTCTATCAATGGAGTGCCTTTGATAGTAGGAGATTCACTTTATTTCTATTCTAGCGGACGCCAAAGGAACAAGATTATGTGGGATAGCTATACATCTACCGGACTGGCTACTTTGCGCAGAGATGGTTTTGTCTCCATGCATGGAGATAAGGACGGCTATCTGCTGACGGAGAAGGTTCGTTTTGACGGCAAACATCTTTTTATCAATGCAGATGTAAAAGGTAGCTTGGCTGTAGAAATTCTGGATGAAAATGGAAAGCCATTAGAAGGATTCACACGGAAAGACTGTGTACCGATGAAGAAAACAGATAAAACAAAATTGTTGGTTACATGGAAGAAACACCAGAATATAGCATCACTTATCGGGAAGGCTGTCCGTTTGAAGTTCTACCTGGATAACGCTGATATATATGCATTTTGGATTTCTCCGTGGCAAACGGGCGAAAGCCGTGGATATACAAGCGGCGGCGGACCGGGACTGTCAACCTGTGGCATAGATGTTCCTGCAAACAAATAAAAGATAAATGACTATGAAACGTTTATTTTATACATTACTATTTTTCCTGCCTTGTATGCTGATAGCTTGCGGTGGCAGTGATGATACTCCGGATGGAGATAATAATCCCCCGGTAGTGGCTCCCCCTAGCGAAGAGCCAGTAGATTCACGGCTATTGTACAATGGTATTCGTCTGCCCGAACAGTGGCCGCCGGTACGTTCATCTTCGTCTGAACTGGAAAAAGGAATGTCACCTTTTTATCTGTCGGATAAACCTTCTGTTATTAATATCTCGGTAGGACGCCAGTTATTTGTAGACAATTTCCTGATAGAATCCACTAATCTGAAACGTACGTTCTATTATCCTGAATATTATTCAGGCAATCCGATACTGACACCAGAACAGGATTGGGAGAAAACTGGAACAAAAGGTGCGGCATTCGCCGCCCCTTTCAGCGACGGGGTATGGTATGACGAAAAGGAAGGAAAATACAAAATGTGGTACATGGCAGGTGGTGGCTCCTATGCAACTAGCGGAGCAGGAGTGACTTGTTATGCGGAATCAACGGACGGTATTCACTGGACAAAACCCACTCTTTCCGTTGTAGCCGGAACAAATATCGTTGACTATAACTCAGAACGTGACGCGTCTGTTATTTGGCTGGATAAACAGGAAAGTAATGCTTCGAAAAGATACAAGATGTTTTTAGTTGCCCGTGAATCCGGGAAATGGAGATACCATTACAAGACTTCCCCGGACGGCAAAGTCTGGCGTGCCGCAGTTCAATCGGAACCGATTGCCGACCGTTCAACAGTATATAAAAATCCTTTCAGAAACGTTTGGGTATATAGTATGCGGCATAATGTCCGGGTGGATGCGAATAAGCTGGTACGTGCGAGGGATTATAATGAAAACACCGATCCGGAAGCCGGAACAAAGAAAGCGGAAGCATTATTGAGTGCATTCTGGTTTGGTCCGTGGGCTAATGAGCAACACCATACAGACTATCCGAATATAGCGCCTGCGATATATAATCAGGATGCCACGCCTTATGAAAGCATTATGCTGGGATTCTTCTCCGTTTGGCAAGGGCCGGAAAATGATGTTTGTGCTTCGGACAACGTAATCAAGAGAAATCAAGTTATGGTAGGATATAGCCGTGACGGTTACAGTTGGTTCCGTGAGGATATGAATCCTTTCCATGCCGTAAATACGACCACCTCGGACGCATGGAATCAAGGTAACCTGCAATCCGTAGCCGGAGCACCGTTAATAGTAGGTGACAAACTCTATTTCTATCTGAGCGGTCGTCGTTTGAGAGGCACTCAAGAGATTACCACTACCGGGCTTGCCATGCTTCGTCGCGATGGATTTGCATCTATGAAAGGAACAGGAGAGTTGCAAACTTCCTTACTGAAATTTGACGGTTCGTACTTCTTTGTCAATGCCAATGTCACGGGAGAAATGAAAGTGGAACTTTTAGATCCCAATAATAAAGTAATCGAAGGATTCTCAAAAGATGAGTGCAAAGCCTTTAAAGGGGATAATGTAAAAGCGAAGATAGAATGGACAGGCAACGCTTCATTAGCCTCTTTGAAGAACAAACAACTGAAAGTGAAATTCTATATTGATAACGGTGAAATATTTGCTTTTTGGATTTCTCCTTCTGCGAATGGAGAGAGTATGGGATACACCGCTGGCGGAGGTCCCGGGTTGAATATTTCCGGAATAGATAAAACCAATTAAAAAATGAATACTATGAACAGATTAGCTTATTTATTATCATTGATTTGTATTCTTGCATTTTCTTCTTGCGAAGAGGATAAGGTATATTATCACACTGCGGCAAAGGCAGACTTTACCATTGGTGAGAATATGTACGAACTGGGACAGACCGCTGTTTTTAAAGATGCTTCCATACCCGATGAAGGAAGCCGGATAGTAGCATGGTTATGGGAGTTTGGCGATACAAAAAAAAACGTCTCGACGGAACAGAATCCAACTTTCGTTTATCCGTCGGACGGTACATTTACCATTAAACTGACGGTGACTGATGATAACGGCTTGAGCGCCACAGCCAAGAAAGACCTTACCATCTTGGATCCCGCTAAAGCAATCAATGTAATGTGGCAGAAAGAAATGGGCGGACCTATTGAAAGTACAGTCTCACCTGCATTGTCGGCTGATGGTAAAACGGTTTATATGATTACCGACCAGACTTCCACAGGAGCATTTGACGTGAAACTTTATGCTTATGATACGGAAAATGGGATACAAAAATGGGCATTTGACGTAACCGCCAACATGAATGAACTGAATCCGGGTGGTGGGGCAAGCATGGTATATGCAAGTCCGGCAGTAGGACCGAATGGAGATGTGTATATTGTGGTCCGCGATTTGAAGCCGGCTACCACTGAACATCCCCGTGCTTTATTCTTATTTGCCATAGGAAGCAATGGTAGTAGAAAATGGGCATACAAAGCTGCCGATTCTAATTTATATGCTGTTACTCCGGCTATTGACGCATCTGGTAATATCTACTTCGGACATAGAGGAAAGAAACTAATCGTATTAAGTCCTGCCGGTGATGTAGTCAAAGAAATAGCTTTAGATGTAGAAGTGTTGTCCGGTATGTCTCTGTCCAAAGACGGAACTGTCTATTTCGGCTCTTCCAAGAATACGGGGTATTTCGGTTATGATTTTGCTACCGGTACTCAAAAGTTTGTCTATCAGAAAGATTTGGGTGGTACAGCATTGAAAGGAAACTCGTACACAGTAGGAACAGACGGAACTATTTATACCGTAGCCGAACTGACATCAGGTGGCGCCATCATAGCTCTGAATCCTGACGGAACGGAAAAATGGGTGTACAAGACACCGGGAGCCATTGTTAACGGTGGTGTTGTGATTGGTACGGATGGAACACTTTATGCCAACGGTGGAAATACTGTTGCCGGTGAAGCTTCGGCAGGTGTTTTCGCTTTGAATTCGGACGGTTCTTTAAAATGGCATTATGCTACAACGGAGGACGTTAGCAACTGCGTGCCAATCATCGATAACAGAGGATATATCCACATCATTTCGGACAAAGCCATCTATTATATTGTGAAACAAGACGGTAGTTTGCTTGCATCCGCCGAATTAGGAGTTAAATGTACCTCCAGTCCGGTAATGGATTCAAGAGGATATTTATATATCGGCATAGAAGCTGTCGCAGGTGCATCTGATATGGTATGTATCTCATCTGGAGCTACTTCCTATGCAGCTTCTGCATGGCCGATGAAAGGCCAGAATCCGCAACGGACAGGTTTGCAAAAGTAAGTAGTTTAAAATGTAGACGATTATGAAGAAATATTCTTTATTGGCAGTTTTCTTATTATTAATGTGCAATGTTTCGGTATGCGGGCAAACAGGACGTATCCTTTTTGTGGATACAACATTCATTGAGAAAACAAATCTGCAACGAATACATCATTCCCCCGTCTATTATTCAGGCAATCCTGTATTGAAGGCTGATAAAAAATGGGAGTTGAATATAAATGGTGACCCTTATGCCGCCCCTTTTAGCGGTGGCGTATGGTATGATGAGGAAGAGCAAAAATTCAAGATGTGGTATTCTGCCGGTGGCGGGAAGTTATTAGGGCTCGTCACTTGCTATGCAGAGTCGTTCGACGGGAAAGTCTGGATAAAACCGGAGCTGGACGTTGTTCCGGGAACCAATATCGTAGATACATTAGAGCATGATTGCGTTTCCGTGTTGCTTGATAAATTTGAGAAAGACCGGACGAAGCGTTATAAAATGTTTGTTGTAGAATTTAATAATCGCTTCACAGTCAGCATGAAACTCAAATATTCTTCTGACGGAATCCATTGGAGTGAGCCGAAAGCTCTTTCGGGAGAATTGTACGACCGTTGTGCGGCTTATTACGACCCGTTTCGCAAGAAATATGTCCTGTCATTGAAAACCATAAATGGAGTGTATAGGCGTTCACGCAATTATTTGGAACATGAAGATCCGGAAATGCTGGTTAGCCTGGCACATAGGATATATGACAACAAGAGTGATAAGTTTATCCGTTATTGGTTTAATGCCGATGACGACGATCCGCGTCATCCTCAATTTCCCGAACTGCGTCCACAGATATACAATCATGAAGCAATGCCGTATGAGGGCTGTATATTAGGCTACTTCACCGTTTGGCAGGGACCGGAGAACAATGTTTGTGACAGTCTGAACATTCAAAAAAGGAATGAAGTCCTGATAGGTTGGAGCAAAGACGGTTTTCATTGGAACCGGGAAAACAAGAAACCATTTCTTCCTGTCAGTGAGGACTTTCATGCATGGAATGCAGGCAATGTACAGTCTACTGCGGGTAGCCCTCTGATAGTCGGAGACTCTCTTTATTTTTATGTCAGTGGACGCTATAACAGCAAGCCGAAACATGATTCCAATTTTGCCACAGGACTTGCGATGCTTCGTCGTGATGGTTTTGTTTCGATGCGGGCAGGAAGAAAAGAAGGATATGTAGAAATAAAAACTAAGATTCCGGCAAATGGAAACTATTTGTTTGTAAATGCAGATGTGAAGGGAACTTTAGCGGTAGAAGTGTTGGATGATAACGGTCAGCCAATGGAAGGATTTACAAAGAAAGACTGCATATCAATGAAAAAATCGGATAAAACGAAACAGATGATTTCATGGGAAAAACATCCAGGCGTAACATCACTGGTGGGGAAAACAGTCCGGTTGAAGTTTTATCTGAATCAGGCGGATATCTATGCATTTTGGATTTCGGCATGGCAAACAGGCGAAAGTGGTGGATATACCGGCGGTGGAGGACCGGGACTATCAGACAAGGGTATAGATACCCCCATGGATAAATTGAAAAATAACTAAATATATTAAACTTAAAAAAAGAAACTGTATTATGGAAAAGATTATAGGATTAATCAATGCTCCTTTTACTCCGTTTTATGAAAATGGAGAAGTAAATTATGAACCAATCGAAGCCTATGCAAAGCTACTTGTAAAAAATGGCTTGAAAGGTGTTTTCATCAACGGTTCTTCTGGAGAAGGGTATATGTTGACTGATGAAGAACGAATGAAGTTGGCAGAACGTTGGATGGAAGTTGCACCGGATGGCTTTAAGGTTATTGTACACGTGGGGAGTTGCTGCGTAAAGTCAAGCCGGATGCTGGCGGAACATGCGCAGAAAATCGGAGCTTGGGGAATTGGTGCAATGGCACCTCCTTTCCCGAAAATAGGACGAATAGAAGAATTGGTAAAGTACTGCGAAGAAATCGCTGCCGGAGCACCGAAGCTGCCCTTCTATTATTATCACATTCCTGCATTCAATGGAGCATTCTTATCGATGCTTGCTTTCCTGAAAGCTGTTGAAAACCGTATTCCCAATTTTGCGGGAATCAAATATACCTTCGAAAGCCTGTATGAATACAATCAATGTCGTTTGTATAAAGACGACAAGTTCGATATGCTTCATGGGCAGGATGAAACCATTCTTCCATGCCTCGCAATGGGAGGGGCGCAAGGCGGAATCGGCGGAACGACCAACTATAACGGAATAAACCTGGTAGGTATCATTGATGCCTGGAAAGCCGGTGAATTGGAGAAAGCCCGTGAATTGCAAAACTTCTCTCAGGAAGTGATTAACGTAATCTGCCATTTCCGTGGGAATATTGTTGGTGGCAAACGTATCATGAAGCTTATCGGACTTGATTTGGGCGGCAACCGTACTCCTTTCCAAAACATGACCGCTGACGAAGAAAAACAAATGAAAGCGGAACTGGAAGAAATCCGTTTCTTCGAACGTTGCAATAAATTCTAACAGGAGGACGTATGAAGAATATTACTGACTATATACAACAATGGGCTAATACCTATAAGGATGATATGCAGAATAATATCATGCCCTTTTGGATAAAGTATGGACTGGATAGAGTGAATGGTGGTATATATACTTGTGTAGATCGCGACGGTGCATTAATGGATAGTACAAAATCCGTTTGGTTTCAGGGGCGTTTTGCATTTACTTGTTCCTATGCCTATAATCATATAGAAAAGAATCCGGCATGGTTGCAAGCCGCAAAAAGCACACTAGACTTTATAGAGAAGTATTGCTTTGATTCGGACGGGCGTATGTACTTTGAGATGACAGCAGACGGTCGCCCTTTACGTAAGCGCCGTTACATTTTCTCCGAGTCATTTGCAGCCATAGCGATGTCCGAATATTCGATAGCGTCGGGGGATAAGGCGTATGCGGTGAAGGCACTCGAACTGTTCAAACGTATGCAATATTTCCTGCAAACTCCCGGACTGCTTGCTCCCAAATATACAGATACGCTCCCCATGAAAGGACATTCCATTACCATGATATTGATAAACGTAGCTTCCCGAATCAGGGAAGCTATTCAAGACGAATGTCTGACACGGCAGATTGACGAGTCCATTAGCTGTCTGGAAAAAGATTTCCTGCATCCGGAGTTCAAGGCATTATTGGAAACCATAGGACCGAACGGAGAATTTATAGACTCTAATATGGGACGTACCATCAATCCGGGGCATTGTATCGAAACAGCTTGGTTTTTGCTGGAAGAATCCAAGCTCCGAGGAGGGGATAAAAACATAAAAGAATTGGGGCTGAAGATTCTGGACTGGTCATGGGAGTGGGGCTGGGATAAAGAATTCGGCGGTATTATCAATTTCAAAGATTGCAGGAACCTTCCTTCGCAGGACTATGCGCAGGATATGAAATTCTGGTGGCCGCAAACAGAAGCAATTATCGCTACCCTGTATGCCTATCTGATGACGAAAGAAGAGAAATACCTGAAGATGCATCAACAAATCAGCGAGTGGACATATACACATTTCCCGGACAAAGAATACGGAGAGTGGTATGGCTATCTCCATCGGGATGGAACAGTCGCCCAGCCGGCAAAAGGAAATTTGTTTAAAGGACCTTTTCATATCCCTCGCATGATGACAAAAGGATATATGCTTTGTGAGGAAATAATGTCTGAAATAAAAAAGAAATAAGATGATTGTATCCAATTTACAAAATAGCCAACGGGTGGAGAAACTTCACCCGTTGTTCAAACAGCTTTTCGATTATGTGAAATCGCACGATCTGTTGCACGAGGAACTGGGAACTATCAGACTGGATGGTGATAATCTGATTGTCAATAATATCTATCCCGAATGTATTCCTGAAGGAAAGCGTTTATTAGAACTGCATCACGATTATATTGATGTGCACATATTGCTTGAAGGCAAAGAAACCATTGGCTGGAAAGCCTTGGAAGAATTAAAAGTGGAAAGACAAGCTTATGATAAAAAGAGTGATTGTGCCCTATATGGTGACGTTCCTACTACTTTCATCAATCTCTTGCCCGGACAATTCGTCATTGTATATCCGGAGGACCCCCATGCTCCGGCTATCGGTAAAGGCTGGATACGCAAACTGATAGCTAAAGTAAAAGTCTAAGTAAACAGTCTCAAAAATCTTTTAAATACAACTACCATGAAAAATAAAAATATTTATCCATGGGTAGTGGTTGCGTTGCTTTGGGTAGTAGCGTTGCTCAACTACATGGATAGACAAATGCTTTCTACAATGCAGGAAGCAATGAAAATAGATATTGTAGAGCTGACGAAGGCAGAAGCTTTCGGTGCATTAATGGCAGTCTTTCTTTGGATTTACGGCTTTATGAGCCCGGTTGCCGGAATTATTGCAGACAGGCTTAGTCGTAAATGGTTAATTGTCGGAAGCTTGTTTGTTTGGTCGGCTGTAACATTCCTGATGGGATATGCCACGACGTTTGAGCAATTATATGGTTTGCGTGCAGTGATGGGGATTAGTGAAGCATTGTATATTCCTTCCGCTCTGTCCTTGATAGCGGATTGGCATCAGGACAAATCACGCTCATTGGCAATTGGAGTTCACATGACCGGACTGTATGTCGGTCAGGCAATCGGTGGGTTTGGAGCTACGGCAGCCGCTGCATTTTCCTGGCAGAGCACTTTTCACTGGTTTGGCATTGTAGGTATTGCTTATTCTGTGGTTCTTATCTTTTTCCTACATGAGAATCCTGTCCGAATGAAAATAGAAAAGGTTGTTGCTAATGGCATTAGCAAGGGGAATTCAATTGGAAAAGGGCTGTTACTGTTATTTTCAAATATTTCTTTTTGGGTGATATTATTTTATTTTGCGGCTCCAAGTTTACCGGGGTGGGCTACAAAGAACTGGTTGCCAACGCTATTTGCGGAGAACCTGGATATTCCGATGTCACAGGCAGGACCAATATCTACGATTACCATTGCTCTATCTTCATTTGTCGGAGTAATATTGGGAGGATTCTTGTCGGATAGATGGGTGCTGAAGAATATCCGCGGACGTGTCTACACAGGGGCAATCGGACTGGGGATGACTATCCCCGCACTGTTATTGTTAGGTTTCGGACACGGTTTCATTAGCGTAATAGGTGCAGGATTGTTGTTCGGCATCGGCTTTGGTATTTTCGATGCCAACAATATGCCTATTCTATGCCAGTTCGTTTCTGCTAAATATAGGGGGACGGCATATGGTATTATGAATATGACAGGAGTTTTTGCAGGAGCTGCAGTAACTCAATTATTGGGAAAATGGACGGACGGTGGAAGTCTGGGCGAAGGATTTGCTATGCTTAGTATTGTCGTTGCACTTGCATTAGGGCTACAAATCTACTTTTTAAGACCTAAAACGGATAATATGGAGTAATACAATGATAGTTATAGTTTGGGTTGTTATGAGTAATAAGAAGAAAAGAATATTAGTGTAAAGCTCATTTATTATCTCAAATGTATAGATATATTTGTGAATATTGCATTCGTACTATTCTTACTCTTAAACTGTTTTCTTTTTATTATACAGGATGCTGATAAACTCAATTTGCATTTTTAATAAATAATGAAACAGTTTATTATAAACGGGTCTTACATTTATAATAAACGATATTCGGGATAATTCACTAAGTAGGCACGAATATATTAAACAAAATGGGGTGAAATCCATGTAGATTCCACCCCATTTCTATTCTTTCAGACACATATTTATGTTTCTGTAAATTCTCTTTATGTCTTTATTTTTGTATATATCATATCTGTTGTCTGCTAATTGGTTATTATCAATATACGAAATTAAAAGAGGAAAGTCAATAGCATTTTAAAATTTGATGTGATACAACACATGCCTGCACAACGGATGCTCACCAGGGACAAGCGGATGATCGAATTCCCTCACTCGTTCCATTCCTATTTTCTGCATTACACGTTCTGACCGTTGGTTGAGAAGGGAAGTAAAAGAAAAGAGTTCTTTTATATCCGTTTTATTGCGCGTATACTCCAAACATGCATTTGCAGCTTCAGGAGCATAACCCTGTCCCCAATATTCGTGTGCTAACCGCCAGCCTATTTCTATGCCCGGAGCAAAGTCAACATCAAATGTAATCTGATGTAGTCCGGTATAGCCCATAAAAGCATGATCTTCTTTTCGTTCTACGGCATACAAACCGAAGCCACAGGTTTGGAACTCATTTTGAATACGCTGATAAAAGGCAAATGATTCTTCCGATGACAATGAATTAAGAAAAAACTCCATCACATTCGGATCGGCATTCATACGGGCAAAAAACGGGATGTCTTCTTCTTTCCAGTCGCGGAGAATCAGACGGGGTGTTTCTATATACTTTTGCATAATAATGATAATAATGGAATGCAAAGATACAATTCTTTTTTCCTTGTTGGAGGTTATTCATTATTATAAGTATTAACTATTATTCATTGAATCCCCTCTTCACTTATAGTCAGTCTAGTCGGCAGCATGGTACGGATGTGTAAACCAGAAGCAGGAACCTATTCCTTCGGTCGAATCCACGCCAATTTCTCCTCCCATTTGGGAAACAATGCTTTTGCAAATAGAAAGTCCGAGTCCTGTACCCTGAACAAAGGTATTGAGCTTCACAAAACGTTCGAATATACTCTTTTGCTTTTCTTCCGGTATTCCCATTCCGGTGTCGCGCACATAAAATTTTATTTTCTGATGGGATACTTGTTCATATCCCAGGGTGATACTGCCTTGCTGGGTGAACTTTAATGCGTTATTTATAAAGTTACTGATTACTTGGGTGAATCTGTTTTTATCCGTATAGAGATAACATTCCAGCAATGGTTCCTCAAAAATCAATTCAACACCTTTACTCACTTTCATACTCATTGATTTGATGATTTCAGTACACGTCTCATTTACATCCACATTGGTATATACAAAATTAAATGTTCCCGCTTCGATTTTCGAAAGATCGAGAATATCCGATATCAGTTGCAAGAGAAGTTCATTATTCTCTTGCACAATCTTGATATATTCCTGCCGTTCGCTTCTGCTGTCCGTTTCTGCCAGAAGACTGGAAAAACCGACAATTGCATTGAGAGGAGTACGGATCTCATGACTCATGTTAGCCAGGAAAGCCGACTTCAGACGATCCAGTTCTTCCGCTTTGTCACGAGCTATAATCAATTTCTGTTCAGTCTCTTTCAAAGGCGTGATGTCATAATTGATACACAACATCTCAATAATACCGTCTTGCGGACGGTAATCTCTGACCATCACATTGATGCTGGTCCATGTATATTTGCCATTCTCCCTGCATACACGAACTTCTTTACGCAAACTGGTTGCCTTTCCCGTTTTCACTTCACCTACAAAGTTTTTCAGAACAGCCTGATCTTCAGGAACTACATGTGCATATACTCCAATAACCTGTGGCATGGGAGTACCTTCTTTTTCACCCAAATTCCTGTACCATGTATCTTGGGCATATCCGTCTCTTGTCAATACATTGAAATGAGCAAATCCTACCTTGGCATAATCACCGATTAGAAGAAACAGATTCTCAAACTCCTGTATCTTGGTGTATGCATTGGTCGTTTCCGTTGTATCTATATTGATAAACAGATAGTTGATAAATCGATTTTGAGAATCATAGAGAGCAGTAACCTTAGTAGTAAGATTAATAATCCCATTTCTCCGGCTATCTACATATTGATTTATTTTTGAGAAGTCATAATTGATGGAGAAGTTTACATCTTCTTTCGCTCTCAATCTCTCTTTAACCTCTAAAGGAATATTGGGATTGTCGAACAGATTAACTCCCAATGCTTCATTCTTGTCAGACAAGCCGAATATTTCAAGCTCTTTATCATTAATATCTACCAGATAACCGTCTTTGTCGTAAAGTTCGACGCCTGCCGGAAGGTTCTTATAGATGTTTCTCAATATCTTCTCGCTGTTGTCCAAAGCAAGACGATCTTCTTTGGCTTGTAATTCCGACTTTCGCAATTCGATGCAAATACTGATAATATTAGCAAGAGAGGAGAAGCATTGATAATCCACATTGCTCCAGCTACGCTGCGTTCTTACCATATCAATTCCCATATAGCCCCATACCTCTTCTTTAGAGATTAGCGGAACTACCATCAGCGACTTGATATCTTGCATCTCCAACGTCTGACGATATTCCGCAGCTTCTTCGGGCATGTCGTCCAGCGTGTTCAGAATGATAGCCCTTCTTTCGGCTATCTGATGATTCCACCAGGTAGAAGGATCCCAGGGAATATTGCTCAAGAATTCCTGTTCCTTGGATATTCCTTCGGCGGTAACCTCATAAGTGCAATCCTGGCGTTGTTCTTTTCTGTTTATTTCGAAGATATAGATACGATCGCCCAAAAACTGGTTGAGGAGATCTCCTAATGTCTTGTTAACCACTTGAGTGACATCATCACATTGCAGAAAAGCAAGCAATGAATATGAAATATTAGTTTGTTGGTAAAGCAGATTGCTCACTTGAAAGAAATCAATGTTTTCATTCGTAGTATCGATCGGTCTGTCAATATATTGCAGTAAGCCTGTCATATTCCTATATCCCTCTTTATCGGGCTTTTGGAAATTAATCTTAGAGTACACCCATATTTCTCCGTCTTTTGCCCGGATTGGGAACATCTGTTCGTATGTCTCCAGATAAGAAAGAGACATATATTCATTTTTAAGACGCAGCCGGTGATCTTCACGTATTCTTTGGTGAAATTCGGTGAAACTGATGCGGTTACTTTCAAGGCCGAGTAAGTCAACAATAAAGTCAGAGCAGATATATTCTTTATTCTTCAAATCTGACTCCCACCATCCCATTTTGGCCATTTGTGCTATCTGAACGTATTTTTCATAGTCATAATTTGTTTGTTCTTTCATATTGTTTGCTCTTGTTTTCTGTTTTATATTATAAGCTAGCCGGCAAAGATAAGCATAACTTTTAAATAATGAGGAATTTGCATATCACAGCAGGGTGAAAGTGGAAATTTGGTGCTGAAAAGTGGAAAAAGAGACAAATGAGTACAAACAGGGGATTATTTCGTCTTTCTCTTAGTGAAGAAGTGAATTATATAATCTATAATATATATCAGAAGAATGAAAAATACCAGATTATTCATGTTTGCGGCATGCACACTTTTTTTGGCAGCGTGTGGCAGGCAAACCGTGAAGATTATGACTCCGCCGGATGCGTCAAATCGTGTTTTGTTTGGTGCGGAGCAGTTACAGACGACCTTGGATAAAGCCGGTTATCAGGTAATGATGCAACAGGGAGACACGACATTCTCCGATCCCGAAATCAAAACGATTCTCTTGACGGAAGTAAATGACACGACGCTCAAGAAAGAAGGTTTTCATATTTCGACGATGGGCAATCTGACCAGAGTGTCCGGCAGAGATGGGAGTGGTGTCATTTACGGGTGCCGTGAACTGATTGACCGTGTGAATGATTCGGATAGTAAGTTGAACTTCCCGGAGGAACTGAAAGACGGTCCTGAAATGGTATTGCGTGGTGCATGTGTAGGATTACAGAAGATGACCTACCTGCCGGGACATGGTGTATACGAATATCCGTATACGCCGGAAAGTTTCCCCTGGTTTTATGATAAAGAACAGTGGATTAAATACTTGGATATGCTGGTTGCCAACCGCATGAATTCGCTGTACCTTTGGAACGGTCATCCGTTTGCGTCATTGGTGAAACTGGAAGATTATCCGTTTGCATTGGAAGTAGATGAAGAAACGTTCAAAATGAACGAAGAAATGTTCTCTTTCCTCACAGAAGAAGCAGACAAACGCGGTATCTTTGTCATACAGATGTTTTATAATATCATTCTTTCCAAACCTTTTGCTGAACATTACGGACTGAAAACACAGGACCGTAACCGTCCCATTACTCCTCTGATTGCCGATTATACACGCAAGAGTATTGCCGCTTTCATTAAAAAGTATCCCAATGTAGGATTACTGGTTTGTCTGGGTGAAGCGATGTGTACAGTGGAGGACGATGTGGAATGGTTTACAAAAACAATTATTCCGGGAGTGAAAGACGGATTACAGGCATTGGGACGTACAGATGAACCACCTCTTTTGTTGCGTGCGCACGACACGGACTGTAAACTGGTGATGGATGCTGCTTTGCCGCTCTATAAGAATCTTTATACGATGCATAAGTATAATGGTGAATCGTTGACTACCTACGAACCTCGTGGTCCCTGGTCGAAAATTCATACGGATTTGAGTTCGTTGGGTTCCATTCATATCAGTAACGTACATATCCTGGCAAATTTGGAACCGTTCCGCTGGGGTTCTCCGGATTTCGTACAAAAGGCGGTCACTGCCATGCACAATGTACACGGTGCCAATGCGTTGCACCTTTATCCGCAGGCCTCATATTGGGACTGGCCTTATACGGCGGACAAATTACCAAACAATGAACGTGAATTCCAGTTGGATCGCGATTGGATCTGGTATCAGACCTGGGGACGCTATGCGTGGAACTGCCATCGCGACCGTACAGATGAAATGGGTTACTGGGACCATCAGTTGGGCAAGTTCTACGGAACCTCTGACGAAAATGCAAGTAATATCCGTGTAGCATACGAAGAAAGCGGAGAGATTGCTCCGAAGTTGTTACGTCGTTTCGGTATTACAGAGGGAAATCGCCAAACGTTATTACTGGGTATGTTTATGAGTCAGCTTGTCAATCCGTACAAATATACGATCTATCCGGGATTCTATGAAAGCTGCGGACCAGAAGGAGAGAAGCTGATAGAGTATGTAGAAAAAGAATGGAAAAAGCAACCTCATGTAGGTGAAATGCCTTTGGATATTGTTGCTCAAGTAATAGAACATGGAGATAGAGCGGTAGCGGCTATCGATAAAGCAGCAGGTTCCGTCTCTTCAAATAAGGATGAATTTGCACGTTTGCAGAATGATATGCATTGTTATCGTGAATTTGCGTATGCGTTCAACCTGAAAGTGAAAGCTGCCAAACTGGTATTGGATTATCAATGGGGAAAAGAGATTAAGAATCTTGAAGAAGCTATTCCTTTGATGGAACAAAGCTTGGAACATTATCGCAAATTGGTGGAACTGACGGATGAACATTACTTATATGCCAACAGTATGCAGACTGCCCAACGTCGTATTCCTATCGGTGGAGATGATGGAAAGAACAAGACTTGGAAAGAACTGCTGGTACACTATGAGAAGGAATTGGAGAATTTCAAAGCCAACCTCGCCTTGTTGAAAGAAAAACAGAATGGAAATGCAGTGACTGAAACTGTCGAGATTGCTGCCTGGACTCCTGCAAACGTGAAACTGATTTCTAATTATCCGACAGTGAAAGTGGATGAGGGTATTTCTTTATTTGTGGATGTTCCAGGTAAGATAGAAGCAGTAGCTCCGGAATTGAAAGGAATGAAGGCGCTCCGCTTTAATGGAAATGAGCAGAGAGAGAAAGGCACAAGCATCACTTTCGAAACGGATGCTCCGGTGAAATTGTTAGTCGCTTATTTCAAAGACGACCAGAAAAAGTATGCAAAAGCTCCGAAACTGGAAATCGATGCGTCAGCCAATGATTACGGTCAGGCGGAACCTGTATTGACGAATGCTGTCCGTATCAATGGAATGCCTTTGGCAAATGTGCATGCATATAGTTTTCCGGCCGGAAAGCATACGTTGATGTTACCCAAAGGCTATCTGCAAGTGTTGGGATTCACGGCTGCGGAAACGAAAGTGCGTAATGCCAGGCTTGCCGGGGATGAAGAAACAATGGATTGGTTGTTTTATTAATGGGAATTTAGCAGTTCGGCTGAAAGCCTTACAATTATATATTTATTGGGGTGCCCTGAAAGGGCTTAATTATATAGCGTAGGGCAACGCCCTACGAAAAAAACACACCAGTCACAAGCCCTGAAAGGGCGGAACTGTATACAATTATGCCCTTTCAGGGCGCAAATTCAGATTGTCGTTTTTACGTAGGGCGTTGCACGCTATATAATTAAGCCCTTTCAGGGCACTCCGCAAAATTATCATTTAGTGGTTATGCACTATTTAAGTATTAAACGATTAGAAAAAGTATCATGAAGAAGTTATTGCTGGCAGTTTTTAGTATAACCGCCACTTTCTCTCTGTATGCGCAACGGGAAGTTCCGCAGGAACGAATGGAGCAGATTTATGAGGAAGTAAAGACACCATACAAATACGGGCTTGCAGTTGCCCCGGCAGACAATTTTCATAAGATTGATTGTCCTACCGTTTTTCGCCAGGGAGACAAGTGGCTGATGACTTATGTGGTTTACAACGGCAAAGGTGGAACCGATGGTCGTGGTTACGAAACGTGGATAGCAGAAAGTGATAATTTGCTCGAATGGCGCACTTTGGGACGGATTCTTTCTTATCGGGATGAAAAATGGGACTGCAATCAGCGTGGCGGATTTCCTGCATTGCCGGATATGGAATGGGGTGGAAGCTATGAGCTTCAGACTTATAAAGGTCGCCATTGGATGACTTATATCGGTGGTGAAGGAACGGGCTACGAAGCTGTAAAAGCTCCGCTTTATGTCGGACTGGCATGGACGAAAGGAGATATTTCTACGGCACATGAATGGGAATCTCTGGACAAACCGATTTTGAGCATCCATGATAAAGATGCCCAATGGTGGGAAAAACTGACTCAATATAAGAGTACCGTTTATTGGGATAAAGATAAAACATTGGGAGCTCCGTTTGTGATGTATTACAACGCGGGCGGGCGTCATCCGGAAACGGATTTAAAGGGCGAACGTGTCGGCATTGCGCTTTCCAAAGATATGAAAACATGGAAACGCTACTCCGGAAATCCGGTCTTCGCGCACGAAGCAGATGGAACCATTACAGGAGATGCGCATATCCAAAAGATGGGAGATGTGTATGTGATGTTCTATTTCTCTGCTTTTGAACCTTCGCGTAAATATAAAGCATTCAATACATTTGCCGCCAGCTATGATTTGGTGAACTGGACAGACTGGAAAGGGGCCGACCTGATTATTCCCTCCAAGAACTACGATGAACTGTTTGCTCATAAGAGCTATGTGGTAAAACATGATGGAGTGGTTTATCATTTCTATTGTGCGGTAAACAACGCAGAGCAACGTGGCATTGCCATTGCTACCAGTAAGCCGATGGGACGTTCGACTGTCCGTTTCCCGAAACCGGAAATCAAGAACCGCCGGCAGATCACTACATTGAATGAGGATTGGAAAACCTGGATTACAGAGGCAACTCATTTGAAAGGTAATTTTATGATGCGTGCGAAAACGGTGAACATTCCTCATAACTGGGACGATTATTATGGATACCGCCAGTTGACACATGGAAACCTGCATGGAACAGCTATGTATGTGAAAGATTTCACGGCAGATGTAAAATCCGGGAAACGGTATTTCCTTCGTTTTGACGGAGTGGGTACATACGCCACCATTACAGTGAACGGAAAGAATTTCGGTCGCCACCCCATAGGACGCACCACATTGACTTTGGATGTCACAGATGAATTGAAACAGGGAGTAAATCGCCTGGAAGTGAAAGCAGAGCATCCTGAAATGATTGCCGATATGCCTTGGGTATGCGGGGGATGTTCGTCGGAATGGGGATTCAGTGAGGGTTCCCAGCCATTAGGAATCTTCCGTCCTGTGGTATTGGAAGTAACGGATGAGATTCGTATAGAACCTTTCGGTGTACATATTTGGAATGACGAAAAAGCTGCTAACGTATTTGTAGAAACAGAGGTTAAGAATTATAGTAAAACAACAGAAACGGTAGAGTTAGTCAATAAACTAAGCAATGCCGATGGAAAACAAGTTTTCCGTTTGGTTGAGAAAGTAACTTTAGCTCCGGGAGAAATGAAAGTGATTCGCCAGCAGGCTCCTGTTGAGAATCCTGTCTTGTGGAATACGGAAAATCCATATCTCTATAAATTGGCCAGCATGATTAAGCGTGATACGAAAACAACTGATGAAATTTCGACACCTTTCGGCATTCGTACCATTAGCTGGCCGGTAAAACGAAACGATGGAGACGGACGTTTTTACCTGAATGGGAAGCCCGTGTTTATCAATGGAGTATGCGAGTATGAGCATCAGTTTGGACAAAGCCATGCGTTCAGCAATGAACAGGTTGCTGCAAGGGTAAAACAGATACGTGCGGCCGGTTTCAATGCATTCCGGGATGCTCATCAGCCCCATCATCTCGATTATCAGAAGTACTGGGATGAAGAGGGAATCTTGTTTTGGACACAATTTTCCGCCCATGTGTGGTATGACACTCCGGAGTTTCGTGAGAACTTTAAAAAGTTGCTTCGTCAATGGGTGAAAGAACGTCGTAATTCCCCGTCAGTGGTGATGTGGGGATTGCAGAATGAAAGCACTTTGCCTCGTGAGTTTGCACAGGAGTGCAGTGATATTATTCGGGAGATGGATCCGACTGCAAAGACAATGCGTGTCATAACAACCTGTAATGGCGGTGAAGGTACAGACTGGAATGTAATTCAAAATTGGAGTGGTACGTATGGAGGAGATGTGACGAAATACGGTCGTGAACTCTCTCAAACGAACCAATTATTGAACGGGGAATATGGAGCGTGGAGAAGTATCGACCTGCATACGGAACCGGGAGATTTCCAGGTGAACGGAGTGTGGAGTGAAGACCGTATGTGTCAGCTGATGGAAACTAAAATCCGTTTGGCAGAACAGGCTAAAGATAGTGTTTGCGGACAATTCCAGTGGATATACAGCAGTCATGATAATCCCGGACGTCGTCAACCGGATGAAGCGTATCGCAAGATAGATAAAGTAGGTCCGTTCAATTATAAAGGATTGGTTACTCCGTGGGAAGAACCATTAGACGTATATTATATGTATCGCGCCAACTATGTTCCGGCTGCAAAAGATCCGATGGTTTACCTGGTATCACATACATGGGCCAACCGCTTTGAAAAAGGACGTCGCCGTGCCACTATCGAGGCTTACAGCAATTGTGATTCTGTATTGCTATACAACGATCTGACAAATGAAAAGGCAACCTTCCTCGGACGTAAAAAGAACAACGGAACAGGCACTCATTTTATGTGGGAAAACCGGGATATTCGTTATAACGTACTTCGTGCAGTAGGATATTATAAAGGTAAACCAGTAGCAGAAGACCTGATCCTATTGAATGGTCTGGAGCAAGCCCCTAACTTCGAACTTCTTTATCAGGATGATAAAAAGATATTGAAAGGAGAGGCAGGATATAATTATCTGTATCGTCTCAACTGTGGAGGGGATGATTATACAGATAGTTTCGGACAGCTCTGGTTGCAGGACAATACGAATTATTCCTGTTCATGGGCGGAGAATTTCAAGGATCTGAATCCTTATCTTGCCAGTCAACGTACCACCAATGATCCGATTCATGGCACTCGTGACTGGACGTTATTCCAACATTTCCGCTTCGGACGTCATCAGCTGAAATATCGTTTCCCTGTGGCAGACGGAACATATCGTATTGAACTGTATTTCACAGAGCCTTGGCATGGCACGGGCGGAAGCGCTTCTGCCGACTGTGAAGGACTGCGCATATTCGATGTTGCCGTGAATGATTCTGTTGTATTAGATGACTTGGATATTTGGGCTGAAAGCGGTCACGATGGAGTTTGTAAGAAAGTGGTATATGCCACAGTGAAAGGTGGGATGTTGAAAATTCATTTCCCGGAAGTGAAAGCAGGACAAGCCTTGATTTCAGGCATTGCTATCGCCAGCACAGATCAGGAACTGAAACCGAAGATATTCCCTGCATCCGGTTGGAGTTGGGAAAAGGCGGATAAGGAAGTGATGGAAAAGACTCCGAAAGAGTTGCTTCCGGAAGACAAAAATGCTCGTGTCAGTATATCATACGAAGCGGAAATGGCTGTACTGAAAGGCAAATTTCAAAAGAAAGAACATCGCAAACAGATCGGAGTGTTTTTTGGTAAAGGAAAAGGCAACAGCATTGAATGGAATGTTTCTACCGGGTTGGCACAAGTGTACGCGCTTCGCTTTAAATATATGAACACTACCGGAAAGCCAATACCTGTCTTGATGAAATTCATTGATTCAAAAGGAGTGGTATTGAAAGAGGACATATTGAACTTCCCGGAAACACCGGATAAATGGAAGATGATGAGCACCACTACCGGAACCTTTATCAATGCCGGACATTACAAAGTATTACTTTCGGCAGAAAATATGGACGGAATTGCTTTTGATGCATTGGATATTCAATAAATAAAAAACGGGACACTTGGAAGTATACATAACTTTTCAGTGTCCCATTATTATTTCTTTCTTTATTTGGTAAGTTTTATCCCATTTATTTGCCAATCTTTTTTGGCTGTTCCTTCCGTGAAATTGAATAATTTAGTTTTGAGAGGTAATGGTTTGAAAGTTAGGGAAAATTCGGCTTCTCCGCTTTCAGGCAGAAAGAAATGCTCACCGGGAGTAATGCCGTCAGCTTTTTGTAATGTGTATGATGCACCTTGCTCGTCTACTAATTGGGCGTTTGCACTTACTTGTATCCAGTATTTGGGTATGTAATATGCATAGAAATGAACGATAGTGGCTGTGTCAGTCAATTCTACCTGCTTCACTTCAAGAATATCAGTGTTGGTCGATTCAAAACTTGGATGGTTAACGACTTTTCTATTGGTGTCCCCGGTGATACTCATCTCACGCTTTGGCGCATCCAAATATCTACGCATCTTTAATTTCAGGCTGCCTTGACCATAGCCCGACCACATTTTCACTATTTTACCTTCAGGAGAGATAAGAACATAATTTGGAATACCGTTGACATCATACACAGCATATAGTCCTGCAGTCTGTTTCAGATCACTTAAGTTTTGCCAAGTCATTTCATGTTGCGCAGAAGCAGCTTTCCATCTATTTTGCGTATCCGAACTCAAACTGATGATAGTGAGTCGGTCTTTATATTGCTCCTGAATCTCTTTCATTTCAGGTAAAGCCATGATGCAGGGACCACAACCGCTGCTCCAAAAATCAAGTAACATATATTTCCCTTTGAAGTCAGCCAAATGATGAACTTTTCCATCTAAATCAAAAAGATCGGCATCTGCCATGTCATCTCCTTCTTTCACCGTTTTAGGAGGGAAGAGATTAACCTTGATTTCTTGTCCTTCAATGGAAGCTTTCTGTTCTTCGTTTAATCTGTCATACAAAGCCAGTATTTCTTCTTTATGGGTAAACTTGGGATTGTATTTCAAAGACATACTCAAACGGAGCAATTTTTCCATCCAGACACTGGAAATAGGGACTTCCTTCATCAAATTCAATTCCCGCTGGCTGATAATAGCTAATATACTATCACTCTTTGTTTGAAGTGCTTCCCGTTCCGCTTCGGAAGCCGATCGCATGCCACTCTCTTTGATTGCTATACGTTGAAATTCGTCCCATAAATCACGAGAATCCTCGATAAATCTATTATGTTCTTGTTGCTCTTTTACCGGACTGTCTACCCTCCATGTATAAATCAGAGGGTTTGTGCCCGTTACTTTTATTTTTGTGCCCGGAGTTGCATAAACATCTAACGCCATTGGAGGAAAATCCGTATCGCGACACATGAGAGACAGATGATCCATACCACTTTCTCCTGCATTTCGCTTAAAAAAGAAAGTTCCATTACGTATCGTATCCGTGCCAACTACGCTTCCTACACGTCCATCTGTCAAAAATAAGGAAACATGAGTTCCGTCTTTCACTCCTTTTACCTCACCTTTAATTGTGTACTCGTGTTGTGCTTGTGAAACGAGACTGCCTAATAAAAAGAGGCTGCTAAATAGTCGTTTTTTCATCATCATAATATTAGAAGTAATTATACGCCACAAGGTAAAGATTTTCTTCATAGAGTGTTACTCCTTTTATTGTTCTTTAATATTTCTGTAAAAGAAAAGGGTACAAAATGCCTTTTCGTCCGTCTACTTGATATGAAGAAAAAAGAACGAATGAAAATATATACTTTACTGCTTGGCGCATTGTTTGTAAGTCCTACACAGGCACAAACAATGCATGATTGGGAGAATCATCATGTTCTCCAGATCAACCGTGAACCGGCAAGAGCTGCTTTTACCCCTTTCTCTGTACAGAAAGGAGACGGCTCAATCTCTTTAGACGGAACCTGGAAATTCCGTTGGACTCCCGTTCCCAATGAAAGAGTCGTGAACTTCTATCAGATAAATTTTGATGATAAAGATTGGACGGATTTTCCTGTTCCCGCCAATTGGGAAGTGAACGGATATGGTACGCCTATCTATGTTTCAGCAGGCTATCCGTTTAAAATAGATCCTCCACGGGTGATGGGAGAACCGAAAGCTGACTATACCACGTATAAAGAAAGAAACCCGGTAGGGCAATATCGCCGCACTTTTGTATTGCCGACCGGATGGGAAGTGAATGGACAGACTTTTCTACGCTTTGAAGGTGTAATGAGCGCCTTTTATGTTTGGATCAACGGTGAGCGGGTAGGGTATAGCCAAGGCAGTATGGAACCGAGCGAATTTAATGTCACGAAGTATCTGAAATCCGAAGAAAATCAGATTTCACTGGAAGTCTACCGATATAGTGACGGTTCTTATCTGGAAGATCAGGATTTCTGGCGTTTTGGTGGTATTCATCGTAGTATTCATCTGATACATACGCCGGATATTCATGTCCGTGATTATGCGGTACGTACTCTTCCCGCATCTGTTGGTAATTATAAAGACTTTATTTTGCAGATTGATCCGCAATTCAGTGTATATCGAGGGATGACCGGAAAAGGGTATATTTTACAGGGAGTACTGAAGGATGCTTCAGGTAAAGAAGTTGCCACATTGAAAGGTGATGTGGAAGATATGCTTGATTTGGAACATAAAGCAAGCCGGATGAATGAATGGTATCCGCAGCGTGGCCCGCGTAAGATGGGACGTTTGTCAGCTATTATAAAATCACCGGAAAGATGGACGGCAGAAACGCCCTATCTCTATAAATTACACTTAACTCTCCAAAATGAAGAAAGAAGAGTCGTAGAACAGATAGAACAGGCCGTGGGCTTCCGCTCTGTAGAAATCAAAAAAGGACAACTGTTAGTGAATGGTAATCCGGTTCGTTTTCGTGGAGTGAACCGTCACGAACATGATCCACGGACGGCACGTGTCATGAGCGAAGAACGGATGCTTCAGGATATTCTTTTAATGAAACAGGCGAATATAAATGCCGTACGCACCAGCCATTACCCCAATGTCAGTCGTTGGTACGAGCTATGCGACAGCTTGGGATTGTACGTGATGGACGAAGCGGATATAGAAGAACACGGATTGCGTGGCACACTCGCAAGTACCCCCGACTGGCATGCGGCATTTATGGACCGTGCGGTCCGTATGGCGGAACGTGATAAGAATTATCCATGTATTGTAATGTGGAGCATGGGAAACGAAAGCGGTTACGGACCGAACTTCGCTGCTATTTCGGCATGGCTGCATGATTTCGATCCCACTCGCCCTGTACACTATGAGGGGGCACAGGGAGTGGACGGAAATCCTGACCCGAAGACGGTAGATGTTATCAGCCGCTTTTATACCCGGGTGAAACAGGAATATTTAAATCCCGGTATTGCAGAAGGAGAGGATAAAGAACGCGCTGAAAATGCACGTTGGGAACGGTTGCTGGAGATTGCGGAGCGTACCAATGACGACCGTCCGGTGATGACGAGTGAATATGCACATTCCATGGGGAATGCATTAGGAAATTTCAAGGAATATTGGGATGAGATATATAGTAATCCCCGTATGCTGGGTGGTTTTATATGGGATTGGGTAGATCAGGGAATCTACAAGACTTTACCCGACGGTCGTACCATGGTGGCTTATGGTGGTGACTTTGGCGATAAGCCGAATTTAAAAGCTTTCTGCTTTAATGGATTGCTGATGAGCGACCGTGAAACTACGCCTAAATATTGGGAGGTAAAAAAGGTATATGAACCGGTTGAACTGAAAATGGAAAATGGAAAGCTGAAAGTGACGAACCGGAATCATCATATCGATTTATCATCTTATCGCTGCTTATGGACATTGTCTGTGGATGGAAAACAGAAAGAACAAGGAGAAATTACATTACCGGAAATAGCTCCAGGAGAAAGTGGAACAATCGATTTGCCGACTTTGCAATCATTAAAAGACATTTATTCTTTAAGTAATAAAAGTGAGAAAATTAGTAAGACAAATAGAAAACCGGTGAAAACTCTTTCCGATTGCCAACTGAAAGTAAGCATTGTTTTGAAATCGGACGTTCTTTGGGCGAAAGCGGGACATGAAGTGACCCAAGAACAATTCTGCTTGCAGAAAGGAGATTTAGCCTCTGCCGATCTGATTAATAAAGGAGCGCTTCAGGTGAAAGAGGATGATAAATCTTTATTGATTAGTGGTCGCGGTTTTTCTGTTCAGTGGGAAAAGAAAGTGAACGGAAGTATGACTTCCTTTATATATAAGGACAAAGAAATGTTGGCTCACCCCGATGATTTTCCGGTTCAGCCTGTCACTCAAGTTTTCCGTGCTCCGACAGATAATGACAAGAGCTTCGGAAACTGGTTGGCTAAAGACTGGAAATTGCATGGAATGGATCATCCGCAGATAAATCTGGAATCTTTCCACCATGAAGAACGTGCAGACGGGGCGGCCATTGTCCGGATTCAAACAAGTAATTTATATAAAGAAGGAAAAGTGGTGACGACTTCTGTCTATACGGTCTTTTCAGATGGAACGATTGATCTGAAAACAACTTTCTTGCCACAAGGAGTTCTTCCTGAAATTCCCCGTTTAGGTATCGCATTCTGTCTGGCGCCTGCTTATGATACATTTACCTGGTATGGCAGAGGGCCACAGGATAACTATCCTGACCGCAAAACATCTGCTATGATAGGGCTTTGGAAAGGAAGCGTTGCAGAACAGTACGTACATTATCCACGTCCGCAGGATAGTGGGAACAAAGAGGAAGTGCATTATCTGACCCTGACCGACAAACAGAATAAAGGTATTCGTGTTGACGCGGTAGAAAACGTATTTTCTGCATCTGCCCTGCATTACACCGTACAGGACATCTATGAAGAAACTCACGATTGTAATTTAAAACCACGTGCGGAAATCATTCTTAGTATGGATGCTGCCGTACTTGGATTAGGAAACAGTAGTTGCGGACCGGGTGTATTGAAGAAATATGCCATAGAGAAAAAAGAACATACGCTGCATCTCCGCATCAGTAGTAAACAATGATAGCAATAAATAACTAACACAATTATAAAAGTAACAATGAAAAAAGTAACCACTTTATTATCGACCTTGGCGTTGGCAACTACCCTGGCTGCTCAAAACCTTCCACAAACGGAAAGGCAATATCTCTCCGGTCACGGATGCGACGATATGGTTGAATGGGACTTCTTTTGTACCGACGGACGCAATTCCGGCAAATGGACAAAAATCGGTGTACCTTCCTGTTGGGAGCTGCAAGGATTCGGCACCTATCAGTATGGAATCACTTTCTATGGTAAACCATTCCCTGAAGGCGTTGCCAATGAAAAAGGTATGTATAAGTATGAGTTTGAAGTTCCGGAAAAATTCCGCGGCAAACAGGTCAATCTTGTATTCGAAGCTTCAATGACAGATACGGAGGTAAAAGTGAACGGACGCAAAGTTGGTTCCAAACATCAAGGTGCCTTCTATCGTTTTTCATACAACATCACGGATTTTCTGAAATATGGCAAAAAGAATTTACTGGAAGTCACTGTTGCCAAAGAGAGTGAAAATGCCAGTGTGAACCTTGCCGAACGTCGTGCTGATTATTGGAATTTCGGCGGTATCTTCCGTCCGGTGTTCTTGGAGGTGAAACCAGCCGTAAACCTGCGGCACATTGCCATTGACGCAAAGATGGATGGAACTTTCCGTGCCAACTGCTACACAAATATCTCTAATGACGGAATGAGCATCCGTACACAGATTTTAGATAAAAAAGGGAAAAAGATAACGGAAACCACCGTACCCGTAAAAGCTGGAGGCGACTGGACTTCCCTGCAACTGAATGTATCTAATCCCGCATTATGGACAGCGGAAACTCCGAATCTTTATAAAGCGCAATTCTCTCTATTGGATAAGGCTGGTAAGGTTTTGCATAGTGAAACGGAAAATTTTGGTTTCCGCACGATTGAAGTACGCGAAAGCGACGGACTTTATATAAACGGAGTACGTATCAATGTACGTGGTGTCAATCGTCATAGTTTCCGTCCTGAAAGTGGCCGTACATTAAGTAAAGCGAAGAATATCGAAGACGTTCTTTTGATGAAAAGCATGAATATGAATTCCGTCCGTTTGAGCCATTATCCGGCTGACCCGGAATTTTTGGAAGCCTGTGATTCTCTCGGACTTTATGTGATGGATGAGTTGGGAGGCTGGCATGGCAAGTATGATACCCCCACCGGAGTACGTCTGATTGAAGGCATGATAGAACGTGACGTGAATCATCCGTCTATTATTTGGTGGAGTAATGGTAATGAAAAAGGATGGAATACCGAACTGGATGGAGAGTTTCATAAATACGATCCGCAGAAACGTCCGGTTATTCACCCGCAAGGTAACTTCTCCGGTTTTGAAACCATGCATTACCGCTCTTACGGAGAAAGCCAGAACTACATGCGCTTACCGGAAATCTTTATGCCTACGGAATTCTTGCATGGTTTATACGATGGCGGCCATGGTGCCGGATTATACGATTATTGGGAAATGATGCGCAAGCATCCCCGTTGTATCGGTGGATTCCTTTGGGTATTGGCAGACGAAGGTGTGAAGCGTGTAGATATGGACGGATTCATCGATAACCAGGGAAACTTTGGAGCAGACGGAATTGTAGGACCACATCACGAAAAGGAGGGTAGCTACTACACTATCAAGCAGTTATGGAGTCCGGTGCAAATCATGAATACTTCTATCGACAAGCAATTTGATGGCAAATTCTCCGTAGAAAACCGTTACGATTATCTGAATCTGAATACTTGCCGTTTCCTTTGGAAGCAAGTAAAATTCCCGCTGGCAACAGATGCTTCCAATGCCGCTGTTCAAGTGCTGAAAGAGGGAGAGGTGCAGGGTAGTGATGTGGCTGCTCATTCGGCAGGTGTCTTAGATATAAGAACAAATATCCTCGCTGATACAGATGCTCTTTACCTGACAGCTATTGATAAATACGGCCATGAACTTTGGCGCTGGACTTTCCCGGTTGATAAACTGAATCAGCAAACAGAACAGCTTTCTCCCTTGTCCAGTCGTCCTACTTATACAGAGACAGAAAATGATCTTACTGTGAAAGCGAATAAGCGTACATTCATCTTCTCAAAGAAAGACGGACAACTGAAAGGGGTATCTGTAGATAACCGTAAGATTAGTTTCGCCAATGGCCCCCGTTTTATTGGAGCCCGTCGCGCAGACCGCTCATTGGATCAGTTCTATAACCATGATGATGAGAAAGCAAAAGAAAAAGACCGCACATACAGCGAATTCCCGGATGCTGCCGTATTTACGAAACTGGATGTGAAAGAAGACGGAGGTAATCTGGTTGTTACCGCCAATTATAAACTGGGCAATCTGGATAAAGCCCAATGGACAATTAACCCGAGTGGGGATTTGGCTTTGGATTACACCTACAATTTCTCCGGTGTCGTAGACTTGATGGGTATTCGTTTCGACTATCCTGAAGATCAGGTAATCAGCAAACGCTGGCTGGGTGCCGGACCTTACCGTGTATGGCAAAACCGTATTCACGGAACGCAATACGATGTATGGGAAAACGACTATAACGATCCTATTCCGGGTGAGACCTTCACATATCCCGAATTCAAAGGATACTTTGGTGATGTTTCCTGGATGAATATCCAAACGAAAGAAGGCACTATCAGTCTGACAAACGAAACTCCCGACACGTATATAGGAGTATATCAGCCTCGTGATGGCCGCGACCGTTTGCTTTATACTCTTCCCGAAAGCGGAATCTCTGTCCTGAACGTGATTCCTCCGGTACGTAATAAAGTAAACTCCACCGATTTGTGTGGTCCCTCTTCACAACCGAAATGGGTAAATGGTCCACAAACCGGACGAGTCATTTTCCGGTTTATGTAAATGAATCATATAAAGGTATCCACATTGCGTTAGGTACCTTTTTTATTTGGCCTTCTCACCGATTTTTCAAGGAAAAAGGCTATAAGTGGGGAATAATCATTATTTTTGTTTCGTTTTATACATTCAGATTAATGAATTCTTTCCTATGTACACAATACTAATTATAGAAGATGAACCCCGGGTTGCAAGTTTGCTGATGAACGGACTGGAGGAAAATGGCTATCAGACAATGGTGGCTTATGACGGACTAATGGGGTTACGGCTTTTCCAGACGCACACATTCGATCTGGTTATATCTGACATCGTTTTGCCTAAGATGGACGGATTTGAACTGGCGAAAGAAATTCGCAAAACCAATCCCCATATCCCTATATTGATGTTGACGGCATTAGGATCGACGAACGATAAACTGGACGGTTTCGATGCCGGTGCAGACGATTACATGGTGAAACCTTTTGATTTCAGAGAGTTAAATGCCAGAATCAAAGTGCTGTTGAAACGTGTGGCGGGTAATGCACAGGAATTGCCGCAGGAACTTGTCTATGCAGATTTGCGTATTGACCTTCAACGTAAAGACGTAGAACGAAACAGCATATCCATAAAACTTTCTCCTAAGGAATACAACTTACTGTTATATATGGTAGAAAATGCCGAAAGAGTATTGAGCAGGGTTGAAATAGCAGAAAAAGTATGGAACACCCATTTTGATACAGGAACGAATTTCATAGATGTATATATCAACTATCTCCGCAAAAAGATAGACAGGGACTTTGAACCGAAACTTATTCATACCAAAGCCGGAATGGGATTCATACTGACCGATAAATTATGAAAATCAGAACAACGTTGACTCTACAATATGCAGGGCTTACAGCTGCGGTATTTTTCGTATTTGTCATGGCGGTCTACTATGTCAGTGAACATTCGCGTAGTAATGCTTTCTTTCGTAATCTTCAAAGTGAAGCTATAACCAAAGCACATTTATTCCTTAAAAATCAAGTAGATGCCAAAACCATGCAGTCTATATACCTGAATAATCAGAAGTTTATTGATGAAGTAGAGGTTGCCGTCTATACAACAGATTTTAAAATATTATATCACGACGCTCTGCAAAACGATATTGTCAAAGAAACACCGGAGATGATAAAGCGTATTTTACAGCGGAAGAACATCAATTTCTATGTAGATGAATATCAGGCTATAGGACTGGTGTATCCGTTTGAGGGCAAAGACTATGTGGTTACCGCCGCAGCCTACGACGGTTATGGATACGCCAACCGGGATGCGCTAAGAAACATGCTCATTCTCCTATTTATCGGTGGATTGAGCGTATTGGTGGTTGTGGGGTATATCCTGTCTCGAAGCACTTTAAAACCGATACGTAATATAGTGAAAGAAGCGGAAAAAATCACAGCATCGCATATTGATAAAAGATTGCCTGTAAAAAATGAACAGGATGAACTGGGAGAATTGAGTACGACATTCAATGCATTGTTGGAGCGCCTGGAAAAGTCTTTCAATTCACAAAAGATGTTCGTCAGTAATGTATCTCATGAATTACGTACTCCTATGGCAGCCCTTACAGCTGAACTGGATTTAGCTTTATTGAAAGAACGGAGTTCCGAGCAATATCAGATAGCTATCGGCAATGCACTGCAGGATTCTCACAGGATTGTAAACCTGATCGACGGATTGTTGAATTTGGCAAAAGCCGACTATCAGTCGGAACAGATAACAATGGATGAAGTCCGTTTGGACGAGTTGTTGCTGGATGCCAGAGAACTGGTATTAAAAGCCCATCCGGATTATCACATCGAATTAGTATTTGAGCAGGAAGCCGAAGAAGATAATGTGTTGACGGTAATCGGGAATAGCTATTTGCTGACTACCGCTTTTGTGAATTTAATAGAGAATAACTGCAAATATTCTTCCAACCGAACTTCGTCAGTCTTGATAGCCTATTGGGAGCAATGGGCAATCATCCGCCTGTCAGATACCGGTGTAGGCATGTCTGATACAGATAAAGAAAACCTGTTTACACTGTTTTATCGCGGAGAAAACAAGAATATTGCTCCCGGAAATGGTATAGGTATGGCCTTGACACAAAAGATCATCCACCTTCACAAAGGCGAACTTACCGTATCTTCCCATAAGGATGAGGGCACTACCTTTGTGGTGAAGCTCCCGCATATCTAAGAAATTCTAATCGTTTTCTAATACCACTCTAATCATTCTCTAACAGCTTCCCGGTGAAGTCCTCCTTACTTTTGCATCGAATTAATAAATGCAGTTAGTAACTAAAAAAAATTAGAGATTATGGTATGGAAGAAAAAACTGCGTTCACCACAGTACACATTCAATTCAGAGAAAGTATTTTTGGTTGCCACACAACCCGGTAAGTCAATCTATTCATACTTGCAAACAACCAAGCTTGGATTAACACAGGGAGAAGTGCAGGAGCGACAATCCATTTATGGAAGAAACGAAGTGGTACATGAACAGAAAAAGAATCCGTTTATCCTGTTTATCAAAACGTTTATCAATCCTTTCATTGGCGTTCTGACCGGGCTCGCCATAATATCCTTATTTTTGGATGTATTGATGGCCGATCCTGGAGAGCAGGAATGGACGGGAGTCATTATCATCTCATCCATGGTGCTGTTCAGTGCTATCCTGCGTTTTTGGCAGGAATGGCGAGCAAGTGAGGCTACGGATTCTTTAATGAAAATGGTAAAAAACACATGTCTCGCCAAACGTGCGGGAGAGCATGAAGAAGAGATCGAGATTACGGAACTCGTCCCGGGGGATATCGTGTATTTGGCAGCTGGGGACATGGTTCCCGCTGATATTCGGATCATCGATTCTAAAGACTTGTTTATCAGCCAGGCTTCATTGACAGGAGAGTCCGAACCGATAGAAAAGTTTCCGGAGGTACGGGGACAGCAGTTCCGAAAAGGAAGTGTCATTGAATTGGACAATATTTGTTATATGGGTTCTAATGTGATAAGTGGTGCGGCAAAAGGAATCGTTTTTGAGACGGGGAACAAAACCTATCTGGGTACTATTGCAAAGAGCCTGGTCGGACATCGTGCCACTACAGCTTTTGACAAAGGCATTAGCAAGGTTAGCTTTTTGTTGATTCGCTTCATGCTGGTTATGGTTCCATTTGTATTTTTCGTGAATGGCTTTACGAAAGGAGACTGGTTCGAGGCTTTCATATTCGCCATATCCGTTGCGGTTGGTCTTACCCCGGAAATGTTACCAATGATTGTGACTGCCAACCTTTCCAAAGGAGCGATAGCCATGTCCAAAAAGAAAACAATCGTAAAGAATCTCAATGCCATTCAGAATTTTGGAGCGATGGACATACTCTGCACTGACAAAACCGGTACATTGACTTGCGATAAAATCGTATTGGAGAAATATATCAATGCAGATGGCAGTGACGACAACAGTAAACGTATTCTTCGTCATGCTTACTTCAACAGTTATTTCCAAACCGGTTTAAGGAACCTGATGGATAAAGCGATTCTTTCTCATGTAAGAGATTTGAGTCTGGAACATTTGAAGGATGACTACACCAAAGTGGATGAAATACCTTTCGACTTTACGCGCAGAAGAATGTCTGTTGTAATAGAAGACAGGCAGGGAAAGCGGCAAATCATCACCAAAGGAGCGGTAGAAGAGGTTCTCGATGTCTGTTCCTATGCCGAGTTCAACGGGCAGATTCATCCCTTGACTGATGCCTTGAAAATCAAAGCAAAGATGATTAGTGAAGAAATGAATCAGCAGGGGATGAGGGTATTGGCAGTCTCCCAAAAAAGTTTTATCGAGAAAGATTGTAATTTCGCCATCGAAGATGAAAAAGAAATGGTATTGATCGGGTATCTTGCTTTTCTTGATCCTCCGAAACCTTCTGCTGCCGAAGCCATCGAACAATTATATGCGCATGGAGTAGCAGTTAAAATTCTATCGGGAGACAATGATATTGTAGTGAAAGCTATTGCACGACAGGTAGGAATTGACACCAGTCATTTTCTTACGGGGATAGAAATAGAAAATATGGACGAAACAGCATTGAAAGAAGCGGTAAAGGATACCACTTTATTTTCAAAACTGACTCCATTACAAAAGACGCAAATCATCTCTCTGTTGCAGGGACAAGGGAATACGGTGGGATTCCTGGGAGATGGAATCAATGATGCAGGTGCATTACGTCAGTCGGACATTGGTATATCAGTCGATTCTGCTGTGGATATAGCCAAAGAAAGCGCAGATATTATCTTGTTGGAAAAAGATTTGATGGTATTGGAAGATGGAGTGCTTGAAGGAAGAAAGACATTCGGCAATATCAATAAGTACATCAAGATGACTGCCAGTTCCAATTTTGGTAATATGTTCAGTGTGATGTTTGCCAGTGCATTCCTGCCGTTTCTACCCATGATGCCGATACATCTATTAATCCAGAACTTGTTGTATGACATATCGCAAACCACCATTCCTTTTGACCGTATGGACCCGGAGTTCCTGAAGAAACCCCGTAAATGGGATGCGTCCGATCTAAGTCGTTTTATGATTTATGTAGGTCCCATCAGTTCTATCTTTGATATTATAACGTATCTGGTTATGTGGTACGTATTTAGCTGCAACAGCCCCGAACATCAGACACTGTTTCAGACCGGATGGTTTGTGGAAGGTTTGTTATCACAGACATTGATTGTCCACATGATACGTACCCGCAAGATACCGTTCATACAAAGCCGTGCCACATGGCCTGTAATGGGACTGACCTTCTTAATCATGGCAATAGGTATTCTTATTCCTTTCACCGCTTTCGGGCGTTCCATCGGATTGACAGCTCTTCCTTTGAGCTATTTCCCCTGGCTGGTTGGGATTTTGCTCTCTTATTGCATTTTGACGCAGATCGTGAAGAATTGGTATATTAAGAAGTTTGTGCGCTGGTTATAATCCACAGTATCATATTTTATTCAGAAATCATTAAGCGATAAATATCTAATATTTTCTTATATAGAATATTCTAACCTACAAAAAAGACAAGGTTGATATTAACCTTGTCTTTTTTGTAGCTCTCTCATTAATTCATCTACAATATATGCATCGCTCATGAGATATAGATCTCCAAGTCGGTGGACAATGCGCTGGTAGCTTTCGCTATTATAAAATATATCAAGTGCCTGTAGACTGGAAATATGCAGACGGGCAGCAAGAAGTTCTACAATGCTGTAATATTTGCCTTGCATTACAATATCAGCATTGGGGATTTCTTTTGAGAGAGATGGGAAAGGCAAAAGTATAGCATCCACAAAATGTAAGTGTTCGTCAATTACTTTTTGGTTCGTAATACAAATTTGATTGTTAGGCTCTTGATGAATCAAACGTGACAACGCTTCTTCACGAGTGTAATCACCACGCATATAAAGGTCAATAGTACGTATCACACGGTCATCTGCTATACCGCCTTCTATTATGTCATAATCCTGCCATATAACATTCCCTTGTCGACATGCTACAACAAAATCCAGCCAATGTGCATCGTAAGTGGTAAAGTGCAAATAATTAAAAGAAGAGTTGCGGCAGGCATCTATATCCAATGAATAAATATTGAGCCACACACTATTTTCATGGCGAATATCAGCTGTGCGAAGAGCCCAACGAACTGCCTGTTCCTTTAAATCAGTAAGATAAAAGCCCACTCCGAAATCAAGATTCGGTCGGCATACGCCAGCTAATGGTTGTTCTACACGGTAAGTAGAACCATGATAAACAGTTAACATGACTTATCTCCTTTTTGCTGTGTCGAAACTTGAAAAGGACGATAATCTTCCGGTAACCATTGTGGATCACGATGATAGATATATTCTAATAAAGAATCTACTATGTAGGCTTTGCCTTGGGTATGCAAAGTATCATAAAAAGCATTTATATAGCCGTCTATAGCACCTAATTCTTTTAGTTTATTATATACATCCGCACTATAGCGTCCTAACCGTTCAGCTGTATTCTCTATACAATAGATAATAAACTCTAATTGTTTTTCTTTGAGGGTCATATTATTTTCTCCTTTCTTATCTTAATCCATTAGCGAAAAAGATTAATATTAGCAAAGATAGAAAAGTTCCTTCTTTCTTCCAATTAATTAGTATAGTATATCACGTTTCCTTATGGAATATTAAATCAAAATCAATATACTTTCATTATAGTTTTATAGCTTTTTCTTCTTTCACCAATTTCCTCCATCTTTGAAATGCCCTCATCAGAGTTTCTTCCTGTACCAGTCCTACCATTTCGTAGTGCTCTACGAATTGTTCTATTGACTTTTTAAACATCACTCCTTTATTAAACTTATTATCCAATAGAAAGGAATATAATTCCGCTTTCATCTCCGTTTCTATTTCCTTTTCTATAATCAATGCACTATCGTTTCCGATATAGTTATAGACTTCCGGATTCTTCCCATTACGCGGTTTGGGCAGTACAAAGCAAATATTCCCAATTTCTTTCCATGAAGTATTTTGCGGATGAGGGACAGATAGTTGATGAAGGAAGTGATAAACTGGAGTAATGTGGGAGAGATGGATAGGGATAAGTCGTTTGGAAGAAGAAGGAGAAGGAGAGGAGGAATGAGACTGGTTCTCTGGATCGGGTTCTAAACTTTGTCGATATCGGACATACATATATCCAGCCAAATATGGCTTGATATTAATTGTAACTGTAACCATGGGAAATTTTTTAAAGTTTGTAATAAAAAAGTATGTATATACAGCCCTTTGGACTGTGAATTCCGTTTGGTTTATTGAGAATATTCCCATGGTTATCGGGACGGAATTCTTCTTTTTATAATAAATTGATATACAGTGTATTATAGATACTGTTTTTTGGTTTAAAACCAAGGAACCGTTCCTTTTAAAGGAACGCCCTGTTTCTCACCGAGGAACGCCTTGTTCCTTTTAAAGAAACGGATGACTCCTTAAAATCCGGGAACAAAACTAGTTGTAATATTCCGATATTTCAAGATGGATGATTGAAGCATTAAACAATACGTGTAAATATAAATAATCATTTTTATACATCGTTTATTTTACGCGTGTATAAACAACCGGTATGTCATGAAAGTTAATTGAATAGAATGGATAATAATTTAACAATGTTTACCGGATAAACCTTTTTTGAGAGTGTTAAAACTCGCTTCTTAGATGATTATGTGGCTATTTTGAGTGAAATTTCGGAATCTGTGTGCAATTTCAGAACGTTTTATTTTAATATATATTTCTTTTGTAAATTTGCAGCATATAATATTTAAATAAACATAAGCGAATAAGCAATAAATATACGCATTTTAATGAAGATACATGACATAGCAATTCTTTTTTTTATATTTTGGGGAAGCATTTCACAATGTGCGGCTCAAAAGATAGCGGTAAAAACAAACCTACTCTACGGTACATACGCCAGTTCACCTAATCTGGAAACCGAATTCGGGATTTCACCGCGAGGTACAGTAGATCTGGGTGCTGGCTTCAACTGGTTTACATCCGTTCATTCATCCTCAAACAAGAAACTGGTGCATTGGCTTGGCTCGGTAGAATATCGTTATTGGACGTGTGAAAGATTCAGCGGACATTTTTGGGGAATACATATACTAGGCGGACAGTACAACATAGCCGGTCATCATTTGCCGCTTCTATTTGGAGATGATTCCGGTCACTATCGCTATGAAGGATGGGGAATAGGCGGAGGCATTTCGTACGGCTACCATTTTCTTTTAGGCAATCGTTGGAGTCTCGAAGCAAATATAGGTATAGGGTATGTCAGACTACATTATGACAAGTTCCGATGCGAGACTTGTGGTGAAAAGACCGGAACAGAAAATCGCAACTATTTCGGACCTACTAAAGCAGCAGTTTCACTTATATTTCTTATAAAATAACAAAAACATGATAAATCTAAAATCTATCCTATGGCTGTTGCCTCTGTCACTGCTCGTTTCTCCATTACTATATGGAGAAAACCTGCCGGACAAATGGTATAAAGGAACGATACAAGCAACAGCCATCGAATTGCAACAAGTGGGGGATTCCCTACATATTCAAGTGCTTTATGACCTTGATAAAATAAAAGTCAGTTCCAATCATTCGATAGAACTGATACCGGTATTGATTGCTGCAAACCACCAACTGGAGTTACCGGAGATTTCTGTCAAAGGGCATAGTAATTTCCAAAACCTGAAACGTAAACTGGCTTTAATGAATACACAGGAACGTGATTTTTACCAGTCGGAAGCTCCGTACTATGTTGTGAAAGGATATGGAATAACCGAAGAAAAACAAATTCGATATTCCTTGGTCATTCCATTCGAATCGTGGATGAAAGATGCACGTTTGGATATAAAAAAGGAAGTAATGGGCTGTTGCAAACCGGGCAAGTTATTATCGACGTTTCCGCTTTTCGGTACCGTCACTTTGGAGCAACCGCCTGTTCCATATCACATCGTCCCGCATATCAGTTATGTCCGCCCCCAAGTTGAACCTGTAAAAAAACGTGAGATGTCATGTGAAGCGTTCCTGGATTTTGTTGTATCAAAGACCATCATAAGACCGGATTACATGAACAACCCGGTCGAACTGGAAAAAATATCCTCTATGCTTGCCGAAGTGAGAAATGATACAACTATTACCATTCGTGGAATATCAGTCATTGGTTATGCTTCACCGGAGGGTTCTGTCCTTTTTAACAAACAGCTTTCCGAAGGACGTGCAAAGGCACTTGTTAATTACCTTCTCCCTCGTTTCCCTTTCTCTAAAGAATTATACAAGGTGGAATATGGTGGCGAAAACTGGGAAGGACTACGTAAAATGGTTGCAGAGTCTGACATGGCAGAAAAGGATGGAATTCTTCATATTATAGATCACATACCAGTTGAAATAAACTACCGAACGAATACCAGTCGCAAGAAATCGTTGATGCTATATAAACAGGGCAATCCTTATCGGTTTATGTTGCGTGAGTATTACCCACATCTGCGTAAAGCGATCTGTAAAATAGAGTACGATGTTCAGAATTTTAATATAGAACAGGCAAAAGTGCTGATTCATAGTCGGCCACAAAATTTGAGCCTGAATGAAATTTATTTGGTCGCTCTCACTTACAAAAACGGATCGCCGGAGTTTATAGAATTGTTTGAAAAAGCTGTCAGTCTCTTTCCTGATGATAAGATTGCCAACCTGAATGCTGCCTCGGCTGCACTTTCGCGAGAAGACATTGCATTAGCAGAAAAATATCTTAAGAAAGCAGAGATTTCTGCACCGGAATATGAAAATGCCGTAGGAGTGTTGTACCTGTTGAAAAGCGACTATAAACAGGCAAAGCTACATCTAATCAAAGCTGCCGAATCCGGATTGGAACAAGCATATTTCAATCTGGAGGAATTGAATAAAAAGGAAGAAGATATTCGATCAATGACTAAACTAGATTATTGATTTTTTATTTATTATAATTATCATTTTATTTACAACATTTTAAAATTTAACAAAGATGAAAACAAAAAGTTTTCTATTATCTACATTGGTGACTTTTATGTTTGCCGGCTGTAGTAGTGATGATGCTCGGGAAGGGAATATTCCGAGCGGTGAACTGAATGGAAAGGCGTATCTGTCGCTTTCCCTGCAAAGTCACACATCCACTACAAGAGCAGAGAATGTAGTAGAAAAACCGGGAAGTTCAGGGGAAAGTAAAGCAGGGACAGTCAGAGTTTTATTATTTGACGAGGAAGATGTGTGCCTTGATGTGGTTAACTTTGACGATCTTACTGTTGGGAATAGCGGAGGAGAATCCGGTGGAACAGGGACCCCGGAAGCTGTAGCTAGCGATGCAAAATTAGTACCGGAGAAGACCAAAAAAGTATTTGTAGTTATCAATCCTTACACCGACGGGAATAAAGGGTGGAATTTAACTGCGGATGCTGTAAAAGGTAAACCTTGGTCTGCAATAAACACCGCTATTGAGACGATTATTGCCAATGTCACTACCACTAATCAATTCATGATGGTGAGCGCTGGTAAAAATACTGGGATAGAAGGAGCATTAACGAATGTAACAGTGCATAAGCCAAGTGGATATACCAATGAAGCCATAAATCAGGCAAAAACAGATGCCAAAAACAATCCTGCTGAAATTAGTGTAGATCGATTGAGTGCAAAAGTAGAAGTTGCGGTTAAAGACCCTTTCAGTACAAAACCTGATGGTGCCAAATTTACTTTCGATGGTTGGGAATTGAGTGTTACCAACAAGAATGTGAAACTGTATAGTGAACTTATCACTTATGACAATGCTACGAATGGAGCGGTTTATCGTCGAGATAATAACTATTTGCTTAGCGAACAGCCCGTTATTAATACTGGAAATAAAAAAACAGACGAAGCCAATCTGATGGCTGCTTTCGATTATCTGAAAAATATAGATAATGAAAGTGACGATATACCTGCTGTTGTACAAACAAATGGATCAAGTCTGTATTGTCTGGAAAATACAATGGAAGCTAAGGCACAGCAATTAGGATTCACCACCAAAGTCGTGGTAAAGGCTACGTATACTCCTAGTGGTTTGAACGAAAATAGTAGTTATTTCTCTTGGAAAGGAAACTATTATACATTAGACGCACTTAAAGAGGAATATACGAAGCATAGTGATGGTAGCGGGTTGAAAGTAGATTTGCCTATATTCTTAAAGAAAGCAAAGCTCGTGGCTGAAAGTGTCACTGAACAAAGTGCCATTAATGCCGCCGTAGCTGCTCTTACCGTAGACAAATTTACTGCGAAAACCGGTATCATCGGACGCTTCTGTGCCGTACGTTATTATCATGAATCTGTATGCTATTACGATGTCCTGATTCGTCATGATCAAAATGTAACAACCAAAATGGCTTTAGGTAGATACGGTGTGGTACGTAACAACTGGTATCACCTGGAACTTCAGAGTGTGAGCGGTCCCGGAACACCGTGGATTCCCGACCCGTCTGATCCTGATCCTACTAATCCTACACCTCCGGGTACCGATGATGATGAAGCAGACGCATACATTTCTGTAAAAATCACTATCAATCCATGGACTTACTGGACACAAGGTGTTGATTTGCATTAATAGATGAAAATCAAGAGACACATAAAGAAATACATAATAATCCTTGCCGCTTTTATGGCGGCAGGGATTACCGGTTGCGACGTCTTTCATGACGATCTCGACCAGTGTGACCTTTTTCTTGAATTCAGGTATGACTATAACATGGTAAATGAAGACTGGTTTGCCGATCAGGTGGAGGAAGTAAAAGTCTATGTGTTCGATGCAGAAGGGAAATATCTTCAGACATTCATCGAAAAAGGTAATCCGCTGAAAAATACGGACTATCGTATGCTGATCCCTTATCGACTGAAAGGCTGTACGGCTGTTGTATGGGCCGGAAAAACAGATGAGTTTTACCGGCTATCGTCAATGACTGCAGGTGATCCGATAGACAAACTATCCTTAAAATACGAACCCGATAATGACATGAGCAACAATCATCTTGATGCATTATGGCATAGCGGTCCCCTGCAAATGTTTTCTCCGGAGAACATAAGCAATACAGAAACTGTCAGCCTGATACGTAATACCAATGATATAACGATAGGCATTACACGAGGCAGCAATCAGGTCGATCTTTCAAAATACAATATACAATTGATAGCGGCAAACAGTATTTATGACTATAAAAATAATTTTGGAGATGGAAACAAGAACATAATTTACCACCCTTGTGCGGATGAGGAAGACAACAAACTATCTCTTCAGACCCGGCTCCACACGCTTAGATTCGTCAAAGATGTCGCTATGCCTTTTTCCATTACGGAGCAAACATCAGGAAAAGCGATAGACATTGGAGGAGAAACAACCATAAACCTTATTGACTACTTGCTGAAAAGTAAACCAGCAACGATGGGGGACCAGGAATATCTCGACCGCAGATATCAGTGGGACATTAACATCCGCATCGGAGATAAGGAAGAGAACGGTTATGTAGCATTAAGTATCACTATTAACAACTGGACCTACTGGTTCCAACCAACAGATATGTAAGCCGTTTTTTGAAACGAAATTATGGCACAATTAAGGATGAATATAACTATCAACATACAATTTTCGGCAAATGTCCTGCTTTTGACAATATTTGCTTTGTTTGCTTACTCTTGTACAAAGGAGAACGAAACAACAGGCGCACGTATTTACGAAGGAGAAAAGATACCAATGAGTATTAAAATGGGGGCACGCAATACTACTGCTGACGATGATGAAGTCATAAAATCCGTACGCGCAATTGTCTTTAACGACAAAAACGAATTGGTATACAACGATGTTTCTGATGCTTCCATAAACGTAGATAACATATATATCGCTCCCATAAGAGCGGCACGGGGATATAACAACATTTACATCATCTGTAACGAAACACCGGAGCTTACGGAAAAGCTCGCCGCCATTACATTGGAAAATGAAATAGAAAAAGTGACATTCTCTGCTATAGGTATTGTTGCTCCGCCACCTATGTATGGAAATGTGTCACGTGCCTATGTGGAGTCTCGTAGCGACGGAACAAATGCCACAGTTACCATCAATAATGTTACGACAACGGAACTGCCGATTGAGGTAAACCGTATGGTGTCCCGCATCAGCTTTACGGCAATTAAAAATATCACCAATGAGGATGAAGATTTTAAAGTAACCAAACTGAATGTAAAAGTGTGTCGTATGCCGGTCGCCACTACTATAGGAGAGGGGCAGGCATATACAGAAAATGTATGGTCGGATGATCTTACTATATCAGGAACAGGTGAACTCGATAATAACGGTACGTATACGATAAATGGAAATAACTACACCATTCCTGATAACATAGATTTCATAACGATTCCTATTACTTATATTCCCGAACATCTATTGTCCGAACCTCAAAATGCTTCACAAGCAACCTATCTTAAAATTGATGCACAATGCGTTCTTAAAAACGGCAGTACACAGGTACTGAACTGCATCTATCTGCTGAATATCGGTCAAGAGCCTCCTAAAAATCATAACCTGACACGAAACAACCATTATCGGATATACGCCACCATTACCGGCATGGGAGCAATGGGACTTTATGCGGAAATAGTGGCAATGGAGGAACATGACATCACTATCAACTGGAAACCTATTGACGGACTGGTTATTGTAAGTGACAAGGCTGCAGACTATGACGCCGTAGCCGATACGTCCAGAAATGTGAATATATGGAATGACTTTAGTGTTTATTCAGGGATACTGAAAGCATATCATTCAGGAACAGGATACAAGGATATCCTATTTAAATACGGCAGCCTGATAGCCATAAGTTCACCGGATGCAAATACGGAATTCACCCCACCTACCAATGCCACTATATTGAATGATGTACTTTGGTATCCGGGCTCGTACGCTCCTTTAAATATTACGGAATGGGCGGATATTCCTTATCTGGAAACGGATAAAATACCCACAGATAATACAATTGTCCAAGTGGCAGCGGGAAAGGGAGACCCTTGCAAACTTGCCGGACTGTCCGAATCTCAAATCAAGACTTTGGGGATTGTGGATAATAAGCAGTGGCGCATGGCTACTCCGGCTGAAAATCTAATATTGAAAACGGCAGCAGAAAATGAAAGTAATTCACAGGGTTATCCTTCATTCCATTGGCTATTTTCTCCACATAACAGATATAGGGATACGAACGGTATATCGCAAGGAGACCGTTCCAATGGATGGTATTGGGATAACAATGCTACCGTATTCCATTTTTCCGGAGAAGAACCGCAAAATGCAGAAATTCAAGAAAATATGGACAGGCAAAACGCGTATATGATCCGTTGTGTGCGCAATGAGATGATAAAAAGCCAACTGGAAGTAGGTATCATCAGCAGTCCTACTTATCAGGGAACTGAAACGAGCGGAAATGCTTATTTTGGTATTATCTCGAATATTCCTTACTGGACAGCAACACTTGTCACAGAAGGAGCATATGTGGGTTCAACAACCGAATTTGACGATTTCTCATTTGTAGCCGGAGAAACAATACATACCACCCATGGCGGTAACACTCAAAACATACCGATATACGTCAAACGTAAAGAAAGTACCTCACCGCGTTCATTCAGAGTGAAAGTGGAGGGGATCGGTTTGGAAGGAAAAACAGTAAATAAAATACTCACAGTTTCACAAAGCGGATATGATTTACGTGCAAAAACGGGATTAAGCAGCATGGGTAATATACCGCAAGAAGGAGGATCTTATACTACGACTATTAACCTCACCCCTACGGACGTAACAATCTCTTCCGGAAAACTGTATTTACAAATCACTTATGGAGGTGTCATAAGGTGCAAAAGTACTGAAGTACATACTGAACCGAATAAATATAGTTATGATGTTACTATAACAATTCCGGAAAACAATAGTCCAAGTATCGTTGAGCTTATAGGAAATATATATTTAGAGTATGAAAACAACTTGACAGTTCCTCTTGGCAGTCCGACAATTAAGCAGAACGGAACAATATCCTCCAACAATGAGAATTGAGGTGAAAGTATGATGATAAATAGACACAATATGACAATAAAAATAAAATATAATGTGTATTTCCGGACAGCTTGCATTGCTTTGTTTTCACTGATATTCACAAGCTGTACAAAAGATAAACTGGAAGAATTCGATCCAGGAAATGCTACCGGCAAAATGGTGATGGTCAGCCTGAATGTCAGCCTTCCTCCTGCTGTAGAGCCAACGTCTGTGAGCGGGTATGCAGTTACCAAGCCATTTTTTAGAAACAGAACCAATGCTGATTCGCCGTTTACGGTGATTTTGGGAGAGGGGCAAAAGGAATATGCAATAAACTCCAATACCCGGGTATCCGATGGTACAACCTCGTTATATAATCTTTGGCTTTTCCAGTTTCATGAGAATGGTTCGATTAACGGAAAACCCCACAAACTTAGTGATGTAAAGACAGCTATTAATGACATGGTAACTATAGATGTTCCCTTAGTTGTGGCAGATAATCAGACTTTATACCTGCTTGTACTGGGACCTAAACTTGATTATGATATGAGTGAAGTGGGAACACTTGATGATCTTAAGAAATGGAATTTCAAATATCTGACTAATGTAGAAGGACATACCCAATCGCTTATCACAGCTGATAATGAGGTGCCATTTGCCGGAGAAGTGTCAGGAGTCACTGTCGTAAACGTTGATGATGGTAAACGTGGCCTGGTGGAATACAACAAGCCCGTTGGTTTTGTAGGAGGTATTGAAGTCAGGAGGTTGATGGCACGCATTACATTACGCTATAAATTTGAAGTGGAGAATTACCAATTACAAGGACTGAAATTATTGAATGTCAACAATACGATTCGACTTTCCAACCCTTCAAAAAATACCGCAGAGGACACTTATGCCACGCTTGAAACTGTTGATTTTGAGGGACCCGATTCCAATGATTTCTATTCGGCAACCTGGTATGTTGCACAGAATTGTCAAGGGACGATAGAAAAAATTCTTAGTGAAAATCAACGCTACTATAAAATTGTTGATAAAACCCCTGCTGGGGATGCACCGCCATTGGGTACGCAGATTGAGGCATGGGCATACCCGACAACTGCATCTGCAACTGACGAATATGCAATTTACCAGATGTATGTTGGAAATAACAATACCAATAACTTTGACGTAGAACCCAACCATTTTTATAACCTACGTACTACCATAAATACAGACCTTACTTCGGCAAAGAATGACGAACGGATCAGAATGTATACCGCCAGTCAGTATGTAGAGTTTCATGCCAGCCAGAATATAAGCGTTGGTGGAGGAGCAAAATTTGATAATACTAAATACAACAAAGCGGGCGTAAGCTATGATCTTGATGCAGCCTATGATGTACGTCCCATAGTTATACAGACTCAAGGAAGGAAAGTGGAAGTTGGGATATATACGGATAATCTCTGTATCACAAAAGTTTCTTCTAATAAGAGTTGGCTCTATCTGTCTTCCTCATCTAATTATACAGATGCGTTCAACAATGTTGATGAGCCGCTGGCTACATCTGTCAAAGCAAATACCATACTTCCTACACAAGTGACGTTTTATCTTTACAATAATGAATATGTTTATGATGAAAACGGCAAATTGGTCAATCCCGGTGAAAATGATAAGGACGGAAAGCGTTCCCTATATATCAAAGTGACTACCACGACCGAAGGTGAAGGAGGAGGAGCAGTGCAAGCTTATCATATATTCAAGATGGATCAGCGACCGGCAGTATATGCCGGACGTTTCGGAGGAGAGAGAGATGCAGACGGAAACTATACGATGGGATTGGTACATGACAGATTGCCTGTGCGCGGCCCTAAATATTTAGAAAGTATAACAACTATGGGAACAATACAATATGGTTATGATAAAGTTGAAACAGCTGCATATTCATACGGAACCAATAATATGGATTATGGGAAAGAGGCAACGAGAAATTTGTCTGAAAATATTAGAAATCTTCCTTGGAACAACGAAAAAATAGCTGCCCCGCAAAAAGATGCATCTAGATATGTATTACTCTATCAATATCAATATCCGGCCAGCTCCTTTTCAGCGAGAGTTTGCTATGACAAAAACAGGGATGAAAATGGAGACGGACGAATTGATAAAGAGGAGATGAAATGGTATTTTCCGGCGTCTAATCAAATGATTGGTATGTATATAGGCAGTTTTTTAAACAACGAAAGCTTTCCAGGTAGTGCCACAACAGAAGATGGAAATGACTATGTCAAAAGATGGTACCAAGGGGTAAATTCTAATCAAAAAATGCAAACCGGATCATCCAGATGTGTCAGAGATATAGATATCTCGCTCGATACTGATTAATGATGACATGAACTAAAATAAATAAAGAACAAAATGAAAAGAATAACAGTCATAATCTTCGTATCTTTTTTTATCCTGCTGAAAGGGTATTCTCAAAAGATTGAAATATATGAAGAGGCGGGAATTAAGTATGCAGCTATTAAATCAATGGAGTTACCGGCAAACAGGGTGGAAAATAGAAGTGAAAACCCTGACTTTTATAAAACTATTCAATTATTTAAGTACACCGACAGCGGTATGGATACTGAACCCATTCAAGTTAACGGTGAGAATGTTTATGTAAAACGGATTACACGACATCCTTACAACGAGAATAATCAAACAATAAAAATCGTTTGGAAAGTATCGGAATACTTTATCATTTCTCCGGATAATGTATGTAGCGATGGAAATGATAGTGATGGAAAGAATGTGGGAGAGAAAACAATGAAATGGGCTACAGCGAACGGATACCTTGCTACGGCAAACACAAATAGTTATACTACGGCAAGTTTTGCAGTACCCAAAGGATGTGCAATGTATCGTGGAAAGGACGGGAAAGATGAACCTGGGACATGGCGGATACCTACATTAAGGGAGGGAAGCCTAATTATGATTTTTTATAAGGAATTAGAGAGAACCAAGGATAAAGGCACCGATTTCCAGCCGTTTGATTTGTCGTTAGATGATAAAAAGGGAACAGCTTATTGGTTGGCAACAGAAAATAATACTAGTGGGAGTGCATGGTCTATAAAATTTTATCCTATGGCAGTGAAATATACATCATCCCTTATCTCCAAGGGTAGCACTCTTTATCTCCGCTGTATCCGGGATATTCCATTAAAATGAGTTACGAACAAAATCATCATCAGTTTATATACACACTTATTATCATACAAAATGAAAACGATAAAAGCCGAAATATTAATGATTGAAGGAGCACCATTCCCTGCCATTGAAAAAGTATATGATCCTTCAAGTAAAAAATGTAATGGGAGGATTACACCACAAGCCCCCATTGTCATCACTGGACATCACTTGGATATGTTAACATGGGATAGCGCCAATCTATACCTTGTGTCTTCAGTAAATGACAGAATGTTGATAGAATGTGGTGATATTCATAAATATTCGGACGATAAAGTGTATACAACCATTCCTGATATTGATGAAGGTGAATATTTTCTGGCACTGATGATTCTGATGAAAGATAAAGAAAGTTTCTTATATATCTTTCCCATATCTTTGATTGTACAATTTACTTAATCAAAATGTCACGATTAACATATGTATATATAGAAGCAAGAAATAAAGACAAACAGCATAATAGCATAAATTGCAGTCAATGAAAGATAATAAGCCATATAGGCAAAATAAAGTATTTGATAATATATCAGAAACAGAAGAGTTTAATGTCTATACTAAAATAGACGATTTACCGCTTAATGTAACTCCTGCGTATCTTGAAGAAGGGATAAACGGGATATGTACGGGAGGCAGTGCGCTTTTCAATGTTTTTGGTAATAAACGACGGATTGTTCCCAATGATCTGGTTGTTATTTTTCCTTTCCAGTTGGCTGCTGTCACAGAGATTAGCGATGACTTTTCAATGACTTTTCTCAAAGTATCCAAAAACTTGTTTATGGATACGATAAGCGGAGTATGTATACCTACTCTTGATTTTTTCTTTTATATGCGGAAAAATTTCAGCACTCCGCTATGCGATGAAGAATGTCAACGCTTCATTCACTTTTGTCATATACTGATTTATCGTATCAACTTGCCTCGGAACTTATTCAGACGGGAGTCTATTATGCAACTATTACGTGTTTTCTATTGGGATATCTATGTGGCTTATAAAAGAAATCCGAAAGCTGCCGAATTAGTAAAATATACCCGTAAGGAAAAACTTTTATTCGACTTCTTTTGTTTGGTGATCGAATTTCATACCGTAAGCCGGGATGTTGCGTTTTATGCGCAAAAGATGTGCGTGTCCGCTAAACACCTTACAATGGTAATTACGGATATGAGCGGCCGTTCGGCAAAAGACTGGATTATAGAATATTCCATTCTTGAGATAAAGGCTCTTCTACGGGATTCGGACCTTGAAATAAAAGAAGTGGCATCACGTACAAACTTCCAGTCGAATTCCGTTATGACAAGGTTCTTTCGCGAACATACCGGCATGACACCGTCTGATTATAGAGAAAGAATTTTTATTCAGATAGATGGATCATGATTTATAGTTAGTTAAGTAATATACGAAATACTGCCTGTGAAGGTCGTCTATTGTTTGTTTTGTTTGTGTGGTGCACCTTCTTCCGAGAGTAGGAAAGGAGGTGCACCTTTTTTTGATTAAAGTTGTTATATTCCTGATCTCATAAGCTAATAGTGAGTACAAAACAGAGTGATTTTCGTCTTTACTTTAGTAAAAATATAGACTGGAATGAAAAGCCGACTGAAACAACAAATATTTGCACTTTCTCTATTAGCATGGACAGCCGTATGCCCTGCCGATGCACAGCAAACACGCTCACTTAGGGAGCAATTTCAAAATCCGTCAGACGAAGCAAAACCCTGGACCTTTTGGTATTGGATGTATGGTGCCGTGTCTAAAGAAGGGATTACAGCCGACTTGGAGGCAATGAAACATGCCGGATTAGGAGGTACTTATCTGATGCCGATTAAAGGTATTCATGAAGGTGCCCAATACGATGGCAAGGCGCAGCAGCTAACTCCCGAATGGTGGGAGATGGTACGTTTCAGCATGGAAGAAGCAGATCGTTTGGGGCTGAAATTGGGGATGCACATTTGTGATGGTTTCGCATTGGCGGGAGGTCCCTGGATTACTCCCGAAGAATCTATGCAGAAAGTGGTTTGGAGCGATACGATTGTAAACGGAGGAAAGCTGATGGCTATTCGCCTGCCACAACCGGAAGCCTATGAAAGCTATTATGAAGATATTGCATTATTCGCTTTGCCGGTAGAAGACGCAGCGGACGAGATGCAGGCAAAGATTACTTGTGTCAATCTAGCCACGACAGGAAATGTAAAAGCTACTCAAACAGTGAATATGGATGCGGCAGGAGTGATCCGTTCATCCTATCCATGCTATATCCAGTATGAATACGAGCAACCTTTCACTTGCCGGAACATCGAAATCGTTTTAAATGGTAATAATTATCAGGCACACCGCTTGAAAGTAATGGCCAGTGATGACGGAGTGAATTATCGTTTGGTTAAGCAGTTGGTTCCTGCCCGTCAGGGATGGCAGAATACGGATGAGAATTCAACTCATAGTATTCCTCCGACTACCGCCCGTTTCTTCCGTTTCTACTGGACTCCTGAAGGAAGCGAACCGGGAAGTGAAGATATGGATGCTGCCAAATGGAAGCCCAATCTGAAAATAAAAGAATTACGCCTGCATCGGGAAGCCCGTCTGAACCAGTGGGAAGGAAAAGCCGGACTGGTATGGCGTGTTGCTCAAGCTACCAAAGAAGAGGAAGTTGGGAAACAGGACTGCTATTCACTTTCACAAGTCATCAATCTGACAGAGCAATATACTAGTCATTCGAATGGAAAAACATTGACCGCCACTCTCCCCAAAGGAAAATGGAAATTACTCCGCATGGGACATACAGCTACCGGACATACCAATGCCACAGCGGGAGGCGGAAAAGGATTGGAATGTGATAAGTTTAACCCGAAAACGGTACGGAAACAATTCGATAACTGGTTTGCGCAGGCATTTGCAAAGACCAATCCCGAAGTAGCTCGTCGCGTACTGAAATATATGCATGTCGACAGTTGGGAATGTGGCAGCCAAAACTGGAATAAACGTTTCGCTATTGAATTTCAGAAACGTCGTGGCTACGATTTGATGCCTTATCTACCTCTATTGGCAGGTATTCCGATGGAAAGTGTCGAACAAAGTGAAAAGATTCTGCGAGACGTACGTACTACCATATCAGAACTCGTCGTAGATGTGTTTTATCAGGTATTGGCGGACTGTGCGAGAGAATATGATTGCCAGTTTTCGGCAGAATGTGTAGCTCCGACGATGGTAAGCGATGGTCTATTACATTATCAAAAAGTAGATCTTCCGATGGGTGAATTTTGGTTGAACAGTCCTACACATGACAAACCGAATGATATGCTCGACGCTATTAGCGGAGCACATATCTACGGAAAGAATATTATTCAGGCTGAAGGGTTCACGGAAGTGCGTGGCACGTGGGATGAATACCCCGGAATGTTGAAAGCCTTGTTGGATCGTAATTACGCATTAGGAATCAATCGTCTTTTCTACCATGTATATGTACATAATCCCTGGCTGGACCGCAAGCCCGGCATGACATTGGATGGCATCGGACTATTCTTCCAACGGGATCAGACCTGGTGGGATAAAGGCGCAAAAGCCTTTTCCGAATATGCTACCCGTTGCCAGTCGTTATTGCAATATGGGCATCCGGTAACAGACATCGCAGTCTTTACAGGCGAAGAAGTGCCGAGGCGTTCGATATTACCGGAACGATTGGTTCCCTCTCTACCGGGAATCTTCGGTGCAGAACGAGTGGAAAGTGAACGCATCCGTCTGGCTAATGAGGGACAGCCTTTACGTGTACGTCCGGTAGGTGTTACTCATTCAGCTAACATGGCTGATCCGGAGAAATGGGTGAATCCGCTTCGTGGATATGCATACGATAGTTTTAATAAAGATGCAATCCTTCGTTTGGCGAAAGCAGAAAACGGACGAATAACGTTGCCGGGTGGAGCAAGTTATAAAGTATTGGTACTGCCTCTTGCGCGTCCAATGAATCTCGAACCTGTATTGTCATCGGAAGTGCAGAAGAAAATCAATGAACTAAAAGAAGCTGGCATTTTGGTACCTTCTTTACCTTATACAGAAGAAGATTTTTCTGTGTATGGTCTGGAACGTGATATGATTGTGCCGGAAGATATTGCCTGGACGCATCGTCGTGGCGAACTTGGCGAACTCTATTTCGTAGCCAACCAAAAGAACGAAACACGCACGTTTACTGCAAGTATGCGTATTAACGGTAAGAAACCGGAATGTTGGAATCCGGTGACGGGTGAGATGAATATTCATCCTTCCTATCGTATCAACGGAAACCGGACAGAAGTTACTCTCACATTGGCTCCTAATGAGTCCGTATTCATCGTATATCCTGCGGAGGGAGTACATGAAGGCTATGGAGAGTCCTCTCTCCAACTGCAAAAGGAGAAAAAAGATATAGCCAAAGAGCCTTTAAACATAGCTTTGGAAGCAAAGGAATATGCTATAACTTTTGCAGCTAACAAAAAAACGCTCACACGAAAAAAACTCTTCGACTGGAGCCAAGAATCGGACGAACAGATACGTTATTATTCGGGGACAGCAACCTATAAAACAACTTTCCGCTGGAAAAATAAACCGAATAAAGACCAACAGATTTATCTGAATCTGGGAACAGTTTATAATTTGGCAACTGTTCGTGTGAATGGCGTAGATTGTGGCACAATCTGGACTGCTCCTTATCGTGCAAATATTACAGGTGCCCTGAAAAAAGGAACTAATGAGCTTGAAATAGAGGTTACAAATACTTGGGCGAATGCACTGACAGGAGCTGATGAAGGAAAAGCACCGTTTGATGGCATTTGGACTAATGCAAAATATCGCAGGGCAGAGAAAACGTTGCTTCCGGCAGGATTGCTCGGACCTTTGAGTTTTTCTACCACAGAATAAAATAGATTTTTAAGGCACGGATTACGCGGATTACACGGTTTATGAGAATCGTATTACATAAAGTAACAGCGCAATCCATGTAATCCGTGCCCAATTCATTATAATATAGCTAAAGTATGAAAAGTTCAATTATTAAAACAGGTACAATGTTGGCAGGTTTTCTGCTTGCTGCCTGCCTGTCAACACACGCAGAAGTAAAGCTACCGGCTATTTTTTCTGATGGCATGGTGATGCAGCAACAGACCAATGCAAACCTTTGGGGGACGGCGACTCCTCATAAAAAAGTAACAGTGACCACTAGTTGGAATGGAAAACAATATGCAGCAACAGCAGATAAAAATGGGGCATGGAAACTGACAGTAGCTACTCCCGAAGCGGGAGGCCCTTATACTGTGACTTTTGATGATGGAACCCAAAAGAAACTGAATAATATTCTGATAGGCGAGCTTTGGCTTTGTTCCGGACAAAGTAATATGGAAATGCCGATGAAAGGCTTCAAAAACCAACCGGTAGAAAATGCCAATATGGACATTCTTCACAGCAAGAATCCGCAAATCCGTCTGTTTACGGTGAAACGTACTTCTACATTCACTCCGCAGAATGACGTTATCGGTTCGTGGAAAGAAGCAACCCCGGCCAGTGTCCGTGATTTCAGCGCAACAGCCTATTATTTCGGGAGACTGGTAAATGAAATATTAGATGTTCCGGTTGGGTTGGTTGTAGCAGCCTGGGGTGGTTCCGCCTGTGAAGCATGGATGACAGCGGACTGGCTGAAAGCCTTCCCGGAAGCGAAGATTCCTCAAACGGAAGCCGACATAAAATCTAAAAACCGTACTCCGACCGTGCTTTATAACGGTATGTTGCATCCGTTAATCGGTATGACAATGAAAGGAGTGATTTGGTATCAGGGCGAAGATAACTGGAATCGTGCCCATACGTATACTGATATGTTTACCCGATTGATTAATGGTTGGCGTGCCGAATGGAAACAGGGTGATTTTCCCTTTTATTATTGCCAGATAGCTCCGTATGATTACGGGATTATTACCGAAAAAGGAAAGGAAGTGATAAATTCGGCATATCTCCGGGAGGCACAGGCAAAAGTAGAGCATCGTGTAGCTAACAGTGGTATGGCTGTATTACTGGATGCAGGAATGGAAAAAGGTATTCATCCCGCGAAGAAACAGGTTGCAGGCGAACGCCTGGCACTTCTGGCTTTAACTAAAACGTATGGAGTGGAAGGTGTAAATGGCGAAAGTCCTTATTATAAAAGCATTGAAATAAAGAACGACACCGTAGTTGTCAGCTTCGAACGTGCCAATATGTGGATCAGCGGCAAGAACTGTTTCGAATCGAAAAACTTTCAGGTAGCCGGCGAAGATAAAGTTTTTTACCCGGCCAAAGCATGGATAGAACGTAGTAAGATGCTGGTGAAAAGCGATAAAGTGTCGCACCCGGTAGCTGTTCGATATTGTTTTGAAAACTATGTGGAAGGAGATGTATATTGCGACGGATTGCCTTTAGGGTCTTTTCGTTCGGATGATTGGTAATCGCAAATAGACAAGGTAAAATATGAAAAATATATGAAGAGACTTTATCTGATTATAACCATACTGTTTGTTGGCGTGTCGGCTCTTTGGAGTCAGCATGCCAATGTCATTTGGAATACTCCCAGTCGTAATTCTTCTGAATCTATGCCCTGTGGCGGTGGAGATATTGGGATGAATATATGGGTAGAAGACGGTGATGTTATGTTCTATGTGAGCCGTAGCGGTACATTCGATGAAAACAACTGTCAGTTAAAACAAGGGCGTGTACGTCTCCGCCTGTCGCCCAATCCTTTCAAAGACGCTAAAAATTTTCGTCAGGAGTTGAAGCTGAAAGACGGATATGTAGAAATCGCGGCGGGAAACACGCAGATACAATTTTGGGTAGATGTTTTTCATCCGATTATACATGTAGAGGTAACAAATGCACAACCGTTGCAGACTGAAGTCTTTTATGAAAATTGGCGCTATCAGGCACGGCCTGTCAGAAAAGGAGAGGGGCAACAGTGTTCCTACAAATGGGCTCCCCCAAAAGGTACTGTGACGGAGTCCGACTGTGTTTCCGTAAATACAAATCAACTTCTGTTCTATCATCGCAATCCTGAACAGACCGTTTTTGATGTAGTTGTCGCTCAACAAGGAATGAACGAAGTAAAATCTCAAATGATGAATCCTTTGAAAAACTTAACTTTCGGAGGAACTCTTTTTGGTGAAAACTTAGAATTTGTCGGTACCACAGATGATGTATATGCCGGAACAGACTACCGTGCTTGGAAATTCCGTTCTTCCAAAGCAGCCCGGAAAGAACATTTCTGCATTGTGTTACATACAGACCAGACAGAAACAATAGAAGAGTGGGAGCAGGGAATACAAACAGCTTTGCATAGAATAGCCCCCAAAGGCAAAGTTTCATCGAAGACTATCATACAGGATAAAAAACAGACCCGTTCGTGGTGGAATTCCTTTTGGCAACGCAGTTTTATCGAAGCAGATGGTGAAGCAAAAGAAATAACTAGAAACTACACCCTTTTCCGCTATATGCTGGGATGTAATGCTTATGGCAGCGTACCGACTAAATTCAATGGTGGACTATTTACCTTTGATCCTTGCCATGTCGATGAAAAACAATCTTTTACCCCCGACTACCGGAAATGGGGAGGTGGTACGATGACTGCACAGAATCAACGTTTAGTATACTGGCCGATGCTGAAAAGCGGAGACTTTGATATGATGCCTTCCCAGTTTGATTTTTATAACCGCATGTTGAAGAATGCAGAACTGCGAAGCCGTGTATACTGGCAACATGATGGAGCCTGCTTTAGCGAGCAGATCGAAAATTTCGGTTTACCGAACCCCGCAGAATATGGTTTCAAACGACCGGACTGGTTCGACAAAGGATTGGAATATAATGCCTGGCTGGAATATGAATGGGATACGGTTCTTGAATTCTGCCAAATGATATTGGAAACAAAGAACTATGCAAATGCTAATATTACCCCTTATTTACCTCTGATCGAGAGTTCGCTGACATTCTTCGACGAACATTACCGACAACTAGCTTCCCGCCGGGGACGGAAAGCGTTGGATGGCAACGGACATCTGATTCTTTTCCCGGGCTCTGCTTGTGAGACATATAAGATGACTAATAATGCCAGTAGCACCATCGCTGCTCTAAAAACAGTATTGGAAACTTATGGAAAGAAAGAAGAGATGCTAAAGACAATCCCTCCGATTCCATTGCGGTACATAGAAATAAAAGATACGTTGAATCCGACTATTGCTCCGGTCTTGAAGCAAACAATTTCGCCCGCTGTAAGTTGGGAACGAATTAATAATGTTGAAACGCCACAACTTTATCCAGTGTTTCCATGGCGTATTTATGGAGTAGGAAAGGAGGATCTGGATATGGCACGTAATACCTACTTTTATGACCCGGATGCCATCAAGTTACGTTCGCATACCGGATGGAAACAAGATAATATATGGGCTGCCTGTTTAGGCCTGACCGAAGAAGCAAAGAAACTATCTTTAGCCAAATTATCGAATGGACCGCATCGTTTCCCCGCATTTTGGGGACCGGGATATGACTGGACACCCGATCACAACTGGGGAGGTAGCGGCATGATAGGACTTCAGGAAATGCTATTGCAAACCAATGGAGAACAAATACTCCTTTTCCCGGCATGGCCGAAAGAATGGAACGTACATTTCAAACTTCATGCTCCGGGCGAAACAACAGTAGAAGCCACTCTGAAAAACGGAAAAGTGACGGACTTGAAAGTTTTACCGGAAAGTAGAGAAAAGGATATTGTTATAATGATTGAAAAGGAAAAATGATAATTTTGCGGAGTGCCCTGAAAGGGCTTAATTATATAGCGTAGGGCAACGCCCTACGTAAAAACGACAATCTGAATTTGCGCCCTGAAAGGGCATAATTGTATACAGTTCCGCCCTTTCAGGGCTTGTGGCTGGTGTGTCTTTTTCGTAGGGCGTTGCCCTACGCTATATAATTAAGCCCTTTCAGGGCACCCCAATAAATATATAATTGTAAGGCTTTCAGCCTAACTGCAAAATTCCCATTTAACCGCTAAATTCCCATTTAACGAATGAAATATATAAATAAAGAATTATGAATAAAAGACCATTTATCATCTTATCAGCTTTTCTATTACTGTTCTCTTTGATAGAAAAAGGGCAGGCTACAGAAACTTACCGTCCCGAGACATCGGTTGCCGGATTCATCCAGCTTCCCGGTAGCGGGCGACAAGTCTATAATTTCAATCCGGGATGGCACTTTTTCAGAGGCGATGTCCAGGGAGCAGAAGCGGTAAACTTTGATGACCGTTCCTGGAACGTCGTTTCCACCCCTCATACCGTAGAGTTGATGCCGGCCGAAGGAAGCGGATGCCGCAATTATCAGGGACCGGCCTGGTACCGTAAACACTTTGTCCTCCCCGCTGAAACAAAAGGGCAACGGGTGGTGCTTCATTTTGAAGCAGCTATGGGCAAACAGATTCTTTATCTGAATGGTAAACGCATTCAGGAACATCTGGGAGGTTATCTGCCTTTTACTTTAGACTTGACCGCCAATGGTGTACAGGCTGGAGACTCCTGTCTGCTTGCTGTTTTCACGGACAACAGTGATGACAAATCCTATCCTCCCGGAAAACGTCAATATACATTAGACTTTGCTTATCATGGGGGCATTTACCGTGATGTATGGATGATTGCCAAATCTCCGGTAGCTATTACTGACGCTATCGATTCACAAACCGTTGGCGGTGGAGGTGTATTCGTTCATTTTGATAAGATCAGTGAAAAGAGTGCGCAGGTATATGTAAACACCGAAGTTCAGAATGACGACGCCCGTTCCGAGTCAGTCACTGTAGAAACGACTTTGACAGATGCGGATGGAAAAGTAATCAAACGCAGTTCAGGAAAACTTTCTTTAAAGCCGGGAGAGAAAAAATCCATCCGTCAACAGATGGAAGTAAAGAATCCTACTCTTTGGTCACCGGACACACCTTATTTATATAGAGTACAATCACGTATTAAAAAAGGAAATAAATCCATTGACGGAGGCATTACCCGTGTCGGTATTCGTCTGGCAGAATTCCGTGGTAAAGACGGATTCTGGCTGAATGGCAAACCTTTCGGACAACTGGTAGGAGCCAATCGCCATCAGGATTTTGCATACGTAGGCAATGCCTTGCCGAACTCACAGCAATGGCGTGACGCCAAACGTCTGCGTGATGCCGGATGTACCATTATTCGGGTAGCCCACTATCCCCAAGACCCTGCCTTCATGGATGCCTGTGACGAGCTCGGCCTGTTTGTGATTGTCGCTACTCCGGGATGGCAGTACTGGAACAAAGACCCGAAATTCGGAGAGTTGGTTCATCAGAATACCCGCGAAATGATTCGTCGTGACCGTAATCACCCTTCCGTATTGATGTGGGAACCCATCTTGAATGAAACCCGCTATCCGCTCGATTTTGCCTTGAAAGCTCTTGAGATTACCAAAGAAGAATATCCCTATCCGGGACGTCCGGTAGCTGCTGCCGATGTCCATTCTGCCGGAGTGAAAGAGCATTATGACGTTGTTTATGGCTGGCCGGGTGATGATGAAAAAGAAGACAAACCGGAGCAATGTATCTTTACCCGTGAATTCGGAGAGAATGTAGACGACTGGTATGCTCACAACAATAATAACCGTGCCAGCCGCAGTTGGGGAGAACGCCCGTTACTAGTACAGGCTATGTCCTTGGCAAAGAGCTATGACGAGATGTACCGCACGACCGGTTTATTTATCGGTGGCGCCCAATGGCATCCGTTCGACCATCAGCGTGGTTACCATCCGGATCCTTATTGGGGCGGTATTTATGATGCTTTCCGTCAGAAGAAATATGCGTATGAAGTATTTCGCAGCCAGTCGCCGGCCAGCCTCCAACACCCATTGGCAGAATGTGGCCCGATGATATTCATTGCTCATGAAATGTCACAGTTCTCCGATAAGGACGTAGTTGTATTCACAAACTGTGATTCAGTCCGTCTTTCTATTTATGATGGAACGAAAACCTGGACGAAACCGGTGGTACATGCCAAAGGGCACATGCCGAATGCTCCCGTTATATTCGAAAATATCTGGGACTTTTGGGAAGCACGCGGATATAGCTATACACAAAAGAACTGGCAAAAAGTGAACATGGTTGCCGAAGGAATCATCGACGGAAAAGTGGTATGCACTCAAAAGAAAATGCCTTCCCGACGTTCCACCAAACTACGCCTTTACATAGATACTCAAAAAGTGAACCTGGTAGCTGACGGTTCCGACTTTATCGTCGTAGTTGCTGAAGTAACCGATGATAGTGGAAATGTGCGCCGTCTGGCAAAAGAGAATATCGTTTTCACGGTAGAAGGTGAAGGAGAAATCATCGGAGATGCTACTATTGGCGCCAATCCCCGTGCGGTGGAGTTCGGCTCTGCTCCGGTGTTGATTCGTTCTACCCGGAAAGCCGGAAAAGTTAAGGTGAAAGCCCACGTACAGTTTGAGGGCACTCAAGCTCCGACAGCTACTGAAATTGAACTGGAAAGCGTTCCTGCAGAACTCCCTTTCTGCTATGAGGAACAGGCTTATGAAATACAAAGGACAACACCGTCCACTCTTAATGCACCCCCGGTCAAGGGATCATCTGAAGGAAAAGTACAACTGACAGAGGAAGAACGCCAACGGGTGTTGGATGAAGTAGAACGTCAACAGACTGAATTTGGAACTGAAAAATAGTACGATAAAAGTGATTAGCAGGTTAGTAATAAGTGATTAACAGGGTGATCTGCCAACTTGTTTTTTATATGTTACTAAAGCACTATTCAAAAAAAAAGACTATCTTTGAGTACATTTAATTCCAATTATAGCTATCAATGAGAAAACGGAATATTCTAATACTATTACTATCCATGATAGGCATGTATGCTTTTGCCTATCCAAATATGATTGTAGAACACTACACGGCTGAACGTGGTTTGCCTAATAATATCGTAAACTGTACATTAAAAGGACAAGACGGATTTATCTGGTTCGGTACCTGGTATGGACTATGCAGCTTTGACGGAAGTAAATTCCGTTCCTACGATAATCATGACGGCTTTTATTCCACAGACATTCCGCCGCGTAAAATTCAGCGTATCGTAGAAGATAAGAATGGTTTTCTGTGGATTAAGACTATCGACCGTAAACTCTATCTGTTCGATAAACGGCATGAGAGCTTTCATGCCGTCTACGATGATGTGAAAGAATATTCCGAGAACATTCAGATTATCAAGATTCAGACGACCGAAGACGGCGACGTATTGTTGCTGACAAAAGATAAAAGCCTTTTGCGTGCGTACACCGACAAGGAAGGTAAAATAACGATGAAACAATTGCATGATTCGCGTCCTAACGTGAACGTGTACGACATGCGTTTGAAACACAACATATTCTGCGAAACAGCCGAGTTTATCAATTGGATCGGTATGGATTATCAGATTCTGTCCCTACGGAAAGGGGAAGCGCTGAAAGACAAACCTGCCGACTTTATACAGAAAAAAGTATCTGCTAACCCGGATCAGTTTACTTGTGCCTCTTATAATTCTAAATTCTTATGGTTGGGAGACAAGAAAGGTCACATTTATAGCATTGATCCGCAAAACGGAGTTGTCAACCGTTACGAGATACCGGAAATCAAACAGCCGGTTTCTAATCTGCTGGTAACGGAATCCGGTCTGATGTACATTACCACCAACGAAGGAGCATACGAGTACAATATCGGCTACAAGCAGTTGACCAAGCTCCCCTTTACCATCCCCGAAAAAGACAATGGAATTATATTCTATGATAAATACGATAAGGTATGGTTTCAGGAAGGCAACCAGGCATTGACCTATTATGATCCCCTGAACAGGAGCCACCACCGCTTTACATTCCCCAATCAGAACGCAATCGGCAATTTTGAAATGCAGGATGCCGGCGAACAGGGCATGTTCTTTATGACTCCGGGAGGGGAAATTCTTCTATTCGATAGGGAGAAACTGGAAATGACCCGTATCAACCAATTGAAGCCTTTCTCCGACGATCTTCCCAATCAGCTTTTCTTCCATCTTCTGCTGGATAAAGATGGTATCCTTTGGTTGGCATCTACAAGCAGCGGAGTATATAGGCTTAACTTCCCCAAGAAGCAATTCCAACTGCTGACAGAAGTTTCTCCATCTCCGGTAGTGCCCGAAAGATCGACTTCCTGGAATCAGGGAATACGTGCTCTCTTCCAAGCGCAAAATGGGGATATTTGGGTAGGAACCCGCTGGCAAGCTCTGTATCGCCTGGATCGTAACGGACAAGTGAAACAAATCTTCTCGGATAAGAACTATCTGTTGGGAGCCGTATATCATATTATGGAAGACAAAGACGGTAATCTTTGGTTTTCCACCAAAGGAAACGGGCTTGTCAAAGCCGAACCGGACATGAATTCACCGCACGGGTTGCGTTTTACCCGTTATATCAATGACCCCAAGAATCCGAATTCTATCAGTAACAACGATGTGTACTTTACTTATCAGGACAGCCAGGGGCGCATTTGGGTAGGATTACTAGGAGGAGGTCTGAATCTAATTTCCGAAGAGAACGGAGCAATTACCTTTATCCATAAATACAATGGCTTGAAACAATATCCTGCATACGGTCTATATATGGAGGTACGTACCATGACGGAAGATGAAGACGGACGTATTTGGGTAGGAACAATGGATGGCCTGATGTCTTTCGACGGACATTTCACTGCCCCCGAACAGATCCAGTTTGAAACGTACCGACAGGTCAGCGAAAATTCAAACGTAGCGGATAACGATATTTATGTACTCTACAAAGATACTGATTCGCAAATCTGGGTAAGTGTATTCGGAGGCGGTTTGAATAAATTAGTCCGCTATGATAAAGAAAAGCGTGAACCGATCTTCAAATCATACGGCATACGCGAAGGAATGAATAACGATGTAGTCAAATCCATCGTAGAAGATAAAAACGGTAACTTGTGGTTTACAACGGAAATTGGCTTGTCCTGCTTCAATAAGGCTACCGAACAGTTTCGCAACTACGACAAATACGACGGTTTCCTGAATGTGGAATTGGAAGAGGGGAGTGCCCTCCGTACCTTGAATGGAGATTTGTGGATTGGTACCCGGCAGGGAATCCTGGCATTCTCTCCCGACAAACTGGAAACATTGCATACGAACTACGATACACGTATTGTTGACTTTAAAGTTTCCAACCGCGATCTGCGTAGTTTCCGCGAATGTCCGATCCTGAAAGAATCCATCACATACGCCAAAGCAATCGAACTGAACTACAATCAATCCATGTTCACGATTGAATTTGCTGCATTGAATTTCTATAATCAAAACCGGGTATCTTATCGATATATACTTGAAGGATATGAAAAAGAATGGCATTATAACGGAAAGAACCGTATCGCTTCTTATACCAACGTACCTCCCGGAGACTATACATTCCGTGTAGAAACCGTAGATGAAGCCAATCCGGAGCTGGTTTCCAACTGTACATTGGCTATTACTATCCTTCCACCGTGGTGGTTGAGCTGGTGGGCAACCCTTATTTATGTAATTCTAGGTTTGGCAGCTCTCTATTTCAGCCTGCGCCTGGCTTTCTTCATGCTCAAAATGAAGAATGATATTTATATCGAGCAAAAGGTATCGGAGATGAAAATCAAGTTCTTTACCAATATCTCCCATGAATTGCGCACTCCTTTGACATTGATAAAAGGTCCGATACAGGAACTAAGAGAACGCGAAAAGCTCTCTCCGAAAGGATTGCAATATGTGGATCTGATGGAGAAGAATACCAATCAGATGCTGCAATTAGTGAATCAGATCCTTGATTTCCGGAAGATTCAGAACGGCAAGATGCGTTTGCATGTGTCATTAATTGATTTTAATGAAATGATAGCTTCTTTCCAGAAAGAATTCCGGGTACTTTCCGAAGAAAACGAGATCAGTTTTACTTTCCAGTTGCCGGATGAACCGATTATGGTATGGGCGGACAAGGAGAAAATGAGCATTGTTATCCGCAACATCATATCCAACGCATTCAAATTCACTCATTCCGGAGGAAGTATTTATATAACTACCGGATTGACGGACGACGGTAAACGTTGTTATGTACGGGTGGAAGATAACGGAGTAGGTATTCCACAAAATAAACTGACCGAGATTTTCGAACGCTTCTCGCAAGGAGAGAACGCGAAAAACTCCTATTATCAGGGCACGGGTATTGGATTGGCACTTTCAAAAGAGATCGTCAATCTGCATCATGGACAGATTCGTGCCGAAAGTCCCGAAGGACAAGGGGCGGTGTTTATTGTGGAACTTCTGATGGATAAGGAACATTACCGCCCGTCGGAAGTAGACTTCTATGTGGGAGATACAGAGACAGCCCCTGTTTCGGTAGAACAAGATCCCGTTGCAAATGCCATATCCGAAGACGGTACGGAAGAAGAACCGGAAATCGATGCTTCATTACCGACCCTTCTGTTGGTGGAAGATAACAAAGACCTTTGCCAGTTGATAAAGCTTCAGTTGGAGGACAAGTTCAATATCCATATTGCCAATAACGGAGTGGAAGGTTTGAAGAAAGTACATCTGTATCATCCGGATATTGTGGTGACCGATCAGATGATGCCCGAAATGGATGGGCTTGAAATGTTGCAATCCATCCGCAAAGATTTCCAAATCAGTCATATCCCTGTCATTATCCTGACTGCGAAGAATGATGAAGGCGCCAAGACCAAAGCGATCACTTTAGGGGCAAACGCCTACATCACCAAACCTTTTAGTAAGGAATATCTATTGGCACGTATCGACCAGTTGCTTGCCGAACGGAAACTGTTTCGTGAACGAATCCGTCAGCAAATGGAAAACCAGACGACGACCGAAGAAGACAGCTACGAACAATTTTTGGTAAAGAAAGACGTACAGTTCCTCGAAAAGATACATCAGGTCATTGAAGAAAATATGGACGACAGTGACTTTAACATTGACACCATAGCATCCGGTATCGGATTGAGCCGTTCGGCATTCTTCAAGAAACTGAAGAGTCTTACCGGCCTGGCGCCCGTTGACCTGGTAAAAGAGATTCGTTTGAATAAATCTATCGAACTGATTAAAAATACGGATTTAAGTGTTTCCGAAATTGCTTTTGCTGTCGGATTCAAGGATTCGGGATATTATAGTAAGTGTTTCCGGAAAAAATATAATCAGTCCCCTCGCGAATATATGAATGAATGGCGGAAAGGAGAGAGATAACCGATTACAAAATGCTTTCTTAATCGTCCTTTTAGAAACCTAATTAAGATTCGAAAGAATGAACAACATTAAGAAAGTATTATCAGCGTGGATGCTGGTTGCCTGTGTACTACCTGTGGCAGCCCAGTATCCTGTAATTCCGGACTCGGTAAAAGCAAGAGGAGCAAAACAAGAAGCGGAGTTTGAACGGAAATCGGATGCGGCATGGGAAAAAGCTTTGCCGACAGTGTTAGAAGAAGCAAAGAAAGGTCGTCCCTATAAGCCTTGGGCCTCGAAACCCGAAGATTTGATAAAAAGTAATATCCCGGCTTTCCCCGGCGCGGAAGGCGGAGGCATGTATACTCCCGGTGGTCGTGGCGGTAAAGTGATTGTGGTCACTTCGCTGGAAGATTCCGGTCCCGGAACATTACGCGAAGCCTGCGAAACGGGAGGTGCACGTATTATTGTATTCAATGTAGCGGGAGTGATTCGTTTGAAAAGCCCGATTAGCGTACGTGCCCCTTATGTAACGATTGCCGGACAAACAGCTCCCGGAGATGGTATTTGCGTCACCGGACAATCTTTCCTGATCGATACACACGATGTTGTGATTCGCCACATGCGCTTCCGTCGCGGTGCGCAGGACGTAGCTTTCCGTGATGATGCAGTAGGAGGGAATGCGGTTGGGAATATCATGATTGACCATTGCTCCGCCAGTTGGGGATTGGATGAAAACATGTCTATCTACCGTCATGTATACAACAGAGGGGCAGACGGACACGGGCTGAAACTTCCGACAGTAAACATTACCATCCAGAATTCTATTTTCTCTGAAGCATTGGATACCTACAATCATGCTTTCGGTGCAACCATCGGTGGGCATAACAGTATGTTCTGCCGTAATCTCTTTGCTTCCAACATCAGCCGGAATAGTTCGGTAGGTATGGACGGCGACTTTAACTTCGTCAATAATGTTGTTTTCAACTGGTGGAACCGTTCCGTAGACGGAGGCGATCACAACAGTTTCTACAATATGATAAACAACTACTTCAAACCCGGTCCGATCACTCCGATAGGTAAACCGATCTCTTATCGTATTCTCAAACCGGAAGCGGGACGTGACAAAAACAGACCGCTTTCATTCGGAAAAGCATACGTAAACGGAAATATTATCCATGGCAATGCCAAAGTTACAAAAGATAACTGGGACGGAGGCGTACAACTTAAAGAAGAGGTGGACGCCGCAAAGTTTCTGCCGCTAATTAAATCGGACGAGGCTTTCAAAATGCCACCGGTAACTGTAATGGATACCAAAAAAGCTTATACCTTTGTATTAGATAATGTAGGAGCTAATTTTCCGAAACGTGACGCAGTAGATGCACGTGTCATTAAAACCGTACAAACAGGAAAGGCCATTTATGCGAAAGATGCACCGGAGTTTGTCTCTCCTTACGTGAAGAGACGGTTACCGGCTGATTCTTACAAGCAAGGTATCATCACAGATATTCGTCAGGTAGGCGGACTGCCCGAATATAAAGGTGAAGCGGTAGTAGACTCGGACGGCGACGGTATGCCGGATATTTGGGAAATTGCCAACGGATTGAATCCGAATGACCCGACCGACGCCAACATGGACTGCAACGGTGACGGATATACCAATATTGAAAAATACATCAATGGTATAGACACCAGAAAGAAAGTGGACTGGACAGACTTGAAGAACAATTACGATACATTGTCTAAACGGAAAAGTCTGTTGTAACCGGATGAAAAGAGATTAAAGTTTATTGTAATGAATATACAAGTAAGAACGATCCTTTTAGGATTATTGAGCATTGGGTTTGTGCAAAGTTATGCGCAAACCTTTGCTTTACAGGTTAAGAATGACCAGATCACTTACCTGAATGATGATCGGGGAAACCGGGTTCTCGATTTCTCGACATGCGGATATAAATCCTCCGAACAGGATATTCCTTCTGTCCGTAATGTGGTGTTTGTACCCTGGAAAGCCGGAGATAATACAGCGCGCATTCAACGTGCCATTGATTATGTAGCTTCGCTGACTCCCGACGCTTCCGGTTTTCGGGGAGCCGTATTACTCGATCAGGGAGAGTTTTCCCTGTCCGGCAGTATTCGTATCTCCGCATCCGGAATTGTATTGCGGGGTACGGATAAAGAAAAAACAATACTGCTGAAAAAGGGCGTGGACAGAGGTGCGCTTATCTACATGGAAGGAGTGGACGACCTGAATGTACAAGACACATTGAAGGTGCTTTCCCACTATGTTCCGGTAAACGCGAGAACATTGGAAGTCGCTTCGGGTGTTTCTCTGAAAAAAGGAGACCGTGTCATGGTTACCCGTCCTTCCGGCAAAGAATGGATTGCCTCTTTGGGTTGTGATATTTTTGGAGGAGGTATCAGTGCTTTGGGATGGAAAGAAGGTGACATGGATCTGACTTGGGACAGAACAGTCTGCGAAGTAAATGGCAACCAAGTAACACTGGATACTCCGCTGACCGTAGCTTTGGATGCCAACTATGGAACTTCTTCCCTGTTGACTTATCAATGGAACGGACGTATTCACGATTGTGGCGTAGAAAATATGACACTGATTTCTGATTACGACAAACGTTATCCTAAAGACGAGGATCATTGCTGGACAGGTATTTCCATTGAAGATGCGGAAAACTGTTGGGTGAGACTGGTTAATTTCAAGCATTTTGCAGGAAGTGCTGTAATTGTTCAGCGTACAGGTTCCAAAATTACCGTTGAAGACTGTATCTCGAAAGAACCCGTTTCAGAAATCGGAGGGATGCGTCGTTGCACTTTCCATACGCTGGGACAACAAACTTTATTTCAACGCTGTTATTCGGAACAGGGTATTCATGACTTTGCTGCCGGATATTGCGCAGCCGGTCCCAATGCTTTTGTACAATGTGATTCGTATGAATCTTTGGGATTCAGCGGTTCTATTGATGCCTGGGCGTGCGGACTGCTGTTTGACGTAGTAAATATCGACGGTCATAACCTGACTTTCAAGAATTTGGGACAAGATAAAAACGGAGCCGGTTGGAATACGGCAAACAGCTTGTTTTGGCAATGTACGGCAGCGGAAATCGAATGTTATGCCCCGGCAAAAGATGCGATGAACCGTGCATACGGTTGTTGGGCACAATTCTCCGGTGACGGTGAATGGGCACAGTCCAACAATCATGTACAACCTCGCAGTATTTTTTATGCTCAATTGAAAGAACGGTTGAACAAAGAATGTGCAGAACGTGCACGTATTCTGCCCAGAAATACAAGTGCAACCAGTAGTCCTACAGTGGAAGTAGCTATGGAACTCGCTAAAGAAGCATATAAACCACGATTGACGTTGGAACATTGGATCGGCGATAACAAGTTTGCTCCTTCGGTGGCATCAACCGGAGTAAAATCAATCGATGATATTAAAGAGAAAAAGAGCGCTGCACTTGCAAATTCTTCTTCTACTGCTGCTAAATTATTAACCCAACCGGAAGTAACTGTAACCAATGGACGTATTCAGATGGACGGTGCTCTATTGGTGGGAGGCAGTCATACCACCCCTTGGTGGAACGGAAAGCTCAAAACCAATTATCTAAAAAAGGCAAGTCCGGCCATCACCCGCTTTGTGCCGGGACGCGAGGGATTGGGATTAACCGACCGCATTGATTCTGTAGTCGACTTTATGAAACAGAAAAACATTCTTGTTTTCGATCAGAATTATGGTCTTTGGTACGATCGTCGCCGGGATGACCACGAACGGATTCGCCGTCGCGATGGTGATGTATGGGGACCTTTCTATGAACAGCCATTTGGTCGTAGCGGTCAGGGAACAGCATGGGAAGGATTGAGCAAATATGATTTGAAGCGCCCTAATGCATGGTACTGGAGCCGCTTAAAAGAATTTGCAGAAAAAGGAAATAAGGACGGACTGCTGTTGTTCCATGAAAACTATTTCCAACACAATATATTGGAAGCCGGTGCGCATTGGGTAGATTCTCCATGGAGAAGCAGCAATAACATCAATCAGACCGGATTTCCTGAACCTGCTCCATTTGCCGGAGACAAACGAATCTTTGTGGCGGATATGTTCTATGACATTACTCATCCTGTCCGTCGTGAACTGCACAGACAATATATCCGCCAATGCCTGAATAACTTCGCGGACAATTCGAATGTCATTCAGTTGACAAGTGCCGAATTTACAGGCCCGTTGCACTTCGTACAATTTTGGTTGGACGTGATAGCTGAATGGGAAACTGAAACCGGAAAGAAAGCAAAAGTAGCATTAAGTACAACGAAAGATGTACAAGATGCAATCCTTGCAGATCCTAAACGCGCTGCCGTAGTAGATATTATTGATATTCGATACTGGCATTATAAGACGGACGGAATCTTTGCGCCGGAAGGTGGAAAGAATATGGCGCCACGTCAGCACATGCGGAAGATGAAAGTGGGAAAGGTAACTTTCACAGAAGCATATAAAGCTGTCAATGAGTATCGTCAGAAATTTCCTCAAAAGGCAGTGACATTCTACGCACAGAATTATCCGGCTATGGGATGGGCTGTATTTATGGCAGGAGGTTCATGTCCTGTAATTCCGTGCACAGATAAAGCGTTCCTGAAGGATGCAGCAGCAATGGATGTGGAAGAAACAAATACGGATGAGTACAAGAAAATGGTAAAATCTGATATTGGAAGTATCATTTATTCCAAGTCCGGAACAGAAATTCCTGTTCAATTATCGTCCGGAAAGTATGTATTAAAGTACATCCACCCTGCTTCCGGAAAGATTGAAACGATGAATAAATCACTGAAAATAAATGGTTTATACAAACTAAAGGTGCCAGATAAGAAAGAAGGTATTTATTGGTTCCATAAGTTATAAAGCAGAGAATCCCGTTGAAGACTATTCAGCGGGATTTTTACTTTTTATTGGTAATTTCTAGTAAAAGAGTGTTATAAAACATGATACTTGTTTTTTCAATCCACAAACCAGATTTTACCTAACGTTGCGGTCGATACTGCTTAGTTTTGCAACATCAAATCAATCGAATTAATGCTATGATGGAACAGACTAATCATTCAACCGACACTTTACTCGCTTCTTTTCAAGCGGGAAACATGGCAGCTTTTTCACAGCTGTATAACTTGCACATCAACGTCCTTTTTAATTACGGATTGAAGTTGACCATTGATAAAGAGTTACTGAAAGATTGTATTCATGACATCTTCGTGAAACTCTATACAAAGAAAGATGAATTAGGCACCATTGATAATTTGAGATCTTATTTATTTATCTCCTTAAAGAATAAGTTGTGTGATGAACTTCGCAGACGTATGTATATGTCTGATACGGCAGTAGAAGAAGTTAGCATATCCACTCCTACAGATGTAGAAGATGATTATATGGAAGAAGAGCAACGCAAGAATGAATTTTCATTGGTTAGACGTCTGCTGGATCAATTATCTCCCCGCCAACGTGAAGCGCTTACATTATATTATATAGAAGAAAAGAAATACGAGGATATCTGCGAGATTATGAATATGAATTATCAGTCTGTACGCAACCTGATGCATCGCGGATTGACAAAATTGCGTAGTCTGGCGAGTTAATTTTAGTAAAAAGGTAAATGGGTTGAGTACATAGACAGGATAACGCCGTCCTACTTATGTAAACGCTTAAAAAGGATGCGATATGTGCTCAAAGGTAATGGATTTTTTGACGGATGATGATTTTATCAACTATGTGCTGGGTGTAACTCCGCAATCAGCTTCCCAATGGGAAACTTATTTCAGAGAGCACCCGGAAGAGACGGCAGATGCAGAAGAAGCTAAAGCTGTATTATTGGCTCCGGCAAATGTAGACTGTGGCTTCTCAATAGTTGAAAACAACGAATTGAAAGATAGGATTATTAGTAGTATAAAAGATTTTTCGGGTATTTTGTAGATAGGTTAGTATAGTTAAGATAAAGTAGTTAGGTTAGTTAAGGCATTAAAAGATTGACGCAGTCTTTCACAGGAGGTTTAGTTTTAAACACAGTGAAAGACTGCGTTTTTTATTTGTCCTATTCAGGTTTATCGCCAGATTCCTGAATATTGAAAGCACTACTGAAACTGACTATTAATACGATACATCCACCCAATATGCCGATAATCATATAAGCGATACGGATATCGAACGCCTGCGAGATGGCACCGATAAGCAGGGGAGCAATCAGCGAGCCTATAAAACTGATGCTTGACAGAATGGTAAGTGCAATACTGATCGGTGTTTTTGATTTTGCTCCCACGAAGCTGTACAAAGTAGGCACAATGCAGGAAATACCCAAGCCGACCAGCATAAAACCTAAAGAATTGATGATTACTTTCATGGCCATAGATTCGAAAACTCCTCCTAACAGGGCAGAAACAAAAAAGCCGATACAGATAAAGCTGCCCGCCAGTTGCAGGACTTTCTTCTTTCCCCAAAGCTGATAAGCGTAGTTAGTCAGGAAACGGCCCGTTGCCATCATAATCATAAATACAAGAAAACCGATTTGCAATGATTTAGGTACGTGAACCACTGATTCGAAATAAACGGCACTCCAGTCGAACATCGCGCTTTCTACAATCAGCGCGAACAGTCCGACAAGGCCTAACTGCAAAAGCAACATTTCCGGTTTTTGAAATAACAGGCGAAAACCATTGGGAGCTTTGGCCGTATTTCTTTCCTGCGTCTTCGTATCAGAAACTTCCGCTTCCTGCGGTGCGCTCTCCTGCAAATATTTCCGCCCGGAAAGTGCAATTATAAGGATGATGATAAATATCAGTGTGTAATGCCAGATAGGGGAGACTCCTGCCAAAATCATTACGAAGCCGATAAGTGCTCCTGCACATGCCCCCAGACTCCATCCTCCATGAAAAGTGGCCATAATGGTTTTACCATACAAACGTTCCACTTCAATGCCTTGTGTATTGAATGATATATCACATAAATTCCAGAACACCCCGAAGCAAAAGAGCAGAAAGCCTAAAAGATAGACCTCATGAGCCAATCCGACACAAAGCAGGGATGAAGCGTATCCCAGGATACTGACCTGTACCATGCTCCGGCTTCCTAACTTCGAAACAAGATAGCCAGCCAAGGGGATCGCGACAAACTTTCCGACAGGAATCATAAATAAAATCAGTCCCCAGTAGAAAGCATAATTTGCGGCAAAAACGTCTTTAAAATCAGGGATTCGGCTGGCCCAACTTGCCATACAAAGTCCTTGGGCAAAGAAAAAAGTCAATATGGCAAAACGTATTCTCTCTTTTGGATGCGTAAATTGGTTATTCATGCATTTTTTATTTTTAATCACGGCAAAGGTATCTATTTTTTTTGTACTTTTGCGCCCGATTTAAAAATATCATATTCATGAAGACAGGCGAATCTTTATTATCCATAGGTAAATTTATTGCAGAATATTCAGCCCATTTAATGGGAGCCGGAGTACACACCTCGCGGGTAGTACGTAACACAAAGCGTATTGGAGAGGCTTTCGGACTAGATGTCAAATTAAGCGTATTTCATAGAAACATCATTCTGACTATTATAGACAAAGAAACAAACGAGGCTTGTAACGAGGTCATAGACATTCCTGCACACCCGATCAGTTTTGAACATAATTCAGAGTTAAGCGCATTAAGCTGGGAAGCAGTAGACAATCATTTGTCATTGGAAGAATTGAAAGACAAATACAAGAAGATTATTTCTGCTCCGCGGATACATCCGCTTTTCGTTTTACTACTGGTAGGATTTGCCAATGCGTCTTTCTGCAAATTGTTCGGCGGTGATTTAATTTCGATGGGAATTGTGTTCTCGGCTACCATTACAGGATTCTACCTGAAACAACAAATGCAGGCGAAAAAGATCAATCATTATGTTGTATTTATTGTTTCGGCTTTTGTTGCTTCCCTGTGTGCTTCCACCGCGCTGATTTTCGACACAACTTCGGAGATTGCCATGGCAACCAGCGTGCTTTATCTTGTGCCTGGGGTTCCCTTGATTAATGGCGTGATTGATGTAGTAGAAGGATACGTTTTAACAGGATTTGCCCGTCTGACAGAGGCTTCTTTGTTGATTGTCAGCATCGCTATCGGACTTTCCTTCACATTATTAATGGTAAAAAACAGTTTAATTTGATATGATAGCACTTGACATTCTTACTGATGGATTTTTTGCAGCAGTAGCAGGTATAGGATTTGGTGCGATTTCCGATCCTCCTTTGCGTGCATTCAAGATGATTGCCATACTGGCAGCATTGGGACACGCCTGTCGTTTTTGTTTGATGACCTATTTAGGCATGGACATTGCCACAGGTTCGTTGTTTGCCGGATTAGTCATCGGCTTCGGCAGTTTGTGGTTAGGGAAAAAAGTATATTGCCCGATGACGGTATTGTACATTCCGGCATTACTTCCCATGATTCCGGGAAAGTTTGCATACAACATGGTATTTTCACTTATCATGTGTCTGCAAAATGTAAATGATCTGGATAAGCTGGACAAGTTCATGTCGATGTTCTTCTCTAATACTCTGATAGCAAGCACAGTGATTTTCATGTTGGCGGTAGGAGCTACGTTCCCGATGTTCCTGTTCCCACATAGAGCCTTTTCATTAACAAGACATTAAAACGAACTTTTATGGAGATTTTTTGGAGAACAATTGCATATTATAATTCAGCTACCTGGCTTTTACAGATAGTTATTATTCTGATTGGTATTGCATTGACCGGATTGCTTATCGGCCGGCCACGTCCGTGGGTGAAAATGGCGATGAAGTTCTATATGATAGGTCTGTATACGTGGATTTCTCTGGTCTACTATTATATCTACTGTGAAGAGCGTAGTTATAATGGAGTAATGGCTATGTTTTGGGGTGTGATGGCTATCATTTGGATATGGGATGCGATTACGGGATATACTACCTTCGAACGTACCCACAAATATGATTTGCTGTCTTATGTCCTGTTGGCAATGCCTTTTATATACCCTTTGGTTTCATTGGCACGCGGTCTCTCATTCCCGGAAATGACTTCTCCGGTCATGCCTTGTTCGGTAGTGGTGTTTACCATCGGATTGTTATTGCTGTTTGCGCAAAAGGTCAATATGTTTTTGGTATTGTTCCTTTGCCACTGGTCGCTGATCGGATTATCCAAAACTTATTTCTTTCAGATTCCGGAAGATTTCTTGTTGGCAAGTGCCACGATCCCCGGCCTGTATCTTTTCTTCAGGGAGTATTTCCTGAATAATCTGCATGCCGACACCAAGCCGAAAGCCAAATATATCAATTGGCTGTTGATAAGCGTTTGCGTCGGACTGGCCGTGTTGCTGACTACTACCATGTTTTTGGAATTGGTTCCGAAGGGTTAATCCGGAAACATAGAAGATATTCAAATCAAAAAAAGAGGCCGTTCAAAAAAGCCTTGATCTTATAAAATCGTCCTTACTACAACCTATCGTAGTAAGGACGATTTTTCTTTTAGGAACTTTGAGAACAGTTTCTTTTATATATCGTATCGTTTACTTAATTGCGTAGAATATCCGTAAGGCATATTGCATCACTGCATCAGGCAACCATTTTTTACTCTTCGCAAACAATACCTGTATCCAGGGACCTACTTTCGTCCGAAAAGGAGGATTGGTACGTTCCACTATCTTACAGATGGCAGCACCCAACTTCCGCGGATGGCATCCATTACGTTCTTCTTTTTCTATAATCTCTAATGATTTCAGAAAACTTTCTCCGTAATCGGCATCCAGTCTTGTCTGTTCGGAGATATTCCGGTTATCAGTAAATCCGGTGTTAAAGTCTCCCGGTTCTACTACACAAACCTTTATATGGAACGGATGAACCTCTAAAGCCAATGCTTCGCTATATCCCTCGACTGCAAATTTCGAAGCAGAATAAAATCCCTGATAGGGGATTCCCATTACACCACCGATAGAGTTGATATTGATAATCTTGCCCTTTCGCGCCTTTCTCATAGATGGCAAAACAGCTTTACACATATTCACTACACCGAAGAAGTTTGTATTCATTTGTATATTCACTTCTTCTTCAGTGGCAAGTTCCAATGCGCCGCCGATACCTATTCCAGCATTATTAATCAATACATCAATCCGTCCCTGCTCCGATAGAATCCGCTCTACGGCCTGACAAACGGAAAAGGAATTGGTGACATCGACAACAAGCATTTTTACATGATTCATGTCTTCAGAAGGTTTCCGGCTTGTTCCATAAACGATGTGCCCTTGTTCCGATAACATTTGGGCGGTAATCTTACCGAATCCGGAAGACGCTCCGGTGATAAGTATGACTTGTGGTTGCATATTTTTTATTTGCGGTATGGTACTAACTGCTCAATTATCATTTCTGCAAGATAGCAGTCATTTCTTCCCGCCAATCTTCACCATTCTTCGGTTGGAACGTTTCAAATCCGAGTTCCTTGCCTATATGGATATTCGAAGCACCGTCATCTACAAATAAAGTTTCGGAAGGAATGATATTGCAATCATTTACCATAAATTCGAAAATTTCGGGCGCAGGTTTCGTATGACCGACCTCATAAGACAAATATAGTTTGTCACAATAATCATTCAGCGGCTTTTTCTTCGATGAGAAATCAGAGCTGCATGCCCACGACATAACAAAAGGATTGGTATTACTTAAAATATACACATGATAGGACTTTCTCAATTCCAATATATAATCGAGTTTATTTAGATTCACTTCATTGAAAAAGCCCAGCCATGCCTGTTTGGTTTCCTCCATCGTCAATGGACGGCCACATAAATCCCCCAGTTGTTTCCGAAACTCATCCGCACTTAGCTTTCCTTCTTCCAGTTCTTGAAAGATGCCGGTCTGGTGATATTTATCCAGCCGGGTATCAGCATCTGCCAGTCCCAGTTTGATAAATGCCTGAACCGCTTTGTCACGATCAATATCTACAATCACTCCTCCAAAATCAAATACAATGTTTTTAATCATGATATATAATTTTCTTGTTTGCTACAAAGATACGGCTTATCTTCTTAATTAGCAGTGCACAACGGCTTGATATTTGTCAAAAAAACATAGTGACGCTATCCTTGCCAAATAGTGTCACTATCACACCCGGATAGCGTAGCTATAAGGAGAGGATAGCGTCACTATACTTTTTGTATGACTTAGGGAAGGATAAATACCGATTATTTTTTATATTTGCAAATCCAATCAATCCTTTGTAAAGACAAAAATAGAGTTATGAATAACCTTCGAATTTTATTGTATATGATGCTCCTTTCATTGGCTGCATGTCATCCGGAAGGAACGAGTGTGAAGCAAGGGTTAGGCAAAGCCGCACAACTCATGGCACAGGACCCTGATACAGCATCCATTATTCTTGAGACTATTCAGTCAAGCCAAATGAATGAGGCTCAACTGGCAGAGTATAATTTATTGTGTACCCAGCTCAACGAGGATAAAAACATTCCTCATTCCTCTGATAAGCAGATTAGGCAGGCGGCATCTTATTATGAGAAAAATGGCAATGAATATCAAAAATCCAAAGCATATTATTATCTTGCCTGTGTGGAAAGTGATCTGGAACAGAAAGAGGAGGCAGAAATCCACTTTAAGAAGGCAATCAAGCTTGCCAAGGAAACAGAGGAATACGACCATCTGGCAAAAATCTGCAAACGATGTAGTCTTTATTATCAGAAATACGGTAACTTTGATGAGGCACTGGAAATGGAGAGAAAGGCTTACGCCAGTCAGTTGATGTTGAATGACGGTAAAAGCGATTCTTCAGTAATTCTTTCTTCTGCTTTAGGAATGTTTGGTGTGATGTCTTTGTTACTTGGGCTACTCTGGAAGAAAAATCGGCACGCACTTTCCCAATTGGATCTTTTCAAAGAAGAAATACTGAAAAAAGATGTTGAATCGGATAAGCTGATTTTGCAATGTAACCATCTCGAAGAGAAGTATCAGTCTCTTCAACTACATATCTATGAAAGTTCCCCCGTTGTCTCAAAAGTACGACAGTTTAAAGAACGGAATGTTTTGTCTTCTAAAATCCCTTCTTTCTCCGAGAAAGACTGGACAGAGTTACTGCGACTTCAGGAAAACGTCTATGGACTTGTATCTAAATTGAAAGAAATAGGTCCGAAGCTCACAGAAGAGGATTTAAGGGTATGTGCTTTTCTGCGGGAGGGAGTCCAACCTGCTTGCTTTGCTGATTTAATGAAACTGACTACAGAGACGCTGACCCGGAGAATCTCCAGAATAAAAACGGAGAAACTGATGTTGGCAAATTCTAAAGAGTCACTGGAAGATATTGTGAAATCATTGGGGGATCTTTCATTTTGTGCAAGAAATTAATTATTATCTGGTAATGATTCATTATCTCCTTACTACATTTAAGGCTTTTCGTTGCAGAGATTAATGTTTTTTGGTACAGAAATTAGTAATCTTTTATGCAGTCGGGTAGTTGTCCCGTTATAACGGGACGATGGGCATCCTATAGGGTGACAAATGTCACTTTATAAGGTGATATTTGTCATTCTGTAATATGATTATCTGTCTTTAGAAGAATGAAAGTCATTAAAGATACGAAATTAAATAGCAAAAAACAAGAGTGGCACTTGTTTTTCCTAATATCCCAATAGTTTTTTCATATTTGATACATTGTCATTTTTATGCCATTTACTTTACTATGCCATTATTAATTTGTACCTAATTTATCCTCTGTCTGTTTTTGTCTATCTCTTCACTTTTATTATTATTGATTATCAACATATTATCATTGACGACCGTCCGTATCCGTCCGGTAAAAAATGCCTATTTTAGCAGTATGTCCTGTAACTTTGCAAATAAAAAAGTACAGAACAATGAGCAACTTATTATTTAAAAGATGGAATGATTTCGGTGGGTGGCTGGTCTTTCTGATAGCAGCATTTGTGTATGGGATGACCATCGAACCAACCGCAAGTTTCTGGGATTGTCCCGAATTTATTTCTTGTGCTGAAAAATTACAGGTAGGGCATCCGCCGGGAGCACCTTTCTATATGCTTGTCGGCAACCTGTTTACCCAGTTTGCTTCCGATGCTTCGCAAGTGTCGGGAATGGTCAACTTTTTAAATGCACTATTGAGTGCCGGTTGTATCTTGTTTCTTTTCTGGAGTATTACCCGATTAGTGAGAGCCTTGCTTGTGGGCGATGAACGGAAATTATCTGTTATGGATGTTATTATCATTCTGGGAGCAGGTTTTGTGGGAGCTTTAGCTTATACTTTCAGTGATACATTCTGGTTTAGTGCGGTAGAGGGGGAGGTATATGCCTTCTCTTCTTTCCTCACAGCCTTGGTATTTTGGATGATTCTTCGCTGGCAGGATGAAGCAGATTCTGTGTCCGGTGACCGCTGGATTATCCTGATAGCCTATATTATAGGGCTTTCAATCGGAGTGCATTTGCTTAATCTGCTTTGTATTCCTGCCATTGTATTAGTGTTCTATTACCAAAAATATCAGACTCTATCACTCAAGGGAGTTATCGGGGCCATTGCATTATCCGGTATTCTTATTGTATTGATTCTTTTTGTTTATATACCCGGAATGGCTGATGTAGGAGGATGGTTCGAATTATTCTTTGTCAATGTGATGGGATTACCCTTCCAGTCAGGATTGATCGTCTTTCTGGGTTTGGTCCTGTTTTTACTGATAGGAGCCATTTATCGGTTCAGAAAACGCATCGTGAATACCGGTTTGTGGTGTTTACTCATGCTCACCATAGGATATACCACCTATGCGGTCATACTCATTCGTGCCAATGCTAATACGCCGCTCAACGAGAATGCACCGGATACTATTTTCACACTCAAAAGCTACCTGAATCGCGAACAGTATGAAAGTGCTCCTTTACTTTATGGGAGAACCTATGCGTCCGAACCGGAGTATGTGCCCGAAGGAGACTATTACAAGGTAAAGACAGAAAAAGGTAGTGCCATCTATCGGCCGGATAAGAAAGAAGGCAAGTATAAAATTATTCGCTATAAGGAAGACGTGTGCTACACTCAAAATATGTTATTTCCGCGAATGTGGAATGATCGTTCGGCCGCTTCTTACAAAGGATGGTCCGGTGGAGGTGCGAATGAGGCTCCTACACAAAAAGAGAACCTGACTTATTTTATCACATACCAACTCAATTACATGTACTGGCGCTATTTCTTATGGAATTTTGTCGGACGACAGAATGATATTCAAGGAAGCGGTGAACCGGAACATGGTAACTGGATTACAGGAATTTCCTGGCTTGATAATCTGCGACTGGGGGATCAAAAACTTTTGCCGGAATCTTTGCGTGAGAACAAAGGTCACAATGTGTTCTATGGCTTACCATTATTATTAGGATTACTCGGTATCTATTGGCAATGGACACGTGGAAAAAAAGGCAAGCAGCAATTCAGTGTCTTATTTTTCCTTTTCTTTATGACGGGATTGGCTATTGTGCTCTATCTGAATCAGACTCCCGGACAACCCCGTGAACGGGATTATGCGTATGCAGGTTCGTTTTATGCGTTCGCTATCTGGATTGGAATGGGAGCCGCCGGATGCTGTGACATGCTTCGCAGGAAACAGGCAAAAATCCTCCCAGTCGGCTTACTTATGCTGCTTTGCCTGTTTGTCCCCATACAAATGGCAAGCCAGACTTGGGATGACCACGATCGAAGCAACCGGTATACCTGTCGTGACTTTGGTGCTAATTATCTGATGACACTTCCCGACAAAGGAAATCCGATCATATTCTGTGAGGGGGATAATGATACGTTCCCCTTGTGGTATAATCAGGATACGGAAGAAGTACGCAGAGATGTACGTATCTGCAATTTAAGTTATGCGCAGACCGACTGGTACATTTATCAGCAACAATGTCCTCTGTACGATGCTCCCGGACTGCCGATCAGTTGGGATCAAAATCAATACCAGGAAGGGAAGAACGAATATGTGGCTGTTCGTCCGGAATTGAAGAAACAGATAGAAGCATTGTATCAGAAACATCCCGAAGAAGCCCGTGATAGTTTTGGAAATGATCCGTATGAAATAAAGAATATCCTGAAATATTGGGTGTTCGCAGAGAAACAGGAATTCCATGTGATACCTACCGATACTATAAATATTTATATTGATAAGGATGCAGTACTCCGTTCTGGAATGATGTTGCCTGAAGCCATTCGTCATTTAAAAGGGGAAGAACTAAGAGATGCAATACCGGATAAACTGTCTATTTCTCTAAAAAATATACGTCTGTTGACTAAAGTGGACTTACTCATGCTCGAGATCCTGGCTAACTGTAACTGGGAACGTCCCCTGTACATGGCTATCTCGGTAGGCAACTCCAGTAAACTGAAATTTGATGACTACTTTGTTCAGGAAGGGTTAGCATTCCGGTTTACTCCTTTCAACTATAAAGAATGGGGAGACGTGGAAGAAGGCAATGGATATGCCATAGATACGGAGAAGCTCTACGAGAATGTGATGAACAGATATAAATACGGTGGATTGGATACTCCCGGACTTTATCTGGACGAAACAACCCTGCGCATCTGTTATTCTCATCGAAGGCTCTTTGCGCAACTGGCTAAAGAATTGGTGAAACAAGGAGACGACATCCGTGCCAGAAAAGTATTGGAATATGCTGGGCAAGCTATTCCGGCATATAATGTTCCTGAAGTATACGAGAGTGGTTCGTATGATATAGCCACCGCTTATGCTTCCATAGGAGAAACGCAGAAAGCGACCGATCTATTGAATCATCTGATAGCAGAATCGGAAAATTATATCGACTGGGCTTTCTCATTGGGAGATAACCGGATAGGGATGGTTCAACAGGATTGTTTGTATAGGTTCTGGCAATGGAATCAGTGTAATGAATTACTGAAGAGTATGGATAAAGAGAGATATGAACAGAGTAATCAGCAATTTGAAAAGAAATATATGCGCTTTACTCAACTAATGAATTATCACAACTAAACTCAAAGAATATGAAATCGAAAAGAATAAGAGAAGAAGAAATAAAAACAGTATTGGGCAAAAGAAATTACGTCATCTTAATTATCGGCTCTATATTGATTATCATAGGATATATATTAATGAGCGGCGAGGGGAGTACCCTTGCCGCCTATAATCCCGATATATTTAGTGGAACACGCATACGTATTGCCCCATTATTGTGTTTATTGGGGTATCTACTGAATGTATTCGGTATTCTTTACCGTCCTCGTCAAAGGGGATTTAATCTTTCAATAGAGGTAACTGATTGAGCATATTTCTAAGTTTGATTGCCACTCGTGGCATAGGTTCGGCAACTGTAAGTCCTACCAGATCATATTCGGAGGATATATCATTAATGATACGAACTACTTCTTCAATCTTCATGCCGTTAGGCTCAACGCCTACGGCAGCGATTATCTCTGCCGGGTCCAATACATCCATATCGAAATGTATAACCACCTTCGAAACCCCGGTACTTTTCAGCCATTCCATAATCTTTGTACGATCATTGGCAACTTCCTGTGGAGATAATCCTTTAATTCCCAGCTTTCTTTGTCGTTCCTGCATACCCTCATCCCATGAGCGGAGTCCGACAATCAGGGCTTTGGAAGCATCCGTTTTTCCCGGAAGTAATTCCATTATTTCTTCATCTCCCATTCCCAAACAAGCTGTTAGTGCCATTGCATGATAACCCTTATATTCATCATAAGGCAGATTGATGTCGGGATGTGCGTCTATCCAGACGATAGCTACATCATCCGGGTATCTATTGATTAAATAAGTAAACGGAACAACACTAACGGAACATTCTCCTCCTAAAGTGACAATCCGATCCGGATGATTCTCTTTAAGCAGATCAAGCGCAGCTTTAGTTTGTTTCAGTATGACACTGCGTGCACTGATACCTTTTTCCGTCGCTCTGTCATTTATATCCAGTGAAACCGGAACTTCGACCGTATTCTGACCGGTCTGTGGGGCTAAATAGTTCAATAACTGTGCTCCCAGATAGTAGCCTCTGGATGAATCTTCCGCCGGAATATCAGGCATCCAATGATCTACAATTCCTCCTTGCCATTGAGGATAGATAAAACGAAGAGTTGATTTTTTATTTTCCATATTTACATTGTTTGTTACTTTTTCTTGTGCATTCATTGAAACGACTCCAACGACTAATGCAAGTGATAATAAATACTTTCTCATCTTTTTGAAGCAAAAGTAGGGAATACCTGAAACATCGGCAAGTAGGGACGAATTATTCATATACTGATAAATTTAGCCCTATACTACATTTGGGGATTATTATTTTTGTTTTTGTAGTGATATCCTTATTTTTGCAGAAAAGCAGAAAACTATGTATAAGAAGAAAATTCCTTTTGATATTGATTGTGGGATAAAGATTACGATGGAAGTGATCGGGGGAAAATGGAAAAGTTGCATCATTCAGGAATTATGCACTGGTCCGAAACGTCCCAGCGAGCTGCATCGTTTATTTACCGAGGCAAGTCCCCGGGTCATCAATCAACAACTGAAAGAATTGGAGATGCACGGCATTATCAGCAAAAAGATATTCATGGAGCTTCCTCCCCATTCGGAATATGCTATCACCGAATTGGGAAAGACGCTGATTCCTCTGATTGAGCAACTGGAAATCTGGGGTGATAGCTTTCGTCCGGAGATGAAGAGAATCTTGAAAATAGAATAAATCTTTCTAATATCATTAATATTTCAAAAAAGACCATCTATCTAAAATAAATTATTGCTTCTTTTGTCCTAATGAAATGAAAATTGGGAGATAGTATGAATAACAACATTGATATAAAAACGCTGGAGGCCTTTCAGGATGGGAATCACAAGGCCTTTGAGACTATTTTTATAGCATACTACAACAAAACCAAAACATTCATTGACGGATATATAAAATCAGAACCTGATGCGGAAGAGCTGACAGAGGATTTATTTGTCAATCTTTGGATCAACCGTCATTCGATTGATACGTCCAGATCATTCAATTCTTATTTGCACACCATTGCAAGAAATGCAGCAATCAACTTTCTGAAACATAAATATGTGTGTGATGCCTATCTGAACAATAATCAAGAAACAGGATATAGCTCTACTTCCGAAGAAGACCTTATTGCCAAGGAATTGGAAATGCTGATTGACGAACTTGTCGGAGGAATGCCCGAACAACGGAGAATGATTTATACATTGAGTCGTAACGAAGGATTATCCAATGCCGAAATTGCCGAACGCCTGAATACTACCAAAAGAAATGTTGAAAGCCAGCTAAGTCTTGCTTTGAAAGAAATACGGAAGGTTATTTCATGTTTCCTGGTATCACTATTATAGCATTATATTTTTTTTCATTCTGCTTTATAAAAAAAACTTCCACTTTCTTATTGAGCTTTTTGCCACTAAACTGTATATATAGTAAAGTGCAGCAAAAATGAAGAAAAGTAATATCAGTAAAATCATCAAAATGTTCCTCTCCGCCCGCTTTCCATCTGAAACGGAAGAGAAAGTGCAGAAATGGATCATCAAAGATGAAAATCAGCAGGCGAAAGCTAAAGCCTCATTGGATTATTGGAATGAATTGGACATAGAAGCCGATTCAAGCACTTATGCTTCATTGGAACGGGTGAATTTAAGAACAGGATATAATAAGGAGCATCTGACCAACATAGCTTCTTACCAGAAGTTTGCCCGTGTCGCCGCCGTTATTGTTCCTTTATTTCTATTTGCGGGAGGGATGTTCTACTATCTTTCTCCTCACAACGAAATGATAGAAATATCCGTTGCCTACGGAGAACAGAAGCGCTTAATCTTGCCGGATAGTTCGGAAGTATGGTTGAACGCGGGAAGTAGCATTTTATACCCGGAAACTTTTGCCAAAGATAAACGCTTGGTCATGCTTGACGGTGAAGCTTATTTCTCTGTCAAAAAAGATACTGTAAGTCCTTTTATTGTAGAAACCTCCCAACTCTCTGTGAAAGTTCTTGGAACCAGGTTCAATGTGAAAGCCTATCCTAATGATGAGAAAATAACGACTACATTGACTAGCGGTAAGGTGGAAGTGAGTGTCCGGTCTCAACCTCCCCATATACTAAAGCCCGATGAGCAGCTTACATACGACAAAAAATCATCAGATATTCACATATCAGTGATAGATACGAATGATACAAATTGTTGGATGGCGGGAAAACTAGTATTTACCAATGCCAGCGCCGGAGAAATATTCCGAACCTTGGAAAGGCACTATAACACCACTATTGATAATACAGCAATTATCCCCGCATCCAAACGATATACGGTTAAGTTTCTGAAAGATGAAAGTCTGAATGAAATACTGAATATATTGAAAGATATCATCGGCTTTGATTATCAGCAATATGAAAAGAAAATAGTATTAACCCGACAATAAAAAGAAACAGCCTATGAATAAAAAGAACCGGGAAGCAGCTTGAGACCCTCTTCCCAGTTCTGAAATGTCTACCCTCATTCAACAAGTGACGTAAAATGAAGTATCAACATACAAATATAGAATAATGAATCGAATAAATACAAATAAACAGGCAGGTAAGCTCGCCATTTTTTTATTTTTTACTTTTCTATCTCTTACAACTATTGCACAGAATAAAGATAAAAAGATTACCATACAAAATAAAAATATCTCATTAAAAGAGGCTTTTGCACAAATTGAAACACAAACCGGATATAGCATCGCTTATGAACAATCGAACCTGAATATCGAAAAGAAGCACTCTTTATCATTCAAAAATGTAACCATTGACAAAGCTATGGCTCAACTATTGAAGGAAACCGGATATGTATATAAGATAAAAGGATATCATATTATAATTTTTTTGCAGGATAACAAACAAAAGACTACTAGCAATGATACACAAAAACTGACTCAAACCATAAGAGGAATCGTTGTTGATTCCAAAACCAATACACCCATAGAATATGCCTCTGTCTGTATAATAGAAGATCCCTCACGGGGAGGTTCGACTGACGGACGGGGAAATTTCCGGATTAATAATGTCCCGGTGGGTCGTTATAATATTCAGGCATCTTTTATGGGGTATCGCCCAAGTATCATCAGCGAAGTATCTGTCACTTCATCCAAAGAAGTATTTGTAGAGATTCCTATGGATGAGAATGTACAAGATTTGGCTGAAGTACTTGTCAAGCCGGAAATAAAAAAAGACCGGACTGTCAACCCAATGGCTATCACAGGAGGACGTATGATTAGTATTGAAGAAGCGTCCCGATTTGCCAATGGTTTTGACGATCCTGCACGGTTAAGTTCTGCATTTGCAGGTGTAGCAGGAGATGTCGGTACTAATGCGGTTGCCATCCGGGGAAATGCCCCGCAATTTACACAATGGAGACTGGAGGGAATTGAAATACCTAATCCTACTCACTTTGCTGATTTATCAGGCTTGGGAGGAGGATTCCTGTCCGCTTTGAGTACGCAAGTCATCGGCAACTCCGATTTCTACAACGGAGCTTTCCCGGCGGAATACAGTAATGCCCTATCAGGTGTTTTCGATATGCATTTGCGCAATGGTAACAATCAGAAGTACGAACACGCCTTTCAGGTCGGACTCATGGGCATAGATTTAGCTTCGGAAGGTCCTATCAATAAAAAACGGGGAAGTTCCTATCTGGTGAATTATCGCTTTTCTACTACTTCACTGGCATCGGGTAATGACATCAACCTGAAATATCAGGATTTAGCCTTCAAACTAAATTTTCCCACACGTAAAGCTGGAACCTTTTCGATCTGGGGATTAGGATTGATAGACAGAAATAAAGCAGATGTTTTGGAACGTTCCAAATGGGAAACGATGGGAGACCGGTCGTCGGGATATAATAAACTGGATAAACTGGCAGGTGGCTTAGCGCACAAATATGTACTGGATGAAAATACTTATATCCGTTCTTCTCTATCCGCTACCTATTCCAAAGACCGTTCATTGGCGGACTTACATACCGACGACGCTATTATTAATGTAGCAGATATTCAGAATAGCAGATGGAATTTAGTATTCAATTCATATCTGAATAAGAAATTCAGTCCGAGGCATACCAACAGAACAGGGATTACCATTACGGAACTTAAATATGATCTTGATTACAAAGTCAGCCCTTATTTGGGATTAAACAAACCTATGGAACAAATATCGAAAGGCAGTGGAGAAAGTACAGTCCTCTCGGCATATAGTAGTTCTGTAATAAACTTGAGCAACAATCTGACAACCAGTTTAGGGGTTACCGGACAATATTTTACTTTAAACAAGAACTGGTCGATAGAACCGAGAGTTGCCCTTAAATGGAAAATAAATCCTGCACATTCTTTAGCAGCAGCTTACGGCTTGCATAGCCGCCGGGAAAGGCTCGACTATTACTTTGTTGAACAGATAATCAATGGTAAAAAGGAATCAAACCGGTACCTGGACTTCTCAAAGGCACATCATTTCGGATTCACTTATGACTGGAATATCAATCAGAGCCTACATCTGAAAATAGAACCCTATTATCAATACTTGTTCCACATACCGGTTGAGGAAAACTCCTCCTTTTCGATTATCAATTATGAAGAATTCTATTTAGACCGCATATTGACAAACACCGGAATAGCCAAAAACTATGGAATAGATATAACACTGGAACAATACATGAAAAACGGCTTCTACTATATGATTACAGCTTCATTATTCAAATCGAAATATAGGGGAGGAGACCGTATCTGGCGAAATACGAGACTGGATAAAAGTTTTTTAGTGAACCTGCTCGCCGGAAAAGAATGGATGGTTGGCAGACTCAAACAGAATGTATTAAGTGTAAACGGCCGTCTGTTCTTTCAGGGAGGAGGACGCTATACACCTGTGGATGAAGAAAAAAGTCAGGAAGAAAAAGACATCGTTTTTGACGAGAGCAAAGCATATACTAAACGATTCAATCCATCTATAAACGGTGATGTTTCGATCAGCTTCCGGATCAATAAGAAAAGAGTATCCCACGAGTTTTCTCTGAAAATACTGAATGTGGGTATGCGCACCGGAATGCATTTCTATCAATACAATGAAAGAACGAGTGTAGTAGAAGAAAAAGACGGAGCGGGTCTGATTCCGAACATCAGCTACAAAATTTATTTCTAAATAACTGAACAAGAAAAGGGTTTGTTCACACAATAGACTGACACCCAACAGGCAACTGCTTTCAGTAATTATGGTATAACAATCTGTAATATATATACTAACAAGCTCTCTGAATACCTGTATATTTGCTGCGTGAAATAATTTAGTTATGAATTATATGCGTATCATATTCAAGAAATTCAAAGCACGTATGATTGTAGGATGTATATTAGCTGTAATAGCATTGCTGGCGGTGTCAGTCATTGTTTTTATCAATCAAGCCAGTTTCGGCAGAACTCCCCGTGGGGAACGGCTGGAAAGAGTCATGAAATCTCCTAATTACAGAAACGGAGAATTTAAAAATCAGCATGAAACTCTATTGATGACTTCCGACAGGGGACGTTTTAGCGGAATCTGGGAGTTCATTTTCAGAAAGATAGACGGTTTGCGCCCCGAACAGGCTGTCAAAGCAATAAAAACAGATTTACGCAAGATTGGCCGTAATGAAGAAATATTGGTATGGTTCGGACATTCATCTTACCTGATTCAAACGGGAGGAAAGCGAATATTGGTTGACCCGGTATTTTGTATGGCTTCTCCCGTATCTTTTGTCAACAAGCCATTCAAAGGTACGGAACTTTATACACCGGATGATATGCCGGACATTGATTATCTCGTGATTAGTCACGATCATTGGGATCATTTGGATTACAACACAGTCAAAAAATTAAAAGACCGGATTGGAGCAGTGATTTGTCCGTTGGGTGTTGGCGAACATTTCGAATATTGGGGATTTGATAAAGAGCGTCTGATAGAACTTGACTGGAATGAAGACGCAAACCTCGTTCCGGGCTTTATGATACATTGTTTGCCTGCCCGTCATTTCTCCGGTCGCAGACTTACTGCCAACCAGTCACTTTGGGCTTCTTTCCTGCTAGAAGCTCCTTCACAAAAGATATACATTGGCGGAGACGGAGGATATGATACGCATTATGCAGAAATAGGCAACCGGTTCCCCGGCATCGACCTCGCAATTCTTGAAAACGGGCAATACAACGAAGAGTGGAGCTTAATTCATCTGATGCCCCAATATATGGCACAGACGGCCAGAGATTTAAAAGCGAAAAGAGTTCTGACCGTACATCATTCTAAATATGCGTTGGCCAAACATCGTTGGGATGAACCTCTCAAAAATGCAGAAGAGATGAAGAATAAAGATTCTCTGAATGTATTGATTCCGGAGATTGGAGAGGTCGTGGCATTAGAAAAATAGTGTTTTACCCAATCGGCTAAAGGTTTTCCCGTCTGTTATCAGTGAAATTGGTAAAACATTCTGTAATTTGTATAGTTGAAAAACAAATTTCCCTGATTAACTTTGCAAAGTTGAAATATAGATGGTTCAATCCTGACAGTTTTAGACATTTAGATATAACTACTATAAATTGAAAATTAATTAGTTTATGCTACGTACTATCAGACTTACAACCGCCATTGTGTGCTTTACACTTATTACCCTGCTCTTTCTCGACTTCACGGGTACATTGCACACATGGTTCGGATGGTTGGCGAAAATTCAATTTCTGCCGGCTTTATTAGCCTTGAACATAGGTGTCGTATTGTTTTTAGTTGTACTTACATTCCTGTTCGGACGTATCTACTGCTCTGTTATTTGTCCGTTGGGAGTGTTTCAGGACATTGTTTCGTGGGTATCCGGCAAACAAAAGAAAAACCGGTTCCGTTATTCACCAGCAATGAAATGGTTGCGGTATGGCGTTTTAGGAGTATTCATTATTATGATGGTTGCAGGATTGAACTCTTTGGCTATCTTGCTGGCACCGTATAGTGCTTATGGCCGGATAGCTTCCAGTCTTTTTGCACCGGTCTGGCAATGGGGAAACAACCTGTTGGCGTACTTCGCCGAACGAGTGGATAGTTATGCTTTTTATGAGGTAGATGTATGGATAAAGAGTCTTTCGACGATGCTGATTGCCATTGTTACCCTTGTTGTTCTTTTCATTCTGGCGTGGCGCAACGGACGAACCTATTGTAATACGATCTGCCCCGTAGGTACTGTATTAGGGTTTATATCCAAATATGCGATATTCAAACCGGTAATTGATACTTCCAAATGCAATAGTTGCGGTTTGTGTGCCCGCAATTGCAAAGCATCGTGTATTAATCCGAAAGCTCATGAAATAGATTATAGCCGTTGTGTGACTTGTATGGATTGCATCGGAAAGTGTAAGCATGGAGCCATTACATACACAAGACGGAAACCTAAGAACGAAACAGCTACGAGCGAAGATACGAAAGCAAAGTCTGTCACTACTGAACAGGTAGACAATGCCCGTCGTAGCTTCCTTTCAGCATCGGCCATTTTTGCAACAACTTCTGTACTGAAAGCACAAGAGAAAAAAGTAGACGGAGGATTGGCTACTATCGAAGATAAAAAGATTCCCCAAAGAGAAAACCCTATCTATCCTCCCGGTGCTTTAAGCGCACGCAATTTCACTCAACATTGCACAGCCTGCCAATTATGTGTCTCTGTTTGTCCCAACCAGGTATTGCGCCCATCGGACAACCTATTGACATTGATGCAACCGGAAATATCATACGAACGTGGATATTGCCGTCCCGAATGTACTAAATGTTCGGAAGTTTGTCCTGCCGGTGCTATTCATCTCACCAGTCTTGCCGAGAAATCAGCTATTCAGATCGGACATGCCGTATGGATTAAAGAGAACTGTGTACCTTTGACAGATGGAATGGAATGTGGCAACTGTGCCCGCCATTGTCCGACAGGTGCCATACAGATGGTAGCTTCCGATCCTGAAAAAACAGATTCTCCAAAGATTCCGGTAGTAAATGTAGAAAAATGTATCGGTTGTGGGGCGTGTGAGAACCTTTGTCCGTCCCGTCCTTTCAGCGCCATTTATGTGACAGGACATCAGATGCATAGAATTATTTGATCTAAATCAGTATAAGATTATGGAAGATAAAAATAAGAAAGATATAAATAGAAGAGATTTTATTAAGATTGTAGGTATCAGTGCAGCCACATCGACAGGTCTGTTATACGGATGCTCTTCAAAGGGGACTACTTCTGCAAGTAGCGCAACAGGAGAAGGAGAGGTGCCCACCGATAAAATGACTTACCGCACATCTCCAACCACCGGTGACCGTGTTTCACTTTTGGGATATGGTTGTATGCGTTGGCCGCTCAAACCTGCTCCCGATGGTAATGGTGAAGTTATCGACCAGGATGCCGTAAACGGATTGGTAGATTATGCAATCGCTCATGGAGTGAACTATTTCGATACATCTCCGGCATATGTACAAGGCTTTTCCGAAAAGGCAACAGGTATTGCATTGAGTCGCCATCCCCGTGATAAATATTACATCGCTACCAAATTGTCTAATTTCTCTCCTGATACGTGGTCTCGCGAAGCCTCACTCAAAATGTACCACAAATCATTCACGGAGCTACAAGTCGACTACATTGATTATATGTTGCTCCACGGCATCGGCATGGGAGGAATGGAAGCCCTTAAAGGACGCTACCTGGATAACGGAATACTTGATTTTCTGGTTAAAGAGCGTGAAGCCGGACGCATCCGGAATCTCGGATTTTCTTACCATGGTGACATTGAAGTATATGATTATCTGCTCTCACGACACGATGAATTTAAATGGGATTTTGTACAAATACAGCTCAATTATGTAGACTGGAAACATGCCAAAGAGACCAATACTCGAAATACGGATGCGGAATATCTCTATGGCGAACTGGCCAAACGGGGGATTCCTGCCATCATTATGGAACCACTTTTGGGAGGACGTCTATCCAAATTGAACGATAATCTGGTGGCACGGCTCAAACAACGTCGTCCGGAAAGCAGTGTCGCTTCCTGGGCTTTCCGTTTTGCCGGTTCATTCCCGGATATTCTGACTGTATTAAGCGGCATGACTTATATGGAGCATCTGCAGGATAATCTTCGCACTTATTCTCCTTTGGAGCCATTGACAGATGAAGAAAAAGAATTCCTCGAAGAAACGGCACAATTAATGCTGAAATATCCTACCATCCCTTGCAACGACTGCAAATACTGTATGCCATGTCCGTATGGACTGGATATACCTGCTGTATTGTTACATTACAACCGTTGTGTCAATGAAGGTAATGTCGCCAGAAGCGGACAGGATGAAAATTATGCGAAAGCCCGGCGCGCTTTTCTTGTCGGATATGACCGTAGCGTGCCCAAACTTCGACAGGCAAGCCATTGCATCGGTTGTAATCAGTGTGTGGCTCATTGCCCGCAAAATATTGATATTCCGAAAGAACTGCACCGGATCGACCAGTTTGTAGAACAATTGAAACAAGGTACTTTATAAAAGAAACGATGGAAAAATTAATCAATCTATTACATACGGGAGGATACTCCTGTACCATTGCCAACGGAGGAAAAATCCGCACTTTCACTCAACGTGGCGTAGCCGATCTCTATGATTTGCTAACACAGGAACCGGAGTTTCTTAAAGGAGCTTTGATTGCTGATAAAGTGGTTGGCAAGGGAGCTGCCGCCCTGATGATTCTGGGTGGTATAAAAGAATTATATACGGATATTATCAGTACCAAGGCTTTGGAGCTATTCCGGAAATCAGATGTGAAAGTCGATTTTGCGCAGGAAGTTGCTTTTATCTGGAACCGTAACCATACAGGAGGATGTCCTGTAGAGACAATGTGCAGTGAAGTGGAATCAGCAGAAGAAATATTACCACTGATCCGCGATTTTCTGGAAAAGATCAGAAATAAGAAGTAAAAAGAAGAAACTTGAAACACGAAATAAAGTATGAGAAGAAATACAGCTTGTTTATTCCTGTTCGGTAGCTTGCTTTCCCTCTCGGGAATGACACATACTAAAAAGGATAGCATACAGGCCGGAAGAAATTATATGATTGATGAAGTCGTAGTCACCGGAACACGTAATGAAACCGATGTGCGTCATCTTCCGATGACCATTTCCGTAGTCGGCAGGCAACAAATTGAGAAAAGATATGAGCCTTCTCTTTTGCCGTTGTTAACGGAGCAGGTACCGGGATTATTCACTACCAGTCGTGGCATCATGGGATATGGCGTATCTACCGGAGCTGCAGGTGGCATGAGCTTGCGTGGTATCGGTGGTAGTCCGACAGCGGGATTATTGGTACTGATTGACGGTCATCCCCAGTACATGGGGTTGATGGGACATCCGATAGCGGATGCTTATCAATCTATGATGGCAGAGAAAGTGGAAGTTTTACGTGGTCCTGCATCTGTACTTTATGGTTCGAATGCCATGGGTGGTGTGATTAATATTGTTACCCGTCGGCAACAGGAAGAAGGTGTGAAGACGAATATGCAAGTTGGGTACGGTTCATATAACACGTTGCAGACTGAATTTTCCAACCGTGTCAAGAAGGGACGTTTCAGTAGCGTCGTAACCGGATCATATAATCGTACAGATGGACATCGTCCCGATATGGGGTTCGAGCAATATGGTGGATACGCAAAGTTAGGTTATGATATCAGTTCTTTCTGGAAAGTATGGGGAGATGTGAATGTAACCCATTTTAATGCTTCCAATCCGGGGACTATCCAAGTACCACTGATTGACAACGATTCTCGTATCACTCGTGGAATGACATCGTTCGCTTTGGAAAATCATTATGAAAAGACTTCAGGAGGTTTGAGCTTTTTCTATAACTGGGGACGGCATAAAATCAATGATGGCTATCAGATAGGAAAAGAACCGCAAAAATCACATTTCAACTCTAAAGACAAAATGCTGGGTGTATCATGGTATCAGAGTGCCACTTTCTTTACCGGTAATCGTTTGACCGTAGGATTTGATTATCAACACTTCGGAGGTGAATCATGGAACAAAGTACTGGCTACGGGTGAACATACTCCGGGAGTAGACAAGCAAATGGATGAGTTTGCCGGATACGTTGATTTCCGTCAGGATATCAGCAGTTGGTTCTCACTGGACGCAGGTATTCGTGTAGACCACCATTCACACGTAGGTACAGAATGGATTCCACAAGGCGGACTGGCTTTTCATTTACCCAAGAATGCAGAACTTAAAGCAATGGTCAGCAAAGGATACCGTAATCCAACCATTCGTGAGATGTATATGTTTCCTCCTGCCAACCCGGAATTGAAACCGGAAAAACTAATCAACTATGAACTTTCCTATTCACAACGTCTGCTGGAAGGGGTATTGTCCTATGGAATCAGCCTTTACTATATCAATGGCGACAATCTGATTATGTCAAACGGACTCTTTCCTCCATTGAATATCAATTCCGGAGAGATAGAGAATTGGGGAGTTGAAACGAATATAGGCTACCACATCAATTCACACTGGAATGTGAACGCCAATTATAGCTGGTTGCACATGGAGAATCCCGTTCTTGCTGCCCCCGAACATAAATTGTATGCAGGGGCGGACTATACTTCCGGACGTTGGAGTATATCGACTGGAGTACAATATGTGAAAGGACTTTATACTTCTGTTGTAAAGGGTAGCGAGCAACAGGATCATTTTGTTTTATGGAATCTTCGTGGGAATTATCGTGTCTGCCGTTTCGCTAACCTCTTCATAAAAGGAGAGAACCTGCTGGCACAGCGTTATGAAATAAATGCAGGTTATCCCATGCCCAAAGCTACGTTTATGGGTGGTATTAATTTGAACTTTTAAATAATAAAATGATATGGAATCAACTACTGTAAAACTCTATTCGCTGAATTACGGCAATGTGAGAACTTATCTGGCAGCCTCGTTATTCATCGTTGGCAACATCCTTTTTCCCCAATTTTTTCATCTCATACCGCAAGGAGGAATAACCTGGCTGCCTATCTATTTCTTCACACTGATCGGAGCTTATAAGTACGGATGGAAAGTCGGTCTGCTGACTGCTGTTCTTTCCCCTATTATCAACTCCTCACTTTTTGGTATGCCGATGCCGGTGGTGCTGCCTGCTATTTTATTAAAGTCCGTATTGCTCGCCATTGCTGCCGGTTGGGCCGCACAACGTTTCGGACGTATCTCCATCCCGGTATTGGTTGGCGTAGTACTTACCTATCAAGTTGTAGGGACATTGGGAGAGTGGATGTATATAGGAAATTTCTACAATGCCATTCAGGATTTCCGCATTGGAATTCCCGGAATGTGCCTGCAAGTATTCGGAGGTTATTTATTCATTAGATATTTGATTCGCAAATAACTTCCTTATCAATAACCGCTTTTCCCTGAAAAGAGTTATAAGCCTTGAAAAAGAAAGTTCTCCTCTGTTATAGATACCCATAACAGAGGAGAACTTTTTTAAATACAACGTATCTATTCGCTTTTTATTTATCAATCTTCTTCGTCATCTTCCAGTTCAGCAGAGGGATTGCCTCCTTCTTTAGCATACCTGCTCGGACTCATCTTATAGTATTTTTTGAATACTTCCCGAAAATATTTAGTTTCAGAGAATCCAACCATGTCTGAAATCTCATTAATAGCATATTCACCCTCTTTCAATAACTCGGTAGCACGTTTCAAACGCATCCCCCGAATAAACTCTGTCGGAGACTGTCCCGTCAATGCTTTCAATTTACAATAGAAACTGGTACGGCTCATGCCACTTGATTCACAGAGCACATTAACGGAAAATTCAGGGTTGTTTATATTCTCATCCACGATTTTCTTTACATTTGATATAAACTTCCAATCGAGGCTGTTAGTACCGTTTGCAGATGGAACCATTGATTTCGCTTCTATATCCAGATTGGCATATCTCATGCGCAACAGTTCCCGGTTTGCCAACAGATTAGCGATATTCGCCCGTAATATTTTCACGCTGAAAGGTTTGATGAGATATTCGTCCGCACCAATCGACAGTCCATCCAGAATATTATTTTCTTCTCCCAAAGCAGTGAGCAACAACACAGGAATATGTGAAATTTCAATATCACTTTTGATAGCCACACACAATTCATCTCCCCGCATCTCTGGCATCATGATATCAGAAAGAACCAGTTCCGGCCAATATTCTTTGATAATAATCAATGCTTCCTTTCCGTTAGCGCAAGCTTGTACATTATATATAGAAGACAATGAACTGACCAGATAGGAGCGTAGCTCATCATTGTCTTCTACAACAAGAATCCGTCGTAAATTTGGATCATCTATCGTAGCGGTTGTCTTTGCCGGTACATTCGGAGCGGGCAGTACAGGAGCCAACGCCTCAAATTTAGAAGATGCTTCGTCACTGATACTTTGAGAAGTCTTATTCTTTTTCGGAAAAACAATTTTGATTGTCGTACCTTGATGTTCGACACTATCTACACTAATTTTACCTCCATGAAGGCTCACCAGTTTTCCTACCAACATTAATCCGATACCACTACCCGTCACTTTAGAGTTAATAGCATTGCTGGCACGGAAATGAAGCTTGAACAACTTACTTTGTTCACTGGCAGGAATACCTATACCTGTATCCTTGATTATCACTTTCCATGAATCATTCGTATCGGACACGGAAATGCTGACCTTTCCATTTTCCGGAGTATATTTTAGCGAGTTCGATATTATATTCTTCAAAATAGAATCCATCTTCTCCTTATCAAACGATACATTCATATAGCTGAAAGTACTCTCGTATGTATATTCAATACGCCTAATGGCAGCATAAGAAGAGAATGAATTATATATTTCATTCATATAGGTATTCAACTCATACTCGGAAACACTCATTTTAGAGGAATATACATCCGTTCGCTCAAAATTAATCAGATTGCTGACCAGTCGTAAAAGAACTTCCACATTCCTCAATGCAATGTTCGTACGAGTTATTCCATTGTCGGTAAGCGTCTCTTCTTCCAATAATTCCTCCAAAGGTGCTTTTATTAAAGTTAATGGAGTACGTATATCATGGGCCGTATTGATGAAGAACTGCGTTTTTTCATCAGATATATTCTTTTGTTTTCTTAGATTTATCACACGTAGAACAAAATAAAATCCCCCTATTACCAACAGAATATAACACAAGATAGCCCACCAACTCGACCAAAAAGGTTGCGTGATGATAATTTTCATAGCACGTTCCTGAAAAACAATGTCATGTTCTTCTCTGGATATAGCACGTACATGAAGAATATATCTACCTGGAGGCAAATTGGTAAAACGAATCAAATTATTTGCTCCCGGTTGAGTCCATTTCTCATAAAAGCCTTCTAATTTCCACGAATATAGTGCATTTCCGGGAGAATCATAATTGATTGTAGAAACTTCAAATGAAAACGTATTCTCATCATAAGCCAGCTCTAATACATCTGTCTCATCGATACTTTTCTGTAAAGGAGAATCCTTGACACCCGGATAAACAGGTTGATAAGACAGATGAAAGTCGCTAAATACCAATCTGGAGAACTTATAATCCGGGAATTTCACATTCATCGGAAGTTCAATTGCTCCATCCGTACTACCGAATACAAAGTTTTTATTTTTACGCACCGTTCCTGCCGCTGCGTTAAAGTATGCAGGCAACAAGCCTTCTCCTCTAGTCCAATTACGAAATATCTTTTCTTTAGTATGAAAACAGGTTATTCCGTTCTCTGTACTCATCATTATACGTCCATCTACTTCCGGCAATATTGTAAATATTCTATTTGAAACTAAAGCAGAATTATCAGAAAAATAATGTTCGAAAGTCTTATCTTGAGGATTATAGATAAATACTCCCATACCATTTGTCCCGATATATAACAACCCATTATCTGCCTGATAAAGCGTATTAATATAAGTGATTCCTATCTCCATTTCAATATACTGATATTCACCAGTATTTCGATTCAATAAATACAAGCCAGCAGCAGTTCCGATCCACATATTATCTTTGTCTTTTTCAACAATTGATGTTATGGAATTCAGTCCCGGATATAGACGTGCACTGTTAGTCTCCAAATCAAAACATTTTAGATTATAATAGCCTCCCGACCAGATATGTCCTCTTGAATCTTTAACTATATCACGAATATATTTATCCGGACGCATATTGACGTGAGAAAGAAGGTAAGGAGAGAAGTATTCAACTGATAGCGTTTCTTTATTTATTTTATAAATGCCGGAAGTATATCCTCCTGCCCATATAATGCCAGGAGCCACTTCACATAAAGTAATAAATATATGATTCTTGTCCTTTAGTTGATGATTAAAAGAGCTTAGAAATGAATGCCACTGACCTGTTTTTGAATTATAAAGACTAATACCATTACTAGTTCCAAACCACAGATCACCTTCATGATCTTCGATAACCGCTTGTACCTGATCATTGATTAATGACTGTGCATTACCCATAGCATGTTTCATCCAATGATAATTTTCATAGCGATTATCAATCACTGTAATTCCTGTTGGATAATTAGCAAGCCATATCCGCTTTTCTTCATCTACAAAAACATCATTGATATTATTTCCATTCATTTCATTATAACTCTGATAATTAGCAATAATGTAATCTTCCAGTTCACAGGTATTTACGTTAACTTTATACACCCCTATTCCTTCCGTTGCAATCAGTAACTCTGTTTCATTCAATGGGCTGATACGAGCTATGTTTACATCACTAAGATCAGCGTCCGGACGTATAATTTCCTGTGTATTCATATCGTACACAAAAACTCCTCTTTCAAATGAACCAATGAACAATCTTTTTAATTGCCGATGAAAATACAGTTCACTCACCTGTGCATGAAAATAGTCCAGTGTTTCAACAGGCATGGTCTCTAAAATACCATTCTCCAGTTTGACATATCGTACGCCCGTCTCCGTTGCTATAAAGAAATGGTGCTCATCTACTTGTTCTATTGCCGTAATACTACTATGCAATACATTGGGAAATCGAACTATATGAGCATCTTTAATATTATACAGCAATACAGTATCTTTACGACATATCCAGATATTATCATTGCGATCCAGATAACCACAACTTATTGCTTCAGAGGTATCCGGTAATTTATATACCATTTTGAAATCGTCTCTGTCGGCTTCGTATTGAAAGACTCGTCCTTGTTTGCCAACCACCCATATACCGATATGTGGTTCTGTATATAACCATCCCAAACGTATGGGAGCATCCAAAATAGTGCCTTCTTTATTTAATTTATAGTGTTTTATATCTTTACCGTTGTATCGGTCCATCCCTTCATTTGTAAGAAACCACATATAGCCCTGAGCATCTTTCTGAATATTGAATATCCGGCGATTGCTCAAGCCATCTTCTATTCCTATATATTTGTATGTTTGTGCTGTAACCCAAACAGGAAAAAAGAGAAGAATATATACAATGTATTTCATATAAATAGTTGTTTTTTAAACTACTTCTAACGATCATATAAACATAACAGTTAACGAAACTAGACAAAAACAATGACAAATGCAAAGAAATAGGAGAGATTCTACAAGAAAACATCTATTTAGAAACATTTTTATTTCCAAAGTTGATTATTTACTTTGCGAAGTTGATTTATCTGAAAGTGTTCTTTTGCTATATGTTATAATTAGCGCATGTTTTGTTTTTGTTAATTTAACTAATCAGATTTGATTCCAGTTTCTTCTTATAGACCCATATACTTATTGTAAAATAAATAAGTGCCTGTATCCAGAGAGTTATATATTCCGGTCTGATATCAGCCATACTGGCTCCCATAGAATTCAGTTTCACAAAAGCGAGTGTGCCTGGTGCAGCTGGGAAAATGTAATGGACTACTTTCCAATACCAGGGCATTAGTTCCATTGGATAGGAAACGCCGGAAAGAAAGATTAATCCTACGGAGAAGAAGGCGATCATGAGTAGGGGAGCTTCAGAATCCGTAAAATACCTGGATGCAGCCAATCCCAAGAAAGAAGTTGCCATCAAATATGGAATCAATAATAGTACGATGTACAATCCGTTTCCAATATTGGGGATGCTGAAAAAGTGAGGGAGCAAGCCTAATAGAAAAAAGGCAAAGATGGCATAAAGAGTACAGTACACGGACGTTTTTCCTGCCACTATACGAATAGCAACTCCCCAGCCATACCCCAAAGGAGTATATGCACGGATTCCTTTACTACTGTATTCTTCTCCGGTCACCATACCAATAACCATCAGCAAGGTCTGGAAAATTATAATCATCATGACTGCCGGAATAAGATAGGAACCATATCCTTCGGTATAATTGTAGAGTGCAGTGCCTTCCACATTGATCGGTTTCGCCATAGCTACGGCGAGCAATCCTTGTGGTGGAAGAAACACTGCTTCATCTGGCCGGTATTTATCATTAATAGCCAGCATGACACGTGAAGAAGCACCTTGCAAAGCTTCGAAATACAAGAAGGCATCAGTAGTTGCATAAAGGGAAAATACGGCTTCATCTCCCCGGAACACCCGTTCCTCAAAATCATGAGGCAGGTAGAGTATTCCCTGTACTTTGCCTTCTTTCATCCATTCTTTTGCTTCGTGATAGTCCATAGCCTGACTAAAAATCTCTGCTTGGGGAGTAGCATCCAGCCAACGGATAAAATCACGGCTCAATTCACTGTGCGAATTGTCGACTACGGCAACAGGTACATCGGTTACAATATTCGGTGCATACATATAATTGTAGAGCAACCCGTAAACGAAGATTCCTCCCATCAACACCAGTAAAACCGCATAACTGGTACTGATAGCTAGAAATTCACGACGAATGATGAATGACAACTGTTGTAACTTACTTAATGTTTTCATACTTATGACTTTCTATAGCTCGTTTTAAATGAGGAAGCAGCGACAGGGCCAGCAACGGGAAGATACAGAGTATCACAGCCGACGGCCAAAGATGGATAAACCCACCGCCTCCATAGAGCATGGTTTGCATCATTTCCGTAAAATGACGGACAGGGAACAAATTGGAAGCATCCCTCACCAACGGATACATATTGGGAACCGGAAAGGTTACTCCGGACAAAGTAGCCCCCAGAGAACCTACCATAGAAACTACACTTATAACCAACGATATTGCCGGAAACAGCGAGAATAAAAACAGCCCTAAAGCCTGTGTTGCAATGATGAAAAGCACAGTCATGATATTCATTAACCACCAACTCCCCTGAAAAGGAATATGCAAAATACCAAACATGACGTAATTAGCCAACCATCCTATCAGTATATATATAATGGTATAAGGTAATAATTTACCTAAAACAGCTGTCACTATATTGCCTTTTGCAGTCGCCAGCCAATCATCTGCTGTGCGGAACTTGATTTCAATGCCAACCGCATACACGGTAATCAACAGAATCAAAACCTGAAACAGCACAAAGAAAAAGGGCTGACTTAAATATACCGAATAATCCAGACTAGGGTTATATATCGGATGGTTATTAGCTTGTACGGGTAATAAAAAGGTGGTAATCTGATCCTGTTCTACTCCGAGTGCCATCGCTTGCATCACCACAGGAGAAAGAGCCACCGGAGCTAAGGAAGTTTCGAATGCCGCCATCAACTCACCACCTACCGACATTAATGCATAATGATAATAGTAGGAGAGTGTTGCATTCTTTCCGGCAATCGCATTCTGTTCAAATTGGGGAGGTATGGAAAGATATCCATAAATCTCTTTCTTTTGCACAGATTCACGGGCAGCTGCTTCATTTACAAAATGCTTTGTCACTTTAAAAGTTGGTACGGCAGAAATATTCCTGACTATCGTCCGGGAAGTAGCAGTATTATCCTGATCGACAATACCAATAGGAATGTTTTCCATCTGTCCGTTACCAAAGATCGTAGCCATAAAGAAAAGGGTGAACAATGGCAAGACAATGCAGACACCAAAATAAAGGCGCCGTGAAGTCATTCGCCGCCACTCTCTGAGCAGTACGGAACGAAAAGGGGAATATGTTTGTGATTCATCCATTCTCTGGTTTATTTGATGTCGATTAATCTAAAGTCAATAACACGGACATGCCGGGACGCAAGTCATCCACCTTTTGGGTTGGACGGGCATGAATCTCAAAGGTACGTAAGTCATAACTTCCGGTTTGCTTGGTTGATTTCCAGGTAGCAAAACTGCCTAGCGGACTAATATAATAGATTTTGAATTCAATATTTTTTTTACCGATAGCGGGCACATCCGCAACAAATGTTTCGTCCATTTTAAATTGCGGCATCAGATCTTCCCGCACGTTAAGAACAACATGTATATCATCCATCACCACCAAATTCATAATGGGAGTTCCCGGTGCAACCAACTCTCCACGTTTAGGGAAGATTGTTGCTATCTGACCGTTTTCCGGAGCGGTCAACCGAGCATCGACCAGCAAAGCCGAGACTTCATCCACTGTGCTTCGAGCAGCATCCACCATGCTGGCAGCAGACGCTTTATCTTCTTTTTGTGCACCATCTACAGCCATCTGATACTGTTCATAGGCAGCACGTTCGGCTGCTACAGCCGCTTTATACATAGCTTCTACTTCATCCTTTCTTTGAGAAGTAATGACACTGTCCTTATATAAAGTAAGAATACGGTTGTAAGTTGTCTGGGCGAGAGTAAGATCGCTCTTCGTTTTATTCCATAATTGCAGTGCAGTAGCCACGATCTGACGACGGGTTCCGGCATCTATTTTCTTGTTCTGTTGTACTGCCACCTGTTCCAAGGCATTCACTTGTTGATACTTGGCATGTACTTCAGGGCTATTAATGACGACAAGAGTATCTCCCCGGTGTACCCAGTCTCCCTCCTGAACGAAGAAAGTGTCGATACGGCCGGGAAGTTTCCCACTGATACGGATTTCTGTTGCTTCAGCTTGTCCTTGCAAGACCAGCGGCTGTTTATGCATTAATATAACTCCCAAGCCGGTGAAAATACCGACAGCCAGAAGAATGATGACAAAAGCCCATGATAGGGTTTTACTAGTTGGTTTCATTGTTTGTTACGGTTTAGGTTGATAGTTTGCAAATTGTTCCGGTGTGCCACAAAGCGAGAGTAGATTCATTAGTGCCACATCATATTCATAATATGCTGCCAGGCGAGCCACTTTTACACTGGCAAGCATGGTTTCAGCATCAATAACTTCGGTAGAAGTTGCCATCCCTTCTGTAAATGATTTCTTTCGGATGCGTACCAATTCTTCACTTAAGGCAATCGTTGCATTTAAAGCTTTTACATTATCCTGTGCCTTTTCCAGCTGCGTGTAAAGCTTATCTACCCCAACAGCCAGATCATCACGAGCCTTCATCTGGCCTAAAGCCAGAGTTTGTTCCGTTAATTTCGATTGCCGCACTCTTTTTTCACGATCCAGTCCGTCAAAGAGGTTCCATGTAAAACCAATGCCTACCATGGTACGCGGTAATAAATTACTCTGAATGCCATGCGAATACAAGGTCTGTTTTCCGAAAAGGGCTATATTCGGCAAATAGCCGCTTTGGGCAATCCGCACTTCTTGTTTGGCAATATGCTGCTGCAGCTGTAATTGGTTGAGTGTATAGTTCCCACTGTTTACTGAAAGATCAAATAGCATTTTAGGTGGCAATGAATCATTCATAAAAAGGGGAGAGGTAGGAATGATATTGGCATCTGCATCCTTTTTATTCAGCAAAACCTTTAAGGCACTTTGCACTACTGTTTCTTCTTTTCGCGCAGCTTCCAATGCACGTTTGGCTTCATCCATATTTACCTGGGCAAAAAGCCTTCCTGCTTTGTCAATCATTCCTGCTGCCTCTAACTTCAAGGCATTTTCATAATGTTTCTTTAATCCGTTGTAGGTTTCTTCACGAACCGTCACAATTTGTTGTGCCAGTCGAAGCCCATAATAACTTTCAACTAATAGATTTTGCTGATTGGCCGATACCTGTGCCCGACTTTCCCGTGCCAAGTCGACCATCGTTCTTCCGATGTTGGTGGCACGGAAGCGTTTACCACCGGAAAAGAGTACCCACTCGGCTGATAAATCAACAGTTGTCAGATTTCTTGGAGTCAAAGGAAATATAAGGGTATTTGCCCCAATTTGATCCAGTATAGACGAAATGATTTGGTCATCCGGAATAATGGAATGTACAAAGTCTTTAGCCGGATCGGTAAACTGCGATAAAGGCTGTTTGACTTCGATCTTCTCCGACATGTGTACAAACGCACCTGTAGATTGAAGACTAGGATACCAAAAAGCATTCAACTTATCACGTTCAGCCTTCGCAATCTCAATACTCTTATCTGCTATTTTCAGACTCTGATTTCCTTGATTCAACAGATGCAGTGATTCTTCGAAACTTAATGGTATCTGTGCATCTATCTGACCGATGGAAAAATACAAAGTCAATAGTATAAAAAGTCGCTTATTTTTTTTCATACTGGTTAGGTTATATCTGAATTTGAGATATTCTAACAGATGAAAAGAGAGGTTTGTTCATCAGAAAGAATATAGCAATACAACAAAAGAAGGTTTCAACGCTTTTTTATAAGATGTTCTATTTTTCATCTTCTCTTTGAATCACGTTTGTATCATTTCTATCAGATAGAAAAAATGATGCATAAAATAATGCAAGTATATGCAATAAGCGTGTTATTAATGGATATAAACTACTTGATTATACAAAATATAAATGCATATTGGAGTTGTTTCTTTAAAGGAAAAGCTCTGTTCCTTTAAATGGAACCAACCGTTGGTCGGTGAGAAGCGTGTTCTCCCTTTAAAAGGAAGCTACCAAATAGCCCATAAAGTACCTGTTTGTTTCTAAATCTTATTTATTTTGCTAGAAACTAAATCTGTCAATTTGAAATAATATAAGCAACTTTATTCTCACATATTCAATATTCATTCTCTATTTAGAACCTAGTGATAGATTATTCACTAAAATAGTTTATATCTGAATCTTATTAACCGGAAATCCTGGAGTTTTTTCTATAGCGACTATCGTCAATCTGTATATTTTTAATTATACGGGCTACTAATATGCGTTTTTTTATATCCGGTTGTTTTTCATCAAAACAAAAGAATTGAAGATGCTTTGATTTCTCTTTTTTCTTGCATTAAAATTTCTGCGATTTTATTTGAGATATAAAAATTATGTTTACCTTTGCATCACCATTTCATAAGGCTTTTGAGTCGAGAAATGCAGTAAATATGCGGTAATAGCTCAGTTGGTAGAGCGGCGGCTTCCCAAGCCGCAGGTCGCGAGTTCGAGCCTCGTTTACCGCTCTTTTGAAAATCAGGTGGTTATCTTAAATAAACTGCCTGATTTTTTATTTTTCAAGCCCCCTTTTCTATGGTTTTATCTATTATCGGAGGAAACCTAAACTAAACTATTGTAGAATAACCCTAATTGAATAACCAATATGGCTAAGAAAATAGAGAAATATCTCCCCGTAGATTACAGTGACAGTTTTTCCATAGAAGTTACAGAAAATCGTTTGTCTCCTAAAGATATTATTTTAAAAGTCTTTGCTCATAACCCCGCTTGGCTCCGAATGTTGTATGCAATAAGGGCCTGTTTAGTCAAACCTTTCGGTATAGAAACTAAAGCTATTGAAAGTGAAGAACTTATTATAGAGGAAGACAAGCAAGAAGCAATTATGAGAAAAGACGATAAACATTTATTGTTTTATGTCGATATTTTCATTACACCATTGGAAACAGGAAAACAAATGATTGAGGTTACCACATTAGTAAAATACCATAATTGGGTAGGAAAGGCTTATTTCTTTTGTATAAAACCTTTTCATCGGGTCATAGTGCCTTTAGTTCTCAAAAAGGCGCTATGCTGAACAAGCATAGTCGCGGATGCAACGATATAACGAATATGAAAAATGAGATATGTAATATAGAAGCAAATGACTTTAGAAAATTAATGCATGAAGAATAGGGCAGTTCATGCATTTTTCGTATTTTTGCACCCTGTTTTAACACTCAAGAAAACTTTAAATAGAAAAATATAATGGCAAAAGAACTGAAAGACCTTACCAAACGTAGTGAAAACTACTCACAGTGGTATAACGATTTGGTGGTAAAAGCTGATTTGGCAGAACAATCTGCCGTGCGCGGATGTATGGTGATTAAGCCTTACGGATACGCTATCTGGGAGAAAATGCAACGTCAATTGGACGACATGTTCAAGGAAACAGGACACGTAAATGCATATTTCCCGCTATTAATCCCGAAATCATTCTTAAGCCGCGAAGCAGAACACGTAGAAGGGTTTGCGAAAGAGTGTGCCGTAGTAACACATTATCGCTTGAAGAATGCAGAAGACGGTTCAGGAGTCGTAGTAGATCCTGCAGCTAAATTGGAAGAGGAATTAATTATCCGTCCGACATCAGAAACAATCATCTGGAATACTTATAAGAACTGGATTCAGTCATACCGTGACCTGCCTATTCTCTGTAACCAATGGGCGAATGTTTTCCGTTGGGAAATGCGTACCCGTCTTTTCCTGCGTACTGCCGAATTCCTGTGGCAAGAGGGACATACCGCTCATGCTACCCGTGAAGAAGCAGAGGAAGAAGCAATCAGAATGTTGAATGTATATGGTGAATTTGCAGAAAAATATATGGCTGTTCCCGTTGTAAAGGGAGTGAAATCAGCCAATGAACGTTTTGCAGGTGCACTTGACACTTACACAATAGAAGCCATGATGCAGGACGGAAAAGCATTGCAAAGTGGTACTTCCCACTTCCTGGGACAAAACTTTGCAAAGGCATTCGATGTTCAGTTCGTTAACAAGGAAAACAAGTTGGAGTATGTTTGGGCTACTTCATGGGGTGTTTCTACTCGTTTGATGGGTGCATTGATTATGACTCACTCGGATGACAACGGATTGGTATTACCTCCACATTTGGCTCCGATTCAGGTAGTAATCGTTCCTATCTATAAGAATGACGAACAACTGAAACAAATTGACGCTAAAGTAGAAGGCATTGTAGCTAAGTTGAAAGCATTGGGTATCTCTGTGAAATATGATAATGCAGATAACAAACGCCCGGGCTTCAAATTCGCTGATTATGAATTGAAGGGTGTACCTGTTCGTTTGGTTATGGGTGGTCGCGATCTTGAAAACAACACTATGGAAGTGATGCGCCGTGATACACTGGAAAAAGAAACGGTTACTTGTGAAGGCATTGAAACATACGTTCAGAATTTGCTTGAAGAAATGCAAGCTAATATCTACAAGAAAGCATTGGACTACCGTAACTCCAAGATTACAACAGTAGACACCTATGACGAATTTAAAGAAAAAATCGAAGAAGGCGGATTTATTCTGGCTCATTGGGATGGAACTACTGAAACCGAAGAAAAAATTAAGGAAGAAACTAAAGCAACCATTCGTTGTATTCCGTTCGAGTCATTTGTTCCGGAAGACAAAGAACCTGGTAAATGTATGGTAACAGGTAAACCATCTGCTTGCCGCGTGATATTTGCACGTTCTTATTAAACAAAATTCGCACATAATTATAAAAAGGATGGAAACGGCTCAATCGCTTTCATCCTTTTCTTTTTTTTATTATATTATTTATGGCCTGTCCTAACAGTTCATTAGACATTCAATAGTTATTTCAAGCTCTTTTTTCAATCCATTTCAGTTTTATTTCAGAAATATCCCTTTTCTTTGTAGTATGTAAAAAAGAAAGGAGACAAAATTATGAAGATATTGATTGTAGAAGACGAACCCTCTTTGAGAGAACTGATTCAATGTTCACTTGAAAAAGAACGTTACGTTGTAGAAACAGCCAGTGACTTCAATTCTGCTCTACGCAAAATTGAAGATTACGACTATGATTGTATCTTATTGGACATCATGCTACCGGACGGAAGCGGACTTGATCTTCTTGAACGACTGAAAGCTCTCCATAAGCGGGAGAACGTGATTATTATTTCCGCGAAAGACTCTCTGGAAGACAAAGTTTTGGGATTAGAACTGGGAGCGGACGATTATTTGCCAAAGCCATTTCATTTGGTTGAACTAAATGCACGAATTAAAAGCGTGATTCGTCGCCATCAGCATGATGGAGAGATTGATATCCGCCAAGGCAACGTACGGATAGAACCGGATAAATATCGTGTATTTGTCAACGAGCAGGAAGTGGAACTAAATAGAAAAGAATATGATATCCTGTTATATTTTATCAATCGCCCTGGGAGATTAATCAATAAAAACACTTTGGCCGAATCAGTGTGGGGAGACCATATCGATCAGGTCGATAATTTTGACTTCATATATGCACAAATCAAGAATCTTCGCAAAAAGCTCAAAGATTCCGGTGCAACTATTGAAATTAAAGCAGTCTATGGATTTGGGTATAAAATGATAGTAGAATAAAAAAGAAAGAAATTATTGTCCATGAAATTAATATATTACATCATTCTTCGTATTACTCTTGCTCTGACCCTTATACTGACGGTCTGGGCTATCTTCTTTTATGTTACGATGATCGATGAAGTCAACGATGAAGTGGATGATGCTTTGGAAGATTATTCGGAAACCATCATTATCCGGGCATTGGCAGGAGAGGAGCTACCTTCTAAAACCAATGGCTCCAACAATCAATATTATATGATGGAAGTAAGCAAAGAGTATGCGGAAAGCCGGGAGGATATTCAGTATAAAGACTCTATGGTATACATTGAAGAAAAAGGAGAGACCGAGCCGGCACGTATTCTTACTACTATCTTTAAAGATGATGAAGGACGATACCACGAGCTGACAGTATCAACTCCCAGCATTGAAAAAGACGATTTGAGAGATGCCATCCAGGTGTGGATTATATTTTTATATGTAGCTTTATTATTCTGCATTATTATCATTTCCGTATGGGTATTTTACCGGAATATGCGACCGCTCTATGTACTTCTACACTGGCTGGACGGTTATCAAACAGGAAAAAGAAATAAACCTTTGAGTAACGATACTCAAATCACGGAATTCCGGAAATTAAATGAGGCTGCCATTCGTTATGTGGAACGTACGGAGCAGATGTTCGAACAACAAAAACAGTTTATCGGAAATGCTTCACACGAGATACAAACTCCACTTGCTATCTGCCGTAATCGATTGGAAATGTTGATGGAAGATGATTCGCTATCAGAAAAACAACTGGAAGAACTGATGAAAACGCATCAGACTTTAGAATACATCACTAAATTAAACAAATCCCTATTATTGCTTTCCAAGATTGATAATGGTCAGTTTACGGATACCAAAGAATTGGAACTCAATGTACTTCTCAAACAATATCTGCAAGATTACGAAGAAGTTTATGATTATCGCAACATAGAAGTCACGATAGATGAACAAGGCGTTTTCAAGGTGACAATGAACGAATCCCTGGCTGTTGCTTTACTCACTAACCTCCTGAAAAATGCATTTGTACATAATATTGACGGGGGACATATCCGAATCACCGTTACTAAGAACGGCATTACTTTCCGAAATTCGGGAGTGGAACATCCGCTGAACAAGGAACATATCTTCGAACGTTTCTATCAGGGTAGCAAAAAAGAAGGATCTACAGGGCTGGGATTAGCTATAGCCGATTCCATCTGTCGTTTGCAACATCTGAATATAAAATATTACTTCGAGCAGAATGAACATTGCTTCGAGATTTCCCAATCATAAGATTCATCTGAAAAACACAGAGGACACGGATTTTAAGTGAACGACCTGTCGGTTATCATAAAACCAATTTGTCAGGTATATCCATCCACCTGTTTCTCCGTGTCCTCTGCGTCTTTTATAGTGAGCAGGTTATCGGGATCGTATTTCTCTCCTCATAAACATGATATAAGAAATAGCGAAGCAAATAACCGTTGCCGCAATCAATCCGGTCAACTGTGGCCATACAACTAAAAGACTTTGTCCCAATGGGAGCGGACTAGGGATAGCTCCCTGTACCTGTTCCATAGTCAATGGCCCCAAACTTCTGACAGAAGGCATCAATAGTGTGGTGGTAGCTTCATTAAACAGTTCACTCGGTGCCAAACGCATCAACCCTAGAATAAACTTCTGATAACTGATAATCTGATAAGGTGATGCCATCTGTGACGGACTCAACCCTTTTGCCACCAAATTAACAATCATGGTATAGAATACACTAAAAAACAGCCAAACAGCCACAGATGCTAAGGCAGAAGTCGCTGCCTGACGGAAACGGAGTGAGAACAGAATAGCCAGATTCAACCAGAATGCTACATAAAAGATACTGGTAATGATGAAGAAAACAATTCTCCAAAACTCTTCTGCCGTAGGAGGAATACCAATAGCAATCAGCCCACATCCCATCACCAGAAAGCCCAATACAAACAACATGATACCTATCACAATCAAAGCAGCCACAAACTTCGCATTGATAATGCAATCGCGATGAATAGGCTGGGACAGCATACGGCTCAATGTTCCTTTATTTTGTTCGGAATTGACTGCATCAAATCCCAAAGCGATTCCCAATAGGGGACCTAAGAAGTTAATAAACAGCACAAAAGAGGGGAGAGTCCCATCTGAAACCGTAAACAACTTCAAGAAAAGAAACGAACCGTCCGGATCATTAGGTTTGATGGCTTCACTAATATTGGTGAGTGCTGTATATAGCGACCCCATACAGGTAAGTGCTATAATGCCTATTAGTATAATAAAACGCCAACTTTTGACATGATCGGAAATTTCCTTGTTGACGATAACCCAAAAAGGATGATTGACTTTATTCATGTCTTTCTCCTCCTTCCTCAAAATAATGGTTATAAATATCAGACAATTCCTGCTTCTTATCTTTCAATTCTGCCATATCGATCAAAGCAAGTAATTGGCCATTACTGAACAAACCTACCCGGTCGCACACTTTCTGTACCTGATCCAGATGATGGGAAGAGAAAAGCACTGTCAGTCCTTCTTCTTTACTCAACCAGCGAATCAGTTCGATAAATTCCTGAACACCTGCAGGGTCAATCCCTGAAGTCGGCTCATCGAGAATAATAATCTCCGGATTTTTAATAAGTACATCAGCCAATCCCAACCGCTGTCTCATACCACGAGAGTATTTCCCTGTCTTTTTGGCTAACTGATCTTCAAGGCCTACCCGCTTCATCAGTTCCATAGCCTTGGTTTTTGCCTCTTTATCAGAAATACCATTTAATCGCGCTGTATAGATCAAATTCTCCGGTCCTGTCATATCATCATAGAATCCTACATCTTCTGGCAAATACCCAATTTTCCTTTTTACTTCAATGGGGTGTGTAGTAGAATTGATTCCACAAATTTCAACTGTTCCCGAAGTAGGCTCTGTCAATCCCAACATCATTAAGATAGTAGTTGATTTTCCAGCACCATTCGGTCCCAGTAATCCGAAGATTTCTCCTTTCCGGATATTCAGGCGAATATGATCTACAGCAGTGAAATTACCGTATTGTTTGGTCAAATCGGTAAGTACGATCACTTGTTCGCCCATAATTTACCTCCTTCCATATTTACGGAACAGATAGTAAACCACGCCGATGGTGGCAATAATGATAAGAACGCCTACCCATCCCCATATCATCGGAGTTTTTACTGCAACTCTGAACTGCGCATCGGCATTTACTTCAGGAGTTTTTGCCATGATGGTAGTCACATAGTCGCCTGGCAATGCTTTTTTAGAAGCTTTCAAAGTAGCCATAACCGTTGATGTCTCTCCGGCTTTTAGTGCATCGATTTTTGAAGGTTCGAAAGTTACTTCCCAGTCAGCAGGTTTATTAGCAGACAGCTGAATATCTTTCAGTAATGAAGAACCTGTATTTCTGACTTCCAGTTCTATTTTCTTTATATCACCTGCTGTGACATCTGTGCTCAATAACCCACGGGGAGTAGTCAGTTCCATTTGATAAGAGCCGGTAACAACCACTTCCAGTTCCAATTCAGCGGAAGTGGTACCTGTAGCAGCGCGTACCGGAATTTTGTAACTGCCGGCTTCTACATTGGCAGGAGGAGTAATATCTATACTTACATTTTGGGTACTGTTGGCTTCCACTTGTGCAGAAGTGGCTTGCTTATAATTAGGTTTAAAAACTACATTCCAACCTCTGGGTGCATTAGCCATCAAAGCATATAGCTGCTGGTCGGCAGTCTGATTCTTTAAAGTGGCGCTGAAAGTGAAGGTTGATTTAGAATTTCCCTGCATGTTGGGTTGGTCGGTAGTAAATTCAGTCTGGTATGTTCCTTTTTGAGCAACCACCACATCCAATGGAAGTTTGGCGTTTCCGGCATATACTACAAAGTGATAATTACCTTTATTCACTTTTAATGGGACTTCGACTTTTAAATTGAAAGTCTTTTTCTCTTTGGGAAGTACCGATAGTTGGCTAAGGCTCCAGCCACCGGATTTCATTTCGTGTTTCCAACTGGCGGACAATCCGCTGACAGAAAGATTCGCATTCATCAACTGGTCCGTGTTGTTGATAAGATCAATACTGTAGTCAATTGACGCTCCGGGAGATACGGAGATTTTTGTGTAAGGTGTGTACAGAATCACGCTCTTAGGTATTGAATCATTGGCGTGCGTGTAACTCATAGGGATAATCCCCAATAGAATAGCTAATAATAAAAAATAATTTGTTCTCATAGTCATACAAAAGTTCTTATGGTTGTTTAATATGAATATTGTCAAATTTGTGTGTGCAAAAATAAACGATGTATCTATTAGTAGTTTTAAAAGAATCCTAAAGAATCTAATTTCAGGAAGAAATTATAGTGACACTATCCCTATAGGATGGTGACGGTATCCTTTATATATAGTGACGCTATGTTAACCGGATAGCGTCACTATATTTTTTCGATTTTTTTTCGGAAATTCTCAAAATTCCCAAATCTTTTCAGATTCTCCTCTCATCTTTGCATTATCAAATTAATAATAATAGTAAAAACCAATATTAAAAAACAACGATTATGAAAAAGTTAGTATTCTTATTAGTGTGTCTTTTCACTTTGCAAACAGTAGCTCGTGCAGATGACGACAAACCAATCCAGGTAACTCAAATGCCACAACCGGCACAGCAGTTTATCAAACAGCATTTTGCCGACAGCAAAGTAGCATTAGCCAAAATGGAAAGTGATTTCTTCTATAAAAGTTATGAAGTGATTTTCACGAATGGCGATAAAGTAGAGTTTGACAACAAAGGTAACTGGGAAGAAGTGAACTGCAAATATAGTTCTGTACCTACAGCAATTATTCCGGCAGCTATTCAGAAATACGTAGCGACCAATTACCCTGATGCTAAAATTCTAAAAATTGAGAGAGATAAGAAAGATTATGAAGTAAAACTGTCCAACCGTACGGAACTGAAGTTTGACCTGAAATTTAATTTGATTGATATTGATTTCTAAACCTATTTAAATTGAACAAAGATGAAACTAAAGATTTATACACTTTTACTGGCACTAAGCGTCACATGGAGTCTGCAAAGTTGTGACAACGATGACGATGGTTCAATAGCTGTTCCTGCCGAACTTCAAAGTGCATTTTCATCCAAATTCCCTAATGCTGCAAATGTGAAGTGGGAAACTAAGTCTGGATATTATGTAGCAGATTTCTATGACGGATATGAAGCATCTGCATGGTTCACCCAAGATGGTAAATGGCAAATGACAGAAACGGACATTCCTTACAATGCATTACCACAAGCAGTAAAAACGTCTTTTGAGAGCAGCGAATATGCCTCATGGAAGCGGGATGATATAGACAAACTGGAACGGACAGGCGTTGAAACTGTTTTCGTAATTGAAGTCGAAAAGCAGAATCAGGAGGTCGATTTGTATTATTCTGCTGATGGAACTCTGATTAAAAGCATTGTAGACACTGATGATGATAACACCGAACATCTTCCTGTACAATTGACTGAAGCTATGAAAAACTTCATCAATGAAAAGTATCCGAATGCAAGAATCATGGAAGTAGACGTTGAGGATGATAGAAATGATTGGGATTTTGGATATACAGAGGTAGATATCATTCATAATGGAATCCCAAAAGATGTATTGTTCAACCAGACTGGAAATTGGTATTCTACTTCATGGGAAATACGTCAGAATGAATTGCCTGAAGCAGTAAACAATACTCTCAATAATCAATATGGAGAATATCGTTTTGACGAAGCGGAGTATATTGAAAAAGCAGATGGTAGCATATATTATCGAATTGAACTTGAGAAGGGGGATGTAGATAAAGTAGTAAACATAGGCGAGAACGGTGCTGTCCTTTCATAGGTCAAAGTGCATAATTCTGAAACTTAATTCTCACAAACAACAAACGATGACATAATTCCTGGTGGATATGTCATCGTTTATTATTTTTTACTGCTCCTGTACACGTTTTCTTTTCACTGCCGATTTAGCAGTTTTATCAGTGATGCTGTCCGTTTGTTGCGGTTTCACCTTTTCAGCTTCTTCCCGTTTCCGCTTATTGCGTAACCGCCATTTATTCCAGAAATATAGATCACTCCATTTATTGAAATCCTTTTTATACATGATACCTACACCTTGTGTAGTCAAGTTTGTTTTTGTGTAATAACGGTCATTTGTCTCATTATAAGCCTTCAAACGAATATCTCCCGAACGGGTAATCAGCCATTCTGCTTCAAAGTCTCCTACAAAGTTAGTATTAGCCATCGGATTATCCCGATAACCGAAGTTTCCATTTATCAATAAACGGTTATTCAATAATTGTCCCGACAAAATACCTTCTACTTCCATATCTGTCCAACCCTTATCACCCGTACTCAAATTCGTACCGATATTCCAGTTATTCGTTTCAAAGACTTGTGAAAGTGCATTATTCAACTGGCCGGAGAGAGTAGATGAGAGCACCGATGACATCACATTCGAATTCTGATTATTATTACGGGCATCTTCCGTATAGAACTTGCCAATACCCAACAAATAAAGAATCTGCATATTCATTTGCTCTTCCGTACTGATATAATTACGCACCAATGTTTGTATTTCATCTCTTTCATTCGGAAGTTCTATACCCAGTTTGATAGTCGGTCGTACCAGCATACCACTTAGATTCATGATACAATTTACACGTACATTGGGTTGTTGAATAATAGCCGAAGCATCCGGTATCAAGTCATTCAAAGAAGCGGAATTCACTATATATGAAGCTTGTATATCCATGTTAGCATCCAAAGGTGCACCATTGAACGTTATTGTACTTCCATCCTTGATAATAAAGTCTTTACGGATCACCTCCTGCAAACTAAATTTATATACTCCTTGATTGATCCGGTAATTACCAAACATTTTCACATCGCCCTTATTATAAAATTCCGTCCGGATATTTCCCGTACCTTTTCCGCTGATATAATCTCCGGCAATAGGGTCCATAATGATTCGCATGGTGGCATCGGGAGTTGCATCCACAAGAATATTCAAACGGATATCTGTTTTCTGCTCTTCCTCCTCCTGACGTTTTTGCTGTATTTGTTCGTAATATGAGATTACTTGAACAGAATCCTGGATAGTACGACGAGGTGTTTTATCCACGAATTTGATAAACTGATTGCTAGTAGCCGATGCTACACTACCATTAATATAGGTAAAGGTAGTATTTCGATTTGTAGTCATGCCCACATTTACATCGAGCCCCTGTATGGCGTTTCCAGAGAGCAATACATTCCCGGTACCATATACCGTACCATAGAAAGGCATATCTGTCGATTCTTTTGTGTTCATCACAAGCATATTATTTGCCTGTATCTCGAAACGATAGTTTAGGTTCTTAAAATGCTGGAAATGCAAATATCCATTCATTCTCCCCGAATGCCCTTCCATATCAGAGATATGTATATTATTGAATGTCAATCCGGTAGGAGCCAAATGAATAGTATCTTTTACCGCAAAATGTGTGTTTAAAATATCAAAATTCATGGATGCATCTGTCATAACCGCACCATCCAGGTTCAATCCTTTAAATTTTCCATAGAAATGTACTTTTCCTGTTCCTCGCCCTTTAATATCATTGGCAATAGACTTCATATAATGTTCGAGGAATTTCAGATTCAATTCATTTGCTTCAATATTTAAATCAAGTCCGCTCTCGGGTTTTAATGGATAAATAATACCCGTGACACGCGACGGAGAAGGAGATATATCCTGAATGGATGCATCCAACCGGATACCTCTGTTTTCATTATCCCACTCACCATATATATCCAGTTCACCCAAACGACCGTGATTGAGTGAGAAATTCTTTATAAATAAACGGGTATTCATGATAGGCTTTTTAAACACTCCGCTTGCATAAGCCGTTCCTGTTGCATCGCCCTCAAAATTTACATCGTCGGATATACTTGCAATATCAAATACATATCCCATATTTATATCCTTTAGATCAACCTTTACAGTATCTTTAGGATTCTCGGAAAGCCGGCCGTTAATACGTACATACCTATCCTGATGACTAAAATAGAAATTATTCACATCCACTCGTCCGGAATCGACCACCACCTGCGAAGGATGTATCTTCCAGAGAGTATCATTTAAAATAACATCAGTAGGCTTCACATCCACCATCGCTTTCAACAATGACTTTTCTCCGCTTGTACGTAGAAATTTGGCAACAGCTGCTAATTTCCCGCTATATGTTGCTGCAGCATTATTTCCCCAATCCAAAGTCGTACTGACATTGTCATCTTTAGCTTGTGCATCCAGAGATAGATTGACTGCCCCTTTCTTTTTCAAATTAGTCAGACGAACCCGTGCACGAATATGATCTGCCGGATTCTCGCACAGAATCATACCTGACTCAATATAGTTGTTCTTATATTGCAGACGGGGAAAATATCCCTCTATACGCAAGCGTTGTAAAGCATCATTAAAATATCCCTTCAACGTAGAATGAGTATATACCGTTAACGGTATATCAAATATCGTAGATAAAATGTCCGTATTATATATATGTATATCAAACAAAAAGTTATTATGGGTTTCAATCGGCTTCTTGGGAGGTAATATCAAAGACGGCACATATTTCCGCATAATATTCAGAATACTGGCAGGCAATGTGTGATATTGGAATTTTCCCTCTATGCTTGCTTTCAGGAATTCGGAAGTCAATCTAAGCTGATTTTCTCCATTTTGTTTGGTTGCCCGGATATTCATATTCTGCATGAAATATGCTTTATCCGGAGCTGTAAATTCCAAGCTATCCACATTGATTTCTCCAATCATCTCATCCACTGATCCACCTGTAAAATTGGCTTTCAGTTTTAAAGAGAACTCTGCATCAGGATATTTGGTCGTAAGATTCAAATCATGTGGGCGTACTTTATTGACTACTGCAAGAAAATTAAAAGTAGGAACTTTGGATGCAACATTTACGTCTCCATTCAGATAAATAGAGCCATTAGGATCATCCAACGCAATCTTTCCATTAAATCCGCCTTGTTTGTATTCTCCGTCCAGTGTGATATTTTCATATCTATATCTGCTATAATCTATCGAAGCAATCAGTCCTTTCAATTCTACGGCAGGCAAGTGGTCAGCAATATGCCGGCCATGTACATCCAGATTGAAAGTAATTTCTCCCAATTCCTCATTATCCAATAATTTACCTAGTTGAAAATCCTCTGTTTTGACAGCTCCGGAATACGCAAACAATCCTTTTGTCTTATCAGAACTCAATTTTAAGTCGGTCTTTACATTTCCAAGACTCGTTTGTAATTGTCCATAAGTAACTAAGTCCGTGAAGTATCCCGAAATTTCTCCCTGGAAACTCACGTTGCCCAAACGTTCGAGAAGAGGAGGAACTCCATTATAATTAGGACTCAAATTACGCACTAAAAAACCGACTCCGCGCGTATTGGCCGAAAGTTCGGAAAGGGTTCCATATACATACGCATCTTGTGGACGCGATAAGTCCTGAAGCGATACATCTCCTCGCAGACGGAACTGACGGTCATCGGCTGTAATCTCCAGATGCGAACAAGTCAACTGATCCACAGTTCCCTTCACCTCCATATCCAACGTCACCGGTTCCTTGAAATGCGAGAGGATAGGGACAAAAGGAGAAATATCTTTTAAAGTAACTTGCGATGGCAAAGTACGGAAAGAGAAATGCACCTGTTCTGTAAAACGGTCAAAAGCTTTCAAACTATCATACTCCAAATGAATGGTATCAAGCTTGAGAGAGGTTTCGGGCAATTCTATTGTAAAATTATCAATGTTTGTCTGCTTGTTATTGGCAACCAGTTTCAAACTCATTTTTTTCAAAGAGAAGCCGGATGCTTTTTCATCAAGGCTCAATCGCTTGATCCCTAAATTCAAAGAGTCCTTACTTAATGCCTTCAGCGATATATTAGCGATGATATTTTGAAGCTGAATATGCTTAGCGTTAAATTTCCCCGGTGTTTCTTCTTCCGACAACACATGATAAGACATCCTTCCACGACGAATCAGGATGGAATTAATACGCAAATCAAGGGAGTTTTCTTTCTTCACGGTATCTTTGGAAGCAAAAGCATCCAAAACAAACTTAAAATTAGGAGGGGAATCCGGAGTCTCTTTCCGGAGATTGATATTAAATCCGAAAAGCTGGACACTGCTAATGGATATCTTTCCTTTAAAAAAGGGCATAATATCGAACTTGGCAGACAAACGTGTGACTTTGAGCATTTCCTGACCACTCTGATCGTCAAGCAATACATCATCAATAATAATACGGTTCAATAGACCCATATTAATTCTACCAATCACTACCTTTGTATTTAAAACTTCAGAAAGTTCTTCAGCTACAAATACACTCATTGCTTGCTGAATGTTTGGTATATTCAGCAAAACAATAGTCCCGATATATACTCCCAGTACAATACCTACTACCCAGCGTACAGTCTTTTTCAGCGTTCTGATATGCGATAACTTTTATTTTGCGAACAAAAATATAAAATAGTTCGTTACGAATCGTAGTTTTATGATTACTTTTGCACCGTTTAATAGTTTAAATACTTATGAGTGCAATAATTTTAGGAATTGAATCCTCCTGTGACGATACGTCGGCAGCCGTAATCAAGGATGGTTATTTGCTGTCAAATGTGGTATCAAGTCAAGCCGTACATGAAGCATACGGTGGAGTAGTACCCGAGTTGGCTTCACGGGCACACCAACAAAACATCGTACCGGTAGTACATGAAGCATTAAAACGTGCCGGCGTCACCAAAGAAGAGTTGAGCGCGGTAGCTTTCACTCGCGGACCGGGATTGATGGGGTCTTTGCTTGTTGGAGCCTCCTTTGCAAAAGGATTCGCTCGTTCTTTAAACATCCCAATGATTGATGTTAATCATTTGACCGGACATGTTTTAGCTCATTTTATTAAAGCGGAAGGAGAAGAAGAGAGACAACCTGTTTACCCATTTCTCTGTTTGCTGGTATCTGGAGGAAATTCACAAATCATACTGGTCAAAGCCTATAATGATATGGAGATTCTTGGACAGACTATTGACGATGCCGCAGGTGAAGCTATTGATAAATGCTCTAAAGTGATGGGACTTGGTTATCCCGGCGGACCGATCATTGATAAACTGGCTCGTCAGGGAAATCCGAAAGCTTTTACATTCAGCAAACCGCATATTCCTGGTTTAGATTACAGCTTCAGCGGATTGAAAACTTCCTTTTTATATTCATTACGCGACTGGTTAAAGGAAGATCCTGATTTCATAGAACACCATAAAGTAGATCTTGCAGCATCATTGGAGGCTACTGTAGTGGATATTCTGATGGATAAATTACGAAAAGCCGCCAAAGAATATAAGATTAATGAAATAGCTGTGGCCGGAGGAGTTTCTGCAAATAATGGATTGCGTAATGCTTTCCGGGAACATGCCGAGAAATATGGCTGGAACATTTTTATCCCTAAATTCAGTTATACGACTGATAATGCAGCCATGATCGCCATTACCGGATATTTCAAATATCTGGATAAGGACTTTTGTTCTATTGATCTTCCGGCTTATTCTCGTGTGACGTTATAATAAGGTATACCTTAATTATATATAAGATAAAAACTAAGAAGTATGTTTGCCGAAATAATAACTATTGGCGACGAACTGTTGATAGGACAGATTGTCGACACTAATTCAGCCTGGATGGGGCAGGAATTAAATAAAATAGGCATTGAGGTTCTTCGTATTGTTTCAATCCGTGACCGGGAAAAGGAAATCTTGGAAGCGATTGATAATGCGATGGAAAGGGTGAATATTGTTTTAGTAACCGGAGGACTCGGACCTACCAAAGACGATATCACCAAACAAACTTTATGCAAATACTTTCATACAGAACTGGTTTTCAGCGAAGAAGTATTCGAAAATGTAAAACGGGTACTGGCAGGGAAAATACCAATGAATGCACTCAACAAAAGCCAGGCAATGGTTCCGAAAGATTGTACAGTGATAAATAATCCTGTAGGAAGTGCTTCTGTCAGCTGGTTCGAAAGAGATGGAAAGGTACTTGTTTCCATGCCGGGCGTTCCGCAAGAGATGACTGCCGTAATGACAGAAAGTGTATTACCTAAACTGCACGAGAGGTTTCAAACGGATGTGATTATGCATCAAACATTTCTTGTACAACACTATCCGGAATCCGTATTGGCAGAAAAACTGGAACCGTGGGAGAGTGCTCTGCCAGAATGTATCAAATTGGCATATTTGCCTAAGCTGGGGATTATTCGTCTTAGACTGACAGGACGCGGACAAAACAGGGAAGAAGTAAAAGTTCTTCTTGAACGTGAAAAGGTAAAATTAGAGAAAATACTTGGTGAAGACATTTTCGGTGAAGAAGATACGCCATTGGAAGTTATAGTCGGTGAACTTTTAAAAAAGAAGAAATTGACCGTTTCCACCGCAGAAAGTTGTACCGGAGGCAGTATTGCCGCACGTTTGACCTCCATTGCCGGTAGTTCTGAATATTTTAACGGAAGCGTAGTAGCCTATTCTAATGAAGTAAAAATGGGACTTTTACACGTTTCCTCCGAAACATTGGAGCAACATGGGGCCGTCAGCGAAGAAACTGTGATTGAAATGGTAAAAGGTGCGATGAAAGCACTAAAAACCGATTGCGCCGTTGCTACTTCAGGGATAGCAGGTCCTGGAGGGGGTACTCCCGAGAAGCCGGTGGGAACTGTTTGGATAGCCGCTGGTTATAAAAACGAAATTCGTACTTACAAACAGGAAACGAACCGCGGAAGAAGCATGAATATCGAAAGAGCAGGCAATAATGCACTATTAATGCTCCGTGATTTACTCAAATAAAGAAAAATAGGTGCCTGGAAGTGAATTATTTTAGGAAATTCTTGTTTTATACGGATAAAAGTGCTTACTTTGCGTCCTGTTTGAAAGAAGTATAGATATAAAACTATAAAAATAAGATAGAAATGTCGAAGATTTGTCAAATTACCGGAAAGAAAGCCATGATTGGCAACAATGTTTCACACTCAAAGAGAAGAACTAAAAGAACCTTTGATTTGAACTTGTTTAACAAAAAGTTCTATTATGTAGAACAAGATTGTTGGATCAGCCTTAGCATTTGTGCTAACGGGTTGCGTATTATCAACAAAAAAGGACTGGATGCTGCGCTGACTGAAGCAGTGGCTAAAGGTTATTGTGATTGGAAAAGCATTAAAGTAATCGGCTAAACGTAGAGGAGAAAACTTACAATGGCAAAGAAAGCAAAAGGTAACAGAGTACAAGTGATTCTGGAATGTACAGAACACAAAGACAGTGGAATGCCGGGAACATCTCGTTATATCACAACTAAGAACAGAAAGAATACTACAGAAAGACTTGAGTTGAAAAAATACAACCCGATTCTGAAGAGAGTAACAGTACACAAGGAAATTAAATAATAAAGTAGTATAACCCATGGCAAAGAAAACAGTAGCAAGTTTGCACGAAGGTTCTAAAGAAGGTCGTGCTTATACCAAGGTTATCAAAATGGTAAAATCTCCGAAAACTGGAGCATACGTTTTTGATGAACAAATGGTTCCGAACGAAAAAGTACAAGACTTTTTCAAAAAATAATCGAAATAGCATATACGCTATAACTGCAAAATCCTCTCATTGGCGAACAATGAGGGGATTTTTTATTGCTTCTTTTTTTACTTTTCCAATCCTTTGTTATATCTTTGTAGCAAATGTATTATACAAACAAGTGTAAATATGGGATTTTTTAGTTTTTTTTCAAAGGAGAAGAAGGAAACTTTAGATAAAGGATTATCTAAAACCAAAGAGAGCGTATTCAGTAAAATAGCTCGTGCTGTGGCTGGCAAGTCAAAAGTAGACGATGAAGTATTAGATAATCTGGAAGAAGTGCTGATTACATCTGACGTCGGCGTAGAAACAACTTTAAATATTATCAAGCGCATCGAAAAACGTGCTGCTGCAGATAAGTATGTAAATACTCAGGAACTGAATCTTATATTACGTGACGAAATAGCAGCTCTGCTTACTGAAAATAATTCGGGTGATGTAGCTGATTTCGACGTACCCATCGCAAGAAAACCTTATGTCATTATGGTTGTGGGAGTAAATGGGGTAGGTAAAACTACAACCATTGGTAAACTGGCTTATCAATTCAAGAAAGCAGGTAAATCCGTTTACTTGGGAGCCGCTGACACTTTCCGCGCTGCAGCTGTGGAACAGCTAATGATTTGGGGAGAACGGGTAGGAGTTCCCGTAGTTAAACAGAAAATGGGAGCAGATCCCGCATCTGTGGCTTATGACACTCTTAGTTCGGCCGTTGCCAATAACGCAGATGTGGTTATTATTGATACAGCCGGTCGTCTGCACAATAAGGTAGGCTTAATGAACGAGTTGACCAAAATTAAGAATGTGATGAAAAAGGTAGTGCCTGATGCACCGGATGAAGTTTTATTGGTACTGGACGGTTCCACCGGACAAAATGCATTTGAGCAAGCCAAACAATTTACTTTGGCGACGGAAGTTACCGCTATGGCCATCACTAAGCTTGATGGAACCGCTAAAGGTGGTGTTGTGATTGGTATTTCCGATCAATTCAAGATTCCTGTTAAGTATATCGGACTAGGCGAAGGCATGGAAGACCTGCAGGTATTCCGTAAAAATGAATTCGTTGATTCCTTGTTTGGAGAAAATGCATGAAAAGAAAAACAATAGATATTATTACTTTAGGATGTTCTAAAAATCTGGTTGACTCCGAGCAGCTAATGCGCCAATTGGAGGAAGTCGGATACAGCGTAACTCATGACACTGAAAATCCGCAAGGAGAAATTGCGGTAATCAATACATGTGGTTTCATTGGTGATGCCAAAGAAGAATCCATAAATATGATTCTGGAGTTCGCTGAAAGAAAGGAAGAAGGGGATTTAAAGAAACTTTTCGTGATGGGTTGTCTTTCCGAACGCTATCTCAAGGAATTAGCTGTTGAGATACCACAGGTAGATAAGTTTTATGGGAAGTTTAATTGGAAGGAGCTTTTACAGGACTTGGGAAAGGTCTATCACGATGAATTATATATCGAACGGACATTGACAACTCCCCAGCATTATGCTTACCTGAAAATTTCAGAAGGATGTGATCGTAAATGTTCTTATTGTGCTATCCCTATTATTACAGGACACCATATTTCCAAACCAATAGAAGAAATTCTGGACGAAGTACGATACCTGGTATCGCAAGGCGTGAAAGAATTTCAGGTGATCGCACAGGAATTGACTTATTACGGCATAGACCGGTATAAGAAACAAATGCTTCCGGAATTGATTGAGCGTATTTCTGATATACCCGGGGTGGAATGGATTCGCTTGCATTATGCCTATCCAGCACATTTCCCAACAGATTTATTCCGGGTTATGCGCGAACGTGACAATGTATGTAAATACATGGACATTGCCCTTCAGCACATCAGTGACAATATGTTGAAGTTAATGCGCCGACAAGTGAGCAAAGAGGATACTTACCAATTGATCGAACAATTCCGCAGAGAAGTGCCGGGCATTCACCTGAGGACGACTTTAATGGTAGGACATCCCGGAGAAACCGAGGAAGACTTCGAGGATCTCAAAGAATTTGTACGTAAAGTACGTTTTGATCGAATGGGTGCTTTCGCATATTCCGAAGAAGAAGGGACTTATGCTGCAGAAACATACGAAGATTCTATTCCACAAGAGGTTAAACAAGCCCGACTTGATGAATTGATGGATATCCAGCAAGGTATTTCGGCAGAGTTAAGTGCAGAAAAGATCGGTAAACAGATGAAAGTGATCATCGATCGTCTGGAAGGAGATTATTATATCGGACGGACAGAATTTGATTCACCGGAAGTAGATCCGGAAGTATTGATTGATCGTTCAGAGAGAGAACTTAAGATCGGACAGTTTTATCAGGTAGAAGTGGTGAATGCGGACGATTTTGATTTATATGCAAAGATTATAAATGACTATGAATAATAAGGAATTTACATCCGAACTAGCGGAAAGATTGGGATACACAATCAAGGATACTTCCGAATTGATGAATTCTTTGTTGTCCAGTATGACACAAGAATTGGAAGAAGGTAATGTGATTGCAATTCAAGGATTCGGTTCTTTTGAAGTGAAAAAGAAAGCGGAACGGATTTCAATCAACCCGGCAAGCAAACAACGCATGCTGGTTCCACCTAAATTGGTATTATCGTATAGACCTAGCAATACATTGAAAGATAAGTTTAAATAAATATTTCCCGTTATGAATGAAAGACTAACAATTCAAGACCTTACTGACTTATTGGCAGCCAAACATAGCATGACCAAGAAAGACGCCGAAGCGTTTGTTAAAGAGTTTTTCCTCTTGATAGAACAAGCCTTGGAGAACGAAAAGACTGTAAAAATCAAAGGATTGGGAACTTTCAAACTTATTGATGTAGATAGCCGGGAAAGTGTCAATGTCAACACAGGCGAGCGTTTCCAGATAAAAGGACATACAAAAGTCTCATTTTCTCCGGATGCAAATCTAAGGGATACGATAAATAAACCTTTTGCACACTTTGAGACTGTTGTATTGAATGAAAATACAATTCTGGAAGATACTCCGATAGAAGAGACTGAGGAAGAAGAAACAGGAGAGGAAGCATCAGCACAGGCAGTCTTGAATGAGATGGGGGATGACTCTGAAACTACTGTGATAGAAGAAAATGAAGGTACTGATGATGGTCTTTCGGAAGAAGAGCCGATTCAGGAAGAGCAAATAGCCAGTCAGCCACTTGTGGAAGAGTCCATTGAAGAACCTGCTATTACTGAGGAATCTGCAATAGCACAGGAATTGACAGAACAGACATCTCCTAAAGAGTCTGAAGAGATCATTACAGAGACTAATATCGAAGAAAAGGTAGAACAGTTGGAAGATGAAGAGGTTCCGGAGGAGGAAGTGACGATCGATGAGCAGCAACCAGCATCTATAGAAGAAGAAAAAGAAAAGATCACTGCCGAAAAGATTATAGAGCAAGAGCTTCTAAAAGCAAATCTGCAACCTGTGACTCCTATAGTGCCTCCTGCTGAAAAAGAAACGATAAAGCCGGTCCAACCGGAACAAGTATCCCAACCGGTTTCTAAAAAGACAGCCCCGGTGAAGGAAAAATCTCCTGTACCTTATTTAATAGCTGTTATTGTAGTCGTTTTGTTATTATGCGGAGGTGTCATTCTTTTTATTTATTATCCGGATTTATTCTCTTCTTCATCTGACAAGAATGCACTGGATATGCCGCCTGTGACCACTCAACCCGTTCAACCGGAAGCGCAGCTTTCTGATACGATTGCACATAAGGATACTACAAAGGTAATAACGCCTGATGTATCCAAAGTCGCTACCACGACACAACCGGTTGCCAAAAAAGAAGAAGCTATTCCTGTCAAAGCAGAACCTCAAACGGTTACACAACAACCTGCTACTTCTGCCTATCTGGATTCAGCATCTTATAAGATTACGGGAACCAAGACAAAATATACAATCAAAGAAGGAGAAACTTTGACTAGGGTTTCCTTGCGTTTTTATGGTACAAAGGCAATGTGGCCATACATTGTGAAACACAATCCGAAGGTTATTAAGAACCCCAACAATGTACCGTATGGCACAACTATTGAAATACCAGAACTTACAAAAGAATAAGTAGTTATAATCCATTCACCCGACCATGCAAATCCTGTATTGGTCGGGTGAAGTGTTATGGATATACAAAAGCGTATGAAAGTACCTTAATCTAAAGATTTCGCATTGTTTTTTAATAAAAATTAGTTGCAATCGTTAATTATATGGCGTACTTTTGGGGCAAAATAAAAAGCCTTATGACACAGGCAAGGCTTACATAAAATTAATGGGATTTAAATAATAAAATATTAAGTATTTATGGCTGAATCAATTGATATCCGCGAGCTAAATGAGCGGATTGAAAGACAAAGTGCTTTCGTTACCAATCTTACGACAGGTATGGACCAAATCATTGTTGGTCAGAAACATTTGGTTGAATCACTGCTTATCGGATTACTTTCCGATGGACACGTCCTCTTGGAAGGTGTGCCTGGTTTGGCGAAAACTTTGGCTATTAAGACACTCGCTTCTCTGATTGATGCGAAATATAGCCGTATCCAGTTTACGCCGGACTTATTGCCTGCAGACGTTATCGGTACAATGGTTTACAGTCAGAAAGATGAATCTTTTAAAGTGCAGCGCGGACCTATTTTCGCAAACTTTGTATTAGCTGATGAAATTAACCGTGCTCCTGCAAAAGTACAAAGTGCTTTGCTGGAAGCAATGCAAGAACGTCAGGTTACTATTGGTAAAGAAACATTCATGTTACCGGAACCTTTCCTTGTATTGGCAACTCAGAACCCTATCGAACAGGAAGGTACTTATCCGCTTCCTGAAGCACAGGTTGACCGTTTCATGCTGAAAGTAGTCATTGATTATCCGAAGTTGGAAGAAGAAAAATTGATTATTCGTCAGAATATCAATGGTGAGAAGTTCAATGTGAAACCTATTCTAAGAGCGGATGAAATTATTGAAGCACGTAAGGTTGTTCGTCAAGTCTATCTGGATGAGAAGATCGAGCGTTATATTGTAGATATCGTATTTGCAACTCGTTTCCCAGAAAAATATGACCTCAAGGAACTGAAAGATATGATCGGATTCGGAGGTTCACCTCGTGCGTCTATCAATCTGGCTTTAGCTGCTCGTACGTATGCATTCATCAAACGTCGCGGCTACGTTATTCCGGAAGATGTACGTGCTGTAGCACATGATGTTCTTCGTCACCGTATCGGATTGACATACGAAGCTGAAGCTAACAACATGACTTCGGACGAAATCATCAGTAAGATTCTGAATAAGGTTGAAGTACCCTAATTTGTAGTTATAATACAGTCAATAAGTAGTCATAAATATCTATGCATGACTACTTAACTACCTACTAATTAACTACTGTATAAATGGAAACAAGTGAAATACTAAAAAAAGTTCGCCAAATTGAAATAAAGACACGAGGATTGTCTAACAATATCTTTGCAGGCCAGTATCATTCGGCTTTCAAAGGTAGGGGTATGTCATTTTCGGAAGTCCGTGAATATCAATTCGGTGATGATATACGTGACATAGACTGGAATGTGACTGCGCGCTTCAATAAACCTTATGTGAAAGTGTTTGAAGAAGAACGTGAACTGACAGTTATGTTAATGGTTGATGTTTCCGGAAGTTTGGAATTTGGTACGATCAAGCAGTTAAAGAAAGATATGGTGACGGAAATCGCTGCTACTCTTGCTTTCTCTGCCATCCAGAATAATGATAAAATAGGTGTGATTTTCTTTTCAGACCGGATAGAGAAGTTTATTCCTCCCAAGAAAGGACGTAAACATATCTTGTATATTATCCGTGAATTAATTGATTTCCAACCGGAAAGCCGTCGCACAAATATTCGTCTTGCCTTGGAATATTTGACAAACGTAATGAAAAGGCGTTGCACTGCATTTATCTTATCAGATTTTATTGACCAGGAAAGCTTTAAGAATGCGCTGACCATTGCTAACAGGAAACATGATGTAGTAGCATTGCAAGTATACGACAGGAGAGTCAGTGATCTTCCTCCAGTAGGACTGATGCGAATCAAAGATGCAGAAACTGGGCATGAACAATGGATTGACACTTCTTCCAAAGCTGTACGCCGGGCACATCGCGACTGGTGGATACAAAAGCAGACTGAACTGAACGATACTTTTACCAAAAGTAACGTAGATGCTGTATCCGTCAGAACCGATCAGGATTACGTAAAGGCATTGTTGAATTTATTTGCCAAACGAAATTAATGGAATCAAAGATGAATAGAAATATTATTCTGATAGCATTATTAGGTCTATTGTTTGTCAGTAAAGCAGTAGCACAGTCTGTTACAGTAGAAGCAAAAATTGATTCACTGCAGATACTGATCGGCGAACAGGCGAAAGTGCAACTGCAAGTAGCCATGGATGCCAAACAGCGTGCTATTTTTCCTGCTTACACTGATACACTGGTAAGAGGTGTGGAAATTATAGAAACAGTCAAACCAGATACCCAATTCCTGAATGATCGTCAGCGGATGGTGATTACGCAGGAGTACATTATCACTTCTTTTGACTCTGCTCTATATTATCTCCCGCCAATGCCAGTTACCGTAGATGGGAAAGTGTACAACTCCAAAGCTCTCGCATTAAAAGTATATTCAATGCCGGTTGACACCTTACATCCGGACCAGTTCTTCGGACAAAAATCTGTGATGAAAGCTCCTTTTGCATGGGAAGACTGGTATGGATTGATCGCTTGTTCATTCTTGGCTTTACCTTTGCTTGGTTTGCTGATCTATCTGATTGTTCGCATACGTGATAATAAACCGATTATCCGTAAAATTAAAGTTGAACCTAAATTGCCGCCACATCAGGCTGCAATGAAAGAGATAGAACGTATCAAGACAGAGAAGGTGTGGCAGAAAGGGCAATCGAAGGAGTACTATACCGAACTTACCGATGCTATTCGTACATATATTAAGGATCGTTTCGGATTTAATGCATTGGAAATGACTTCTTCTGAAATAATTGATCAGTTACTGGAAATGAATGATAAAGAGGCCATATCAGACCTAAAACTATTGTTCCAGACTGCTGATTTAGTGAAGTTCGCCAAGCATAATCCTCAGATGAATGAAAACGATGCCAATTTGATTAACGCCATTGATTTTATCAATGAGACCAAACAACTGGAAGAGGAAAATCAGAAACCGCAACCAACGGAAATCACTATTATTGAGAAACGTTCTTTACGTGTTAAAGCTATGCTGATTTGTGGAATTGCATTGTTATCAGCAGCATTGATCGGTACCTTTATATATATAGGTCTACAGTTATACAATCTTTTTGTATAAAGGATGTATAGCTTAATACTAAATAGTAAACTGTTAAATCATAAATAAAATGGTTTTTGCCAATATTGAATATCTGTTTTTGCTATTATTGCTTATACCGTATATTGTATGGTATATCCTGAAGCAAAAGAAAAGTGAAGCAACTCTTCAAATTTCAGATGCCCGGGTATATGCGCATACACCTAAAAGTTATAAGAATTATTTGTTGCATGTTCCATTTCTATTACGCTGCCTTGCTTTAGTACTGGTTATTTTGGTTCTTGCACGCCCGCAAACTACTAATAAGTGGCAGAACAGTGAGATAGAAGGAATTGATATTATGCTGGCTATCGACGTTTCTACCAGTATGCTGGCTGAAGACTTGAAGCCGAACAGACTGGAAGCTGCTAAAGACGTAGCTGCAGAGTTTATCAATGGACGTCCCAATGATAATATCGGTATTACATTATTTGCAGGAGAAACTTTCACCCAATGTCCGTTGACTGTAGACCATGCTGTATTATTGGATATGATACATAATATCAAATGTGGTCTTATCACTGACGGTACTGCTGTCGGTATGGGTATTGCAAATGCTGTAACCCGCTTAAAAGATAGCAAAGCGAAATCCAAAGTTATTATCCTATTGACGGATGGTACAAATAACAAGGGAGATATTTCGCCTATGACAGCGGCAGAAATAGCAAAAAGCTTTGGTATTCGTGTATATACCATCGGAGTAGGTACCAATGGAATGGCTCCTTATCCTTATCCAGTCGGAAATACGGTGCAATATGTAAGTATGCCGGTAGAAATTGATGAAAAGACATTGACAGAGATTGCCGGAACGACAGATGGTAACTATTTCCGGGCTACGAGCAACTCGAAGCTTAAAGAAGTATATGAAGAAATTGATAAACTGGAAAAGACGAAACTGAATGTAAAAGAGTATAGTAAGCGGGACGAAGAATATCATTGGTTTGCTTTAGCAGCTTTCCTCTGTGTCTTGTTGGAAGTACTATTACGTAATTCGGTACTCAAGAAAATTCCATAAGGATGTTTGTCAATCGTTATTTGCCAATCATAAAATAGTAAGAAGATGTTTCGATTTGGAGAACCTACATATTTATATTTATTGTTGCTATTACCTTTTTTAGCAGCTTTCTACTTGTATTCCAATTACAAGAGGAGAAAGAATATCCGACGTTTCGGAGATCCGACTTTGTTGGCTCAGTTAATGCCTGACGTATCCAAATATCGTCCGGATGTAAAATTCTGGATTATTTTTGTTGCTATTGGTTTGTTCTCCGTATTACTGGCACGCCCTCAATTCGGTTCAAAACTGGAAACGGTTAAACGCAAGGGAGTAGAGGTAATTATTGCTTTGGACATTTCAAACTCTATGTTAGCGCAGGATGTACAGCCTAGCCGTTTAGAAAAAGCAAAAAGATTAATATCCAGATTAGTAGATGAGCTTGATAATGATAAGGTAGGTATGATTGTATTTGCCGGTGACGCTTTTACACAGCTGCCAATTACAAGTGACTATATTTCCGCTAAGATGTTCTTAGAATCCATTAGTCCTTCGTTGATTTCTAAACAGGGTACAGCTATTGGGGAAGCAATCAATCTGGCAGCTCGTAGTTTCACTCCGCAAGAAGGGGTAGGACGCGCCATTATTGTTATTACTGATGGTGAAAATCATGAAGGTGGTGCAGTGGAAGCTGCCAAAGCTGCGGCAGAAAAGGGTATTCAGGTAAGTGTATTGGGAGTAGGTATGCCTGATGGCGCTCCAATACCGGTGGAAGGAACGAATGATTACCGCCGCGACCGGGAAGGTAATGTGATTGTTACCCGTTTGAATGAAGCTATGTGTCAGGAAATTGCAAAAGAAGGAAAAGGTATATATGTACGAGTAGATAATTCTAATTCAGCCCAAAAGGCCATCAATCAAGAAGTGAATAAAATGGCGAAATCTGATGTAGAGTCGAAAGTATATACGGAGTTTAACGAACAATTCCAGGCTATTGCATGGGTTATTCTACTATTGTTATTGGCAGAAATCTTAATTCTGGATCGCAAAAATCCTTTATTTAAGAACATTCACCTGTTTTCTAATAAGAAATAGTTATACGTATGTTAAAAAGTAAATATATTCTATTCGCTGTATTTCTGTTAGCGGCAGCTGGTGTATCGGCTCAGAAAGCAGAACGCGACTATATCCGTAAGGGAAACCGTCTGTTTAATGATAGCGTATTTGTTGATGCAGAGGTGAACTATCGGAAGGCCTTGGAAGCTAATCCCAAGTCTACGGTATCCATGTATAATCTGGGAAATACCCTTTCGCAACAGCAAAAGTTTCAGGATGCCATGGAACAATATGTATCGGCCAGCAAAATAGAAAAAGATAAAATGAAACTCGCCCATATTTATCACAATATGGGAGTAATTTTCCAGGCTGGTAAAGACTATGCCAAAGCTGTAGATGCATATAAAATGTCACTGCGTAATAATCCTACCGATCATGAAACCCGGTACAATTTGGCTCTCGCACAGAAAATGCTGAAAGACCAACAAAATCAGCAGAATCAAGATCAAAATCAGGACCAAAACAAAGATCAGCAAAAGCAAGATCAGAAACAGGACCAGAATAAAGACAAACAGAAGGATCAGAAACAAGATGAAAAGAAAGATCAGCAGCAACCACCGAAATCTGAAAAGAAACAAGACAATCAGATGTCAAAGGAGAATGCTGAACAATTACTGAACTCTGTCATGCAGGACGAAAAAGATGTGCAGGATAAAGTGAAGAAGCAACAAAAAGTTATGCAAGGCGGTCGCTTGGAAAAAGATTGGTAATATAAAGTTGATGATATAAATTTCATAAGCAATGAAAAAACTGATTATTATATTGATGGCATTGATAGCATATAGCACTCATGTGTTTGCTGATAAGGTGTCTTTTACTGCTTCTGCTCCTGATGCAGTGGTAGTAGGCGAACAATTCAGGCTGTCGTATATTGTAACTACACAAAAAGTGAAAGATTTTCGGGCACCATCAATCAAAGGTTTTGATGTATTGATGGGTCCAAGCCGTTCACAACAAAGTAGTACTCAAATAGTGAATGGTAATGTTACATCTACTAGCAGTATTACATTTACATACATATTAATGGCTAATAATGCCGGAGAATACACAATACCCGGTGCCTCCATTATTGCCGATGGTGACCAAATGGTGTCAAACTCAGTAAAGATTAAAGTATTGCCACAAGATCAAGGTGGCAATAGCGGACAAAATAATAGTAGTAGTGGTTCTATACATTCCTCATCTGGTACAAGTGTCTCTAATCAGGACCTTTTTATTATGGCAAGTGCCAGTAAAACAAATGTGTATGAACAGGAGGCTTTTGTCCTGACCTATAAAATATACACCAGAGAATCCAACTTACAACTTAATAATGCGAAATTGCCCGACTTTAAAGGTTTCCATTCTCAAGAAATAGAAATGACAACCAATGCAAGATGGACTCCCGAACATTATCAGGGACGTAATTACTATACAACGGTTTATCGCCAGTTTGTTCTCTTCCCGCAACAATCAGGAAAGCTATATATTGATCCGGCACAGTTCCAGATGACTATCGGAAAACCTGTGCAATCAGATGATCCTTTTGATGCCTTCTTCAATGGAGGAAGTAATGTCATTGAAATTAAAAAAAATATTTCCACTCCTAAGATAGCAATAAATGTCAATCCGCTTCCTACGGGTAAACCTGCAGATTTTTCAGGTGGAGTGGGAGAGTTCAATATATCTTCTTCTATCAACAGTAAGGAACTGAAAACCAATGATGCTATTACTATTAAACTGGTAATATCCGGTACAGGTAACCTGAAATTGATTTCTAATCCGGAAATTAAATTCCCGGATGATTTTGAAGTATATGATCCCAAAGTAGACAATCAAGTCAGATTAACCCGGGAAGGACTCACAGGCAATAAAGTTATTGAATATTTGGCAATTCCGAGACATGCCGGAACATATAAGATTCCGGGAGTATCTTTCAGCTATTTTGATATTCGCTCCAAGTCTTACAAAACACTGAAAACAGAAGATTATGTAGTAAATGTTGAGAAAGGTGCAGGTAATGCGGATCAAGTAATTGCTAACTTCACGAATAAAGAGGACTTGAAAGTATTAGGTGAAGACATCCGTTATATCAAACAGAATGAAGTTACTCTCCAACCTAAAGGAAGTTTCTTCTATGGTTCAATGACATATTGGTTATTCTATATCATTCCGGCTCTTGCCTTTATTATTTTCTTTATTATTTATCGTAAGCAAGCTGCTGAAAATGCAAATGTTGCTAAAATGCGTACGAAGAAAGCAAATAAAGTGGCAACGAAGCGTATGAAGCTTGCAGGAAAATTACTCTCCGAAAATAAAAAAGATGCTTTCTACGATGAGGTATTAAAGGCATTGTGGGGATATATAAGTGACAAACTGAATATTCCGGTATCTCGTTTATCTAAAGATAATATTGAAGAGAAACTAAGAAATCACGGAGTAAATGAGGAACTAATCAAAGAATTCCTGAATGCATTGAATGATTGTGAATTTGCACGGTTTGCTCCAGGTGATGAGAATCAAGCTATGGATAAAGTTTATTCTTCTTCAATAGAAGTAATAAGCAAAATGGAGAATTCAATAAAACATTAACCCAGAAGAGATTATGTCATGAAAAAGATATTATTTTTTATATTATTATCAATGTCGCTTACTTGTTTCGGACAAGATTCGTTAAGCATTGATACTAGACAAACGAATGGAGTTGATTCTATCCACGCTTCGCATACCACATTTTCCAGTAATACACTGGAAGATGCAACAAAAGCTGAAGGAGATTCCGCATATATAAAAGAAGATTATGCAGCAGCTATTCAGATATATGAAGCATTACTGAAAAATGGAGAAGCTGCCGACGTCTATTACAATCTGGGAAATAGTTATTATAAAATAGGGGAGATAGCGAAAGCTGTTTTAAATTATGAGCGTGCTCTGCTATTACAACCAGGAAATGGTGACATCCGTGCTAATCTTGAAGTGGCACGTGCAAAAACAATAGACAAGGTTGAACCTGTTCCTGAAGTATTCTTTGTTTCATGGATCAAATCTCTGACAAATAGTATGAGTGTAGATGCATGGGCCACATGGGGTATTGTCTCCTTTATTCTATTGATTATCGCTTTCTATTTCTTTATATTCTCCAAACAGATTATGTTAAAGAAAATAGGATTCATATCAGGAATCATTTTGCTGATTGTCACTGTTTGCTCTAATCTTTTTGCTTCGCAACAAAAAGAGCATTTGGTTAATCGAAGTGAGGCGATAGTAATGAATCCGAGTGTAACAGTACGAAGTACTCCAAGTGAGAGTGGGACTAGCTTGTTTATTCTCCATGAAGGGAGAAAGGTAAGTGTCAAAGACAACTCTATGAAAGAATGGAAAGAAATTCGACTGGAAGATGGAAAAGTCGGGTGGGTACCTGCTTCTGCTATCGAGGTGATATAAAGGTCATTAATAGATTTTATATATTCAAGAAAAAAAGATAAGCAAATAATTTGTTTTATCTTTTTTTTTGCTTAAGTTTATAGCGTGATAAAAAAATCACATAGTATTAACCATTAAATTTATGAGACATGAGAACAATAACGTTTAATGAACTTCGTAAAATTAAAGATTCATTGCCTAGCGGTAGCATGCATAGAATAGCAGACGAACTTGGTTTGCACGTAGATACAGTGCGAAACTTCTTCGGAGGACACAATTTCAAGGAGGGAAAAAGCGTCGGAATACATCTCGAGCCCGGTCCAGATGGTGGGCTTGTAATGTTGGATGACACGACCGTTCTTGATCGGGCTTTAAAAATCCTAGATGAATTGAATATGAGTATGCAAAAAGAACAGGCTACCGAATCTGTGCAAGTTTAAAATATAACAAACTGAATCCCAATTGAATCAAACAATTGGGATTTCTTATTTGTTTTCACCTTATAAAATGTACATTTATGGAAGACAAATTAGTAACCCTGGCCATTCTGACATACACCAAAGCGCAGATCTTAAAGAATGTCTTGGAAAATGAAGGTATAGAAACCTACATTCATAACGTTAATCAAATACAACCGGTTGTTTCATCAGGAGTGCGTTTACGAATTAAAGAAAGCGATCTGCCACGTGCTTTGAAAATAACAGAAAGTTCTACATGGCTGTCTGAAAGTATAGTGGGAGAGAAGGAGCCCAAAGTAAAAGATAAATCAAATAAGATTTTAATTCCCGTCGACTTCTCTAATTATTCGATGAAAGCATGTGAATTTGCATTCAACCTGGCAAAAACAGAAAATGCAGAAGTCATCCTGTTGCATGTCTATTTCACGCCTATTTATGCATCGTCGTTGCCTTATGGGGATGTTTTCAATTACCAGATTGGAGATGAAGAATCTGTAAAAACGATTATCCAAAAAGTCCATTCTGATCTCAATGCTTTATCAGAGAAGATAAAAGAAAAAGTTACATCAGGCGAATTTCCCAACGTTAAATATAGCTGCATCTTACGTGAAGGTATTCCAGAGGAGGAAATCTTAAGATATGCTAAAGAACAGCGTCCTATGGTCATCATTATGGGTACCCGAGGCAAAAATCAGAAAGACATTGATTTAATTGGCAGTGTAACCGCTGAAGTTATTGACAGGAGTCGCACGGCTGTATTGGCTATTCCGGAAAATACACCATTTAAACAGTTTAGTGAAGCAAAACGGATTGCCTTTATTACCAATTTTGATCAAAGAGATCTAATTGCTTTCGAGGCATTCTTTAATACTTGGAAATCATTCCATTTTTCTGTATCTTTGATACACCTTACAGATTCTAAAGATACCTGGAATGAAATAAAACTAGCAGGTATAAAAGAATATTTTCACAAGCAATATCCGGGGCTTGAAATTCATTATGACGTAGTGATGAATGATAATTTATTAAAAGGACTTGATCAGTATATCAAAGATAATCATATAGATATAATCACTTTGACTTCTTACAAAAGGAATATATTTGCTCGATTATTTAATCCAAGTATTGCCAGAAAAATGATTTTCCATTCAGATACACCATTGCTTGTTATTAACAGCTGATCAAATCAGGCAAAAAATGAGCATCCAAGATTAGGGAATAATAAGTATTATGTTTAATAGAAAAAGGAGTAATATAATGACCTTACTCCTTTTTCTATTTTTATTTAAATGAAGAAATTTACCTGTTCCACTCAAGTCCATATCAAATATAAGATTTTTCAATTACTACTTTAAACTATTGAATAAAAAAAAGAAGACTACTATTTCTAATAGCCTTCTTATATTTTTTCAGAAAACGATCTTACTTCATCATCTTATCGATTTCTTCGAATTCAGGTCCCATATTCAAGTTATAGTAAACTCTGTAAAGACCTTGCAACCATAAATCTTGTTGATCGGGTTTTAAGGCTCTGGCTTTTTCATAGAATGGTTTAGCTTCTTCGTAGAATTTCTTAACCACAGCTTGTGCTTCAGCGTACTTAGGATCATTGATATCTGTTGTTGCTTTATCAGCATAATCCTGTGCTTTCATCAAATATACCAAACCTACATTAGAGTATGCTTCTGCATATTCCGGATCAGCAGCAATAGCTTTTTTGTAGTATTCGATTGCATTATCATATTCTTTCATATTATGATAAAGATATGCTTTTACATACAAATACAACTTGTTATTCGGATCATTAGCTAACATTCTATCAGCAAACTCCATAGCTTTAGAAGCTTGATTAGAGCTATTATAATAATCAACCAAATTAGCGAAGAAATAATCATTTCCAGGGAACTTAAGGATACCCTCTTCCAAAGACTTAATCCATGCAGCAGTATCACCTTTAGCTTTATAAGCATCAGCCATCAATTGCATTGCAAATTTACCTCCATCTTTATCGGATAAAGCCATAGGAGCATATTTAATGATCGCATCTTTATCGCCTACTCTATCAGCAGCTAATGTTGCATAATAAGCAATTTGCGGAAGAAGAGTATCGTTTTTAGCCAATTCTTTATCAGCTAACATCGGATAAGAAGCTGACTCTACATAGGTTGCAAAGAACTTCAAAGCCTCTTTATTCTTGTCCAGGTTGAAATACTGAATACCACCATTAATCAAATTAGGACGTTCAGCCAACATACTGGAAGCATTAGCCTTCCGATATTTGTTTTTAACTTTTCCCTTTTCATTAGGTATTTCCGCTAATTCATCACACTTATTATAGTACTCATACATTTTCAGAATACTATTGTATACTTTCAATGTATCATACGGTTTCTTCAAAAAAGCATTTTTCATTTGCTCCTCGTTGATACGTCTCTGAATAAATCCAGCAACGTCCCATGTGTCAGCAAGATCCTTCGTTTCAGGATTCTTCATAGCCTCCTTAATAAGCTGTTCAGCCTGCTTAAAATTAGGTTTTACGTCATTAGCCATACTCTTTGCTTCTTTCACATTCTTCATCTGAGCGAATGAGAAGCTAACAGCCATCAATAAAACCATAGAAAATAATACTCTTTTCATGATTGTTGTTTGATTAATTATTAATATTATGTCTATTCCTCAATTTCGTTATTGCTTTCGTTTTCATTTACGTCCGCTGCATCATCAATATCAGGAACATCAGCATTCGGATCACTCACGATTGTACCCTCTGCCTCTTCTGCCGGAATTTCATCTTCAAGACTTTCTGTCATAACCTTACATACCGAACCAATCTGGTCGTTACGTTTTTCAAGATTTATCAGACGAACGCCTTGAGTAGCACGGCCCATTATACGAACATCCGCTACCTTCAAACGAATAGTGATACCAGACTTATTGATAATCATCAAGTCATTTTCATCGGTTACCGACTTGATTGTTACCAACTTACCTGTCTTTTCGGTAATATTCATGGTCTTCACACCCTTACCTCCACGGTTCGTTTTACGATAGTCTTCAATTTCAGAACGTTTACCATATCCTTGTTCGGAAACTACCATTACAGATTCTGTTTCCAAATCTTTGATACAAATCATTCCTACTACTTCATCCTGACCATCATTATCCAACGTAATACCACGTACACCTGTTGCTGTACGTCCCATTACACGAACTGCTGCCTCATGGAAACGAATTGCACGACCATTGCGGTTTGCAATGATGATTTCATTATTTCCATTCGTCATACGAACTTCAATTACGCTATCATCTTCGCGGATAGTTATAGCATTTACACCATTCTGACGAGGACGAGAATACTGTTCAAGCAATGTCTTCTTTATTACACCTTTCTTAGTACAGAATAATACATAGTGGCTATTGATAAACTCGGAATCCTCTAAACTCTTCACACGCAAGTATGCAGTTACATTATCATCCGAATCAATATTCAACAAGTTCTGAATAGCACGGCCCTTAGAATTCTTCGTTCCTTCAGGTATTTCATATACTTTCAGCCAATAACACTTACCCTTTTGTGTAAAGAACATCATGGTATTGTGCATGGTAGCAGGATAAATATGCTCTACAAAGTCTTCATCACGGGTTTCCGTACCTTTCGAACCTACTCCACCACGATTTTGTGCACGGAATTCGGTCAACGGTGTACGTTTAATATAACCCATATGAGAAATTGTAATAATCATCTGATCATCTGCATAGAAGTCTTCCGGATTAAATTCTTCTGAAGAATAAACAATTTCAGAGCGACGTACATCTCCATATTTCGCTTTGACTTCTAACAATTCCTCTTTCATTACCCGACGACATACTTCATCATCAGCCAGAATACTTTCCAAATAAGCTATCTGCTTCATTATTTCTTCGTATTCCGCATGAAGCTGATCCTGCATCAGACCGGTTAACTGACGCAAACGCATTTCTACAATTGCACGAGCCTGAATTTCTGTCAGGTTAAATCGCTCAATCAAGCCTGTTATTGCGTCATTCGGAGTTTTTGCAGCACGAATGATACGAATTACTTCATCAATATTATCTGAAGCAATAATCAAACCTTCAAGAATGTGCGCACGCTCTTTCGCCTTACGAAGATCGAACTGAGTACGACGAATAACAACTTCGTGTCTATGCTCTATGAAATATTTAATTAAATCTCTTAGATTCAACGTTTTTGGACGTCCATGAACCAAAGCCACATTGTTAACACCAAAAGAGGTCTGCAAAGCTGTCATTTTATAGAGTTTATTCAACACTACACTTGCATTTGCATCACGTTTTATGTCAATAACAATACGCATACCATCACGGTCAGACTCATCGTTGGCATTTGAGATACCTTCTATCTTCTTATCATTTACAAGATCAGCAATATATTTAATCAGTTCGGCCTTATTTACATTATAAGGAATCTCTGTTATTACGATCTTGTCATGTGTTTGTCCGCTTTCAATTTCAGCTTTCGCACGCATAATTACACGTCCGCGACCTGTCAAATATGCTTCGCGTACACCACTCACACCATATATATATCCGCCAGTAGGGAAATCCGGTGCTTTAACAAATTCCATCAGTTCCTCTACCGTAATTTCCGGATTATCAATATATGCATCACATGCTTCAATCACTTCCGAAAGATTATGAGGAGGCATATTGGTAGCCATACCAACAGCAATACCGGATGCTCCGTTCACCAGAAGGTTCGGGATACGCGTCGGCATCACCTTAGGTTCCACCAGCGTATTATCAAAGTTTGGCTCAAAATCAACGGTTTCCTTATACAGGTCATCCATCATTGCTTCACCCAACTTATTGAGACGAGCTTCTGTATAACGCATAGCAGCAGGGCTATCACCATCCACAGAACCAAAGTTTCCCTGTCCATCTACCAAAGGATAACGCATTGCCCATTCCTGCGCCATACGTACCATTGCAAAATAAACAGAAGAATCCCCATGAGGATGATACTTACCAAGTACCTCACCCACGATTCTCGCTGACTTTTTATAAGGTTTGTCTGAAGTATTGCCTAATTCCATCATTCCGTATAAAATTCTACGGTGAACAGGCTTAAATCCATCTCTAACATCCGGAAGGGCACGCGAAACGATGACCGACATGGAGTAGTCAATGTACGATGACTTCATTTCCTCCTCGATGTTAATCTTTATAATTCTGTCTTGTTCAAGCATTTAAAATGATTATTAATTATACATTCTACGGTTTGTGAAAAACCACGCTAAAGTACTACTTTTCCCCGATATACGAAAGTTTTTAGAAAGAAAGTTTTATCATGACCGAGACGATAACCCGCCAAACTTTAAAATACAAAAATAAAAAGATAAAAACGATAAATATAATATGGAAAGATAAATAACATCGGTAAAAAAGAGCCTATTATTTGTTATACCTTATATATATAATACAAATACACTGTTTTTATGGCACGCCATTTGTAGATATAAGAAATAAAGCAAATATTGCAATACAAACTTGATTAAATGCGTATATTTGCCAGTGAATAACCCTTAGAAGAAAAGGAAAAAAGTATGAATAATCAATTCTCACAAAGAGTTTCCGACATTATCGTCTATAGTAAGGAAGAAGCGAACCGGTTGAGAAGTAGGTATATAGGTCCCGAACACCTGCTTCTGGGAATACTCCGTGACGGTGAAGGAAAAGCTATCGAGATATTGTCTAAACTCAACACCAATCTGGCTGCTATAAAGCAACAGATTGAAGCTCAGCTGAAGGCAGAAGCTGATGAAATGTTATTGCCTGATGCAGAGGTGCCGTTATCTAATGATGCGGCAAAGATATTAAAAATGTGTATTTTAGAAGCTCGTGGAATGAAAAGTAACATCGCTGATACAGAACATGTATTATTGGCTATTTTAAGAGAAAAAAACAATATGGCGGCTTCCGTACTTGAAGCAAACGATATAAACTACGTGAAAGTACTGGAGCAAGCTACATTGCAGCCGGATGTCAATTCCGGCATGGGCTTTTCGGAAGACGATGAGGATGACGAAGAAATGTCTTCTCCTCGTTCCGGCAGAGGTGGTTCGGATGAACGCCAACAGGCACAAACCGCTTCCAAGAAGCCGTCTAATGATACGCCGGTACTTGACAATTTCGGTACTGACATGACAAAAGCGGCAGAAGAAGGACGGTTGGATCCTGTTGTGGGCAGAGAAAGAGAAATCGAACGTTTAGCGCAGATATTAAGTCGACGCAAAAAGAATAACCCAATTCTGATTGGTGAACCCGGTGTAGGAAAATCAGCGATTGTTGAAGGTCTTGCATTGAGAATCATTCAGAAAAAGGTTTCGCGTATCCTGTTTGATAAACGAGTCGTTGCTCTTGACATGACTGCTGTTGTGGCAGGAACAAAGTACCGTGGACAATTTGAAGAACGTATCCGTTCCATTCTCAATGAATTGCAGAAGAATCCGAATGTTATATTATTCATTGATGAAATTCACACGATTGTAGGCGCAGGCTCTGCAGCAGGCTCTATGGATGCCGCCAATATGCTAAAGCCAGCATTGGCAAGAGGAGAAATACAATGTATCGGTGCCACCACTCTTGATGAATATCGTAAGAATATTGAGAAAGATGGCGCATTGGAACGTCGTTTCCAAAAAGTAATCGTAGAACCGACTACTGCTGCCGAAACTCTGCAGATTTTGCGTAATATCAAGGATAAGTATGAAGATCATCACAATGTGTATTATACAGATGAAGCATTGGAAGCATGTGTCAAGCTGACAGACCGCTATATCACAGATCGTAATTTCCCTGATAAAGCCATTGATGCTTTAGATGAAGCCGGCTCACGTGTACATCTTACTAATGTCAATGTACCCAAAGAGATAGAAGAACAGGAAAAGCTGATCGAAGAAGCTAAAAACAAGAAAAATGAAGCCGTAAAATCGCAGAATTTTGAACTTGCAGCCAGCTTCCGTGATAAGGAGAAAGAACTTTCTATCCAATTGGATGAGATGAAAAAAGAATGGGAAGCCAATCTAAAAGAAAACAGGCAAACTGTTGATGCAGAAGAAATTGCCAATGTTATCTCAATGATGTCAGGCATTCCAGTACAACGAATGGCACAGGCCGAAGGCATCAAGCTAGCAGGTATGAAAGAAGATTTGCAAGCTAAAGTCATCGCACAAGACACAGCGATAGAAAAGCTGGTCAAAGCCATTTTGCGAAGCCGTGTAGGACTCAAAGATCCTAATAAGCCCATTGGCACGTTTATGTTCTTAGGTCCGACAGGAGTTGGTAAAACTCACCTAGCAAAAGAGTTGGCCAAGTATATGTTCGGTTCTGCCGATGCACTGATTCGTATCGATATGAGTGAATATATGGAAAAGTTCACTGTTTCACGCTTGGTTGGGGCACCTCCGGGATACGTAGGATATGAAGAAGGTGGCCAGCTGACAGAAAAAGTGCGCCGTAAACCATACTCTATTGTATTGCTTGATGAAATAGAAAAAGCACATCCGGATGTATTCAATATCCTGCTTCAGGTAATGGATGAGGGTCGTCTGACTGACAGTTATGGCAGAATGGTAGATTTCAAAAATACCGTTATTATCATGACTTCCAATATCGGAACCCGCCAGCTGAAAGAATTTGGACGTGGTGTTGGTTTTGCGACACAAAGCCGCCTGGATGATAAAGAATTCTCGCGAAGTGTTATACAAAAAGCTCTAAATAAATCATTCGCGCCTGAATTCATCAATCGTGTAGATGAGATTATCACGTTTGATCAACTTTCTCTGGAAGCGATAACAAAGATTATAGACATAGAGCTAAAAGGATTGTACGATAGAATAGAATCTATTGGTTACAAGCTTGTTATTGAAGATAAGGCGAAAGAATTCATCGCTAGCAAGGGATATGACATACAATATGGCGCCCGTCCTTTGAAGCGCGCAATTCAAACCTATCTGGAGGATGGTTTATCCGAGCTCATCATTTCCTCGTCTTTAAAAGAGGGAGATACTATTCAAGTAACCCTTAATGAAGAAAAAGGCGAATTGGAGATGAAAGTTGTTTCTCCGGAATAGAGTTATTTCCTGAATAAGAAAATAATTTAATATGCCATAATGTCAGACCTTCGGGTCTGGCATTTTTTTTGTCTCTGTATGGACAAATATCAATTAAAATTAATCAATAGATAAACTAAAAAAATATACGTATTATGCAAAAAGGTAATATTGGGGTTACAACAGAAAACATTTTCCCTATCATTAAAAAGTTTTTGTACAGTGACCATGAGATTTTTCTGCGCGAGTTAGTATCCAATGCGGTAGATGCCACTCAGAAGCTGAATACGCTTGCTTCTATTGGCGAATTCAAAGGTGAACTGGGTGACTTAACTGTTCACGTTGAATTAGGCAAAGATACTATTACCATTTCTGACCGTGGTATCGGTTTGACTGCAGAAGAAATAGAGAAGTACATCAATCAAATAGCTTTCTCTGGAGCTAATGACTTCCTGGAGAAGTATAAGAACGATGCAAATGCCATTATCGGACATTTCGGACTTGGCTTCTACTCTGCCTTTATGGTTGCAAAGAAAGTGGAGATTATCACTAAATCATACAGAGACGATGCAAAAGCCGTAAAATGGACTTGTGATGGCAGCCCTGAATTCACTATTGAAGAAATAGAAAAAGCCGACCGTGGATCAGATATCATCTTATACATTGATGACGACTGCAAAGAATTCCTCGAAGAAGCACGTATCTCCGAACTTCTGAAGAAATATTGCAGCTTCCTTCCTGTTCCTATTGCATTTGGAAAAAAGAAAGAATGGAAAGACGGCAAACAGGTAGAAACGGCTGAAGATAATATAATCAATGACACCACTCCTTTGTGGACACGCAAACCTAGCGAACTTTCGGATGAAGATTACAAATCATTCTATAGCAAGCTATATCCGATGTCTGATGAACCACTCTTCTGGATTCACCTGAATGTGGATTATCCATTCCATCTGACTGGTATCCTCTACTTCCCGAAGGTAAAGAGCAATATTGAATTAAATAAGAACAAGATTCAGTTATATTGCAATCAAGTATATGTAACAGACTCTGTTGAAGGCATTGTGCCGGACTTCCTGACTTTGTTACATGGAGTAATAGATTCTCCGGATATTCCGTTGAACGTTTCCCGTTCATACTTGCAAAGCGACTCAAACGTGAAGAAGATTTCAACTTATATCACCAAGAAAGTTTCCGACCGTTTACAGTCTATATTCAAGAATGATCGTAAGCAGTTTGAAGAAAAGTGGAACGACTTGAAAATATTTATCAATTATGGAATGCTCACACAAGAGGATTTCTATGATAAAGCGCAAAAATTCGCCCTTTTCACCGATATAAATGACAAACATTACACATTCGAGGAATATCAGACCCTTATTAAAGATAACCAGACAGACAAAGATGGAAATCTAATCTATCTGTATGCAAATAACAAGGACGAACAATACAGCTATATTGAGGCTGCAACCAATAAAGGCTATAATGTCTTGCTCATGGATGGCCAGTTAGATGTAGCTATGGTAAGTATGTTGGAGCAAAAGCTTGAGAAATCCCGTTTCACCCGTGTAGACAGTGATGTTGTTGACAATCTGATTGTAAAAGAAGACAAGAAAGGTGAAACTCTGGAAGCCAGCAAACAAGATGCAATCACAACAGCCTTCAAGAGCCAATTGCCTAAAATGGATAAGGTTGAATTCAATGTGATGACGCAAGCGTTGGGAGAAAATTCGGCTCCGGTCATGATTACTCAAAGCGAATATATGCGTCGTATGAAAGAAATGGCAAATATTCAAGCCGGAATGAGCTTCTACGGCGAAATGCCTGACATGTTCAATCTGATCCTGAATTCAGACCACAAGTTGATAAAACAAGTATTGAATGAAGAAGAGAATGCCTGTCAAGCAGAAGTAGCTCCGATACTCTCCGAAATGGATAACGTCAACAAACAACGTAATGAGTTGAAAGACAAACAGAAGGATAAAAAGGAAGAAGACATCCCAACAGCTGAAAAAGATGAATTAAACGATCTCGACAAGAAGTGGGATGATCTGAAAAGCAAGAAAGAAGCTATCTTTATCGGCTATGCAAGCAATAACAAAGTTATCCGCCAGCTTATCGATCTGGCCTTACTTCAAAACAATATGTTAAGAGGTGAAGCTTTGAATAACTTCGTAAAACGTAGCATTGAGCTGATTTAATATCGCCCCTTTAAACATTACACATACTTCAAGAAAGAGCATTCAACGTTAAATACACGTTGTAATGCTCTTTTTCAATTTAAAACGATCGGCAAAATATCGATTAATTGAAAAGTATTGTATATATTTGAACACTTAATAGACAAAAAATTCAATTGTTTGATTTGGGTTATGAGAAAGATTTTTTTAGTGTTCATTACTTTATGGCTGATTATCCCGGCTATCCATGCCCAAAAAGTAGGACTTGTATTAAGCGGTGGTGGCGCCAAAGGAATGACGCACATCGGCATCATTCGCGCATTGGAAGAAAACAACATCCCTATTGACTACATTGCTGGTACTTCCATGGGAGCCATTATCGGCTCCTTGTATGCCATGGGATACTCTCCTGACGACATGGTAGAACTGCTCAAATCGGAGGACTTTAAACGATGGTATTCCGGAGAAGTGGAAGAGAAATACGTATATCATTTCAAAAAGAATCTTCCCACTCCCGAATTTTTCAATATTCGTTTTTCATTCAAAGATTCACTGAAGAGTTTAAAACCTCAATTCCTGCCTACCAGTGTTGTCAACCCGATTCAAATGAATCTCGTGTTTGTTGACCTATATGCACGTGCTACGGCCGCTTGTAAGGGAGATTTTGATAAACTTTTTGTTCCTTTCCGTTGCATTGCGTCCGATGTGTACAATAAAAAACAGTTAGTCATGAAGGAAGGAGATTTAGGAGATGCCGTCAGAGCTTCCATGAGCTTCCCTTTCATGTTTAAACCCATTGAAATAGACAATGTACTGGCCTACGATGGAGGTATCTATAATAACTTTCCCACGGACGTCATGAGAGATGATTTTCATCCGGATGTCATTATAGGAAGCGTTGTATCCACCAATCCCACTAAACCCAAGGAAAATGACCTCATGAGTCAAATTGAGAATATGGTGATGCAGAAAACCGACTATTCTATTCCGGACTCTATGGGGATTTTAATGACGTTCAAATATGACAACGTCAATCTGATGGATTTTCAACGCATCGACGAATTACATGATATAGGATATAATCGAACCATCAGCATGATGGATTCTATCAAAAGCCGTATCCATCGGCGTGTGAATCTGGACAATATTCGTTTAAGGAGAATGGTATACCGTAGTAATTTCCCGGAACTACGTTTTAAAAATATCATCATTGATGGAGCTAATCCACAACAACAGGCATATATGAAGAAAGAATTTCATAAGTCGGATAACAAAGAATTCACCTATGAAGATTTAAAGCAAGGTTATTTTCGATTGCTATCAGATAAAATGATTTCAGAAATCATACCGCATGCAATTTATAATCCGGAAGATGACACCTATGATCTGCATTTAAAAGTCAAACTGGAAAACAACTTTGCTGTACGGCTGGGAGGTAACATATCCACCTCCAATTCGAATCAGATCTACCTGGGACTTAGTTATCAGGACTTAAACTACTATGCCAAAGAGTTTATTCTTGACGGGCAACTTGGAAAGGTATATAACAACGTGCAATTTATGGCAAAAATAGACTTTGCCACTGCCATTCCTACCTCGTATCGTCTTATAGGTTCGATCAGTACTTTCGACTATTTTAAGAAGGACAAACTTTTTTCGCGAAATAACAAACCGGCCTTTAACCAGAAAGACGAACGTTTCTTGAAATTACAGGTTGGATTACCTTTCCTTTCGAGCAAGCGAGCAGAGTTTGGAGTAGGAATTGCAAGAATAGAGGATAAATATTTTCAAAAAAGTGTCATTGACTTCGGAAATGACAAATTTGATAAAAGCCGCTATGATTTATTTGGTGGATCAATTAGTTTTAATGGAAGTACTCTTAATTCCAAACAATATCCTACACGTGGATACAGAGAAGCCCTTGTAGCCCAGATTTTCGTTGGAAAAGAACGATTCTATCCGGGCGAAGGAAGTACGACCAGTAACAACAAAGATCATCACTCCTGGCTGCAATTATCTTATATGAAAGAGAAATATCATAATATGAGTGAACATTGGGTTTTAGGATGGTATTTGAAAGCCCTGTATGCCTCCAAAAACTTCTCCGAGAACTATACGGCCACAATGATGCAAGCTGGAGAGTTTTCTCCTACATTACATAGCAAATTGACTTACAACGAAGCCTTTCGTGCCAATCAATTTGTCGGAGCCGGCATTCGGCCTATTTACCGTTTAAGCCAGATGTTCCATCTTCGGGGAGAATTTTATGGTTTTATGCCTATTTATCCAATCGAAAAAAACTCGTTGAATAAAGCATATTACGGAAAAGCTTTCTCCAAGTTTGAATATTTAGGAGAAATTTCTGTTGTATGTCAATTGCCTTTTGGAGATATCTCTGCATATGTAAATCATTATAGCTCACCGAAAAGGGAGTGGAATGTCGGACTAAGTATAGGTTTACAACTATTCAATTATCGGTTCATAGAATAATTTTCTACAAAAAAAGTCGGTGAAAAGCTTGCTAATTCGGGAAAAGTCCGTATCTTTGCACCCGTTAAAACAAAATAACGGTCGCGTAGCTCAACTGAATAGAGTAGCTGACTACGGATCAGCCGGTTACAGGTTTGAATCCTGTCGCGATCACTTTTTTGAATTAACAGAATGGCCGCGTAGCTCAACTGAATAGAGTAGCTGACTACGGATCAGCCGGTTACAGGTTTGAATCCTGTCGCGGTCACTGAAAAATTTACAAGTTATATTATTTGAGGTCGCGTAGCTCAACTGAATAGAGTAGCTGACTACGGATCAGCCGGTTACAGGTTTGAATCCTGTCGCGATCACAAAATCCTCTGCATTTGATGCGGAGGATTTTTATTTTCTCCCATTTCATCGAAGAAATTAGCTATAACTAAACTAAAAAGATTCAAAAGTCAGTCATTATAAACAAGCGATACATCCCCTCATATCTTTTATTTTCAATTCCCTCTTCACCTTCACCTTTCTTCCGGGCTCCCTATAAATAAGTCGTTTACGGGTGAAGGGCAACTCTTACACAGCCTTTTTCACCGTAAGCGTCTCGTAAGCGTCTCCGCGATTCTATATAGTGTATTAAAATAAAAAGGCTAATGATCCCTTTTTAGTCATTAGCCTTTTCCCATCTGTCAGGAAGCAGTTCCCTGTATTTTTCAATTGGTGTGTTCGGTTGCCATTCGGCTGTTCTGTTTATCACATCCGTGAGATACTCAAATAGATTCACTTTATGCATCCTACAAGTGAGTGCTATCGTATAGAGTATGGCGCCTCGTTCGGCCCCCTTATGGCTGCCGAAGAACAATGAGTTTTTTCTTGATAAGGATATGTACCGGTTCATCCGTTCAACCATATTGTTGTCCAGATAAGTGTCACCATAATTAAAGATGTCCACCACTGCATTCCACTCATTGCGAAGATAGGTAATGGCTTCCTGCAGTTCGCTCTTAGGTAACAAATCCCCCGTTCTTCTATTTCATCAAGCACATCTTTTATTTCTCCGAGTATGTCCGGCGCATACTTTTTTCGATGCATAAGATTCTGTTCTACCGTCCATCCCTCAACCCCAACTTTATGCTTATGCTCGTTTTGATAAAGTGCGTTTATCAGCTCCACGATCCTTTTTGCATCCGGGTCCTTCTCACCGCAATCTATAAATTTCCGTTTTATATGTTGCAAGCACGGGATGCGTGTGATATTGGGATAAGCATCGCTTTCGAGCTTCCGGTAAGGTGAGTAACCATCGCTTTGTATGATACCTTTGCAACTGCCTAATTCGTTAAGAATAACTCTTTCAGACCGGGAGCCGTCATCATAGAGCAAGTATATCATCCTGGTGTTTATGCCGACAACCACCCAAAGGTATCCCTTCCTGACTCCTTTTCCCTTGCTGTTCTTTTCCGGGACGAGTATTTTGTAATAGGTTTCATCGGCTGCCTTATAAGGATCGCTCAAAGCTGTCTGCCGGATGCACTTATAAAGATTTTCGAAGAGGTTTGAGGCTTTCTCTATCAACTTATGAGCCGTAGGTTTCTTCAGCGTAAAGCCATGACTCTCGAAGTAGTTGATGATTCTTTCAACAGGTAGCGATTGTATATAACGTAATTCCATCAATCCGGCAATAAATGAACCGTCATAGCTGGAATTCAAGAAGGCCGAAGCCGGTGTTTTTCCCTCAAACAGGCGACCTTCTTGCGTATAGGTATGTATCTTGTAGACATGCTTGATGAAGCGCATGGGTACACATTCATAGCGGACGCATATTCTGGGAACAGTGGTAAACAACCGGGCCTTATTGATGTCAAAATCGGGATCATCGGGATAAACGACATGTTCTTCTTCCTCCATCTCATAATGCATGTCACGTTTGGCCCCATTGTTCTTTCTTGCTTTACGCTTATCTGCTTTTTCCGCTTCTATCTTCTGCCGCTCTTCTTCGAATATGGCAGATTGGGGAGCCTGTTGCTGTTCGGATGTGTTGGATACAAGTTTGGCGAGTCCCTTAGTAAGGCGCTGTTGCTTGCTAAGAGATTCGCCTTTTTGAAGGAGTGCCTCTTTAAGGGAAGAAACCTCCTTTATCAAAGCATCTATTTGGTCCAAGAGTCTGTTGTTGTCATCTCGTAATCCCTTGATTTGTTCCTTCAATAACTCTATGATCTCATCCTTTTTCATGGCATAAAGATATAAAAAATCAACGAATTGGCCAAATAAACCGGATGATATCTTTAGCACAAATAACTAATAATCAGAATGTTGAATTAGATCCTAAAACGCTTTCTCAACCGTACAGACTTTAATGACACTCCATTTAAGATAAAAGACAAAACCTGATAAGAAATCTCGTAATTGCCTGTATTGGGGTTAAATGTCGGTAACTCAAAACTTCCACCTTCGAGGCGCTTGTAGTACAGAAGAAAGCCATCGCCATCCCAACGCAGTATTTTTACACTTTGTCGGTTTTTACCAAAGAATAAAAAGATATCTCCGGAAACGGGAGACAAGTCCTTCATTTCCAATCGTATAATTTTGAATAAACCGTCAATGCCAAGGTTCATACGAACAAAGCCCTGGTACAGATAGTAGCGATTGGCTGATGTTAGAGAATACATAGATCTCCCTCCGTTCTTTCGTAATCGCGCAACATTTTAATCACACCACCGGGTGTGGCCCGTTTGACCGAAATGGTGGTTCCACTGTTAAAGGTGATTGTGATCCCGGCAAGACTAAACTCTTCTTCCGACAACATGGCGGGTGCTATTTGAGTGAATGAAGGAGAGAAAGTTGTCGGTTGGGAGGGTTCAACGCCGCCATAATAATCACGGACCACATCTGCCTTGGCTTGTTTAACGCTATAGCCCCGTCTGGACATCCAGGAACTCATACCACCAAAAGTGGTATGCTGATCGCGGCAAACATCGGCTAAAGAACAATTGTAGTCTACTTTCAATACTTCAAGGAAATGTTTCCAAGTTTTTCCAAATCGATTTTCTGCTAAATCCATAATGCTTCATTTTTATACATAGCAAAAATATAAGAATGAAAAAAGGGCGACAAGATAGAATCGCGGAGACGCTTACTTTTCACCTGTTTGGAAATGAAATATGTCACAATGGCTATTAGAATTTCTTATCAAGCCCTCAAATAGCTATGCTTTAGATAGGCTAAAGCGTAGCTATCCGTTCCCTAAAGCTATGCTTTAGGAAGGTGAAAAACCTGTATCGAAAAACGTAATTAATAAGAAATATAACCCTTTCACAATAGACAGCGGCTGTCTTAAATAAATCATTGGCTGGTTTAAAATAAATATCCCAATGACTGAATTCAATCATTGGGATATTTATTTTAAACACTTAGATGTTTATTATGAATTCCTCGCTGAAGAAGGCATCAACATTTAATATTCAACTCATTCAAAACCTTGCGTATTGCCTCAAATGTAGTAATGCGAGTAGGAACTAGTGGCAACCGAAGTTTATTCTCAATCATACCCATGGCATTCAACATTGATTTTACTCCTGCTGGATTTCCATCAACAAACAACAAATTGAATAATTCCGTGAATCGATGATGGATGGTTAATGCATTGGCAAAGTCTCCTTGAAGCGCCAGGCGCGTCATACGGCTAAATTCACGAGGAAAAGCATTACCAATTACTGAAATCACACCAACGGCTCCCAATGTAATAAGCGGAAAGGTTATACCATCATCTCCGGAGATTACATTGAAATTTTCCGGTTTATTTTTAATAATATCATCCATTTGCGTAATATTGCCGGATGCTTCTTTAATGGCAACTACATTCTTAAAATCACGGGCAATCCGCAAAGTAGTTTCGGCAGTCATATTTACCCCCGTACGTCCCGGAACATTATACAATACGATGGGGAGCTCCGTAGCTTCTGCAATCGCTTTATAATGCTGATAAATACCTTCTTGAGAAGGTTTATTATAATACGGCACAACAGACAATATGGCATCAACTCCTGTGAAATCATCATTTTTCAATGTTTCTACAATAGCACGAGTATTATTACCACCTACACCCAACAGAATAGGAATTCTTCCGTTAACGCGGTCAATTACCATCTTTTTTATAATTTTCTTTTCTTCCTCGGTCAGAGTCGGTGTTTCAGCTGTAGTCCCCAGCACACACAAGAAATCCGCATTATTCTGTAATAGATAGTCCACCATACGCATCAACGCGTCATAGTCAACGCTCTCATCCTCTTTGAAAGGAGTAATCAGTGCTACCCCCATTCCTTTCAATTTAGTCTGTATCATGAGTTTTAATTATAATCTCTAATTTATTTAGCCGCAAAAGTACGAATATTTTTCTTATCTTACGATATAAGTTTCAGAAATTCGTCTTCGCTTAATATGGTTATTCCAAGTTTTTTTGCTTTTTCAAGCTTTGCAGGTCCCATATTGTCCCCAGCCAGTATAAAACTTGTTTTCGCAGAAATGCTTCCTACATTTTTCCCTCCGTTTTTCTCGATAAGCTCTTTATATTCGTCGCGTGAATGATGAACAAACACACCGCTGATAACGATAGACTGTCCCGCTAACTTATCCGTATATCCGCTTAAATCTTCTTCGGTGCGATAAAGCTGCAGTCCGGCCTCTTTTAGCTTGGCAACCAACTCACGATTAGACTCATTCGCAAAATATGCAAGTATACTCTGGGCTATTTTTTCTCCGATTTCATCGATACTTACTAATTTTTCAAGATCTGCCTGTTGCAGATCATCTATATTCTCAAACGATTTTGCTATCTTTTTGGCCACAGTCTCACCAACAAAACGAATTCCCAAAGCAAAAATAACACGCTCGAAAGGAACGGTTTTGCTTTGTGCAATCCCCGTTATAAGGTTCTCCGCCGATTTTTCTCCCATACGATCCAAACCTTTGATATCATCAGCTGTGAGTTTATATAAGTCGGCCGTATTTTTAATTAATCCCAAACGATAGAACATATCCACGGTTTCCGGTCCCAATCCATCAATATTCATAGCCTTTCGACTAATAAAATGCTCGATTTTGCCTTTGATTTGAGGAGGACACGCTGTTTCATTGGGGCAATAATGAGCGGCTTCCCCTTCATACCTGACTAATTTACTACCACATTCGGGACAATTGACGATGAATCGAACCTTCTCCCCAAGCATAAAACTACGTGCATCTTTATCTACTCCCGTAATCTTAGGAATAATTTCACCACCTTTTTCCACATAAACCATGTCTCCGATATGCAAATCAAGTCCTTCGATGATATCCGCATTATGTAAGGATGCACGTTTTACGACAGTTCCCGAAAGCTGTACAGGGTCCAGATTAGCTACCGGAGTGACTGCTCCGGTTCTTCCTACCTGATAGGTCACCTTATTCAATCGGGTCAATGCACGTTCTGCCTGGAATTTATAGGCAATAGCCCATCGAGGAGACTTAGCCGTAAAACCCAAATTTTTCTGTTGTCTCAAACTGTTCACCTTTAAAACAATCCCGTCTGTGGCAACCGGTAGATTTTTACGTTCTACATCCCAATAGTTGATAAATTCAAAGACCTCCTCCAATGTCTGGCACTTACGCGTCAAATCAGAGATTTTAAAGCCCCATTTTGCCGCTTCCTGAAGATTTTCATAATGTCCGTCACAAGGCAGATTATCTCCCAATAAATAATATAAATAAGCATCCAGCTTGCGAGAAGCTACAATAGAAGAATTTTGCAACTTCAATGTACCGGACGCCGCATTTCTTGGATTGGCAAAAAGCGGTTCTTCACGTGCCTCTTTTTCCCGATTCAACTCTTCAAACACTTCCCATGGCATAAGAATTTCCCCACGTATCTCAAAAGAATCAGGATAATTATCACCATGTAATACAAGCGGGATAGAACGGATTGTTTTCACATTATCCGTCACATCATCGCCTTTTTCTCCATCTCCACGGGTAACGGCACGAACCAACTTCCCATTTTCATAGGTCAACGAAATAGAAGTACCGTCATATTTCATTTCACAACAAATCTCGAAATCCTCATTTAGCGCTTTACGGACACGATCGTAGAAGTCCGTCACTTCCGCTTCCGAATATGTATTTGCCAATGACAGCATAGGATATTTATGAGCCACTTGCGTAAAATTCTTGTTCAAGTCGCTCCCCACGCGCATAGTGGGTGAATTTTCATCTTTATATTCCGGATGTGCTTGTTCCAGATCCTGAAGTTCACGCATCTTATCGTCAAACTCTTTATCCGAGATTTCAGGAGCATTCAACACATAATAATTATAATTATGCCGATGAAGTTCGGCACGCAATTCCTCTATTTTTTCTTTTATATCCATATTTCTTCGATTGTTTAAGGCAAAAATACATGTTTATCTTTGAATATTTGTACTTTTGCGAAAAATTAAAAGATTATGCGCATTGATATTATAACAGTTTTACCCGAAATGATTGAAGGTTTCTTCAATTGTTCTATCATGAAACGAGCTCAAGATAAAGGACTTGCAGAAATACACATTCACAATTTACGTGATTACACCGAAGATAAATATCGTCGTGTCGATGATTATCCTTTTGGAGGATTTGCCGGAATGGTGATGAAAATAGAACCTATCGAACGCTGCATCAATGCTCTAAAGGCAGAACGTGACTACGATGAAGTTATCTTCACGACCCCTGACGGAGAACAATTCAACCAACCGATGGCCAACACTCTCTCTCTGGCACAGAATCTCATTATTCTTTGCGGACACTTTAAAGGCATCGATTACCGTATTCGCGAACATCTGATTACTAAAGAAATCAGTATCGGCGATTATGTATTAACAGGAGGAGAACTAGCGGCAGCAGTGATGGCAGATGCTATCGTACGTATCATTCCCGGAGTCATCTCCGATGAACAATCCGCACTTTCCGATTCTTTCCAGGATAATTTGCTGGCAGCACCTGTATATACACGACCTGCTGATTATAAAGGCTGGAAAGTTCCCGATATTCTATTATCCGGGCATGAAGCAAAGATCAAAGAATGGGAACTGCAACAGTCCCTGGAACGCACCAGAAAACTTCGTCCCGACCTATTAGGGGAGTAAAATAAAGTGTAAATAAAAACGACGGTGAAGATTACGTAAATCCTCACCGTCGTTTTTATTTTATCTTCAATCTAAAGATTCTGTCCGTAGACAATTCCTCTAAACACGAACTTCTTTTTCATCTGCCACTACCTGCCTGTTTATCCTTTCTTTATTTAAAAGAGAAATAGCATTTTTCTTGCAGACTTAATGCGAAGGGTTATTGTATGTTTTCAATTATACCTCAAGCGCACCAATTATTTCCTTTACAGACTTACATCCGTGTCTTTCCAGGTAATTATTTATACCATCTTCCACTTTAATAGTCACAGCAGGATCTATGAAATTTGCCGTACCAATTTGGATGGCCGTCGCACCTGCAAGCATGAATTCAACAGCATCTTTCCAGTCCATAATACCTCCCAATCCAATGACAGGAATATTTACCGCCTTGGCAACTTGCCATACCATACGTAATGCGATAGGTTTTACGGCTGCTCCCGACATTCCGCCTGTTATAGTTGACAAAATAGGGCGTTTACGTTCCGCATCAATCGCCATACCCAGCAATGTATTGATTAATGACACGCTATCCGCACCACTTTCTTCTGCTGCACGAGCTATTTCAGTGATGTCCGTAACGTTCGGGGAGAGTTTTACGATAAGTGTCTTTTTGTAAGCTGAACGCACTGCTTTTACTACTTCTGACGCCCCTTTTGCTGACACACCAAAAGCCATACCACCTTGCTTTACATTAGGGCAAGAGATGTTTAGCTCTATAGCAGGAATTTTGTCAAGTTCATTAATGATTTCAGCTGTTTTTACATAATCTTCGATGGCAGATCCCGAAACGTTTACAATCATATTCGTTTGGATGTCTTTTATACGGGGATATATATGCTCCACAAAGTAATCAACACCCTTATTTTGCAGTCCTACAGCGTTTAACATCCCAGAAGGAGTCTCTGCCATACGCGGATAAGGGTTTCCTTCACGTTTGTGAAGAGTAGTTCCTTTTACAATAATACCACCTATTCGCGCTATATCAATGAAGTCGGAGAACTCTTCACCATATCCAAATGTACCAGATGCTGTCATCACCGGGTTTTTCATTTGTAATTCACCAATGTTTACACTTAAATCTGCCATAGTAGTTTATTTATATTAAAAACAGGACCTTCTTTACATACACACAAATGACCTTCTGTCGTATTTTCCACACAACATAAGCATGCTCCGATACCACAAGCCATTGTATTTTCCAAAGATACTTCACATTCTATCTGATTACTTTTGGCATATTTTGCCACAGCCACCATCATCGGTTTGGGACCACAAGTGTAAATCTGCTCAAATCGTACCTTATTTAATATAGAATGTTGGGTAACATATCCTTTTTCTCCATGGCTACCATCTTCCGTGGTGGTATATACCTCTCCATATTTGGCAAACTCTTCCAGCTGCAACAGATCTTTGTCGCTACGGGCACCTAACAGGAACGTAGGTTTATGGCCTTTTTTAGCCAACTGCTCACCTAAATAAAGCATAGGGGCTGTTCCGACACCTCCACCAACTAATAAGAGCTTATCAGAAGCCTCCAGAGGCATTGTATATGCATTTCCCAGTGGAAGCACTACATTTATTGTTTCACCGGGATTAACCTCTGCCAAACGTCTTGTTCCATCACCAACCAGCTGGATCAGAAACCAGACCTCATTTCGCTGTTTATCTACAAAATTAATAGAAATGGGACGCCGTAAGAATGTAGTAGGCGAACCGTCCACCCGGAGTTCGGCAAACTGCCCAGGTAACATTTCGGGCAGTAATGACTGAGAGGTCAATTTTAGCAATACATAGTTTGCATTCAATCTGATATTCTCGGTCACTGTCAGATCTAAAATAAATTTCTTCATGTATGGATATAAAAGTATAAATTCGTATTCCGGGTGCAAAGATACAGGAAATTGCTCAAACCACCGATTTTACTCTTCATTTTTCAGGTCGAAACGTCTCATAGGTATTATCATCGAAAAATATTCTTATTTCCGTGATTTTCCTGGCAGGCTTTTCTATATACCTAATCTCTTGTTTTACAATCTCTTTGGGGGCATTTTCGGCGTTTCTTAACGGCGTTTCCTTGCGATTTTCCGGAAGAGTCGGTTCTTTGGACGGATTTACGGGATTCTCGTCGAATAAAGAAGGCAGATAATCGTGATTAGAAGAAGAAAAGGAAGTTCCTTCTTCAGACACCATCATTTCGCCCTTACCATAAAGCAACCATTCAAGATTTACATAGTCATACTTTTGATGAACCTTCATAACGACCTCTAAGCTGGGTTTATTCCGATCATTTAAAATATGAGAGAGAGTAGATTGTTGCACTCCAATTGTTTCAGCAAAAACTCTAGGAGGAACTTTTTCTCTTTCCATTATCATTCTGATTCTGTCTTTTATTTCCATACTACCTTCTTTTTATTACAATTGTATGTGTTATGTACCTATTTCACAAAAATACGCACTATCTCATTGATTATACAAAGGTAAATAATTAGATTCACAAAAGCAAATTACAAATATAAAAATATTAATATTACAAAAGTGTATTATATTATACAAATCGAATATTATGCTTGTATATAGAATAAAACGAGTTATTATAATCATATAGCTTTAGTTTAATTATATATCATAAAACACAGATATACAACCATATATATAGCACAAATGAAACTCAAATAGAGACATTCACAAATATACATACCACATATAGAAGGCTCTTATAGCACTAATTGATATAACAAACTATATAATCTTGATTTATAATAAGATAATAGGGATAAAAGTATTTGTTAATGCCTGAAAAACTACATTTGTATATAGGGTGTTATTTTTGTAAATGCATAAATATATTATTGTAAACACCATCTTTTGATTACATTTGGAATTCATTTACATAAGTATACGACACATTTGTAACCACATAAATACACAAAAGTAAATATTGATAGTTGCAAAAGCAATAAAAGGAAGGGATCAACTTATACTTTACCAATGTATATTGCTATTTTTTTCTAATCATCCTTTACAATCTTCTCTAAAAAGAAAATCCTTGCAATATTTCCGTACCGATCTCCACTTATTTATTTTTTTTCGATTCTAGGAAGCTCATTTTTAGCATAAACAAATGAAAAACAAAGACTTACCCCTATAATTCAGATTCCATTTTTCTATTAAACTAGAAAAAATAGGCTTATAGTAATCAAATATACTCTGGATTATCAAAATGACACTAATGGATGATTTTAGAGAAAAGAAAAAAATCTCCATTCTCACTATAAACGATACCTTTAAAATCCAAAATGCTTTTTTGATAAACTCAAGAATAAGTAAACTTTTCTCGTTTAAAAATTAAAGCTCCTATTTAAAAGAAAAAATTTCCTTGAAGGTAGATCAATACAAAATTCTAACAATATACTTTGTGTAGTTCGTTAAATGGGTAACTCTATAAAACTACAAAAGGAGTAAATCTATTTGTAAAATAATCACTGGCATTGTGAAAGTCTTTTTTATAATGGAAGTAATTGCGGGAATACAAAAAAGACATATACTTCCCGTTTCTATCTACGGTAAAAGTATATGTCTGATTATATAGGTAATTCTTAATCCTACTTAATGCAAAATTTTGAACACTAATTCACGAAGAATATCTCCATCTGTCATAGAACTATTTTGGACTCCTTTGGATTTTGCATCAGCATATCGTATTTCTCCAACAATCTGCATCGTCTTTACTCCGCTATATTTTCGCATTGCTGCCATATAATCCCGGGCCTGCCAGGGAGTTCTTAGTCCTAGCATATTTGCGATCCCTTGCTCTGATTTATCCGGTGCATAATAAGCCAACATTAGATTGGAGTAAAAGCTGAATAATAAAGACAGCGTCATTTGGATTGGGTTAGTTTTCGGATTTTCCTCAAAATATTTTATTATCTTATTTGCTTTCAATATATCCTTTTCCACTAAAGCACTGCGCAATTCAAAGTTATTATAATCTTTGCTTATGCCTATGTTTTTTTCTATCTGTTCAGGAGTTACGCGTTTTTGCCCGACAGGTAAAGTGATAATCAACTTTTCAAGTTCTCCGGTCAGACGACTCAAATCTGAACCTACAAAATCAGCAAGCATAGCAGTTGCTTTAGGTTCCATATCAACTCCTTTCCGTTTCATATATGAAGCTATAAAACCGGGGAGTTGTGCATCCTTTATTTTTTTAGATTCAAACAGCACACCAACTTTGTCCACCTCGGCAGCCAGCTTCTTTCTACGATCCAACGTTCCATGCTTATGGCATATCACTAAAATGGTGGAAAGCAAAGGCTTTTGAAGATAATACGACAACTCTTCCATATTACGTACCGCCTGTGCTTCCTTAACTACTACTACTTGGTGTTCTGACATCATAGGATAACGCTTTGCAGCATTTATAATCGTTGCCACATCCACATCAGCCCCATACACAACAGTCAGGTTGAATTCTTTTTCCGTCTCACTCAACACATTATCCGTTATGTAATCTGCAATTAAATCGATATAATACGACTCTTCTCCCATCAGGTAATAGATAGGGCGATACTGCTTTGCTCTCAATTCCTTGAGGATGTCATCACAGGTCAGTTCTTGTTTTGCCATATATAATTTTCAGAAAGACCGGATTACCAGTCGAATTTCAAGTGTTTAACAGTTTTCTTTTCATCAATAATCATACGCAAAGAAGCAATACCAATTTCAACATGCTCTTCTACATAATTTCTGGTAACCAAATTATCACTTCTATCTGTTTTTACTCCGTCGGGGGTCATTGGTTGATCGGACACTAATAATAATGCGCCGGTAGGAATGTGATTGGCAAAGCCACAACTGAACAAAGTTGCAGTTTCCATATCAACTGCCATAGCCCGGGTCTTTTTCAGATATTCTTTGAATGCATCATCATGTTCCCAGATACGGCGGTTGGTGGTATATACGGTACCGGTCCAATAGTCACGGCCTTTGTCACGGATAGATGAAGAAACGGCACGCTGCAACATAAATGCAGGTAATGCAGGAACTTCGGGAGGAAAATAATCGTTAGAAGTTCCCTCTCCACGGATAGCTGCAATAGGGAGAATCAAATCGCCAAGCTGGTTTTTCTTGTCGATGCCACCACATTTTCCCAAAAACAAACAAGCTTTGGGTTGAATAGCTCCCAGCAAGTCCATGATGATGGCAGCGTTAGGACTTCCCATACCAAAGTTAATCATAGTGATGCCTTCGGCAGAAGCAGAAATCATATTTGCATCCCTTCCTAAGATGGGAACATTAAACTGATTTGCGAAAATCTCGACGTACTTGTTGAAGTTAGTCAACAGAATATACTCTCCAAAATCCTCCAGGTTACGTTTTGTGTAACGGGGCAGCCAATTAGCTACGATTTCTTCTTTTGTTTTCATAATTATCTATTAAATTTGTGCTCCCAATAATGGGAACCATTATTTAACTTACAAAAATAATAAATGTTATCGTTAAACCTACCAGTATTCGACACTAAAATAAACGTACGAAACGGAAAAAATGTAATTTTCGACGTAATTCGTAAACGATATGTCGCCCTTACCCCTGAAGAATGGGTACGGCAACACTTTGTTCACTTTCTTATTGCACACAAAGGATATCCGACTGCCCTTCTGGCCAATGAAGTAATGGTAAAGTTAAACGGTACTACCAAACGATGCGACACCGTACTTTATCGGAGGGATTTATCAGCCCGGATGATTGTGGAATATAAAGCACCACATATCGAAATTACACAGGCTGTTTTCGACCAAATCACCCGGTATAATATGGTACTGAAAGTAGATTATCTGATTGTCAGCAACGGAATGCAACATTATTGCTGCCGGATGGATTATGAAAACCAGAGTTATACGTTCCTCCAGGATATTCCAGATTACAAATCTTTATAAAAATGATCCGCTTCATTCGCCTTAAAAAACATACTTATCTGCAAGAATAAAATAGCGTCACTATCCGTTCAAGATAGTGACGCTATTTGCTTACTATGGTGACACCATCCCAAACAGATGGCGTCACTATACCAACTCCCCTTTCAGGTAGTCTTCAAACAGCCTTTTACTTCTATACGGCAACATCTTTCTCACTATCCTCATTTCCTTTCTTTTTGCTGAATCGCTCTTGCAATTTCTGCATGAATTCGTAGAAATTAGGAATATAAATGGTAGCCAATAAAGTGTTCATGGCCATACCAAATACCACAGCGGCACCCAATGCTATACGACTTTGTGCACCTGCACCGGTGGCGAATAACAAGGGCATCACTCCTAATACAAAAGCAAAAGAAGTCATCAGGATCGGACGCAAGCGGACATGCCCCGCTTCAAAGGCAGCTTCCCTAATTGAATTACCCTCGGCACGGAAATCACGGGCAAATTCCACAATCAAAATTCCGTTCTTTGCAGAAAGCGCAACCAACAGGATTATACCGATTTGCGTATAAATACTGACTGGAGTTCCCATAATCAGACAGCCAATCATGGCACCTAATAAGGCTACCGGCAATCCGATGACGGCTGCTACCGGGCTGGTCCAACTTTCATACTGTGCAGCAAGTACCAGAAAAGCAACAATTAACGCCATTATCAGAACAATGGTAGTCGTATTCCCAGCCTGGGTTTCCTGATAGGCAACGGAAGTCCATTCATACCCAAACTCATCTCCCAGCTGTTCCTTAAACAATGCTTCCACTTCTTGAATAGCCTGCCCGGTACTACTTCCCGGAGCAACATTACAAGTCAGAGAAGCAGTCGAGTACATATTATAGCGGTTAATCTGGTCTTGGCCTAACTGTTCCTCCACTTTGGTGAAAGAAGAAAAAGGCACCATCTCTCCTGCCGAATTCGGCACGCTTAGCTTCAAGACATCATCAATTACCCGCTGTGCTTGATCGCGTGCCTCAATCTTCACCTGGTAAATACGGCCGAATTCAACAAAATCATTCACATAAGCCGCTCCCATATAATAGCCCAATGTAGAGAAAACATCGTTCAAGGCAATTCCCATGAACTGGACTTTGTCACGGTCGATATTCAAGAAATATTGAGGAACATTTGCCTGATACTGACTGGATACAGATGCTAAAGCCGGTTTCGAGTGATAAGAAGCAAGCAAGGCATTGATGGCCTGCTGCATTTCCGTCGGCCCCAGATTACGCCGGTCTTCCAACTGAAGCTGTAAACCACCGGATGCACCCAACCCCGGAATAGCCGGAGGAACCATGGCAAACACTTCCGCAGCCTGAATAGTCATATACGCTTCACCATTAAAACGGTTGACTATGGCAGCAGCCGTATGCTCTTTCCCTTTCCTCTCACTCCAGTTTTTCAGTACCACAAAATAAGTTGCCGAGTTACTCTGTTCGCCACCACCCATGATAGAAAAGCCGGAAATACCAATATAATTCTTTACTTCCGGATAAGAATCCAGAATACCGTTTATCTTTTCTCCCACTGCTTGCGTACGCTCAAGGCTGGCGGCAGGCGGAAGTTGAACAACAGCAATAAAATATCCGTCATCCTCGTCCGGGATAAAAGTTGACGGCCAATGCATAAAAAGCAATAGAGCAATAACAGTCAAAGCGCCATAAGAAGCGAGAGCCATTCCCGGACGTTGAAGCAACCATTTGACAATTTTGTCATATACCCCTTGCGTCTTGTCATAAGCCTTATTGAAACCTTTATATATAAAGAAGTTAGAAGGCTTACTCTTTTCAAGAAACAGTGCGCAAAGTGCAGGAGTCAATGTCAACGAATTAAAACCGCTCAATACGGTAGAAGCGGCAATAGTCAGTGCAAACTGCTTATACAGCTGACCGGAAATTCCACTAATCATCATCGTCGGAATAAACACGGCAAGCAATACGAGAACCACCCCGACAATCGGGCCCGTGATCTCTCCCATCGCTTTTGTCACGGCTTCACGAGGTGAGTACTGCCCAGTTTCCAATAATCTCGAAGCGTTCTCCACCACCACTATCGCATCATCCACCACAATAGCAACTGCTAAAATCAGTCCGAACAATGTTAATGTGTTGATAGAGAAACCAAATACCGCCATTACGGCAAATGTACCGATCAACGATACCGGGATAGTAATACAAGGAATAATCACTGCCCGCCAATTCTGCAGGAACAAGAAAATAACGAGTATCACCAACAAAGTTGTTTCAAAGAAAGTAACCATCACTTCATCAATGGAAGCATGGATAACATCAGTCGTATCCAAAGTGACATTATAGGCCACTCCTGACGGGAAACTTTCTGCAAGTTCTTCCATCTTAGCTTTCACTCCTTTTGAAACATCCAGCGAATTGGACCCCGGTTGCTGGTAAATAGCAATAGCAGCCGTAGGTTTTCCATTCAATCGCGACACTACACTGTATGAAGCAGACCCCAAATCAATGCGTGCAATATCTTTCAGACGAAGCATCGCCCCGTCCTGCTCACGGCGGATAATAATATTCCCGAACTGTTCCGGAGATTTCAATCGTCCCTGAACATTCAACGTATACTGAAAAGCATTATTATTATCCTGTCCGATAGGCTGACCGATATATCCGGCAGATACTTCCACATTCTGCGACTGGATCGATTGATAGACTTGCTGCGGTGAAATATTCCGTATACGCATAGCCTCCGGATCGAGCCAGATGCGCATCGAATAGTCCCCTGCTCCCATCACATTCACAGCACCCACTCCGGGCACACGTGTCAGCTGGTCCACTAAATTCAATTTGGCATAATTAGTCAGATACAGGCTGTTGTACACAGAGTCCTGCGAAGTCATTGTCAAAAACATCACAATGTTTGAAGATTGTTTCTGCACAGTGACCCCTTGCACCACCACCGGTTCCGGCAGCGATGATTGTGCGATACTTACCCTATTTTGTACCTGCACAGTTGCCATATCGATGTTCGTACCAACAGCGAATGTAATAGTCAGAGAATATGCTCCCGAAGATGAAGAATTGGAAGACATATAAAGCATGCCGTCTACACCATTCACCTGCTGTTCGATAGGAATACCCACTGTTTGAGCAACAGTTTCAGCATTTGCCCCGGGATAAACCGCAGAGACCTGCACCGTTGGCGGTGTGATCTCCGGAAATTGCGCCACAGGTAATATATTGAGTGTGACCAGACCGGCTACTACAATAAGCAGGGCAAGGACAGTAGCAAATATCGGTCGGTTGATAAAAAACTTAGAAAACATAATGTATAGGTTTAAAAGCAGTCTCTCCACAACCTTCTCCCAAGGAGAGGGAGCAGAAAGTTACTTTTGTTAATTAATCGGTTTTAAGTACATCACCTTTATTGATTTCGTTTGTTAATCAATCAGTTATCCAAAAGACCTTATTTCCCTCTTTTGGGAAGGGAATCAGGAAGCGGCTTTACTTTCATTCCGTCTCTGACTTTCATCAAAGCCTCTGTGACATACTGTTCCTGCGGGGAAAGTCCACCCAATACCTGCCGTAAAGTGCCGTCGACCAACTGCCCTATTTCAATATGCCGGTAATGAACTATATTTGAATCATTTACAACATATAAGTATTTGCCTAACTGGTCAGTTCCGATAGAACCCTCTTTCACCAACACGGCATTTTTAGCTTCTCCATAAGGTAAAGTTATGCTTACATATAATCCGCTCTTCAATATCCCTTTCGGATTATCAAAATTGGCACGAACCATCAGTGTTCCTGTATTCACATCTACATTTGGTGAAAGATAATCGAGCGTAGCCGGATAACTTTCAGTTCCCCCCTTTCCCAGTTGAACCATTATTTTTTTAGGAAGATCAGTCGGTAACTGCTGGGTATCCATCGTCATTGCCAACCATTGATTATCAGCAACATTAAAGTAAGCATACATCTGATTATCCTTATAAATAGTAGCCAATGTGACTGGTTGCAACGAACCGCCTACATAACTTCCTATATCTACAGTCGCCTTACTGATGGTGCCGTCAAACGGTGCACGGACATAACAATATCCCAAGTTTGTACAGGCGGTGCTCAAAGCAGCTTCCGCGTTGCTGACAGCAGCAATACCCTCTTTCACAGAAGATTCAGCCTGAAGTACCTGTATCTGACTGACCGCATCACTCTTTACAGCCTCTTTCATACGGCTATAATTATTACGAGCATATTCCAATTGCGCCTGGGCAGTTTTCAGTTCTGCTTCTGCTTGCTCCACCTGATCTTTATATAAGGTTGGTTCGATGACAAACAACAGTTGCCCCTGTTTCACCCGTCCACCTGCGACATAAGAGGTAGACTGCAAGGTTCCGTTCACCCTGGCTACAAGATTCACCGTCTTTTCTGTTGTCAGATAACCCGGATAATCTTTCGTCAAAGTAATATTCTCCACTATGGGTTTGGTCACACTAATTTCCGGAGTTGGCACACCTCCCATTGCTCCTGTACTTTTCTTCTCCTTGCAACCCGTCAATATAGGCAGTGCAAGAAAGATATACATCAGTTTTTTCATATCTGTTAGGTTATATATTTTATAGATTGATTTTTATTCTCTCCAACCACCCCCTAAAGCCTTGTAGAGGGCTATCAGTTGCAAAAGCGAACTTCCTTGTGCCTGTACCAGCTGATTCTCATAAGATAACAGAGAACGTTGTGCATCAAGTACGTTTTGGAAAGGCGAAAGTCCCTGTTTATAAAGTTCCAGTGAAAGTTTCAATGTCTCAATTCCTTGATTGCGTACTTCCCGCAGGGCTACAATCTGTTTGATTGAATTCCGGTAGGAATTCATAGCATTGTCCGTTTCCTGTACGGCAGTTAAAACCGTTTGATTAAACTGGTTGATCGCTTCATCTAGTTGCGCTTTTGCCAGCCGGGTTGCATTCACCAGCTGTCCTCCATTGAAAATAGTCCAGTTCAATGACGGAGCAATTTCATAAGTCATACTTTTACTTTTGGTGAGATCCTTCAGGTCACGGGCGGCATATCCAAATGAACCTTTCAAGAAAACTTTCGGCAACCAATCCGCTTTCGAAGCTCCGAGCAATGCTGCCTGCGCATTTACGCTCAATTCCGCACTTCGTACATCAGGCCGTCGCAGTAATAAATCGACAGGCATTCCCACTCCGATAGGTTCCATATAATCGGGCAATGTGCCACTGGATTCAAGAACAGGACGAATGTCCTGGGGATACATTCCCAATAAGACAGCCAATGTTGTGATATACTGATTGATACCCGCTTCCAACTGGGGAATGGAGGCTTTTGTGCTATATAATACAGACTTGGCCTGTGCCACATCGAGTTTAGCAACCAGCCCGGTATTATAGCGTACTTCCGTGATTTTCAGGACTTCTTCCTGCGAAGCACTGTTTTTCTTCACCACTTCAAGCTCTTGTTGCAACTCCCTTAGATTGATATAAGCCGAGGCTACTTCTGCAGCTAATGAGACCATGACTCCTGTGTATTCTTCCTTGCTGGCGGCAAAATTCTCTTTCTGCGCTTTTACCCGTTTCCGGATACTGCCAAAAATATCAAGCTCCCAGCTCATGCTTAGCGAAGCATCATAATAATGATCGGTTGTTTGGGGCAGTGAACTTGTATTTCCACTGGTTTCCTGACGGGTCCATCCTGCATTCAATCCGATGGAAGGAAAAAAGTTACTGCGTTCTATCCAAAGATTGGCACGAGCGGCAGCTATACGGTTGATTGCCATGGCAACGGAGTAATTACGATCTACTGCCAGAGCTATCAAAGAGTCCAGTTTGGTGTCTTGGAATGACTTCCACCAATGGTCATCCACTGGAAGTATCTGTTGAAATACTTCCCCGCTCTCTTCCCAATCTTGAGGAAGCGGAGCTTTCAAATAACGGTTTGCGGTCTGTCCAACCGCGGTCACAGTTGAAAGAAACATAAGGAGCGATGTGCCCCACACTCGTATATTCATATCAGTTCAGGTTTTTATGAAATGAAAAGATAACAACTAAAGGGTAAGTTTGTTTATCGATTCTTTTTTATACGAGCACTTGTTAAAACAAAAAAAGCCCTGCATTGCTGCAGGGCTTATTATATATCAAAAAAGTAACTTTACTTACTTCACAGCTCTTCTTATTCAGCAGTTTTTCTTCTGATAGCTCTTTTGGTAGTAGCTACCGGAGCTTCTTCCACCTTGTGTTCGATTTGTACGCCAGCCAATTCCGGGTCAATCATAATACGTCCGCAATATTCACAAACGATTACTTTCTTACGAGAACGGATATCCAGTTGTCTCTGGGGCGGAATCTTGTTAAAGCAACCACCACAAGCGTCACGCTGTACGTATACAATACCCAATCCGTTGCGAGAGTTCTTACGGATACGTTTGAAAGACTGCAATAGACGTGGTTCAATCTTAGTTTCCAAATCTTTAGCTTTGTCTCTCAATTTCTCTTCTTCCTGTTTGGTTTCAGAGATAATTTCGTCCAGTTCGCTCTTCTTCTGCTCAAGGTCTTTCAGTCTTTCGTTAAGAATCTGATCGTTCTTCGTTACTTCAGCCTCTTTTTCTTCTTTATCAGCAGAATATTCCTTAATTCTCTTTTCGCAAAGTTCGATTTCCAATGTCTGGAATTCGATTTCTTTCGTCAAGAAATCATATTCACGGTTATTGCGAACATTGTCTTGTTGTGACTTATATTTTTCTACTGAAGCCTTTGCTGTTTCAATTTCTACTCTCTTGCCGGCAATAGCAGATTTCAGTTCATCCACTTCAGCTTTGATCTTGTCGATACGGGTACTCAAACCAGCAATTTCATCTTCAAGGTCTTGCACTTCCAACGGAAGTTCACCTCTCAATGTCTTGATTTCATCAATCTTAGACAACATCGTTTGCAGTTGGAACAGTGTCTTCAGTTTCTGTTCTACCGTCAACTCATTCGGATCTTTTTTTGCTTCTCTAGCCATTTTACTTATAAATATTTTATGGGATTCGTATTTATTTTACTCAATTGGAGTGCAAAATTAGGAAATAAATCCCGGATTATGGAATAAAAAATTTCTTTTGTATATTGTTCGCTTTCGTAATGACCAATCTCTGCCATCAGAATATCACCCTCGTGGCCGAAATAATCATGATATTTGATTTCTCCCGTAATAAAGACATCCGCACCCGTCCGAATTGCCTGTGGAAGCAGAAAAGCTCCGGCACCACCACACAAGGCGACCTTCTGTATTTCTCTCCCTGTCAGTTTGTTATGACGTACACAACCCACTTCGAAGATTTTCTTGATGCGTTTCAGAAACTCGAGTTCCGTTTCCGATTCATCCAATTCACCTACAATTCCCGAACCTGCCTGCGACCAGTTATTCTGCAACGGATACAAGTCGAATGCCGGTTCCTCATAAGGATGTACAGACAATAACGCTTTTACAACTTCCGCTTTCTTATATATAGGAAGAATGGTTTCAATCCTTACTTCATTTTCATGATGCAGTTCACCGATTGTTCCACAGAAAGGATGCGTCCCCTCTTTTGCTCGGAAGGTTCCCTCTCCTTTCAGACTGTAACTGCATGAATCATAGTTACCTATATTTCCGCATCCGGCTGCAAACAATACTTCGCGCACACTATCGGCTTGTGCATCCGGCACGAAAGTCACCAGCTTAATCAAACTGTTCTCTTTCGGTTCAAGCACTTTCAGATTCTTCAACCCTATTTTCTCTGCTATCTTATAATTGACTCCACCTTGTGCATTATCAAGATTAGTATGTGCTGAATAGATCACAATATCATTCTTTATTGCTTTCAGTATGCAGCGTTCCACGTAATCTTTGCCCGTGATAGATTTATAGCCTTTGAAAATGAGCGGATGGTGCGATATAACGAGATTGTACCCCAGCGCGATAGCTTCATCCAACACAGCTTCGGTAACGTCAAGACACAACAAAGCCCCTGTTGCTTCCGCTTCTGTCAATCCGATTTGCAGGCCGGCATTATCAAATCCGTCTTGCAATGGCAGAGGCGCGAATCGTTCAAGGGCGCTTACTATTTCCTTAATTTTCATTATTGGTAGAAAATTTGATTGCAAAGATAATAAATAAAATAGGAATTAACATACTAAGTGATCGTTTTTTAGAGAATTTATCGTTATCCATTTTTTGAGACCACCGCAAAAGATATAAAATACCACCCAGAAACTATCAAAAAGGACCTAAAAACTATCTGTTGATAGAAATCCCCCTAAATTACGTCTGATTCTCCCCTACCAAGGTCGACAAAATATCTTAAACTTGCATCATCAAAATTTTTACAACGAATACTCACATTTTAAAAACAACACATATGAAAAGTTTAAGCTTCAGAAAAGATTTGGTAGGAGTTCAGGAAGAATTACTACGTTTCGCATACAAACTGACAACAGACCGCGAAGAAGCAAACGATTTGCTGCAGGAAACCTCATTGAAAGCATTAGATAATGAAGATAAATATACACCCGATACAAATTTCAAAGGATGGATGTACACCATCATGCGCAATATCTTTATCAATAATTATCGTAAGGTAGTTCGCGACCAGACATTTGTCGACAAGACCGATAACCTTTATCATCTTATATTTGCCGCAAGATGCAGGGTTTGAAAGTACTGAAAGAACATACGACCTGAAAGAGATGCACCGTGTAGTCAATGCTCTTCCGAAAGAATACAGGGTTCCGTTTGCCATGCACGTTTCCGGATTCAAATACCGCGAAATAGCAGAAAAACTGAATCTTCCGTTGGGTACCGTAAAAAGTCGGATCTTCTTTACCCGTCAGAAATTACAGGAAGAACTGAAAGACTTCCGCTAAACCATAACTATATCCATATAAATTTTAGATTAAACAGTTAATTTCATTTTTCAGTTTTATCAATAGGCAAAAGGCAAAAAGAGTTTATATTCTTGTTGCCTTTTGCCTGTTTTCATCGGATAAATACGGATAAAACCGGTTCCGGAATAAAAACTAATTATAAATTTTCGCCTAAAACTTCTGTTATTTATTGAAATTCTGTACTTTTACTCCATCTAAATAAAGAATACGATGAAAACAAATTTGACTTTACTGTTGCTACTAGTTATGATGGTTTCTTGCCAGCCCAAGAAAAGTGATAGTACCGAAATGTCCGTAGCCGAGGCTGCAAAGATTGACAATATCGAAGATTGTACGGTAGATACGGTCAAAGCTACCGCTATCTTCTGGATTGATAAAGTAGAAACCAAACACTGCAAAGAGTACGGTTTTCGCACAATCAAAGCAAAAGTTCTCATTCGTGAAGATGGAAAGGTCAATTTGCTGTCATTCGCCAAAAAACAATCCCCGGCTGTAGAGACGTACATACGCCATCATCTTTTCAAATTTCAAGTGTCGGAAAAGATGTTTGAAGGCGGATATGTGCAGCCCGGAGAACAATTTGTGCAGCTTCGCTGCTTATGGGGAATGTTGAAAGGCAAATAATAAACACGCTAATAACCGGTTAGCTTTTGCTTTTCATTTGCACCTTATTTATCATTTGTATCTTGTTTTTCAGTGCATACCGTTCGTCTATGACTCTGTCCGTAGGGAAGAAAGTGAAAATAAGCCGCCACTCTCCTTCCTTATAGATAAATTTACGTCCACTGGCTCCACGAAGAATTGCTTCGTATTTTTCCTGCAGGAAAGCCTCGATATGTTCCGGCATTTCTGTGCCGGATGCTGAAAACTCCACTGTTATAAAGAAGTGTGGAATAGCTATTTCAGCTACTTTATAGAATATCTGGTCAATAACAGTCATTTCCTAGGTTCTTTTGTTACCTCCAGCAGTTTTCCGTATGCATCAAAAGATCGACGCGAAGCCAATGAAATAGTAATCATTAGCGATAGCATAGATGCTGTGAAAGTAATCACCATAATCATCATCTGATACTTGATAGCGACATTCGGGCTGCTTCCTCCTAGAATTTGTCCGATCATCGTGCCCGGAAGAGCCACCAATCCCATCACGGCAATGTTCGCAATCAGGGGACTAAACGATTTAATGATGGCCTGCCGGATAAATGGAGCCTGCGCTTCCTGCCTTGTTGCTCCGTTTCCCAATAAATACCGATATAGTTGCTGTTCACGTTTCAATCCACTATAATAAGTATTCAAAGCTATTACATTGCTCGACAGCATATTACCCATCAGAATTCCGAATATTGGAATAAAGTATTGGGCGCTAAATATATTATCCAGTTGGAGAACAATACCGATAAAATAGATGCCTACCAATACAACACTACAAAGAAATCCTACCGTAATAGGGATTAATAAAACACTACGTTTCAACTGGGTACGTACCAATGCGGTCTGCCCGGCCACGAATACCATAATTATCACCCAAAGAAAATTAATCCAGGGATTGTTCCATAAAAAGAGATATTTCAGATACACGCCGATAAAGAACAGCTGGATAATCATCCGTAATGTACCAATCACGGCAGGTTTTAGCAATCCCGTTTTAAATTTCCAAAGGTAAAAAAACGGAATGGCAAGCAATAGCAGCCCTATAAAGAGATTATAATATGATATATCAATCGTTCCCACAATATATTCTTAACAATTCTATCCGATTTGCGTTACAGTTCAATTAATTACAGTTCTATTAAATAATGACAACCCGAAGCAAAGTCCTTATCATGTGATACGGCTAACACAGCCGTTCCCCTTTCCGCCTGTCGCCGGAAAAAAGACAGGACTTTACCGGTCGATCCGGCATCCAAAGCAGAAGTCGGTTCATCTATGATAATGAGAGGTTTGTTGAGCATTGCAGCCACAGCCAACATAATACGTTGGCGTTGACCACCCGATACTTCATTCACCCTCTTTGTATATAATTCGTGTTCCAGCCCCAATTCATCGAAACAAGTGAAAAGTCTTTCTTCCGAAAAAGGAACAGAACGATTCACTTTCAGTCCGAACGGGAGAGCCACCATCTCTTTGACCCATTCAAAAGGTAGTGCCAATTCTTGAGGAATCCATGCAATCTGTCTGCGGACACTATCGATAGTCGATATATCAAGCAATGTTTCCCCTACCTGTATAGATCCTTCTTTCAAAGGCACAAACCCCATTACCGCATTCAGCAACGAAGTCTTTCCACAACCGGATTGACCGACAATGCAAGCCGTTTCTCCCCTTTCCAACTTCATACTGAAACCGGAGAAAAGCACTTCCGTACCAAAAGCAATACAGGCATTATTAATATGTAACATCTATTTGTTCTCTTGAAAATCCTGCCAAAATTATATTTATTGAAGTTCCGTCACCCACTTCTCAATGTTTCGTGTTTCAGCACTAAAATTCACTCCAATCTTAAAAAGTGTTCGCCCATCACTTTCGAAAGGTTTAGCATAATGCTTTTCATTGATCTGTTGCAAGGCTTCTTCAGCCGTACCCTCCAGCTTGAATTCCATGACATAGATAAATTTATCAGTCTGCAAAACAAGATCGATACGTCCCTGGCTCGTGTGATATTCTGCTTTTACATAAAAACCAACTAATTTGAACACGATAAAGAGGACATTCTGATAATGCAATTCCAAATCGCGAACCAATTCATAAGGAGTGTCTGCAAAGAAACTCTGAAGACGACGGAAAAAAGAATCATAATCTCCCGAACGGACTTCGCGGACAAACTTCTGAATCTCAAAAGATGATTCTACGGCATTTATATTGGCATAAAAAGGCATGAGATATTTCACAAAACCTTCCTCCACTTCACGATTGGGAAATCCCAGGCGATAAGTTTCAAATTCACGATCGTAGCCTTTTATGGTAAGATAACCGCTCTGATAAATCACAGGGATAGGATTGTCAGAAGTTGAATCAATACTATTCAGTACGTCAGCGCTGGTTTCTTCATGAGCCATCCGGTGAAGATCGTAATGATGTTTTTTTAGTAATTCGACCAGATAAGTAGGTGTGCCCGTTTCAAACCAGTAGTTGCCAAACACATTATATTTAAGGGTATTAAGCACACTGAACGGATTATACATACCTATAGAATCATGAGTGAAATGATAACCATCATATCTTTCACGCATTTCTGTGCAAATTTCATCATACGTCAAACCTTGCGCATCGGCAAATTCATGCAATTCAGTTTCAAAGTTCTCATGCAACTCACGATCACTGATTCCGCAGATTTCTATATACTGCTGACGCATAGAAATATCCTCCAGATTATTCAGATCGCTGAATACACTTACCTTTCCGAATTTTGTAACTCCCGTAAGCATACCAAATTTAATGCAGCCATCCTTGCTTTTTAAGGCTCCATAGAAAGCCTTCAATGTATCACGGAAACTCTTCTGGAGTTCATCATTACCAATCGCCTGTAACATAGGCTTATCGTATTCATCCACAAGAATAACGACACTCTGGCCCTCTTTCTCACAAGCACGCTGAATAATACCTTGAAAGCGGGAAGCGAATGTTTTCTCATAATCCTGTGCACCATAAAGAGCTTCCCACCCCCGTAAAGCACTCTCTAAAACCTGGTCGAGTGCTTCAGGATTCGTATATTTCTCCGCATTCAGATCTAAATGCAGAATGGGATATTTGATCCAATCTTTTTCCAGTTTCTCTATCGCCAATCCTTCGAAAAGTCCTTTTTTCCCCTGAAAATAGGCTTCCAAAGTAGATAGTAACAAACTTTTCCCAAAACGACGTGGACGACTAAGAAAATAATAACTGCCAGTTTTCACCATTTGATATATCCAAGCAGTCTTATCTATATAGCAATAACCTCCTTTACGGATTTTCTCGAAGTTCTGTATGCCGATAGGATAAATTTTATTACTCATATACTCATAACTTTATAAGTTGACAGATACAAAGATAGCCTTTTCCGCCCAATAACACAAAGTCCGATACGAAAGTTTTTTCATATCAGACTCAAATGATAGCCCCTATTTATTTCATCATCTAGTGTAATTTTGCCAATTTTCATTTATCTTTGCCTTACTAATTAATTCAAGAAAGTTATGATACTGAACGAAAGAGACGCTCGTCACGAGCATATATTGCAGGTAGCACGTCAGATGATGACGGCTGCGCGCACTGCTCCGAAAGGAAAAGGAATCGATATTATTGAAGTGGCCCTAATCACTGATGAAGAGATTAAACAATTATCGGACACTATGATAGCTATGGTAGAAGAACACGGAATGAAATTCTTCCTTCGTGATGCCGACAACATCCTAAGTGCCGAATGTGTTGTACTGATAGGAACACGCGAGCAGACACAGGGCTTGAACTGCGGCCATTGCGGATTTGCCACCTGTGCCGGACGTACTGATGGAGTTCCCTGCGCATTGAACAGCATAGATGTAGGTATCGCAATAGGTTCCGCGTGCGCCACGGCAGCCGATTTACGCGTAGACACACGCGTCATGTTCTCCGCCGGATTGGCAGCACAACGCCTGAACTGGCTGAAAGACTGCAAGATGGTAATGGCAATCCCCGTTAGCGCATCCTCCAAGAATCCGTTCTTTGACCGGAAGCCGAAACAGGAAACCAATGCATAACAGTCACATCGATGCAGAAAACAAACTGACTTTAGATGCAGACAATAAACTGATTTTATAAATAACTAAATATATATAGTCTAATGGGAATCATGGTTGGACTCCCCAGCCCAAGCGGCTCGGAGAAAGATTTGCAGTTGAACTTCGGCAAAAACATGACCGTACAGGTAGAAATGAGAGCATCTCATTTGCCTGCCGAATGGCACATGCAGAGCGGTATACAGTTAACATGGCCACATGCCGGTACAGATTGGGCCTACATGCTGGCGGAAGTGCAAGAGTGTTTTATCAATATTGCCAGAGAAATAGCGAAGCGTGAATTATTATTGATCGTCACTCCCGAACCGGAAGAAGTGAAAAAGCAGATAGCTGCTACTGTCAATATGAATAACGTCCGCTTTCTGGAATGTGCCACCAATGACACATGGGCCCGCGACCACGGAGCCATAACAATGATAGATACCGGCACCCCTTCCCTGCTCGACTTCACCTTCAACGGCTGGGGACTGAAATTTGCTTCCGAACTGGATAATCAAATTACTAAACATGCCGTAGAAGCCGGAGCCTTGAAAGGCCAGTATATAGACCACCTCGACTTCGTACTCGAAGGAGGTTCTATCGAAAGCGACGGAATGGGTACATTGCTTACCACTTCCAAATGTCTGCTCTCTCCCCAACGAAACGGACGACTGAACCAGGTAGAGATAGAAGAATACCTGAAATCAACCTTCCACCTGCAAAAGGTGCTTTGGTTAGACCACGGTTATCTGGCCGGTGATGATACTGACAGCCACATCGACACTTTGGCACGCTTCTGTTCTACCGACACCATCGCTTACGTGAAATGCGAAAACAAAGAAGACGAACATTACGAAGCACTGCTCGCAATGGAAGAACAGCTGAAAACATTCCGCACCTTAGCAGGAGAGCCCTATCGCCTATTGGCCTTACCCATGGCAGACAAGATAGAAGAAGACGGCGAACGCCTGCCTGCAACTTACGCCAATTTCCTGATTATGAACGACGTTATTCTCTACCCGACATACAATCAGCCGGTGAATGACAAAAAAGCAGGAGAAGTATTGCAGCAAGCCTTTCCAAACCATCAAATAATTGGAATAGACTGCCGTGCCCTGATTAAACAGCACGGTTCCCTACACTGTGTCACCATGCAATATCCGCTGGGTGTTATAAAGGAGTCATAAAAGAATTACAAAGGAGCTATAAAGGAATTATAAAATAATGAATGAATCAACCCACTAATTATTCATCATGAGAAAGATAAAAGTCGGAATCATCCAACAATCCAATACCGCAGATATAAAAGCCAATCTGATGAACCTCGCAAAGAGTATCGAGGCTTGTGCCGCTCACGGCGCACAACTGATTGTGCTCCAGGAGTTGCACAATTCACTTTATTTCTGCCAGACAGAAAACACTAACCTGTTTGATCTTGCCGAACCAATTCCCGGGCCTTCCACAGGCTTTTATTCCGAGTTGGCAGCAGCTAATAAAGTAGTCCTTGTCACCTCTCTTTTTGAGAAACGTGCTCCCGGACTTTATCATAATACCGCTGTCGTATTCGACCGCGACGGAAGCATTGCAGGAAAATACCGAAAAATGCATATTCCCGATGATCCGGCTTACTACGAAAAGTTCTATTTCACTCCGGGAGACATTGGTTTTGAACCGATTCAAACATCTTTAGGAAAACTGGGCGTATTAGTATGCTGGGATCAATGGTATCCGGAAGCTGCCCGCCTGATGGCACTAAAAGGTGCGGAACTTTTAATTTATCCTACCGCCATTGGCTGGGAAAGCAGCGACACGGACGATGAAAAAGCCCGCCAACTCAATGCCTGGATTATTTCACAACGCGCTCATGCCGTTGCCAATGGACTTCCTGTTATCTCCGTCAACCGTGTAGGACACGAACCTGATCCTTCCGGACAGACAAACGGTATCTTATTCTGGGGAAACAGTTTTGTAGCAGGACCACAAGGGGAATTTCTGACACAAGCCGGAAACGATCACCCGGAAAACATAGTAGTGGAAATAGATATGGAACGTTCGGAAAACGTTCGCCGTTGGTGGCCTTTCCTTCGTGATCGTCGGATTGACGAATATGATGGACTTACCAAACGCTTTCTGGATTAAAGGCTTACCCACATACCTTCATTGCAGGAGGTTTATCTAATAAAGAAAAAAGAAGGGCACAGAGTTCAAATCTAAATTTAGAACTCTGTACCCTTTCAATATATCATCATAAATAACTATCTCATTGAAACGTTATTTTTTTGTTGGCTAGGAAATTAGCCCCTCCATAAATAAACAATCCCAAGAATTGAGCCAGATATTCATTCACGTCCAATCCTTCTACCAATAACACAAGAAATAAAAACTGTGCGGTGTAAGCCACGGCAAAAGCAGAGCAAAAGAGTAGTATCTGTTTCCAGATACTATTCTTTTTATTTTCTACGGGGAATATCCAGTATTTGCACCAGATAAAGTTATGGATTTGAGCTATCAGATACGCTGTTATATTAGCCACCATATAGTCGCCGTCAAATGACATTTCTTTCATCATTAACCATACAACCAACGCCATAATCAAAGCGTTCATTGTACCGATGACTATAAAACGGAATATGCGTACAGATTCTTTCACTCGCCCTCTTTCAAATCTACGATCAAATTCAGTTCATCAAGCTGGCTCTGGTCGATTGCAGAGGGTGCGTCCAACATCACATCACGTCCGGAATTATTTTTCGGGAACGCAATACAGTCACGTATAGAATCCAATCCTGCAAACAAAGACACCCAACGGTCGAGTCCGTATGCCAAACCACCGTGAGGAGGCGCACCATACTTAAAGGCATTCATCAGGAAGCCAAACTGTGCCTCTGCCTTCTCCGGAGTGAATCCAAGAATCTCGAACATCTTCGCCTGCAATTTCGCATCGTGGATACGGATAGATCCGCCGCCAACTTCCACACCGTTGATTACCATATCGTATGCATCTGCACGTACAGCTGCCGGATCAGTGTCCAACATCGGAATGTCTTCCTCTTTCGGATGAGTAAACGGATGATGCATAGCCATCAGACGGCCTTCCTCTTCGCTCCATTCGAACATCGGGAAGTCAATCACCCAAAGGCAAACAAACTTATTCTTATCACGCAATCCCAGTTGAGCACCCATTTCCAGACGAAGCTCGCAAAGTTGTTTACGTGTTTTCATTACATCGTCGCCAGACAGAATCAGAATCAAATCACCCGGTTTAGCTCCGAATGCTTCTTTCATTTGCTGGAGCACCTCCTGCGTATAGAATTTATCTACACTCGATTTCACCGTTCCGTCGGCTTCCACACGGGCATAAACCATTCCTTTCGCACCAATCTGCGGTTTCTTTACAAATTCGGTCAATGCATCCAGTTGCTTGCGGGTATAAGTCGCAGCACCTTCGGCGCAGATACCGCCCACATAAGCCGCATTATCGAATACAGAGAATCCGTGACCTTTCATGATATCCATCAGTTCCACGAATTTCATGCCGAAACGCAAATCCGGTTTATCGCTACCATAATATTTCATGGCGTCCGCCCAAGACATACGTTGGAATGGTTCATTCAGTTCCACACCACGAAGAGTCTTAAACAAATGTTTAGCCATTCCTTCGAAAGTAGAGATAATATCTTCTTGCTCAACGAAGCTCATTTCACAGTCGATCTGTGTAAATTCCGGTTGACGGTCGGCACGTAAGTCCTCGTCGCGGAAACATTTCGCAATCTGGAAATAACGGTCGAAACCGGAAACCATCAACAACTGTTTCAAGGTCTGCGGAGACTGCGGAAGTGCATAGAACTGTCCCGGATTCATACGTGACGGCACCACGAAGTCGCGTGCGCCTTCAGGAGTAGAACCGATCAAAACGGGCGTTTCCACTTCGATGAAACCCAGACTATCCAGATATTTGCGAACTTCAATTGTCATTTTATGACGCAGTTCCAAATTGGAACGTACAGCGTTACGGCGTAAATCCAGATAACGGTATTTCATGCGGATATCATCACCCCCATCCGTGTTATCTTCGATAGTGAACGGAGGAATCATGGCAGTATTTAGTACGTTCAGTTCGGAAACAATGATTTCAATGTCTCCGGTAGGAATGTTTGCATTCTTGCTGAAACGTTCATTAACCGTTCCTGTCACTTGAATGACGAACTCACGTCCCAATTTATTAGCACGTTCACAGAGTTCAGCATTAATTTCTTCATTAAAAACCAATTGGGTAATTCCGTAACGGTCGCGAAGGTCAATGAAAGTCATCCCTCCCATCTTACGGCTGCGCTGTACCCATCCGGACAGCGTGACTTGCTTGTTTACATCAGAGATTCTAAGCTCTCCACATGTGTGCGTTCTAAACATATATTTTTTATTTAAACGATTATCACTCGCGTTTTTATTTTGATCGAACCAAAACTGCGCAAAAGTACGCAATAATTTGTAATTCGGTGTCAGTAATCCGTTATTTTATCAGACTTTCTTTGTCAGCTTTTTCAATATTTTCTTGTTTCTATCTGTTATATTGTCAACGATGGCTTCATTCATCAATTTGATGCCATTCATATATTCCTGCGCTCTTTGGAGCACATTGGCTGCATCCTTTTCCGGTGCTCGTGGCACTACCACGCGCAATCCTCTTTGAATCAGCTGAATATTTACATTGGCATCCGTTTCCATGGGGTCACCATCAAAATGCACGACACCCGGAGTAGTCCGGCGGATGCACAACTGCTTGCAGCGGAAAGTCTTGATACGGCTATTCTGATCGATTGTTTTATTGAATAATTGAAAGGCCAATGAAGGAACGTCCAATACGGTGAACGGTTCGAGAATAGTCACATCCAGCAAACCATCTGTCAGAGTGGCTTGCGGTGCGATATAAGCATTGTTTCCATATTGCGACGCGTTTCCGCAGGCAATCAGGAAGGCTTTATACTTGGAAACTCCGTTTTCCGTTTCCAGTTCGTACGTTTCCGGCTCATATTTAAGACTTTCCTGCAGGGTTTTCTCCAGATAAGTCAATAGCCCCCGTTTACCGGCATGCGCAAACTTCAGACTGACAAACGCGTCGAATCCCACTCCGCAAGTGCAGAAAAAATCCGTACCGTTAATCTTACCATAATCTATCACATCCATGCAACCTTCGTTCAGCACTTCCAATGCTCTCTTCGGTTCCATCGGTATATGCAGATGCCTCGCCAGTCCATTGCCCGATCCGCAGGGAATAATTCCCAGCGCGGTATCAGTATGCACCAACGAACGAGCTATTTCATTGATTGTTCCATCCCCACCAATAGCCACTACTATATCTGTTTTCTCTTCGGCAGCTTTGGCAGCTATTTCTACTGCATGACCGGCTCTTTCCGTATACACTACTTCCCAAGAGTATCTCGCCTTGTCTATTTTTTCGTCCAGCAAGTTAAGAATCAATTCTTTACTTTGTGTTCCCGAAATAGGATTGACGACGAATTTTATTTTTTTCATTCTTTCGTTCATGCTATTCTTGTCGATTGTAGACGACAAAAGTAATATAAATATCTTAAATTTTAATCTATTAGAGGTTTCTAATCATACGAGAGCAACTTTTTTCTCTTAAAAAGAACAGATAAAAGCAAATTTTGTTATCTTTGCCCCCTGTTTTTAAACACTTGTTAAGATAAAAGGATGTAAGATCGTCAGCGAACGATCTGAGTATGAGTATAATAAATTATAATTCATGGGATTATTACAAGAGAAGTTAGCTAAGTACGACCTGCCACAAAAGTTTATGGCACAGGGCGTTTACCCATATTTCCGTGAGATAGAAGGAAAGCAGGGTACAGAGGTAGAAATGGGCGGACACGAAGTGTTGATGTTCGGTTCCAATGCATACACTGGCCTTACGGGAGATGAAAGAGTGATTGAAGCAGGTATCAAAGCCATGCATAAATATGGTTCCGGTTGCGCAGGCTCGCGCTTCTTGAATGGTACGCTTGACCTGCACGTTCAGTTGGAGAAAGAACTGGCTGCCTTTGTAGGCAAAGATGAAGCGCTCTGCTTCTCAACCGGTTTTACGGTGAATTCCGGAGTTATCCCTGCTTTGACAGACCGCAATGATTATATCATTTGCGATGACCGCGACCACGCATCTATCGTAGATGGCCGTCGTCTCTCCTTCTCTCAACAATTAAAATATAAGCATAACGATATGGCGGATCTGGAAAAGCAACTTCAAAAGTGCAACCCGGATTCAGTGAAGCTCATCATAGTAGACGGTGTGTTCTCTATGGAAGGCGACCTGGCAAACTTGCCCGAAATCGTACGCTTGAAACATAAATACAACGCTACTATCATGGTAGACGAAGCTCATGGCTTGGGTGTATTTGGAAAACAAGGACGTGGTGTTTGCGACCATTTCGGTCTGACTCACGAAGTTGACTTGATTATGGGTACTTTCAGCAAATCATTGGCTTCTATCGGTGGATTCATTGCTGCTGATTCTTCTATCATCAACTGGTTACGCCACAACGCACGTACTTATATATTTAGTGCGTCCAACACTCCGGCTGCTACTGCATCTGCTCTTGAAGCTCTCCACATCATCCAGGATGAACCGGAAAGACTTGAAGCGCTGTGGGAAGCTACCAACTATGCATTGAAGCGTTTCCGTGAAGCAGGATTTGAAATCGGTGCAACAGAATCACCTATCATTCCTCTTTATGTACGTGACACGGAAAAAACATTCATGGTCACTAAATTGGCTTTCGACGAGGGGGTATTTATCAATCCGGTTATTCCTCCGGCATGTGCACCGCAAGACACTTTGGTACGTGTGGCATTGATGGCTACTCATACAAAAGATCAAATTGACCGTGCTGTAGAAAAGCTAGTTAAGGCATTTAAAGCATTGGATCTTTTATAATCTACGAGAAATATATCACTCTTATCGGGTGAATAAAAGAAAAGTCTGACACAAATCAATGTGCCGGACTTTTATTTTATCTTATTCACCCTTAAGTACTTCCGCCGGATTTTGCTGGGCGGCTTTCCATACACGCCAGATGATGCTTAGGAAAATGACAAATCCCATTCCTATGAATATGACTGCATAGAGCCACCATTCTATCGGTGTTTGCTTTATATAATTTTCTAGCCAATGTTTCATCATGACATATCCCAACGGAAAAGCAAAGAACGATGAAAACACAAGTAAAAGTAAATATTCTCTAAAGAATAGATTCAGGATTATTCCTATATTGGCTCCATTTACCTTGCGTATAGCTATTTCTTTACGCCGTTGCTGGCAGGATAAAGTCACCAATGAAAATATGCCGAATACGGCAATCGCTATACATATAAAAGAAACTATGCTCAACAATTGACACAAAGTTCTCTCTGATTTCATATAAGTGTCATAAACCTCTTCCATATTAGACAACATCAATTCTGCATTTGGATTAACTTTATTCACTTCCGCTTTTATCTTTTCAGAAACAACGTTCCAAGTCCCTTCTTTCACTTTGAATATAATACCTCCTCTGCCTGTATTATCCGGCAAAAAAAACATAGCAGGGGCTACCGGGTGTATTGGGGCATTATATGAAATATTTTTAATAACCCCTTTCACTATATAATGCCTTCCTAATTTATCAATTTTCTTTCCAACCGGTTGTGTCCATCCGAAAGCTTTCACAGCAGCTTCATTTATAACAACCATATTTTTTCCATCCTTTTCATCCAGCATGCTTCCCTCCAGCACCTCAACTCCAAAGAAATCGGCATATTCTTGATTGATCGTCTCATCTTCTAGATCTATATATTGCTCACTATCAGTTGTCTTTCCTTCCCACTCCTTTATCCTGAATGTTGAAAAATACATTTTGGGAATAGGTGTCTGAAAGCCACTCAAATACTTTGTAACATCGGGCATCTGTTCTAATATTTCTTTAAAAGGAACATTTTCAGAGCAATAAACAACAGCTCCCACATTATGCCGTTCTATTCCAAGTTCTTTGGTATTCAACAAGAAGTTAAGTTGCTTCATCATCACCAAAGTACAAAAAACAAAGGCTATACCAATAAACAACTGAAATAAAATGCTACTCTTATAAAACCAACCGGAGAGATGAAGATTAGATTTTTTGTTTATATTACTAAGTAGAGTTCGCTTGCTAATGTATCGTATAAGCAGAGATGCAAAACCAACTGTCACGGCAATCAATGATAGTATATAAACAAATACTTCGATATAAAAAAATGAAGCACCCTCATAGATTTGTGACAAACGTTTAAAAGTCGGCAGGATGAGTTCTATCAATACCAACCCTATTCCTGAAGATAAAATTAGTAACAAGACAAGTTCTGTAAGAAGTAAAGTGAGTAACCCACCATTTGATGAACCATTGACTTTCCTCAACGCTAACTCACGTTTACGCATCCGGATACGAGTTATCAACATTGTTAAATAATTACATATTCCACAAATTATAACCAAACCGCTAATACATGCAAAAAGACGAATATGATTCAACTTCACATTCACATCTTCCCTCGGATGACTACTCCGCAATGTGGATAATGGAGCAATAAGCGTAGAATTTGGATATTTATGACCATCTTGTTGTACTTCATATTCTGACAACCTCTGTTTCAATGCTTCTATATCACAGTTGGGATAAATACGAAAAAGCGTTTGGCATCGTTGGTTCCCCCAATTGGGGTTTGTATCATGAAATGGCAATAATATATCAAATGAAAACAAAGAGTGTCCTTCCCATGACTTTACAACTGCAACGATTATTTTTTCTTCGTTACTTTCCTCTAAAATCAAGTGTTTACCTATCGGAGATTCTTTCCCAAATATTCGCTTTGCCGTATTTTCTGTTATAGCAATTTCATCCTTTTTTAGCTGTAGATGGTTATCTCCATCCAATACTTTAATATTAAACATTGAAATGAAATTTGAATCTACCTCTATACGTCGTACCACAAACTCAACATCCTCATTCTTAATCTTTTTTTCATTCCAGTCATAAAATATACGACATACTTTCTCTATCTCCGGACAATTCTTTGCCAAATAATCAGCTAGAAAACTAGATGAATTATAGGTAAATCCGTCTCCATAAAGACGAAAGCTACTGCCTGCCAGATAAATGCGATCGGCTCCCTCATGAAAATTATCATACGTCATTTCATAACGTATCCATAATACCGACAGCGCAAAACAGGTAAAGCCGACTGCTAATCCGATAATACTAACAAGACTTTGTGTTTTATACTTTATCAGATTACGAAAGGCTACTTTCAGATAATGTTTTATCATGATATACTTTTTATTGATAGCTTGTGCTTACATACTAACTTCGGTCACCACCTGTCCATCAAACAGGTTTATGATACGGTCGGCATAACCGGCATCGTGTTGTGAGTGGGTCACCATGACAATGGTGGTTCCCTCTTTATTCAGTTCGCTCAATAGCCCCATCACTTCTTTACCGTTTTTGGAGTCCAGGTTACCGGTTGGCTCATCGGCCAAAATCAGTTTAGGGTTGGCCACGACGGCACGGGCAATGGCAACACGTTGCTGCTGACCACCGGAAAGTTGTTGCGGAAAGTGTTTACTACGATGAGTAATGGCCATTCTCTCCATAGCTGACTCTACCCTCTTTTTCCGTTCGGCAGCGGAAATACCCATATAAAGCAAAGGAAGTTCGATATTTTCGTATACGTTCAACTCGTCTATCAGGTTAAAGCTCTGAAATACGAAGCCTATCACGCCTTTGCGAAGACTGGTACGTTGCGACTCGGTATACCGGGAGACTTCCGTTCCGTTCAGATAATACTCTCCTCCTGTCGGGTTATCAAGTAGCCCCAAAATGTTGAGCAATGTTGACTTGCCACAGCCGGAGGGACCCATGATGGCTACAAATTCACCTTGTTTCACTTCGATACTGACGTTATTCAACGCCCAAGTTTCTACTTCTTCCGTTTTGAAAATCTTCTGTAAGTCAATGGTCTTAATCATAACTGTATTGTTTTTAGAATTATTAATTTTATTCGTTTTTGATTACTTCTGCGGGATTGAGACGTGCAATCCGCAGTATTTTAAAGATAATGGTAATTACTGTCAATAAGGTTACTCCCCAAAATATGCTTCCCCAATATAATATTCCATCATTAAAAAATACGGTGTACATTTGTTTCCACAGTTGCAATACCACGTAAATGAGCGGAAAGGTGATGGCGGCAGTCACCATCAGCAAAATCAGGTACAAACGTGCAAACAGCCAGATGATGGAACGTATTCCGGCTCCGTTCACTTTGCGAATGGCAACCTCTTTCTGGCGGCGTTCTGTATCGAGCGTAATGCTGGAATACACTCCCAACAGGGTAATGATGATGCTTACAATTGCAAAAAACGAGATGATATCTTTCAGAATATATTCCACTGCCTGCACTTCGTACAAATCATCCTGAAATGTACGTACTTGGGAAGAAATATTCTCCGGCAGCACTTCACGACGGATGGTTTCCATCCATTTCATGACTTCTTTTTGCTGTTCAGGGTAACATTTCACATAGCAGTGACCTATGTATTCAGAAGAATCATAAAGTGTGAAAGCATATCCGCCATTATGGTTATGTACATCTGTTTGAAAGGGGGCACATACTCCACAAACGGTGAAATCACTGGTCTGGTCGTAAAAGTTCATTCCGATGATATCTTTCTTTTGTCTTTTCTGCCAGACTTCATCCATTACGAGATCCTTTTTTGTCCGGATCGTCCTGCCCTCCGTTATCGGAATATTCATAAAGGTGAAGAAATTCAATGGTACACACATTACATTAATATCAATCCAAGAGTTATCATTTCCTTTCTCCGTCATTAACAAGTTTCCGGATATTCCATGAGTATAAGATATATCAGATAACAAAATATCTTTCACACCGGCATGCTGCCTGAAACGTTCCACCATTTCCTGTTTTTCTTTATTCTCCAGAAATGGATAGTCCAGCGGAATACTAAGAATCGCTTCTTTATCTTCCTGACTTAACGTATGAAATAAGGTTTCAGTCACCTTTCCTGATTGCAAAAACAGGCTGACAGTCAGCGTTACGAATATCCAGCAAATAAAGAACTGGACGCCGAGCATAAAGTTACGTCCCCACTGTTTCCCGCGACGTTTTTGACCTCCATAGATACCTGTCTGTATGGAAGACCTGCGAATACGGACGGATACCAGCAGACAGACTGCCATGCAAAGCAATGCAAGAAAAACAATGTATTGCAGAATATGCTTTAATAGTGTTTCAGGAGGGAAAGTCATTGTGAGGCCTGGCAAAGAGAAATCCATTCTATCTCCAATTAGTTCGATACCCCATATCACCAAAAATGAGGATGCAAATACAATCATCAGTGACTGTGTTAATAACAGGCAGAACAGCCGTTTCCAATCAGAACCAAGCATTTTCATTATGGCGTATTCCTTAGTGCGATTCAGGAAAGAGCCGATGAGAAAATGAAAGAAATTAATCAATCCAACCAACAATATCAATATGCCGACAATTCCGGTGACCCATCCCAGAATATAAATACCTTTCTCCTGCGACCGGTCTCCTATATAACGGGCAACAACGGTATAAGTCTCGTTATATAGGCTATAAGTATAGTCGCGCTTGGAAAATTGTTTTTCCAAACCAGTAATGCCAACCTGCGGAGATAACAAAACGTATGTCCGGGCTCCCGTTATATCGCGACGTTTCGGACTCTGAAAAAGTCCCTCACTGTCGTTGATAACCAATGCATCGGTATGACACATAAAATTAAAATCATTGTTCAGTGGAAGATCTTCCATCACTGCTTGGATTGTGTACACAATACCTCCTGTCTTTGGTGTACTGTCCGGAGAAGTATAAAGCCGTCTTGTAAGAGTCAGGTGTTTGCCAATGGCAGTCTCCACCTGACCAAATATCTTTATGGCAGTGGACCGGCTTATAATAACCGCGTTGGGCATCCGGCTTGCTGTCCGCCAGTTACCAACTACCATTTGCGGAGTAAAGACTTTATTGTATAGGGTATCGACTTCTATAATTTCAAGATCGTATGGCAATGATTTATCCGGAGACAGTTCAACCTGAAAAGAGCGTTCACGGGGATATGCCATACAAGAGATCGCTTCCACTTCACCCATAGCCCAAGTACGGAGTTCTTCGGATAATGCTACTTGTGTGCCGGAAAAATAGTCACCAGTCTGTTCATTATAGAGATTTAACTCGGCTATGCGGGAATAATTGTCAAAGCAATGATTGGTAGATTCTACAAAACGACTGCAATACATACATATACTAAAACACAGTAGTCCTACTGCCAATCCGATGGTGGAAATTATATTCTGTGCCTTGTACTTCCACAAGTTTCTAAATGCTACTTTGAAATAGTGTTTTATCATAATATCTTAGATTCATTCAGTTTTTATAATTTTAGCAGGATCAATATGCGCAATCTTGTTTATTTGCCAGAATAGAGTCCCTAAAGAAATACCACCAACCAATAACAAAGCTATCAAAAAGATTCCTATACCTATAGGAGCTTTCACTACAAAATCCTTTGTGTATTCATATATCAGATACCAGGATAATGGAAGAGCTACTGCAAAAGCCCCACCTAATATGACAAGATACTTGCGTCCTAGTAAAAGATATAAATCTTTCAGTGATGCTCCATTCACTTTGCGAATTGCAACCTCATGGGAACGCTGCCTAATGTCAAATAATGAAATACCAAACAAGCCAAGACAAACTATTACAATAGCTATACAAGCGAAAAGAGCATAAACAGAAGCTATCTGGCGATCATTTTTATAAAGTTCAGCCACATCGTCCTTCAACAAAGAATATTTAAAATCCTCTGTACCATACACTTTCTTTTGAATGCTTTTCAAATAGTCAATAACTGCCTGTTCTTTGCCGGAGTGGCAATATATCTGATATAAATCACCGTCTAATTGACTACCAACCATAAAGACCATCGGATGGACACCTGTACTAATATGTCCGTCATAATAATCGTCTATTACAGCAACAATAGGTTGAGCCGGAAAATCCGGGACGTTTCTTTTCATCATTTCATCAACCAGCATAGCTCCCTCACATTGCGTATATCCTAAGGCTTTCAATGCCGCACGATTTACAACGGCCACTCTATTTCTTGAGTCTTCATCCATTTCCGGCAGACTTCCATCCACAAACGCAAGATTGAAAACTTTAAAGAAATCAGGAGTAACATAAGATTGCAACAACGCAACTGTTTCTCCTTTTACACTTTGAAAGTTTGTAGAATAATAGTCTCCCAAAATAGATGAATGTCCCGTCGTCCAATACTGAATATCCGGACAACTCTTCATGAGTTGGTCTATTTCAGTAATCCTCTCTTGCCGTTGTTTGATAGTCTCCATAGTGTAAACTGCGAAATCTCGTGATTCATATATCAAGTTTGCTTGAATTACAGACTCTACACGAAAACCAGGATCGGTATGTAACATAAAATTCAGTTGCTTGCTGAAATAGATTGATAATACCACTAACAGGAAAGTAATCATATATTGCAGAAAAAGAAAGATCATACGTGAACGAACCGAATGGTTATCTGTACCTACCTTCCGGATTGAAACAGCCAACAAAGAACGTTGGCACTGCACAAACGCATAAATAGATACTAACAGAGGCAAAAACAACAAAATAGAGAATGATAATATCCCATCAAATGCAGTATACATCAGCTGACTGCCAAACATAGATGATACAGGAATATTTGTCACCTCTACAATGAGCCAGGCTACTATCATGGAAGCAGCGATCAATAAAAAGTTTTCTATGAATATTTGCTTAAACAACGCTTTTCTATCAGCTCCAAAAACTTTCCGCAAGCTATACACCTTACCTCGTTTCACCATCAATACCAGATAAAGATTGATGAAATTCATCACACCTGCAAGTAATATCAACAGGCAAATTCCTCCTAAAATAAATAGTTGGGAACGGTTTCCGCTAACTAGCATATCTGGTCCGGATCGACCAATTAAAGCCCGATCCCAATACATATCACTTATAGGAACTAGAGAGAAAGTGTATTTCCGACTATCCCCGCTACGAGCATCCTGATTGATAAACCGGGGATAACTCCCGGCCTTATTGGCTTTCATTACTTCCGTTTCTGAAGTGAAACGGATAAAATCCAAAGGCATACGCTCCCATAATGATGATAGTTTTGAAGAGAGGACCAAGTCAAAATTAAACATCCGCTTATTAATTGGTTCCTCTAATATGCCTGTCACCCTAATCTCCTTTCCATTCGAATAAGTGAGAATCTTGCCAATAGGATTTTCTTTGCCGAAAAGTTTTTTAGCAAAACCCTCCATTAACAAAACTGACGCCGGATCTTCCAAGGACACTGAACCTTGTAACACACGGTAAGGGAAAAGTTCAAAATAAGCACTATCTGCTGCCATAGCTTGAACAGGAATACGATTTGACTGATAGGTCAAATAATCATTTTCGAGCAACACGATGCGTGAACGCGTCACTATGCCACTATTATCAATGTAAACACTATCCCGGCTCCCTATTTCAGCCACACTTAATACCCGATTTCCTTCAAACGTTGTCTGTACACCATACACTTGATTACGATCAATGCAATGTGTGTCTACTGTAAGCTCACGATGAATATAACGAAGCAAAATAATGCAACAAGCTAAACTAAAGGCTAACCCGAGCAAATTAATAATAGTATATGATTTTGTACGCAACAAAAAGCGTATCGCATAGTACAATGTTTTCATGTTTTATCTATTTGTTATTTTTCATTCATTTCAAGATCAATTCTTCCGCATCGCCAAAGGTATCATATCCGGTGGTAATAACCCAATCTCCCGGCTGTAAACCTTCTACTATTTCATATTGTTGCGGATTCTGTCGACCAATATTCAATGGCACGCGAACTGCTTTTGTCTTTGATGCATTTACTTTATAAATCCATTGTCCGCCTGTAAACTGATAGAAGTTGCCTCGCGGAATAATGAGCGCTTGCTCCGGCTGTCCCAATTCAATCTGTACCCGGAAGCTCTTGCCGACTCTTACATTATCGGGCATATCTCCGGTAAAAATAAGATCAATATCAAACATACGATCTTTCACTTCGGGAACCACTTTTGTTATTTTCAGCGGATATTTGTTTCCTTGATAGTTCACGGTAGCCGGTAGTCCGGTGGTGATCCGGTCGATATAATATTCGCTAAGTGAAGTATGGATTTTGTATTGATCGAGCACTTTTATTTCAGCAATGCTTTCACCGGAGGAAACCTGCTGCCCCGGAGTGACCTTTACGAAACTAAGCTGACCTTTCAGTGGAGCTGTGACCACCAAGCTATTCAGTCGTTCGCGAGTACGTTCGTACTTTTTCCGTTCCCGCTCCCGGTCGTTACGAATCAATTCCTTACGTATCATCGTGACAGCAGAATCATGTCGCAAGCTCTCTTGTTGCAGGGCTGCGTTTTTCTGTTTGTAACAATATTCATCTTCAGCTACCTGCAACTGCGCCTTACTCTTCACTCCCATCTGAAATTCTTCGCGGTCGAGAGCGATGCTTTTTTTCAGGCGTTCCAATTCGTAGCTATTTGTCAGGGCTTGCTGTTTCAAGTTCAGACTTTTTTGTTCCATTTCAATCTCCTGCTCCTGATAGGTAATCATTTGCTTTTCCCATTCGTCACGCTGGTCTTCAATATTGCGGAGCAAATCGGGATTGGAAAGAATAAGAATGGTGTCTCCCTGCTGAAGCAAACTTCCCTCTTCACCGACAATCCTTTCCACGCTTCCAGTTTCACGAGTATTGATCTTGATGGTCAGTATAGGCTGAATGAGCCCTTCCACATCTACATATTCCATGAAATCAGACTCTTTCACTTCTGCAATCTGTATATTTTCGGCATCTATCCGTAGTTTTCTGGGACCTAAAGACAAAGTAATCACATAAATCAAAAAGGCGGCAAATAAAAGCCCTCCTATCAGATAGTATCTGTAACGAATGTACCACGGTTTCTTTTCTAATTTTATATCCATGAGATTATCTGGTGTTTTACAAGTTTCTATTAATTAGGGTTCCATCACTATTCTTTACTGACTTTTCGTTGTTCTCTATTCAATCAGAAGATGGTAGTCTTCTGTCAGTATCGTATTTCGCTCAAAATCATATAGTGTCATGCTACGGAGTGTATAATATAAACTCCAATAATTATATAAAGCCGAAATATAGTTACGGCGGGCACTATCTTTCTCTGAAATGGAAGCATTCAAGTCAAGAATGGTAGATTTACCTAATAGATAGAGTTTGCGGGCCACTTCACTTCTTCGTTGGGCTGTCTCATCCGTGCGGGCAGCGATCCGGACACGTTGCGTTTGCAGATTGAATTGTTTGACGAGTTTACGAACGTTCAGTTCAAAGTCCGTCCGGCTCTGTTCGACTTGTGTGTAAACCAGATCACGATTGGAACGGGCTACTCGCACCTGTCCTTTTCCACGTCCCCAGTCTAGGATAGGAAGAGAAATGCCGATACTTACGTATTGCTGGTCCAACAAATTTCGATAAGCGTCGGGCAGTTTGTCAGCAGTCTGCGTCAATCCGAAACGGAGATAGATATCTGCTTTCAGGCCGGCATTGGCGCGGGCTTTCGCCACAGCACTCTCACTTTCCAGTTTCCGCCTTTCCATCGTCTGTATATCCGGACTGTTTTCGTAAGCCAGTGCCAGTGCTTCATTCAGGTTCACACTGAAATCCGGAATTTGAGGACTGACAAGGACACGTAATTCCCGATCTTCGTGAATACCAAGATAGGAACGGAGTTCCTGCATACAATTATCCATTTCAATAAGGGCATTCATGCGGTTTGTCTCTTCCGTCAAACGGTTAAGTTCCAGTTGCAGCATTTCATTTTCTGTGATGGTACCTATGTTATAGCGGCCTTGCGCATAACGGTAAAGTGTATCGGCATTGGCGTAATTAAAGGAAGCAATATCGTAATCGCTCTGGGCGGTGGCCAAGGCAAAGAATTTATTAATCGCATTGGCTGATACGAGTTCAAGCGTCTCTACGTAGCTTTTCTTTGCCTCCTGATAGCGCACGGGCTCTATCCGTCTATCCCATTTCAAACTATTGTAGCCAAAAAGAGACTGGCGATAACCGATCATTATGGGGGAAGTCTGCCATGAGTATTTATGTTCGCTGAACAGATCCATGCGTTGAGCGGAGGTTTCGAGAAAGAAAGAGCCACCGGTCCAGGATAAGTTCTGTGAAAGATTCAGGGTTAAATCTGTATTCAATAGATTTTGTTCGACAAACTTTACCGAACCGTCTCCCATCGTTATCTTGTTAATGGCACGGTTCAGATTCGGATCGGATGTCAGGCTTAAAGACGGCAGATAATTGGCACGATAATATTTATAGTTCCAATACGCAGAACGGAAACTGTGGCGTGCCGTCTGTGCATCGGGAGATTCCATACGGGCAATCTCTATGACTTGCTTCAATGACAGCTCTGTGGTTTGATCTTGAGCAGTCAATAGTTCTGTCAACAATAGTCCGAGAGATATGAAGATTAATTTCAGATTCATTCGTTGGTTATATTTGTTATTTATCATTCAAAAGATGTGCCATTCAGATAAACAGTTATCATTCAATAATATAGTAATATTCCTTTCATTCATTCAGTGTGCATATACGCACAAAATTAGTGCGCAATCGCACACACAACACATGAGATTTATCCATATCTTTGCTCCCGGAGTTTAAATGGATAGAAGATATGGAAGAAGTCAACAAATTAGGAAAGATACTCATAGTAGATGATAACGAGGACGTGCTCTTTGCCCTCAACCTCCTACTGGAACCGTATACGGAGAAAATAAAGGTGGCTACTACCCCCGATCGGATCGAGCATTTCATGACCACCTTTCATCCCGATCTTATCTTATTGGACATGAATTTCAGCCGGGATGCCATCAGCGGACAAGAGGGATTTGAAAGTCTGAAGCAGATATTGCAGCTTGACCCACAAGCTATTGTTATTTTTATGACTGCCTATGCGGATACGGACAAGGCCGTCCGGGCCATCAAAGCCGGTGCTACCGATTTTATTCCCAAGCCTTGGGAAAAGGATAAATTGCTGGCTACGCTTACTTCGGGTATGCGACTGCGTCAGTCACAGCAGGAAGTCAACATGCTGAAAGAGCAAGTAGAAATTCTTAGCGGGCAAAATGCTTCGGAAAATGATATTATTGGAGAGTCACCGGCCATGCAGGAAGTGTTTGCCACGATAAATAAACTAAGTAATACGGATGCCAATATACTGATTCTCGGAGAAAACGGTACGGGAAAGGATGTGATTGCCCGACTATTATATCGTTGTTCTCCACGATACGGCAAACCTTTTGTCACGATTGACCTGGGAAGTATACCCGAACAATTGTTTGAGAGTGAACTGTTCGGTTTCGAAAAAGGCGCTTTCACCGATGCCAAGAAATCAAAAGCGGGACGAATGGAAGTGGCGACCAACGGGACTTTGTTTTTGGATGAAATTGGCAATCTTTCACTTCCTATGCAGTCTAAATTACTGACTGCTATCGAAAAAAGGCAAATCAGTCGTTTGGGAAGTACGCAAACCATTCCCATCGACGTCCGTTTAATATGTGCCACCAATGCTGATATCCGTCAGATGGTGGAAGACGGGAATTTCCGTCAGGACTTATTATATCGTATCAACACGATTGAAATACATATACCTCCACTCCGTGAACGCGGCAATGACATCATCCTGCTTGCCGAACACTTTCTGAACCATTATGCCCGCAAATATAAAAAAGAAATGCACGGACTGACACGGGAAGCCAAAAACAAACTGCTGAAATATGCATGGCCTGGAAATGTGAGAGAACTTCAACATACGATAGAACGTGCTGTAATCTTGGGAGACGGCTCCATGCTAAAACCTGAAAACTTCCTTTTTCATGCGACACCTAAACAGAAAAAGGACGAAGAAATGGTACTGAATCTCGAACAACTGGAACGGCAGGCCATTGAGAAAGCGCTCCGGATCAGCGACGGAAACATCTCCCGTGCTGCCGAATATTTAGGGATTACCCGTTTTGCATTGTATCGCAAACTTGAAAAATTAGGCTTATGAAACGATTTGAGTTCAAAGTAGCATTGCACATCTTAATTATTTTTCTGCTTTCTATCGGCAGTTGTCTGCTGTATCAAAGACAGTTATGGTTCAGCACTACCGTCTGTATTCTCTTTTTGATAGGTGCCGGTATGCATCTCTACCGAATACAGTTCAAGCAAATCACCTTGTTACGACGATTGACGGATGGACTTCGCTACAACGATATGACGCAGAATCTTCATCCGCCTTTCAAAAATAAGATGATGGATGAGTGGGCACAGGAGCTTTCTAATGCATTGAAGGACTTTCGGGGAAAGTTATTGGCAGAGGAAGTCAAGCATCAGTATTACGAGAGTTTATTAAATAAAGTAGATACTGTCGTACTCGTAACCGATGCTTCCGGGCACATTGAATGGATGAATCAGGCTGCAGTGGCCCATCTGGGGCAAATATCACAACTACCGGACGTACTTCAGGAGGCTTCTATCAGCAATGATATGTCCATGATCCGCATCGAGCAGAATGGTATCGTTCTGGAAATGGCTATTTCCTGCACCACATTTGCTACACAGGGGAAGAAACAGCGGTTAATCAGTCTGAAGAATATTCATTCTGTACTGGAACGTAATGAAATGGAGGCCTGGCAAAAGCTGATTCGTGTATTAACACACGAAATCATGAACTCCATCACTCCTATTATTTCTCTTTCGGAAACGTTAAGTGAAAGGGGAATCCCCGAATCACTCGGAGAAAAGGAGTATTCTGCTATGTTGCAAGCTATGCAGACTATTCACAGAAGAAGTAAGGGATTACTAGGATTTGTGGAGAATTACCGGCGACTGACACGAATTCCGATACCTGTCCGTACTAAAGTATCTGTTGCAGAATTGTTTATGGACTTAAAGAAATTATTCCCGGAAGAGTATATTCATTTCGAAATGCCTGCATCTGATTTATTTTTATATGTAGACCGGGCACAGATAGAGCAAGTGCTTATCAACTTGTTAAAAAACGCCCGCGAAACATGCGAGCGAAAAATAGATAAAGAGATACAGATAAAGTTTTTCTCTAAAGACAACCCGACATTAACAATATCTGATAATGGCGAGGGAATTCTAACAGATGTTTTGGACAAGATTTTCGTTCCTTTCTTCACCACCAAAACATCCGGTTCGGGCATCGGATTGAGCCTGTGCAAACAGATCATGACTTTGCATGACGGAAGTATTAACGTAAAATCAGAAATAGGGAAAGGAAGCTGTTTTATTCTTACTTTCCCTAAATGAGAACCACCGAAAGCCTCCCGAATCCTTTAATACGATGATTAGTCTGGGTAGTAGAGGAATTACTTATCCTCTACTACCCAGACTATTTGTATCGGGATTTAACTCCTTAACCGCCTCTTTGACCGCTTTATTAGTTGGCTTGCGATATGCTTCCGCTTGTTGAACGGGGACAATCTCATTCACCATTCTTTCATATCCTTTTTGCTCTAACAAGTGCACTTCTTTTTCACCTGTTTCTTTTTGTTTTCTTGTTTTCATAAGGCTTTTCATTTTAAAATTCTTATTTATAAAACAGCAAACATCGAAAGATAGTTCATACTCACAGATAATTTATGTACGGGGCAACCACCCCCAATATACCATTATGAGCTTGTTCACTCCGGTACAGTTATGAACAATTTAATATTCTTTCTCTATAATAGGCACAATTCTTCCATCCCCTTCACTCTTCCTCTGTATCACCGATTAACAGGGAGTTTGCAGGTGAAGAGCCGTTCTTTCACCTTCTTTTCATCGTGAACAAAATCAAATAGCCGCTTACCCTGATTACATCATTGAGCAAGATTAGTCAAGCTATTTCGTTATTAGTTTCAACCCCATTTGAAACTAAAAGTTTCACGCCTTGAAACAAAGTGTTTCTCCTAATGAAACAAAGTGTTTCACACCGAGAAACGAAGTGTTTCAAGGATTGAAACTATTTTTGAAACCTAATCGCTTACAGGTGAAGAGGTGGTGAAGTTGTTGCCCTTCACCCGCAAACTCCCTATTCATCGAAGAGACAGAGAAAAGGTGAAAGAGGAGATGAAAAGATGAATTACGATGTCCGATGATACTTCTAATCTCTGACAAGAAAAAAAAGTGCGGTCGCAAAGTGATGAGATTCAAGGTATTGAGAAATAATAGGTAAAAAACATTCGTTTAGCTATTGTTAATTAAAAAATACTCCCTATCTTTGCACCGCTTTTGAAAAGAACAACCCTTCAAAAAAGTAGCGGGGTGTAGCGCAGTCCGGTTAGCGCACCTGCTTTGGGAGCAGGGGGTCGTGGGTTCGAATCCCGCTACCCCGACTACAAAAAAGAGGGTTATTAAGTTAAAAGTTTTTCGGGGTGTAGCGCAGTCCGGTTAGCGCACCTGCTTTGGGAGCAGGGGGTCGTGGGTTCGAATCCCGCTACCCCGACGAAGAAAATCAAGTCAAGATTCACAAAATAAAGCCAGTACAATTAGTATTGGCTTTTTTATTATATATAGGATAAGTGTAATTATCCCCGTTTGGGGGCAAATAAAAAGGGCAATTCTTTGAACTATCTTTGAACAGGTTTCTAGCATTATCCTCATTTTCTTATTTAATTTAGAGTAAAAATCTATTTTGTTAACTTTACTACCCTTTTATTTTGGCGTTATCAATGTTTTGCGTTAACTTTATAGCGGAAATACAAACATTGTTTATAGAGAAAACGATAACAAACAAAATACTTAAACACATGAAGAAAACTCTGCTGATGCTCGTTGTTATTTTCATTTCACTATATTCGCATTCACAAAGTCCCTTTCTGAATTTTAGAATTCCAGAAGAATCAAATAAGCGTATCATTGGATATTCTTCAAGTAATAAAATAAATGTTTTTTTGAATATAAAATATCAATCTTGTAATACTCTAATACAGTATTACAAACAGGATTCTAATAAATTGATTGTGTAACAAAAATAACGATATGATGAAAAAGTTTTTTTATTTGAGTGCGATACTAGCCATAGTTTTGGTTTCATGTAATTCAGAAAAGGAGTATATAGCAAAACTCTCTAATACCGCTTCTATGATTGAGAAAGAAGCTGATTTAAGTGAAGCAATAACTCTTCATTATTGTGATACTTGGAGAAAAGTAATTTACGATCATGAATACAATGGAGAATATTGCACTGATTTCAATGAAGCCTTAGCGAAGCATCAGGAGTTTATTATCACAACAGATACCTATAAGAGACTAAAACAAAAGAGAGATTCAATCGAGGCTATAATGCCACAACTAAATGATTATCCTTCCAGTTGTAAAGATGCTTATAATGAGTTAGTATCAATATATGCAGATACAGATGAATTATTCAGATTCGCAGATGAGCCTAGGGGCTCTTTATCTACATACTCAACAAAAACAACAGACCTTTATCAAAAGATAGAAAAGTCACTGAAAGAATTTAAAATAAAGCATATACAAAACAAATAATTTAAAAGAGTAGTATAGTTATTGTAGCAGCTTATTGAATTTAAGACTATCAAAAGACAAAATAATAATTTCACTTCAAGAGCAACTTCAGAAAGTACTGCTAGAAAATAGTGTTCAAAAGCTAGAAATTACTCTTTTGAATTATGAGTTAGAAAGGAATAGAACGAAGATCTCAAAATAGCGTTTTTGAACTAGCTTTGAAATAGTGACGGTATATGACAGCGATACCGTCACTATCGCAAGCATATACCGTCACTATCTTTACCGGATAGCGTCACCCTTTTACATGTTCAAATAATAATCCCGGGTTAGCGTCATATATTCCTCACTATATTGATGACGAGCCAGTTCTGTCAATAGTTCTTCTACAATGCACTCTTGATTGGAAAAAGAAAAAGTAATCAAAACACGTTTCGGAATACCGCCGGGTTTAGTGATTACATTCAGTTGACGGACTGCATATAATTTCTTTATAGAAGCTATCTTTTTTACCCGTTCAGCTACATCTGCCGGAATCACCACTGTAAAAAATCCGTTTTCTGTCAATAATCCGCTTACTCCTTCCAACAAATCTTCATAGCTCAAAGAATTATTGTGACGCGCCGCGGTTCTCTGACGATCCGGACATTCCAGCGAATCGACAAAATAAGGAGGATTAGAAACAATTACGTCGAATTTATCCGAAGACCTGTATTTCCTAAAATCAGCCTGCACCACCTCTACCCGCTCCTTCCAGGGCGAACGAATAACATTTTCCCTGGCTTGCCCGACAGCCGCTTCATCTATTTCCAACGCTACAATATTTGCATCCGGCAAACTGCGTTGCGCCAACATTAAAGCTACCAACCCTGTTCCCGTCCCAATGTCCAAAATCCGGTGCGCACTTTCAACGGAAGTCCAAGCTCCCAGAAGCACCCCATCCGTACCGACTTTCATGGCACATTTATCATGCCATACCGTAAATTGCTTAAATTGAAAATAAGGATTCGACATTTTATCCGTTTATCTTAAAGCCGTTTTATACTATTATTTTATTGCAAATCGCCAAAAATAAATAATAATTATGGAATACTCCCTTTACAAGCCGATATTTTGGCATTGTTTTTGTGTTTTTATTCTACGCAGTGCTTTATTATTAGAGAGAATCAATTAACTTTGCAAACGATTTATGCATATCAGTATGGCATAAACTAAATTAAAACGAAAAGATGAAAGAAAGATATTTATTGGAAGATGGAGGCGATAACAGCTTCTCGCTAATCACAGACTATGATGGGAACGATGAACAAGCATTTGATGTAAATGTGAAATCTGGTGAAATTCTTCCGGTACTCCCCTTACGTAATATGGTATTGTTTCCTGGAGTATTCCTGCCGATCACGGTAGGCCGTAAGTCTTCACTGAAACTCGTACGAGATGCTGACAAGAAACATAAAGATATTGCAGTAGTATGCCAGAGATCGGCACATACAGAAGATCCGAAACTGGAAGATTTACACAATATCGGTACCGTAGGACGAATTGTGCGGATATTGGAAATGCCCGATCAGACAACAACTGTCATTCTTCAGGGAATGAAACGTTTAAGTCTGACTAGCATCATCGAAACTCATCCGTACCTGAAAGGTGAAATAGAACTTTTGGAGGAAGATGTCCCTGGCAAAGATGATAAAGAGTTTCAAGCCCTGGTGGAAACTTGCAAGGACTTGACAATGAGATACATCAAATCATCAGATGTGATGCATCAGGATTCGTCGTTTGCTATTAAAAATATCAACAACTCAATGTTCCTGGTCAATTTCATCTGCTCAAACCTGCCGTTCAAGAAAGATGAGAAGATGGACTTGTTGAGCATCAACTCATTGCGTGAACGCACTTATCACTTACTGGAAATTCTGAACCGTGAAGTGCAGTTGGCAGAAATCAAGGCATCCATCCAAATGCGTGCCCGCGAAGATATCGACCAGCAACAACGCGAATACTTCCTGCAACAGCAGATCAAGACCATCCAGGATGAACTGGGTGGCGGCGGTCAGGAGCAGGAAATAGAGGAAATGCGCCAGAAGGCAGAAAGAATGCGCTGGAATTTAGAAGTCAGAGACACGTTCATGAAAGAACTTGCCAAACTGGAACGCACTCATCCGCAATCTCCGGATTACAGCGTACAGCTCAACTATCTGCAAACGATGCTCAATCTCCCATGGGGTACTTATACAACTGACAATCTGAACCTTAAAAACGCAGAAAAGACGTTGAACAAAGATCATTACGGACTGGAGAAAGTAAAAGAACGTATTTTAGAACATCTAGCCGTATTGAAGCTGAAAGGTGATATGAAATCACCGATTATCTGTTTGTATGGCCCTCCGGGAGTGGGTAAAACATCTCTTGGAAAATCCATCGCATCTGCGCTCAAACGGAAATATGTACGTATGTCTTTAGGCGGTGTGCATGACGAAGCAGAGATTCGCGGTCATCGTAAGACTTATATTGGCGCTATGCCGGGACGAATCATCAAGAGCTTGATAAAAGCCGGTGCTTCTAATCCTGTTTTCATCTTGGATGAAATAGACAAGGTCAGTGCTGACCGTCAGGGGGACCCTTCTTCTGCATTACTGGAAGTGCTCGACCCGGAACAGAATACATCTTTCCATGATAACTTCCTGGATGTAGACTATGACCTCTCCAAGGTATTGTTTATTGCAACAGCCAATAACCTGAATACAATCCCCGGCCCGTTGCTCGACCGTATGGAATTGATTGAGGTAAGCGGATATATCACAGAAGAAAAAGTAGAGATTGCCCGCAAGCATCTGCTCCCCAAAGAATTGGAAGCCAACGGACTTAAAAAGACAGATATTAAACTTCCCAAAGATACACTGGAAGCCATAATCGAGTCATATACCCGTGAAAGCGGTGTTCGTGAGCTGGAAAAGAAGATCGGTAAGATTCTTCGCAAATCAGCCCGTCAATATGCTACGGACGGTTATTTCGCCAAGACGGAAATCAAACCGACAGATTTGTATGATTTCCTTGGAGCACCGGAATATACACGCGACAAGTATCAGGGAAATGATTACGCAGGTGTAGTCACCGGATTGGCATGGACAGCTGTCGGAGGCGAAATCTTATTTGTAGAAACCAGTTTAAGCCGGGGCAAGGGCGGACGTCTTACATTGACCGGTAACCTGGGAGATGTGATGAAAGAATCTGCTATGCTGGCACTTGAATATATCAAGGCGCATGCTTCTGTCCTTAGTCTGAATGAAGAGATTTTTGATAACTGGAATATCCATATCCACGTTCCTGAAGGGGCTATTCCGAAAGATGGTCCGTCAGCAGGTATCACGATGGCCACTTCACTGGCTTCTGCCCTGACTCAAAGAAAAGTGAAAGCCAACATTGCCATGACGGGAGAAATCACTCTTCGCGGCAAAGTGCTTCCTGTGGGTGGCATCAAGGAGAAGATATTGGCAGCCAAACGTGCCGGAATCAAGGAAATCATCATGAGTGCCGAGAACAAAAAGAACATAGATGAAATTCAAGATATTTATTTGAAAGGACTGACTTTCCACTATGTAAACGATATAAAAGAGGTATTCGCTATTGCATTGACTAACGAGAAAGTAGCGGATCCTATTGATTTATCTGTTAAGAAACCCAGCCAGGAATGACATTTGAGTTACAATATACAGACACTAAAAGTAATGCCCGTGCCGGTCTGATAACAACAGACCACGGGCAGATACAAACACCTATCTTCATGCCGGTGGGCACACTGGGCACTGTGAAGGGAGTACATCTGACCGAATTGAAAGAAGATATCCAGGCACAGATTATTCTGGGTAATACCTATCACCTCTATTTGCGTCCGGGACTGGATGTGATCGAGAAAGCAGGCGGGCTGCACCGTTTCAACGGTTTCGACCGCCCCATGCTGACTGACAGCGGTGGTTTTCAGGTATTTTCATTAGCCGGAATCAGAAAACTGCGTGAAGAAGGAGCCGAATTTCGTTCGCATATCGACGGAAGCAAGCACATCTTCACTCCGGAGAAGGTGATGGACATAGAACGTACCATCGGTGCGGATATTATGATGGCTTTTGACGAATGTCCTCCGGGCGACTCGGATTACGAGTATGCCAAAAAGTCATTAGGATTAACCCACAGATGGCTCGACCGTTGTATACAACGTTTTAACGAGACAGAACCTAAATACGGTTATAATCAGTCTCTCTTCCCCATCGTGCAGGGATGTGTTTATCCCGACCTGCGCAAGCAATCTGCAGAGTTTGTAGCGTCCAAAGGTGCTGACGGGAATGCCATCGGTGGTTTGGCGGTAGGCGAACCGGTAGACAAGATGTACGAAATGATCGAGATTGTCAATGAAATACTCCCCAAAGACAAACCCCGTTACCTTATGGGTGTCGGAACTCCTGTCAACATTCTTGAAGGAATAGAACGCGGCGTGGATATGTTCGACTGCGTTATGCCTACAAGAAACGGACGAAATGGCATGTTGTTCACCAAAGATGGCATTATCAATATGCGGAACAAGAAATGGGAAACGGACTTCTCTCCTATCGAAGCCGACGGAGCCTCTTGCGTGGATACATTATACAGCAAGGCTTATTTGCGCCATCTTTTCCATGCGCAAGAGCTACTGGCTATGCAAATCGCTTCCATACATAATCTGGCATTCTATCTGTGGCTGGCAGGGGAAGCAAGAAAGCACATTATCGCCGGAGATTTCTCGACCTGGAAACCGATGATGGTCAAAAGAGTATCAACTAGATTATAAGAAATGAAAAGCAATCGATTTATAAAACGGCTGGACTGGTATATCATCAAGAAGTTCTTGGGGACATACGTATTTGCTATTGCACTAATCATTTCTATTGCAGTGGTATTTGACTTCAACGAAAAGATGGACAAACTAATGGAGCATGAAGCTCCATGGGATAAAATTATCTTTGAATACTACATGAACTTTATCCCCTATTTCTCCAATCTGTTCAGTCCGTTGTTCGTATTCATTGCTGTTATTTTCTTTACCTCCAAACTGGCAGAAAACTCCGAAATTATTGCGATGTTCTCCACCGGTATGAGCTTTAAGAGGATGATGCGCCCTTACATGATTTCTGCCGCTATCATCGCCCTCGTCACTTTCACACTAAGTTCGTATGTGATTCCGAAAGGAAGTGTTACGCGTCTGAATTTTGAAGACCGGTATATCAAACCAAAGAAACAAAACTCGGTAAGCAATGTGCAGCTGGAAGTGGATAGCGGAGTGATTGCATATATCGACAACTATAACAACGCAATGAAAACCGGTAACCGCTTTTCATTGGACAAATTTGTGGATAAAAAGCTGGTTTCACATTTGACTGCACGACGGATTACCTACGATACCACCACCGTTCATAAATGGACGATCCACGATTATATGGTACGCGAACTGGATGGTTTAAAGGAAAAGATCACTAAGGGAGACCGGATAGACTCTATCATCAACATGGAACCTTCTGACTTTCTTATCATGAAAAACCAGCAGGAAATGCTGACCAGTCCCGAGTTAAGCGATTATATCGCCAAACAGAAACGAAGAGGATTTGCCAACATCAAGGAGTTTGAGATTGAATATCACAAACGAATCGCTATGTCGTTCGCCTCTTTCATCCTTACTATCATCGGTGTATCGCTTTCGTCCCGAAAAACGAAAGGCGGTATGGGGCTTCATCTGGGTATCGGATTAGGATTAAGTTTCTCTTATATCCTGTTCCAGACGATTACTTCCACCTTTGCCGTGAACGGAAATGTGCCGCCTGCCGTTGCAGTCTGGATTCCTAATATCCTTTATGCGGGTATCGCATTCTTCTTGTACCAGAAGGCACCTAAATAAAAGGTAGGCAAGCCTTCCGCAGTCTTCACGGATTCTATCCATAGATTGCCCTAAGGTTTTGGATGCACCGGATAAACGAAGAGTATAAAAGTAGAAGTTCCGCCTATTCTTGCTAATGCAAGTGTAGGCGGAACTTTTTTGTTGTATCCATTTCCTCTTTTGTCTATTCTCCATTATTTTCACCTGACGGTGATTTGGAAAATCCCTCTTTCTCCTTACATTCTTAAAATCGTTAACCGACTTCTTTTACATAAGCAGAAAGATCTGCAGCAGAGATGTTTTTGGCTATAATTACACCATTTCCATCCAATAAATAGTTAGTAAATCCCCGGTTTAAACGGTACTTCTTAAATAAACCGGAATCCTCGCCTTCTGTTTCCACGAAACAAGTGGGCGTAACTATTTGATCCTTACGAACGGTTTCCTTAAATATTGACTGATATTCGTCAAATGAAATAGAAACCATTTCCACATTATGAGAAGAACGAAGCGCATTGCTCAAACTTACATTTTGCATCCGGGACTGCGCGTCATAACTTGCCCAAAAACTTAGCAACACATATTTACCTTTCAAATTTCCCAATTTAAAGGCGGGTTGCCCGTTTGACGTAGATTCGATTTTAAAATCAGGGGCTACGTCACCCTCACTCAAACCTCCGGTAGGTTTGTCTTTCTCAACGAAAGCGGTCAAGGAACAAATCAGTAATACAACAAAAATCCATTTTACATGCTTCATGTAATTCGGTTTTAGTTAATACTATCCGGGACTGTCCTTAAACAGTGGTTTCTTCCCGAAACGTTGTCTTTTCAGGCATCAGGCGAAGAGGAATCCGCTGATTATCAGAGCCTTTATTTTTGAAACCGGGTGCAAAGGTAAGTAAATATTAAATTAACTTCCAAGCAAATAAGCAAAAATCTTACTTTTGGGGTATAACTTTTTATGTTATTTAGCATAAAAACGAACTTTTTTCTCTACTTTTGCAGCGTTAAAGTCTATTTTTTATGCAACCATCAAATACTGAATTGATTCTGATTCGAGTTACCGGCGAAGATCGCCCGGGACTGACTGCTTCCGTGACCGAAATCCTTGCCAAATATGATGCCACGATTCTTGATATCGGCCAGGCAGATATTCATAATACATTATCGCTGGGTATCCTGTTCAAGAGTGAAGAAAGACATTCCGGATTCATTATGAAGGAACTGTTGTTCAAGGCTTCTTCTCTGGGAGTGACCATCCGGTTTGAACCTATCACCACCGAGCAATATGAAAACTGGGTAGGTATGCAAGGGAAAAACCGTTATATCCTGACGGTTCTGGGACGCAAGCTTTCCGCCCGACAGATTTCTGCCGCTACAAGCATATTGGCCGAGCAGGGCATGAATATTGATGCTATCAAACGTCTGACAGGTCGTATCCCGTTGGATGAATGTCAGGCAGATGCACGCACCAGGGCTTGCATCGAATTTTCAGTGAGAGGTACTCCGAAAGATCGCATTGCGATGCAGGAGAAGCTGATGAAGTTGGCCAGCGAACTGGAAATGGACTTTTCTTTCCAACAGGATAATATGTACCGTCGTATGCGCCGTCTGATCTGTTTTGATATGGACTCTACATTAATCGAAACAGAGGTGATTGACGAACTGGCTATCCGTGCCGGTGTAGGCGACGAAGTAAAGGCCATCACAGAAAGCGCCATGCGTGGAGAAATAGACTTTACAGAGAGCTTTACCCGCCGTGTAGCACTATTGAAAGGGCTGGACGAATCGGTCATGCAGGAAATAGCCGAGAGTTTGCCTATCACAGAGGGCGTAGAACGGCTGATGTATGTATTGAAGAAGTACGGTTACAAAATCGCCATCCTTTCGGGAGGATTCACTTATTTCGGTCAATACCTGCAAAAGAAATACGGTATAGATTACGTCTATGCCAACGAACTGGAAATTATTGACGGCAAACTGACCGGACGTTACCTGGGAGATGTAGTAGACGGAAAACGGAAAGCCGAACTGCTCCGCCTCATTGCACAAGTGGAAAAGGTGGATATTGCACAGACCATCGCCGTAGGAGACGGAGCTAACGACCTCCCTATGCTAGGGGTTGCCGGACTGGGAATTGCTTTCCACGCAAAGCCTAAAGTGGTGGCAAATGCCAAGCAATCGATCAACACCATCGGACTGGATGGAGTGCTCTATTTCCTCGGATTCAAAGATTCTTACTTGAATATGTAATTAGACCAAAAAATAGATTATCTTTGCTGACAAATTAAATAAAAGAATGAAGTTTTCCGAACTACAATTAAATGCAAATGTGCTTGAGGCGCTTGATGCCATGCGATTTGACGAATGTACGCCTATACAGGAGCAGGCAATTCCAATCATACTTGAGGGTAAAGATTTGATCGCAGTAGCACAGACAGGAACAGGTAAAACGGCCGCGTTTCTACTGCCTGTATTGAATAAATTATCTGAAGGTAAACATCCGGAAGATGCGATTAATTGTGTCATCATGTCTCCTACCCGGGAATTGGCCCAACAGATCGACCAGCAAATGGAAGGGTTTTCCTATTTCATGCCGGTATCGAGTGTTGCCGTATACGGTGGAAATGATGGAATATTGTTCGAACAACAGAAAAAAGGACTCACTTTAGGAGCTGATGTTGTTATTGCTACTCCCGGACGTCTGATCGCCCATTTAAGCCTTGGATATGTAGATCTTTCCAAGGTTTCTTATTTTATTCTGGATGAAGCAGACCGGATGCTCGACATGGGATTCTATGAAGATATCATGCAAATTGCGAAATATCTGCCGAAGGAACGACAGACAATCATGTTTTCTGCAACAATGCCTGCAAAGATTCAGCAATTGGCAAACACAATCTTAAATAATCCGTCAGAGATAAAGCTCGCAGTTTCCAAACCTGCAGAAAAGATTATTCAGGCAGCATACGTTTGCTACGAAAATCAAAAGCTGGGAATCATACGCAGTCTTTTTATGGATGAAGTTCCGGAACGTGTGATTGTCTTTGCATCTTCTAAAATCAAGGTCAAGGAAGTAGCCAAGGCTTTGAAATCCATGAAACTGAACGTAGGGGAAATGCATTCGGATCTGGAACAGGCTCAACGGGAAACTGTTATGCATGAGTTTAAAGCCGGACGAATCAATATATTGGTAGCTACGGACATCGTTGCACGTGGTATAGATATCGATGATATCCGCCTGGTTATCAACTTCGACGTGCCTCACGACAGCGAAGACTATGTACACCGTATCGGACGTACAGCACGTGCCAACAATGATGGTGTAGCACTTACGTTCATCAGCGAGAAAGAACAAAGTAACTTCAAAAGTATTGAGAACTTTCTGGAAAAAGAGATTTATAAAATTCCTATTCCTGAAGAATTGGGAGAAGCTCCGGAATACAAACCGCGTTCTTTTAGCAAGGGCAAGGGTGGCAACTACAAAAGAAAAGATTTCCGGGGAAAAAGGAATAATAATAACGGAGGAAAGAGAAATAACCGTCCGTCTCCCCCCAGACAAAATTAAAGCAAGGCTTTTTTAATCCGGCACTATACGATCTGAATGTATGGTGCTTTTTTATTTGGATGAAGTGATAGTCAAATCTCCTTTAAAACTTACTTCCATATTTACAATGCTATATATGGAAGTTTCCGGAATGGCCAGGACAGCTTGATAATGAAAACCGTTCCGGTCTACTTTCATAAACTTTGTATCTGACAGGATGGATTGCTCCAGAAAATCGACAGGAAGTACTTTGTCAAACATCTGTTTGGTAACATCGCTGGCAAACAGGCTCTTTTTACCTTCATACACACAAATGTGCATCACATTATCATAGTATACATTATCCATGCTAATCCCGTCTTCGGAATAAGTCGTCTTGATGACTCTCATTTTAGAAGGATTAATATATACGTATGCGCGATAGCGAGTGCCATTATAGGTCACTACACTATCGCGTTTGGTTACTTCCGTATATGCCGGAATGACTAATTCCTGACGGACAAAATAGATTGAATCATTGGCATCTTCGGATTTATGCAACTTAATTACATCATCCGTTATGGAATGAAACCAGAATATATGTTCTGCCTGCTTATCAATCTTGTAATAAGTAGTATCATTTCCATAAGTATAAAGAGTATCCCGTATTATTTTAAATGCAATGGGAGTACTTTGTACATCTGCATAGTAGATAGTATCTCCTTCTACACGCATCAACGGGCTCTCCGTTTCATCGTCCAGCCAAATTCCCTGCAGTAGTCCTTTTGCACTAAGATCCTCTTTCTCTTGTTGAAGAGAATGGGGACTCTTATTGCCGCTACATGCCGCGAAAAAGATTGCCATTAACGATACAGCCACATTTTTCATCATCTATTTTAGTTTTTATATAAAGATACTCTTATTTTTTTATTTACCAATACAGTGATAAATAAATCCGAGTTCTTCCATCTCTTTTTTATCATATATATTACGTCCGTCCAACACAATCTGCCGGGACATCGTTTTCTTGATAACGGCCCATGAAGGCAGACGGAATTCTTTCCATTCGGTAACCAACATCAACACATCAGCATCCAGTACGGCATCATACATATCGCAAGCATAATAGATAGTATCACCAATCCTGCGCTTACATTCTTGCACGGCAGCCGGATCGTATGCGCGTACTTTACAACCTGCTTTCAGCAATTTATCGATCAGGACTAATGCCGGAGCCTCACGCATATCATCCGTTTCCGGTTTAAATGCCAATCCCCACAAAGCAACAGTCTTACCCTGCAAATCACCATTAAACTGTTTCATTAACTTTTCGAACAAGACGCTTTTTTGGTTCTCATTCACTTCTTCCACAGCCGTAAGTACCCGCATGGTATAACCATTCTGTTCTGCTGTTTTAATCAATGCCTTCACATCTTTGGGGAAGCAGGAACCACCATATCCGATACCCGGGTACAGAAACTTACGTCCGATACGAGTATCCGAACCTATCCCACTACGCACCATATTCACATCCGCACCAACAATCTCGCACAAGTTTGCAATATCATTCATAAAGCTTATACGGGTTGCCAGCATCGAATTTGCCGCATATTTAGTCATTTCCGCAGACGGAATATCCATGAAAATCACACGGAAATTATTCAATAAGAATGGTTTATATAGTTTGGACATCAATTTCTCCGCACGTGCCGACTCCACTCCCACTACCACGCGGTCCGGGCTCATAAAGTCACTGATAGCATTTCCTTCTTTAAGGAATTCCGGATTAGAAGCCACATCAAAATCAACCGTCACGCCTCTCTTATCCAGTTCTTCCTGAATAACCGCACGAACCTTACTGGCAGTGCCTACCGGAACGGTACTTTTGGTAACTACCAATTTATACTGTTTCATATTGCGACCAATGGTACGGGCCACCTCCAATACGTATTTCAAATCAGCGCTGCCATCTTCATCCGGAGGAGTTCCAACTGCACTGAATATAACTTCCACTTCATCCAGACAACTTTCCAATGAGGTAGTAAACTTCAATCGCTTTGCTTTCATATTACGGAGTACCATCTCTTCCAATCCATTTTCATAAATTGGAATGTTCCCCTTTTGCAAAGATTCGATTTTCTCTTTGTTCGTGTCTACGCACGTTACATTCACGCCAATTTCGGCAAAACATGTGCCTGACACCAGACCCACATACCCTGTTCCCACGATTGCAATTTTCATACTTAATCTATTGTTTGTTTAGAAATTCATTCAAAATAAACGGCGTCCTTGAAAGCAGTTCCCTCTCTGTCTTTCGCAGATAATAACATTTGCGACTCTGCCAACGGCCAGTCGATCCCCAATGCTTCGTCATTATATAAAATAGAGGCTTCTGCCTGCGGAGCATACTTGTTATCTACCTTATATGTAAAAACAGCTTCTTCACTCAAGACAGCAAAGCCATGAGCAAAACCACGGGGAATAAAAAATTGTCTCTTGTTTTCTTCACTAAGCAATACACAAACATGCTTTCCAAACGTAGGCGATGATTTACGCAAATCAACGGCAACGTCGAGCACTTCTCCTTTAAGAACACGAACCAGTTTCGCCTGACTATGTTCTCCTTTTTGATAGTGCAATCCACGCAATACACCAAAAGATGATTTCGACTCGTTGTCCTGTATAAAGTTTACGGGACCAATATTGGCTTCAAACTCTTCTTTCTTATAGGCTTCCATAAAATAGCCCCGTTCATCGGAGAAAACTCTAGGCTCGATCAGCCATACTCCGTCTATTTCTGTCTGTATATAGTTCATTATTGATAGTGATAAATAAAACGATGCAAAAGTAGTGAATTTTTCGAAGTTTTCTGGGATATATTCAATTTATCTCTTAATTTTGCAGACATGATTGAATTGGCACAACATATAGAGACTTTACTACTGGAAAACGACTGCGTCATTGTTCCGGGATTTGGTGGTTTTGTAGCACATTATTCGCCCGCAACCCGCGTAAAGGAAGAAAATATATTTTTACCTCCTACCCGTATAATCGGTTTTAATCCTCAATTAAAACTGAATGACGGCGTACTGGTGCAATCTTATATGTCAGCATACGACACAAGTTTTGCTGACGCCAGCCGTATAGTAGAAAAAGAAGTAAACGAATTTATCGGTCTCCTTCATGAGGAAGGGAAAGCCCATCTGGATAATATAGGCGAGATTCATTATAACATTTATGGTAACTACGAGTTCGTTCCTTATGATTATAAGATAACAACTCCTTCATTGTATGGTCTCGACTCTTTTAAAATACATGAACTTTCGGCTCTGCAGCAGAAAGAAAAAGTATTGGTACCGACTTATCAGGAAAAGGAAAAGAAGACTTTTGAAATTAGTATCAACCGCGCGTATCTCCGCAATGCTGCAGCAATGATTGCTGCCATCGTACTGTTCTTTGCCTTTTCAACTCCGGTAGAGAATACCGACGTTCAAAAGAACAATTATGCACAGTTATTGCCCAGCGAGCTTTTTGAGCAAATAGAAAAGCAATCGGTTGCAGTAACTCCTGTTTATGTTAAGAACGATGTTGCGCAACAAGCAAAGAAGCTTTCTGCTTCTTCTGCTTCAACCAAAACTTCATCTGCTAAAAAGCATACAACGGATAAAGCCAAGACTTCCAAACCGATCGCAGTAAGAGAAGTGAAAGTGGTAAAACAGGAAACAGCGACTCCTGCTCCTGCGGTGAAATCTCAAGAAAGTGCAAATCATCCTTTTCATATCATTGTGGCAGGAGGAATCAGCCTGAAAGATGCAGAAGTTATTGCGAACCAATTAAAATCAAAAGGATTTGCAGATGCAAAAGCTCTGAACACTGATGGTAAAGTACGTGTCAGTATCAGTTCATTTAACAACCGTGATGAAGCGACCAAGCAATTACTTGAGCTAAGAAAAAACGAAACTTATAAGAATGCCTGGTTACTGGCTAAATAAAAATCCCTTTTAAAAAGCATGAAACGAGTTCTTTGTCCTAAATGTGAGAATTATCTTTATTTTGATGAAACCAAGTATAGTGAAGGCCAATCACTGGTATTTGAATGCGAACATTGTGGCAAGCAATTCAGTATCCGGTTAGGAAAAAGTAAAGTTAAGGCTCTTAGAAAGGAAGAAAACCTGGAAGAAGAAGCTGAATCTCATAAAGAAGAGTTCGGATATATCACTGTTATCGAAAATGTATTTGGTTTTAAACAGTTACTTCCCTTGCAGGAAGGTGACAATGTCATAGGCCGCCGTTGTGTAGGAACAAACATTAATACTCCCATTGAAAGTGGTGATATGAGCATGGATCGACGCCATTGCATCATCAATATAAAGCGTAATAAGCAAGGAAAGCTAGTCTACACATTACGAGATGCTCCTAGTCTCACAGGTACTTTCCTTATGAATGAAATTCTGGGAGATAAAGACCGTGTACGTATTGAAGATGGCGCTATTGTGACAATTGGAGCTACTACATTTATTTTGCATACGGCTGAACAAGAATAATAAATAACTTGATAATAAAAAATAGCGCCACTTGTTCAGAGAACAGTGGCGCTATTTTTTATTTAGTCTTCTAATTACAGAATACCTTTAACGGTCTCAAGCATTCCTTTTTCCTGGATAGAATCCAAATCAGCTTTTACGGCTTCTGTCAATCCCGGGATCTTATTCAAATCTTCTCCCCAGATAAAATCTGCAGCCAGAACACCTTCGGCAACTTTCTTTGTGCAACCTGTTGCCCAAAGTTCTTTCAGCAGGTTCATGATTTCAGGAGCATCATTCGGAACAATTTCAGCACCATCAGCACGTACACCACCTTTATAATAAGTAATGATAGCGGCTAAACCAAGTACCAGTCCTTTAGGAAGTTCACCTTTACGTTCCAGATAAGTCTTCAATCCCGGCAAATCACGAGTTTCGTATTTAGGGAAAGAATTCAGCATGATGCTGGTTACTGCATGATCCACGAACGGATTGTTGAAGCGTTCCAATACATCATTTGCAAATTTCTCCAACTCATCCTTCGGCAAGTTCAAAGTTTCCATCAGTTCGTCAAACATTACCTTGTGGATATATTTGCCAATCACTTCGTGCTGGCAAGCATCACGTACAATATTCACTCCCGAGAGATAGGCAACCGGAGAAAGAACAGTATGCGGGCCATTCAACAAAGTAACCTTACGTTCGTGATAAGGAGCCTCTGACGGTACAAACAATACATTCAAGCCTGCCTTGTCAGCCGGGAACTCTTTTGCAACTTCCTGCGGAGCTTCAATAACCCACAAATGGAAAACTTCAGCCTGAACAACCAGATTATCATCATATTGCAGTTTTTCTTTGATAGCAGCAATATCCTTGCGCGGGAATCCCGGAACAATACGGTCTACCAATGTTGCATATACACCACAAGCTTCTTCAAACCAAGTTTTAAACTCATTACCCAGGTTCCACAATTCAATATATTGATAAATTGTTTCTTTCAACTTATGACCATTCAGGAAAATAAGCTCGCAAGGGAAAATAATCAAACCTTTTGTCTTATCACCATTGAATGTTTTAAAACGATGATAGAGTAATTGAGTCAGCTTACCCGGATAAGATGAAGCAGGAGCATCCTCAAGTTTACAAGCCGGATCAAAAGCAATACCAGCCTCTGTAGTGTTTGAAATAACAAAACGCATTTCAGGTTGCTCTGCCAACTTCATAAACTCGTCATTTTGAGTATATGGGTTTAAAGCGCGGCTGATTACATCAATCATTGTCAAGCTGTTAACAGCCTCTCCTTTATCCAATCCTTGAAGGTTTACATGATAAAGATCATCCTGTGCATTCAGCATATCGACCATACCTTTATCAATCGGTTGAACCACTACTACACTGCTGTTGAAATCAGCTTTCTGGTTCATGTTATAAATAATCCAATCTACAAATGCACGCAAAAAGTTACCTTCGCCAAATTGGATAATACGCTCCGGACGTTGTGTTTTAGGAGCAGTTTCTTTGTTTAATGCTTTCATGTTAGTTGTAATTTATAAAGTTGATATTATACAAATTCAAAATAAAAATCAATGTTTTCCTTTATCAGGATATCAATAGGCATGTATTTTACAGGTTCAACAGACTTCTTAAACACGACATGATCGCACAAAGCCTTCACCCCACAATATCCTTGCAAACCCGGACGTTGCCCGATTAAATAATGCACATCACCGGATTTTAATAAATCTACGTTTGCTTTCAGAAGGTCATATCCTATCAGTCCTTTCATGCTACGTCCCGCATGACGAAGATACTCTCCCAACTGATACACTCTGGAATTAAATACAACTCCCAGTAAAGCCTTCGGATGCGCCTGAAAAAACTCATCCAATGTCTGTTGGTTACTTTCCTGATCGGATTTATTAAGTACTACCTCATGGATTACCAAGTTATTATATTCTTCGGCAATGTAACTCATAAAACCATCCAAACGGCGTTGCATCTGTATTTCAGCCGGATTATCTTTATTGTTACTTAAAAACAAAACCAACTCCTGGCCTTCTCCTGCCGAATAATTGCGCATCAATATTTTCGCTGCGATATATCCGCTCTTATATGAATCCTGCCCGATATACGTCAACGCTTTCGCTTCTTCCATATTGAAATCGACAAAAGCATAAGCAATCTTATTTTCCTGTAAATAGGCTGTCAGCGCCAGTGTCTCTTCCCGAAAATTCGGAGAAATCAATACCGCATCCACATTCTTTTCTTTTATAGAAAGGCAGGCTTCCTGATAACTCTTCTCATCCCCATGGTGATAGCACAAATAATCTATACTCACATTAAAAGGACGTAATTCTTGCCGGACACGCTCAATCCCCCCTACTACCGAATGCCAATAATCATGCTCTATATAATAAGGTATCAAACAGAGGAAAGAATATTTCTTTTTAGCAGCCAAACCGATAGCAAACACATTGGGCTGATAATGAATCTCATCCAACACCTTTTGTACTTTGGCTTTGCTTTTGGGAGACACGTCACCGCGATTGTGCAACACCCTGTCAACCGTTCCGGCGGAAACACCGGCCATACGGGCAATGTCTTTAATGGTATAGTTCTGGTCCTCCATAGTGCTAAAACTTAAATATTATAAATAATCGCTGCAAATATACGAATTATTTTGTTACTCCAAGTAAATTTTCTATTTTTGTGTTCGATAACGGTTAATAAAACTAAAACAAGATTTACGCCTATTAGCTTTAAAATCAATACTATATAGGTATAAATATAGAAAGTAATAATTTTATATACTTAAAACACAGTAATAATGAAGAACTTCATGGACGAAAACTTCTTGCTGCAAACAGAAACTGCGCAAAAGTTGTATCACGAGCATGCGGCTAAAATGCCGATCATCGACTATCACTGTCACCTTATCCCTCAAATGGTAGCTGACGACTACAAGTTTAAATCACTGACTGAAATCTGGTTGGGCGGTGACCACTACAAATGGCGTGCAATGCGTACAAACGGTGTAGACGAACGTTTCTGTACGGGAAAAGATACCACAGACTGGGAAAAATTTGAAAAATGGGCGGAAACAGTACCTTACACTTTCCGCAACCCATTGTACCACTGGACTCACCTTGAACTGAAAACGGCATTTGGTATCAATAAAATATTGAATCCACAAACCGCACGTGAAATTTACGATGAATGTAACGAGAAACTGTCTCAACCCGAATATTCAGCTCGTGGAATGATGCGTCGTTATCATGTAGAAGCCGTTTGCACAACGGATGATCCTATCGATTCATTGGAATATCATATCAAAACACGCGAAAGCGGATTTGAAATCAAGATGTTACCAACATGGCGTCCTGATAAGGCTATGGCTGTAGAAGTCCCTGCAGATTTCCGCAGTTATGTAGAAAAACTGGCAGAGGTAAGTGGTGTTATCATCTCCAACTTTGATGATATGATCGCTGCTTTACGCAAACGTCATGACTTCTTCGCAGAACAAGGCTGCCGTCTGTCTGACCATGGTATTGAAGAATTCTACGCAGAAGATTATACAGATGCTGAAATCAAAGCCATCTTTAATAAGGTATATGGTGGCGCAGAATTGACCAAGGAAGAAATTCTGAAATTCAAATCGGCAATGCTTGTGATCTTCGGTGAAATGGACTGGGAAAAAGGATGGACTCAACAATTCCATTACGGCGCTATTCGTAACAATAACACGAAGATGTTTAAATTACTGGGTGCTGATACAGGTTTCGATTCTATCGGTGAATTTACAACCGCCAAAGCAATGGCTAAATTCCTTGATCGCCTGAACACTAATGGCAAATTGACTAAAACAATCCTCTACAACTTGAACCCATGCGCCAACGAAGTAATTGCAACAATGCTGGGTAACTTCCAGGATGGTTCTATCCCGGGAAAAATCCAATTTGGTTCCGGATGGTGGTTCCTCGATCAAAAGGATGGTATGGAAAAACAAATGAATGCTTTGTCAGTACTCGGTCTTTTGAGCCGCTTCGTAGGTATGTTGACCGACTCTCGTTCATTCCTATCCTACCCGCGTCATGAATATTTCCGCCGTACATTGTGTAACCTGGTAGGACGTGACGTAGAAAACGGAGAAATTCCGGTATCTGAAATGGAGCGTGTAAACCAAATGATTGAAGATATCAGCTACAACAATGCCAAGAACTTCTTCAAGTTCTAATAGATAGTAGTTACACTATAAAAAAACCGCTACCAAAGTCGAATATAGCTTTGAGTAGCGGTATTTTTTATTCCTACAGCTGAACAGTAACACCCCAAAAAGCTCTTAACAAAAAAGGAGAACCTTTTAAGTTCTCCTTTTAATAATCTTTGTACACCCTCAGGGACTCGAACCCTGGACCCATTGATTAAGAGTCAATTGCTCTACCAGCTGAGCTAAGAGTGCAACATTTTATTTTTATTGCAACGTCGAATTTGTACACCCTCAGGGATTCGAACCCTGGACCCACTGATTAAGAGTCAGTTGCTCTACCAACTGAGCTAAGAGTGCTTAATTCCTCGTTTGCGGTTGCAAAAGTAGGTCTTTTATTTTATTTGACCAAACAATCATGCAGCTTTTTTACTATCTTTTTTCGTCTTTATTCGAACACATAAAGCTCGGAAGGCGTATTTCGCTTTAAAGCAAGTAGTTGCACATCTTTGCCTACAATAACACCTTTGTTCTTTAATTTCCATTCCACCGTTTTATAAGCCAGCTCCGGGTGATTATTGTCTTTACTTAAATGGCATAACCAGATATATCGCAAATGTTCAGTAATATTTTCCGCCAGAAACTCTGCAGTATCAGAGTTACTCATGTGTCCGGTTTTACTTGCAATCCGTTCTTTCAGATATTGAGGATAAGGCCCCATTTTGAGCATTTCCTCATCGTAGTTGGCTTCAAGTATCAGATAATGGGCTTTACTGATATAATGAGCAGCTGTAGGAGTAATCTCTCCAAGGTCGGTTAAGAAAGAAAAGACTTTGCCATCAATTTCAATGCAATACCCCACATTGTCCGTTCCATCGTGTGGCACTTCAAAAGATTCGATGTGAAAATCTTCCAGCGTCATAGGCTCTTGCTTTTCCAGATAACGAACTGACGAGCTAAGTTTCTCCGTCATACAATAGCTACGATTAATTCCAGCATGAATACGTGCGGTTGTATAAACAGGAATATTCATTTTTTCTCCCAGATTACCCACTGCTTTAATATGGTCAGCATGATCGTGCGTTATAAATACCGCACGAATACTATCCATCAAGATATTATAATCTTTCAGTGATTTTTTGATAGTACGTATGCCGATTCCGGCATCTATCAGTATCCCATAGGTTTCAGTGCCCAGATAATAACAGTTCCCGCTACTGCCACTCGCCAGGCTTATAAATTTTACTTTCATGTTTTATCCTCTTTATTAAAATGCAAAATGCCGTCAACTTTTACAGCAAAGTGACGGCAAATATACATAAAAAAGCAGAGAATTACCGAGAAGCCTCCTTCTTTTTGTCGATGGATTCGGTGATTTTTGCAAATAATAGTAGCGCTACAGCGGCAATCAGGCCTATAGCAGCAAAGTAATACCATATATAATGGGCATTTCCACTAGCTGCCTCCCATGCTTCCCGCGTCTCGAACAAAGCCGGATCCGGACAATATTTAGTGAGCAAAATTCCCGCCAGACCAAAACCGAAAATAGAAGAAAGGAATGAATGTAAATGACTGAATCCTAAATACATTCCTTCTTCTCCTTTCGGAGCCTGTAAAGAGAAATATTCCAGATAACGCGGTGAAATGAAACATTCGGCAAGCGCCTGCACAACTATACCCGCAATCATCATCAGAGTAATATTGCTCATACCTGTAATAAGATCATTACCCAACAAATTTCCACATGCCATCAGTAATGCCGAAATAGGAATCAAAAACATTCCCACATTCATCGAAGTAATCGCACTGCGTTTGGCCATCAAACGGGTGATAAAACTAACGCAGCAAACCACCACAAACGGATTCACGTTGGCAATCCAACCCGGTTTTGCCGTCTCTCCAGCCATACGAATCACATATTTAGGCATAGTGGCATAAAGCTGCTGTTGCACCATCCAGAAACCTGTAACAATCAAAATAAGAATCAATAAACGCCAGTTTGTGATGATTCGCATAAATCCCTGTCCAATCTCATGGAGACTTTTTCCTTCACCTGCCGTATGCGTCGATTTATAAAGAAGAATAACAGCAAGTAAAGCAACTATTGTCATCGCACCGGAGAAATAATTAATATAGATATACGCTTGTTCACCAATGACATTACGCAAAGGATCGATAATCGTTTTACCGGTGAAAGCACCCACATTTACCATCATATAAAATATGGAATAACCACGGGCACGGGTTGCTTCCGTTGTTTCTTTAGCCACAGAAGCGGAGATAATGGACTTAATGAAAGAACCTCCCACCATAAGTACAAACAAAACCGGCACGATGATCCACCGGGTATAGCTATCAGGCAAACCATTAAATTGAGTAGTGGCACCATAACTAACCAAACCGGCAGCTTCCAGTAAAGTGGGCAGTACACCCAACCCTAAATATCCGATGGATAATAAGGAAAATGCTATAATCATTGATTTCCGGAAACCGATCTTGTCAGCATAAGCACCGGAAAAAATAGGAAGCAGATACAATCCACCGGAAAAAAGCCCGGAAATCATACTTGCTTCGAAATCATTAAAACCTAAAATGGAAGATAGATAAATAGTGAGAACGATAAAAACGGCATAATATGCCATACGCTCAAACAGTTCGACTGTGTTGCTGACCCAAAATGCTCTCGTAAAGCCTTTAGCAGCACGCTGAGGGGAATTGTTCATGTATTTATATTTTTATTAAAATGTTAATTTGAGACAAAGATACGTTTTTTTGGCTTACTGTCCGTATCTTTGTTCCAAATTAGGTAATTAAAAACTATGATTATAGCTGTTGATTTTGACGGAACGATTGTAGAACATCGTTATCCACGCATTGGTGAAGAGATTCCATTCGCTGTTGACACATTGAAGTTATTGCAACAAGAAAAGCATCGTTTAATACTGTGGAGTGTGCGTGAAGGAGCACTTCTGGACGAAGCTGTCGAATGGTGTAAAGCCAGAGGTTTAGAATTTTATGCCGTTAATAAGGATTATCCTGAAGAGCAGAAAGGCCATCAGGGATTCTCTCGAAAGTTGAAAGCCGACATGTTCATTGACGATCGAAATCTGGGTGGTTTACCAGACTGGGGAGTCATTTACGAAATGATTAAAGAGAAAAAGACGTTTGCAGATATCTATAGCCAAAACGGAGAAGAAGAAAAAACATCCCTGAAAAAGAAGAAAAGATGGCTGCCTTTTTAGGAAGCTGATAAATATCAAACTAATAAAATAGAAATGCACTCTTATCTGACATGATTAGAGTGCATTTCTATATTCATAAATGATTTATCATTCAACATTGAATCGCAATTTGCTACGCTTCTTTATTTTCCCACTTTTCCCTAAACTCCCATAATTGCTCAATAGTGGGATGAAAAGTCGGATTCTCCCAGTTTCTGGAAATCATTGCAATCAAAGATTCCAAATACGATTTACCATCAATAATGGTAGTACATTTATTGACCTGATATCTTTCTGTTGGATAATTCTTTGTCTCAATCATCTTTTTTGCCCAGTTCAATAATTCCTGAACAGCTTCATTGTCATAAGTATGTTGTGCCATATCTTTAGAATTTTCCGCAAAGATACAAAGTTTATTTATTCATAAATAAAGTTGTTCGTTTCTTTTTACTATAAAGATTCCATTTTAAATTTATACCTTTACGTCCAATATACTCAATTAGACTAACTAATAGAAACAATAATTATGAAGAAAATTTTCATTTTAGTATGTTCATGTGCTCTTTTGGCAGCATGCAACAATAGCGCGAAAACAAACAAGAGTGCCGGTGCAGACAGTACTTCAATCGAAGTAACCGATATCCATAATGCGGAAAATTCACTTGATTACGAAGGAACTTATAAAGGAGTTTTCCCCGCTGCCGATTGTCCGGGTATTGAAACAACCCTGACATTAAATCCGGACAAAACATTCAGCCTCCATTCCGTATATATCGATAGAGACAGCTCATTTGACGAAAAAGGTACATATACTTTAAAAGACAACCTATTGACTCTTAATGAAGAAGGCGGAGAACTTTCTTATTATAAAGTAGAAGAAAATCATTTACGCAAACTAACAATGGATAAACAAGAAATAACCGGAGAACTTGCAGACCATTATGTTTTAAATAAGGAATAAGGTCCAAACAAATTTTGCTATCAATAGAGAACAAATTCAATATTTTTTATGTTTATATAAATAGATATAAACTTAAAAATAGAACAACTTATGATTTATAGTTTTTTATTTCCCACAAAATCGAATACAACGAAAGTATCTTTGTTGCTATTGGCTGTCCGGATCATCTTCGGTATATTATTAATGAACCACGGTATCCAGAAATGGAGTAACTTCCAGGAGATGTCAGCAGTATTTCCTGATCCGCTTGGAATAGGAAGTCCCCTATCTCTCGGATTAGCAATTTTTGGCGAACTCGTATGTTCGATGGCATTTATCATCGGATTCCTGTATCGCTTGGCAATGATCCCGATGATTTTCACAATGATAGTAGCCTTCTTTGTTGTTCATGCTAATGACGTATTTGCGGTTAAAGAGCTAGCTTTCATCTATTTAGTTGTATTTATATTGATGTATATTGCCGGTCCCGGTAAATTTTCAATAGACCATATCATAGGAAACGAATTGTCACGGCGGAAGTCAAGAGTATACAAAAATTAGAAATAACAGCCCCGATTAATTAAAAAATATTATATTTGCATACACATAAGAGAGAAATTATCAATATTTTTTATTAATCAAAAACATTTTAACATGAAAAGAGGAAAACTGACTTTAGTCGCAGTAGTACTTAGTGGTAGCTTATTATTCAGTTCTTGTGTAGGATCATTTGGTTTATTCAACCGCCTGTCTTCCTGGAATCAATCAGTTGGAAACAAGTTTGTAAACGAACTCGTATTCCTTGCTTTCAACATTGTTCCGGTTTATGGTGTAGCTTACCTGGCTGATGCTTTAGTTATCAACTCAATCGAATTCTGGAGTGGCTCCAATCCGATGGCTAATGTAGGTGACGTAAAGAAAGTAAAAGGAGAAAACGGCAACTACATGGTGAAAACTCTTGAGAATGGATATTCCATTACTAAAGAGGGCGAAACTGCTTCAATGGACCTGATCTACAACAAAGAAGCCAACACATGGAATGTCGTTGCAAACGGTGAAAGCGCTGAATTAGTAAAAATGAACAATGATGGCACTGCTGATTTGTTCTTGCCAAATGGCGAAAAGATGAATGTAACGCTGGATGCTCAAGGCATGCTGGCAGCACGCCAGGCTACAATGAGCAATTTTATGTTTGCCGCCCGCTAAAAATAAAAACAAATACGAAGGAGATGAAACATCATATAGGAGTTTCATCTCCTTTTTCAATCTTATCTTCTTCTATCAAGAATCTTTTGTACTATGAATAAACTACATACACTTATCTATTCTGTTCTAATCTTCACCTGTCTATCTTGTCAGCAACAGACTCCTCAAACTCAAATAGAACAGACAGCCATAGATTTTTGTGAAGCCTTTTATAATTTCAATTATCCGGTCGCCAAAGAATGGAGCACGCCTTCTTCTCAATCTTATCTTAGTTTCTTAGCATCTAATGTCGGGCAACCCCATCTGGAGCAACTTAAGACACGAGGCGCTGCAAAAGTTTCTGTTATTTCAAGTGAGATAGATGCTAATTTAGAAGAAGCGTCGGTTGTCTGCCAAATCAAAAATGCATTCGTCATTCATCCCATCGGAGGAAAAATGGAATACGTAAGTTCCCTGCAAGATACGCTCGAATTAGTAAGAGTAAATAATAAATGGCTGATTAGAAAGGATATCCCACAGCAAAATGGAAAGCAAAGTCACGACTGAATTTAGGATGAATGATGGGGAAATGCTCTTTCCTCGTTTCATAGGCAGGATTGACAGCTTTCATACCTCCGTCAAAACGCAAAATAAAGAAATCCAAATCCAGGCGGAGACCTAATCCGTAGGCCACTGCTATTTGCTTATAAAACCTATCAAACTTGAAAACCCCTCCCGGTTGATTGGCATAACTCCGGATGGTCCAGATATTACCAGCATCAATAAATACCGCCCCCTGAAACTTCCAGAATAACTTGCTTCGGTATTCAATACTGGCATCCAGTTTAATATCTCCGGATTGATCGAGCAAATTCCCATTTCCTGCAAAAGAGCCCGGTCCCAAATCGCGAACACTCCATCCGCGGACACTATTGGCTCCACCAGAGAAATATTGTTTCTCAAACGGAATAGTCTTCGCATTTCCATAAGGTACAGCTATTCCCACACCAGCATGAAACGCAAAAGAGTTACGATAATCGATTCTGATATTCTTAGCAAAATCAAACTCCCCTTTCAGATATTGAGCATAAGGAATTCCCAGAATAGCGTATTCACCATTACTGTTCTTCCGAATGTTTGCAGCCTTTGACAGAGCATACATTACATTTCCCGCCGATTCGAAATTAAAACGGATGGAGTATGAATTAGAAGCAATCGTATTATTGATAATCGATCCTCCCACGCTATTATAATTATAGCTATATCCCATATTTATAATCAGTCGATCCTGATAATTATACTGGAATATATGGTTCTGTCCTTTATTTATATAGTCTTCTTTAAACCTTTCAGAGATACGGGGCAAATAAAGGAAAGCAATATTTATCAAATCAATACGGTGTTGTATCTTCTGACGTTGTGTCCACTTGTAACTCCAGTTAGCAGAAGCCATCGTACGCAAGAACTCCGGTCGCAACTGATAATTATACTGTAAACCAAACTCTGTTGTAGCCCTGATTTTCCGTTTAAAATCAGAGGAAATGAATGGGAACAGGAAATTAGGAAAGTTGATACTCGTTTCCACTCCATACTCCGTATAGTTATTATTTGAATAGCCTGCCTGAAGCCCGGAAATAACCTCATACGCTCCACGGAATTTTATCATAAACGTTTCCGACCCGCGAAAGAGATTCCTATTCTGGAAAGAAACGGAAGCTGCCGCTCCCAAGTCACCGGCAGAATTGGTTCCCTCTACCTCAAAGGATACCGATTTATGCTTGCTCTTAGTCAACATCACGTAACAATCGAGCATTGTTGAATCTCCAACTTGAGTCTCGATAAAACGGATATTCGTATATTTCAATGCAGACAAACGCCCGAAACTGGAATAAGTTTGCTGCACATCACGCTCATTAAACAAATCGCCGGAAGCAAACCGGAGGTTATCCGTAAGCACTTTAGGACGTAAATAGAGCTTATCCTTATAGTAAATCGGATATCCCTTATAATGAACCGAATCATTAATATCCACACTGCTCAAGGCAGAAGACTGCAAAACGTCATAATCCGTAATAAAATTAATCTTATTGATCCAATATTGCTGATGTGCCCTTGCCGAATCACTCGCATGCGCTTTATACATCTGCAAATGTTGAGTCAGATCTACATTATAAGTATTACGAACCGTATCGGCCGTATATCCGATATAATCCTTATTAAATTTATAATAGCCATTCCGAAGCAACTTATTCGTGATACGTTGTCTGTCCGCATCCAATACATTCACATCCAAATACATTCCTTCCTTCAACAAGCTTCTGGCAGAATCCTGTTTGAGAAGAGAGGCTATTTTAGGATCATAAATATCATATTTGATAGATTGAACAACGTAGGGTTTGCCGGTCGTTACATCATAATACAGCTTAATCTTTTTCTTTTTTATTTTAGTCGAACGCTTCACGGTTGCCGCCATATATCCCATATTGTGCACAGCCTTAGTGATCTCTTCTTCAGAGCGTTTCGCTTCGTCCTCGCTATATATTACAGGAGCATCCCCTATCCTTCTTAAAAATTTGTTTCCCCATTTGGTCGAATCACGCCCCGACAGATTATATACATAAAGTTGGGTCTTTATCAGACTGAACCACTTGGCATTAGGATTTTGGCGAACATACATGCGCAAGGAAGAAGGCCGTATATTTTTTTGGTCCGTACGAATTTTGACTTCATCCAGCAAATAAGATCCATCCGGCACAAACTTAGTGGTAGTACACGAAGCAAGTGACAAGACAGCAGCAGAAGCAAGCAAATAAAGAAAATTTCTCCTCATACGGTTTTACATCGATAGTATGAAAAATGCGCTTACAAAGATAAATTATATTTTCCGACGGGGAAAATAATTTAAGAAAAAGAGAGGAAAGTAAGGATAGATTGGAAATATCTTTATAGCTTTGCAAAAGAATATCAAATCTATGGCATCATTAAGTAAAAACAAAATAAAGTATATCCACTCGCTGGAACTGAAGAAAATACGTAAAGAAGAGCGGGTATTTCTGGCTGAAGGTCCTAAATTGGTAGGTGATTTACTCGGACATTTTCCCTGTCGTTTTTTAGCAGCCACTCCCTCCTGGTTTCAGGAGCATCCGGGTATTGACGCAAATGAACTGGTAGAAGTTTCACAGGAAGATCTTTCACGGGCCAGTTTATTGAAAACTCCCCAACAAGTACTTGCTATTTTCGAACAACCACAATATACTTTGGATCCGGAGGCAGTTCGTTCATCACTTTGCCTTGCATTGGACGATGTGCAGGATCCCGGAAATCTAGGTACCATTATCCGTTTGGCCGACTGGTTTGGCATCGAACATATTATCTGCTCGCAGAATACGGTAGATGTATATAACCCTAAGACCATACAAGCCACTATGGGTGGAATTGCACGGGTGAAAGTACATTATACTTCCCTCCCCGATTTTATCCGGTCGCTCGGAGATACTCCTGTGTTCGGTACGTTCCTGGATGGAAAAAACATGTATGAACAACCATTGTCTGCCAATGGATTGATCGTAATGGGAAATGAAGGGAATGGCATAGGGAAAGAGGTAGCCACATTAATCAATAGAAAATTATATATCCCCAATTATCCGGCAGGCCAAGAGACATCCGAGTCTCTGAATGTAGCCATTGCTACCGCAGTAATCTGTGCCGAGTTCCGTCGACAGGCTGCATGGAAGTAAAATCAAAAGGATAAAATAAATAAGGAAATAAAGCTTCCCCCTTCTTTTCTGCTTCCTGCAGATACTCATTAAAACATTGGGAAGATTGATGCGAAACACTGGCACTGGGAAGATTAATTTGAAACACTGGGATGTTTTTTAAAATCATCCCAGTGTTTTTTATTTCTTCCATCTGACTTTCAGAAAGCAGCACAATCACTCCCGGCATCCATTCAACCGATTCAATCTCTTCGGTCAATGGGAACACACCTCGGACAACTCCTTCGTCAGTGATCTCCACTACCTGCTGCTTCATATATCCGACGGCAGGTATCAGCAAATAATGAGAAGCAAAGCGTTTCATTACAATCAGTTGTTTGAACGTCTTTGTTGTTGCTGCCTGCGTTGATTCATCTGGCGTTCTTTTCTTTGCTCTATCCGTTCCTTTTGGATATGCTGTTCCACCTGAATCTGCTCCGGCTTCTTCTCACGATGAGTTCCCGTACGACGACGGTTCATCTCTTCCGGTGTCAGACGCTGAATGTCATCTTTATTCTTGTCTATGACCTTATGTAAAGAGTCGGCATTTTCTTTAGTAGCTATCTTCTTCAAAGAATCCGCTTTCAATGCTTCTATCTTATTCAAAGAATCGCGTACGGCAAATGCGAGCGTATCCGTACAATGATAACGAGTCATCATGAAGCGGTCGGCCAATACTGCCCCGCCTTTTTCCTGGCTATCCATCGGATAATAAATGAACCCTTTTATTTCTTTCATCGAACCTAATGTGTCTGCAAACAAACGAATTTGTTGCACACCCGGTTCAGTCACCGTTTTCCAATGATTGATCGTATCTTTCTCATAAATCACCTGCATAGCCATAGTGACACCTCTTAAAGAGTCGGCAAGCATCGGCTCCAGGAAACGATACCGCACTTCCCATACCAGTGTATCCCGGTCTTTGTAGTTAGAGTCGGTCGGCAAAGTAAATACATATTGATTATCCATCATTTCACCGGTCAAACGTACCATACGCTGCCACGGCCAGACATCGATGCTATCACCCTGCTTAGTCATTTTCGGTTTCTTATCACGCTTGGCTATCAGGTCGCCAACAAGTTCCTGTTCGTCTTTCAAGCGTTTTTTCACCTTATCATAAATTTTCGATAAAATCTCTGTGTTACGGGTATACCAAACCATGGATGAGTCAAATGCAGCTTGTGTAGTCCCGTATTTCTTGAAAACGGCGTTGATATACAATGCTTTCTTATAGTTCTCACTATAAGGCAAATTATCTCCCATAGACTTTGCCACATGATAATCATACAGCAAATTCTCCATCTTCGATTCCGAGATTACATCACTGGGTCTTTTCACTTTACACCCGGCTACCGCAAAAACGAACATGCAGATGAGACACAGATGAAACCGAAATCTATTTTTCATGATCCGTAGCTTCCTTTTTATCTTTATCCAGCGAATGATAAGACTCATTCAAATATTTACTATAAAAGAGTAACAAGGCAATGATACCGCAACTGATAGCGGCATCCGCAAAATTAAAGATCGGACTAAAGAATATAAAATGCTCTCCACCCACAAACGGCATCCATGTAGGCCAGTTTGTATCTATAATCGGAAAGTAAAACATATCCACCACTTTTCCGTAAAACCAGGTAGAATATCCACCACCTTCGGGCATGAAACTGGCAATCTGCGAATGAGTGCTTTCATTGAAAATAACTCCATAGAACACGCTATCTATGATATTCCCCAAAGCACCGGTCAGAATAAGAGCCACACAGACGATATAACCTGTTTTGAACCCTTTCTTTATGATTTTATAGAGATACCACCCTATCAATGCTACCGCAACAATGCGGAATGTTGTCAGGAATAACTTGCCGAAGATTTCCATACCGAAAGCCATCCCGTTGTTTTCGGTGAAATAGATATAAAACCAATCGGTCACACGTATACTTTCGTGCCAGTACATGTGAGTTTTAATCCAGACCTTGATGATCTGGTCAATAATCAATACGGAAAAGATAACGAGAAGGGCAATTCTCCCCTTCGTGAATAGTTTCTTCATGTGTTTATTATAAGTTAAACATAACGAGCTACAAGTGCCGTGCGTAAACTTTGCGCAGCTACTTGTAGCTCGTTACCTGTAGCCTACTTGCTATCTGTTATTTTTTACCACTGTTCTTTGCTTCAATGCTTAATGTAGCATGAGGAACAGCACGCAGACGTTCTGCCGGAATCAACTTTCCGGTTTCACGGCAAATGCCGTACGTTTTATTCTCAATACGTACCAAAGCAGCTTGTAATCCTTGGATAAACTTCAGCTGACGTTGTGCCAGTCGGGTCGTTTCTTCCTTGGAGAGCGTATTAGCTCCTTCTTCCAATACTTTATACGTAGGAGATGTATCGTCGGTATCATTACCGTCCAGTCCCATCAAACTTTTCTTCAACTGTTCATAGTCACGTTGTGCCAATTCCAGTTTCTCCATAATAATGGCACGGAATTCCTCGAGTTCCGCATCCGAATATCTAGTCTTTTCTGCCATAACTTTACAATTTTAAAAGGTTAATCAATATAGTATTAGTCTTTTATCACGTTCACAAACAATGAGAAGTCGTCAAACTCCAGCATTGTTCCGTCTTTCACTTCATCTACAAGTTCAAGAGATGTGCCTAAAACCTGGTTACAAATATAAGTATTATATTCATTTACCGCATCATCTGTTTGCGTATTTTTCGAGATAGTTATTTTTATTTTGTCTGTAATCTCGAAACCGCTTGACTTACGTATATTCTGAATACGGTTCACCAGTTCACGGGCAATACCCTCGCGACGCAGTTCTTCGGTAATGGTCACTTCAAGCGCTACTGTCAGTTTGCCTTCATTGGCAACCAGCCATCCCGGAATATCTTCACTAAAGATCTCGACATCTGATGCTTCAATAACAGCCTCCGCACCATCCAGGTTTAATGTATACTTTCCGTTTTTCTCCAATTCACCGATGGCTTCCTGTGACATTTCTGCAACAGCAGCAGCTACTGCTTTCATTTGCTTGCCAAATTTCGGGCCTAGCTTTTTAAAGTCACATTTCACTTTTTTCACCAATACACCGGCTGCACCATCAACGAATCTGACTTCTTTTACGTTCACTTCATTCATAATCAGGTTCTTCACAGCTTCGATATGAGCTTTCTGCTCTTCATCTACCACCGGAACCATGATACATTGCAGCGGTTGGCGTACCTTGATATTCACCTTGCGGCGCAATGCCAACACCATAGATGTAACATCCTGTGCCATTTGCATGCGGGCTTCCAGTTCCTTGTCTATCATTTCTTCCTGATATTTCGGGAATTCGGCAAGATGGACAGAAACTACATTGTCGCGTCCTGTTGCTGTAATCAAGTCAGTATACAGGCGGTCTGCATAGAACGGAGATACAGGAGCCATCAGTTTGGCAACTGTTTCGAGACAAGTGTACAATGTCTGATAAGCAGACAATTTATCCTGTGTAAATTCACCACCCCAGAAACGTTTACGATTCAGGCGAACATACCAGTTGGACAAATTATCATTCACAAAATCAGAAATCAAACGTCCTGCCTTTGTCGGTTCATATTCATTATAGCATGTATCTACCTCCTTTATTAATGTATTCAATACAGACAAGATCCAACGGTCGATCTCCGGACGTTCTGCCATCGGTACATCCGCTTCTTTATACTCAAATCCGTCTACATTCGCATAAAGCGCAAAGAATGAATACGTATTATATAAGGTACCGAAGAATTTACGGCGAACCTCTTCCACTCCTTCAACGTCAAATTTCAGGTTATCCCACGGAGAAGAATTGGTAATCATGTACCAACGCAACGGGTCGGAACCATACTTTTCAATTGTAGTAAACGGATCGACAGCGTTATTCAAACGTTTAGACATCTTGTTACCGTTCTTATCGAGCACCAGACCGTTAGAAATAACAGCTTTATAGGACACACTGTCAAATACCATCGTAGCGATAGCATGCAAGGTAAAGAACCAACCACGTGTCTGGTCTACTCCTTCCGCGATAAAGTCAGCCGGATATACCTGACGGTTATCCAACAGTTCTTTATTTTCGAACGGATAATGGATCTGCGCGTATGGCATAGCACCCGAATCGAACCATACATCAATCAAGTCTGATTCACGCTTCATCGGTTTGCCGTCTTTCGATACCAATATGACGTCGTCTACATAAGGACGGTGAAGATCAATCTTATCATAATTTTCTTCCGAATATTGACCCGGCACGAAACCTTTATCCTTGTATGGATTGGATTTCATAAATCCGGCAGCTACCGATTTCTCGATTTCATTATAAAGTTCTTCTACAGATTCGATGCATATCTCATCCGTATTATCTTCTGTACGCCAGATAGGTAATGGAGTCCCCCAATAACGAGAACGGCTAAGGTTCCAGTCATTCAGATTTTCCAGCCACTTGCCGAAACGGCCGGTTCCGGTAGATTCCGGTTTCCAGTTGATGGTTTTATTCAATTCCATCATTCGCTCCTTGCAAGCGGTAGAACGGATAAACCAGCTATCCAACGGATAATAAAGCACCGGTTTGTCTGTACGCCAGCAGTGCGGATAGTTGTGGACATGCTTTTCTATCTTGAAAGCCTTGTTGTCTGCTTTCATCATCATGGCAATGACAATATCCAACGATTCGGCAGCCTGCGCAGCTTTCTCATCGTATTTGCCATCCACCATAAATTGAGGATCATAAGCATTTTTCACCCATGCACCCTGATATTCTTTATATTTATCTACATCAACACATTCTTTTACGAAATTCTCATCCAGTTCATCCAACAGATAGAATTTACCAGTCAGATCCACCATCGGACGAGTTTCGCCTTTCTTATTAATCATGAAAAGTGACGGGATTCCTGCAGCACGTGCCACATTCGCATCGTCTGCACCAAATGTAGGTGCAATGTGAACAATACCTGTACCATCTTCTGTAGTAACATAATCACCCGGTATTACACGGAAAGCCTTATCACTAGGCTTCCAGTTGCCATCTTCGGATACCTCAACCGGTTTCACCCAAGGAATCAACTGCTCATATTCCATACCGACAAGATCAGTACCTTTATATTCGGCAATCACTTTAAATGGTACAAGTTTATCTCCAGCTTTGTAGTCCTCCAATTTCAGATCAGCAGCTTTTGCATTGAAGTGTACATTCAATAAAGCTTTTGCCAGAACAACCGTGATAGGTTCTCCGGTATAAGCGTTGTAAGACTGTACAGCCACATAGTCAATTTTGGGTCCCACACAAAGAGCCGTATTTGAAGGCAATGTCCATGGAGTAGTTGTCCAGGCGATAAAATAAGGAGTTCCCCATTCCGTCATTTCCGGTTTAGGATTCTTCATTTTAAATTGGGCAACGGCTGTTGTATCTTTTACGTCCCGATAACAGCCCGGTTGATTCAACTCATGTGAGCTCAATCCTGTTCCTGCAGCCGGTGAATACGGTTGGATCGTATATCCTTTATACAACAATCCTTTTTTATGCAGTTGCTTCAATAGCCACCATAATGTTTCAATATAGCGATTATCATACGTGATATAAGGGTGCTTCATATCCACCCAATATCCCATCCGATGAGTCAGGTCTTCCCACTCCTTGGTATATTTCATCACGTCTTTCCGACAAGCCGCATTGTAGTCGGCAACAGAGATTTTCTTACCAATATCTTCTTTTGTGATACCTAATGCCTTTTCTACACTTAGTTCCACAGGCAGTCCGTGCGTATCCCATCCGGCTTTACGCTTCACCTGATAACCCTTCATCGTTTTGTAGCGACAGAAAATGTCCTTAATGGTACGAGCCATTACATGGTGAATACCCGGCATACCATTAGCCGAGGGAGGTCCTTCGAAAAACACGAACGAAGGACAGCCATCACGTTCTGTCATACTCTTGGCGAAAACCTGGTTCTCGTCCCATTTCTTCAGCACATCTTTGTTCACCTGCGAAAGGTCAAACTGCGAATATTCAGTAAATCTCTTACCCATAGCTGTCTACGATTTTACTATTTACAATTTACAATTTGAGGGGTATCCCCATTTTTAAGGGTGCAAATTTACAAAAACATTTGTTTAGTTGAGCAAAAAGCTAGGACTTTTAATCGGATTCGTGTGAAGTTAACAATTATAAACCGCCTACAGCCTAAACAAAACAGGTATCTCCTTGTTTTAGTGGGAAACCTAAAAGCACTTTAACTTATGAATTACGGTATTAGCATTTTATTCAGAGCAATCCCTTTGGCGATGGCTATTTTTTGCTTCGGATACGGAGCGTTTATTTATGGTTATGGAGATGACGGGAGTCGTGTTGTGGCCGGTCCTGTTGTGTTTTCACTCGGTATGATATGCATTGCACTGTTTTGCACGGCTGCCACTATCATCCGGCAAATCATACATACTTATAATAAATCGGCCAAATATGTTTTGCCGATTATAGGCTATCTGGCAGCCATCATTACTATTATTGGAGGTATCTGCATTTTCAGTAATGCCACTTCCACCTCTGCATTTGTTGCAGGACACGTTATCACCGGCGTTGGATTTATTACCACTTGTGTAGCTACCGCCGCCACCTCTTCTACCCGATTCTCTTTAATTCCGAGAAATTCAAAAGCGACAAGTAATGAAGTTCCGGAAGGAGCTTTTTCCCTTAATCAGAGACGGGCATTGGTCATTGTTGCCATCATCGTTTCGCTGATCGCATGGATATGGGCATTTGTATTATTAGGCAACAGTCATTCTCATCCTGCTTATTTTGTGGCGGGGCATGTAATGGTCGGTCTGGCATGTATTTGTACCAGTTTGATTGCGTTGGTAGCTACCATAGCACGCCAGATACGTAATGATTATTCAGAAAAAGAACGGAATAAATGGCCGAAACTGGTTTTATTAATGGGATCTATCTCTTTTGTATGGGGATTATTCGTGATTTTGGCAGATTCCGGAAGTGCAAACGGTACCACCGGATATATTATGCTCGGATTGGGGTTGGTATGTTACAGTATTTCCAGCAAAGTAATCCTGCTGGCTAAGATATGGAGGCAAGAATTCAAATTAGCCAACCGTATTCCTATGATTCCGGTATTAACGGCATTAACTTGTCTGTTTCTGGCGGCTTTTGTATTCGAGCTTGCCACTATACATGCTGATTATTTCATTCCGGCACGTGTTTTGGTAGGTCTCGGAGCTATTTGCTTTACGCTGTTTTCTATCGTTAGTATATTGGAGAGTGGCACGTCTTCCAAATAAAAAAGTATTCTATCAAAAGGGCGTCACTATATGCCCCGGATAGTGACGCTATCCAAGGCATATAGTGACGCTATCCGGACAGCATAGCGTCACTCTTTTTATTTCTTGTATCTCACCTCATACAGGTCATTCCTGCGGTCTTTCAAGTTGCGTACACTACCATAAGTATGCAACTCGTTCAGCAAATCCAGATCAACATCCGATACCAAAATCATTTCGGTGTTAGGAGTTGCCTCCGCCCTCTTTCCGTCTGTTGGAAAAGCAAAGTCGCATGGGGTAAACACACCCGATTGGGCATATTGAATATCCATATTGTGCACACGGGGAAGATTTCCGACACTTCCGGCAATGACTACAAAACATTCATTCTCGATGGCGCGTGCCTGCGCACAGACACGAACACGGGAGTAGGCATTCTGGGTATCTGTCAGGAAAGGAACAAATAATATCTGCATTCCCTGATCTGCCATCAGGCGGGAAAGTTCGGGGAACTCGACATCATAGCAGATCAAAACTCCAATCTTTGCACAGTCCGTGTCAAAAGTATTCAGAAGTTTACCACCATTAAGTCCCCAGCTTTTTATTTCATCGGGAGTGACGTGTAATTTTTCATACATTTCGTAGGTTCCATCCCGTCGGCAAAGGAAACCTACATTATAAAGCAATCCGTCCTCTTTTACGTATGGCATACTCCCGGTTATAATGTTAATATTATAGCTAATAGCCAGATTCATAAACCGTTCCCGAATTTCATCCGTATACTTTGCCAATCCGCGAATAGCCTGCGATTCTCCCTTATCGTTATACTTCGACATCAAAGGAGCATTGAAATATTCCGGGAAAAGAACAAAATCACTTTTATAATCGGAGACTGCGTCCACAAAGAATTCTACTTGTTCGAACAGGTCATCCAACGTTTTATAACTACGCATCTGCCATTGCACCAGTCCTACGCGAACCGTAGTTTTGGGACTGATATATTCTTGTGTAGGTGGCTGATAATAGATATTATCCCATTGCAGCAAACAAGCATAATGTTTTGATTCTTCATCATTTGGCAGATAATTAGTCATTACCTTACGAACGTGAAAATCATTCGACAACTGGAAAGTAAGTACCGGATCATAAATCTCGCGTTGACGTACCCGTTCGATATATTCTTTCGGACGCATTTTGTCAGCATATTTATGATAATTCGGGATACGTCCGCCAAACATAATCGCTTTCAGATTCAATGTTTCGCAAAGCTCCTTACGATATTCATACATACGACGTGCGAGACGCAAACCACGATAGCCCGGGTGGATAAATACTTCAATGCCATACAGGATATTTCCTTTGGGATTATGTGTATTGAATGTTTCCTTACCCGTAACCTGTGCATACGTATGGTCGTTCTTTACTTTATCATAATCAACAATAATAGAAAGAGCACAACCAACTATTTTATCGTCAACGACTGTGACGATCTGACCTTCCGGAAAGATTTTAATCAACTTCTGAATCTGCTCACGAGTCCAAAACACATCGCTACCGTCAGAATAAACACGGGTAAACGATTGGGATAGTTGTACATAATCTTCTATTTGCAGATTACGTATCTGCACTTTATTAATTTTTATCGGATGTTGTTCCATAACAATACGTGTTTTTATATAAAGACTGTGCAAAGGTACTGTTTATCTTTATACATTGTCATTGCAAAATTAAAAATGCATTATACTTAATTTTAATACATGCTTCAGAAATGGCTACAGTGCTTTAACATCACATAATTTTCATACAAATTCTTGCGCCGTTTAATTTGCGACTTCCGAAAATTATCGTACATTTGCAACGCATAACATTTTATACCCACAGAAGCAGTGAACCTGCTTCAACTCCAGTAGCAGGCATTTTTATGCCTGTTGCTGCCGTAGATACGCGGTTTCGTACCCCCGTGGGGAACGTTAATGCGTCCCCAGCTTCTGTGGAGTGTTATGCAACGGGAAAGGCGGAACCGTTTTTTTATTCCCGCCTATCTTAAAACCGTTGTATCATGCATGAAGAACAAAACAATGCACCTGTAAAAACCGTTCAAAGCAATCGGCAGGAAGCTAATTTTCCTAATCTGGAAGAAAAAGAAAACCTAAAACAGTTTTATTTAACCCAATCACGACGACTATGCCCTACTGTATCAGTCGATCGTTCGGAATTACAACGTTTGGGAGCGTTACACCACAAAATCAAACATTTTATTAAAGCGTTAACCAACCTCGACCGTTCATGGGAAAATGGGATGCCGGAGATGCAAAAGGCTTGCCTGCATTTCTTTTCTTTACAAAACTCACCTCGCACAGAGTGTCAAAAGATTTTTGAAGAATGGGCGAAATGGTCGAACTTCCTGATATCAGCTTCTTGCTATCGTGGTTTTGTCAGTCAGATGTTGCAGGATTATCAACGTCAATTACGTGACTTGGAAAAGCTCTTGGGCGGCAAACCTTCCGAAACTTTGGAGAATGTATCTGACCGTTAAGTCATACAGATAGATATTGCATCGAACTGACGCTAAAAGTAGTTCGTTTCTTGACGGTTTTAATTCTTTTCAGAATATAAATGAGTTAAATGATAATTTTGCGGAGTGCCCTGAAAGGGTTTAATTATATAGCGTAGGGCAACGCCCTACGTAAAAGCGACAATCTGAATTTGCGCCCTGAAAGGGCATAATTGTATATGGTTCCGCCCTTTCAGGGCTTGTGGCTGGTGTGTTTTTTTCGTAGGGCGTTGCCCTACGCTATATAATTAAGCCCTTTCAGGGCACCCCAATAAATATATAATTGTAAGGCTTTCAGCCTAACTGCAAAATTCCCATTTAACCGATAAATTCTCATTTAACCGCTAAATTCCCATTTAATTAAGAACTGTACTGAAATGAATGAAAGTTTTTCCTACTATAAAGTTGAAAAACATAAAAACATCTGCCACCTGCAACGAAACGCGTGTAATTCACTAGTTAATAGATAGTTGTAACGTGGCAGATACCTGCGGCAGATAGGTTGCAGATAAAGTATCTGCAACACGTTATATAATCAAAGAAAAAGCCTTGATTCCTTTATGCAAAGCTATGGGATAATTGGGGTGACTCTATGGAGAAATGGTGGTGTCTCTACGGGGAAACGATAGTATCCTTACGTAGAAACTGTAGTGTCCCGCCTTAGAAACTCTCGTTTCCTGCCGTGGAAACTGTAATTTCTAATTCCGGGAACGACAGTTCCCCGCCTGGAAACGGGAAGTTAATGTATACAATAAACTTTTGCCCTCCTGGAGAATTGGCTTATGTAAGGTTTATACTGTGTGGCAGATACTTTGATCTGCAACCTATCTGCAACAGTATCTGCAACGCTCCAACTATTTATCAACTAGTGTATTACACGCTTTTCGTTGCAGGTGGCAGATGTTTTCATGTTTTTTCAACTTTATAGTAGTTCCCAAAAGTTTCAAATAAAAACAATTATGACACCATACCATTGGTACGATGTCATAATCTTAATAGAACCATGCCAAGAAATCGAAGTCATAATGACATGATGAAATTACACTAACCTAATTTATTTATTTTTCTTCCAAAGTTTGCTCATATCTTCCAGTGTCTTACCTTTCGTTTCAGGTACCCAACGCCAAACGAAGATGGCAGCAGCCACACAGATTATTCCATATAAACTATATGCAAACATCGGGCTGAAGTCGTACAGTGCTGGGAAAGTAGAAGATACAATGTAATTGAATATCCATTGGAAAGCCACAGCGATTGCCACTGCTTTACCACGAATGGTGTTCGGGAATATTTCCGAGATCAACACCCAGCAAATCGGTCCCCAAGACATCATAAAGAATGCTGCATACACAATCACTGAAAGTACCGGTAGAATACCCTTTATTGCCATGCTATCACACATTGCTACTGCAAAGGCTCCTACAGCCATACCGATAGAACCGATTATCAACAGCGGTTTACGTCCGAAGCGGTCTACAGTGAAGATTGCAACCAATGTAAAGACAATGTTTACAATACCCATAATAACTGTTTGCATCATGCCACCTCCTTCTGCACCTGCATTTTCGAAAATACGAGGAGCATAATAAAGTACCGCATTAATACCGATAGCCTGTTGGAATACAGAAAGTAAAATACCGATCACAATTACTGCCACTCCATAAGTAAAGATTTTCTCTGTCTTTTCATGAGCAGTAGCTTTAATATCATTAAGAATTTCCTGTGCTTTTGTCTTACCATTGATCTTTTCAAGGATCGAATAAGCCTTTTCATCTTGCTGTATCAATACAAGATAACGAGGAGTCTTGGGAACAAAGAACAACAACAGGCCGAAGAAAGCGGCAGGGAAAGCTTCCGAACCGAACATGTAACGCCATCCTTCATAAACAGTCCACATATCAGATTCAGCACTAACAGACAGTACACCGGCTGCATCTTTCAAAATAATAGGATTTTGATGGTCGCCCATAATCAGGAAATTCACGAAGTATACTACCAACATACCGAAGATGATAGCAAACTGGTTACACGATACAAGCGTTCCACGAATATTAGAAGGAGCAATTTCAGCAATATACATCGGACAGACTGCAGAAGCCAGTCCAACACCGATACCGCCCAAAACACGATACAAATTAAAAGCAATCAGCAAATCCATGTTCGGCTTTCCATATTCGAAGAATAAGACTTCCGGATAATAGGAACCTAATGCTGAAAGGAAAAAGAGTACGGCAGCAAGCCTTAGAGAATTACGACGTCCCAAACGGGAAGCAAATATACCGGAGATCGCACCACCCAGTACACAGCCAATTAATGCACTGGAAGATGTGATTCCATGCATTACTTTATTGTATTGAAAATCAGAGGCCGAAAGGAAAAAAGCCTCCAAGCCTTTCTCCGCACCGGAAATAACTGCTGTATCGTATCCGAAAAGCAGTCCTCCCAAAATGGCGACAGAGGTTATCGAATATAGGTAGAGTTTACTACCTTCGTTCGTTGTATTAATCATGGTTATAAGTAGATAAAGTAGTGTTGTAGTAGTTGGATTTATATCACCACAGATTTCACAGATTGACACAGATAAAATTCAAAATAAGAGAGAAGAAAATTAATCTGTGACGATCCGTGTAATCTGTGGTGGGGTTAATTAGCAATACATATTCAGAATTGCTTCATAAAGCTCTTGTTTACCGCTAGTCTGCTTCGGTTCACCGTTTGCTTTAGCATAAGCAACTACATCTTCCAAAGTCAACTTGCCATCTTCAAATTCTTTACCTTTACCACCGTCGAATGAAGCGTAACGGTCAGCCAACATTTTCTTATAGGGAGATTCGTTCAGCAAAGCAGCTGCACTTTCCAATGCACGAGCCATAGCATCCATACCTGCGATGTGAGCGATGAAGATATCTTCCAGGTCAGTAGAGTTACGACGAGTTTTAGCGTCGAAGTTTGTTCCACCGTTACCCAAGCCGCCGTTGCGGATTATTTGCATCATAGCTTGTGTCAATTCGTAGTTGTCAATCGGGAATTGGTCTGTATCCCAACCATTCTGATAATCACCACGGTTAGCGTCGATAGAACCCAACATGCCGTTGTCTACTGCTACTGCCAATTCGTGTTCGAAAGTGTGACCTGCCAAAGTTGCGTGGTTTACTTCAATGTTCACTTTGAAATCTTTATCCAAGCCATGAGCTTTCAGGAATCCGATTACTGTTTCTGTATCTACATCATACTGATGTTTTGTCGGTTCCATCGGTTTCGGTTCAATCAGGAAAGTACCTTTGAAACCACGGGCACGAGCATAATCACGAGCGATGGTCAGCATTTTTGCCAGGTGTTCTTTTTCACGTTTCTGATCTGTATTCAGAAGAGACATATAGCCTTCACGGCCACCCCAGAATACATAGTTCTGACCACCCAGTTCAATAGTTGCATCGATTGCATTCTTGATCTGAACAGCAGCACGAGCTACTACGTCAAAATCAGGGTTAGTAGCAGCACCGTTCATATAACGTGCATGGCCAAATACGTTGGCAGTACCCCACAACAGTTTGATGCCAGTTTCAGCTTGTTTCTGTTTTGCGTATGCTACGATTGCTTTCAAGTTAGCTTCGTATTCTTCGATGCTTGCACCTTCAGAAACCAAGTCTACATCGTGGAAACAGTAGTATTCGATACCCATTTTCTGCATGAATTCGAAACCTGCGTCCATTTTATCTTTTGCAGCTTGTATAGCGTCAGCATTACTATTCCAAGGGAATTGTTTTGTTCCGCCACCGAATTGGTCGCCACCTTCAGCACACAAAGTATGCCACCATGCCATAGCGAATCTCAACCAATCTTTCATCTTCTTGCCGTTGATAACCTTTTCAGCATCGTAGTAACGGAATGCCATCGGATTCTTACTATCTTTACCTTCGAACTTAATCTTTTCAATTCCCGGGAAAAATTCTTTTGTTGCCATAATTCTTTTATTTTTAAAATGGTTATTATTTAAATTGTTAATTATTTATCTGAAGACAGAACCGGAGCCGGTATGTTACCGGTCATCGACTTTTCAAGACGGTATTTCCATTTTGCATACGCGTCAGCATATTCTTGGCGTTTTGCCACATTAGGTTCAATCACATCCAGTTTGTCAAGCGTAGCAAATGCCTCATTGTTATCCTTATAGATACCTGCACCGATGCCCGCACCTTTCGCAGCGCCTACGGAACCATCCGTATCGTAAAGCTCGATAGTAGCTCCTGTGACTCCCGCCAAAGTATCGCGGAAGATAGAACTCAAGAACATATTAGCGTGTCCGGCATGGATCATCTTCACAGGAATTCCCATTTGCTCCATGATATCAATGCCATATTTAAAAGAGAATACAATACCTTCTTGAGCGGCACGGATAATGTGGTGTTTGCCATGTGCATTGAAGTCCAGTCCACGTATGCTGCAACCGATTTCCTTATTGTTCAGCATACGTTCGGCACCGTTACCAAAGGGCAGAATACTGATTCCCGCACTGCCGATAGGAGCTTTGGAAGCCAACACATTCATTTCATTATAAGATATTCCTTCGGGAGCAATGTTGCGTTTTACCCATGAATTGAGAATACCCGTTCCGTTGATGCAAAGCAATACTCCCAAACGTGTCTGATCTATGGTATGATTGACATGCGCAAAGGTATTGACGCGTGACTGCGGATCATAGTTCACTTCACCATTCACGCCATAAACCACTCCCGATGTTCCTGCCGTAGAAGCAATCTCTCCCGGATTAAACACATTCAAAGAAAGGGCATTGTTAGGCTGGTCGCCTGCACGATAGGTAATCGGTGTTCCTTCTTTCAGTCCAAGCTCTTTGGCAGCTATTGCATTTACACGTCCTTGTTCAGCAAAAGTCGGTTTAATATCTGCAATCAAAGAAGAATCAAATCCGTAATAATCCATTAAGAAATCAGCCACCCGATTGTTCTTGAAATCCCAGAACATACCTTCCGAAAGCCCGGAAACAGTTGTACAGATTTCTCCACTCAACTTCATGGCAATATAATCGCCCGGCAGCATTATCTTATCAATCTGCTCATAGATGGCCGGTTCGTTTTCTTTAATCCACGCCAACTTGGAAGCAGTAAAATTCCCCGGTGAGTTCAACAAATGAGAAAGACATCTCTCCTCCCCGATTGTCTCAAACGCTTTCTGACCGTATGGCACCGCACGAGAGTCACACCAGATGATAGCAGGACGCAATACATGCTGATTCTTATCAACACAAACCAATCCGTGCATCTGATAAGAGATACCGATGGCTTTAATTTCAGCGGCACTCACTCCGGATTCGGTCATAATAGCCTGCGTGGACAACTTTAAGTTTTCCCACCAACTTTCAGGATCTTGTTCCGCCCATCCGGGATTCACTGCAATAATATTCGCTTCTGTTTTCGGAAAAAATGCCGAGGATACACATTTACCAGTCTCCGCATTTACCAAACTCGCTTTTACAGACGAGCTACCTATGTCATAACCTAATAGAAACATAATTTTATTTACGATTAAACGATTTACTATTTACGATTTACGCTCAATGTCCGACAATTAATGCTTTAACATTCAACGCCTAATACTTGATACTTAATACTTGAACAGGATTTACCTCCTTACCTTATTATATATCTTCTTATCAAATTTATAATAACGGGCAGCACGGTGAGCCACTCCTTGTTGTTTTTCTTCCAAAGGAACTACATATTCCATCATTGCTATTTTTTTATGGAAGTTACGCACGTCCACGGCTTTGTCATATACTAATTCAAAAAGAGTCCTTAATTGTGCGGCTGTAAATTTACGCGGAAGCAGTTCGAACAACATGGAAGGATTAAATTCTACGAACTGACGAATATAAGTCATTGCCTCCTTTATAATCAGATTATGGTCGAAAGCCAGTGTTTTCACGTCTTTCAAAGCGACCCAGCAAGCCTGGTGATCGTCCAGATTCTTATCCAACGTACGATCTATCTTCACCATCGACAAATATGCAATGGTAACAATACGCTCCACTTTTGACTGCATAGCTCTTTCCAACCAACGTACATCTTTCGGATTACTCGTTCTGTTTTTAGAACCAAATGCTTTAAACTGCATCAGATTCACATTTTTAAGTCCTGTCAGTTCATACAAAACTCGTTGTGCAGCTTCATCCAAGGCTTCATCCATATAGATAAGACTTCCGGGAAGTTTCATATCATGATATACTTCTCCATTATCCTCACCTGCACGTTTTACAAGCAACACTTTCAGTTGTTCTCCGTCAAAACCAATCACTACACAGTCTACTGATATATGATTGTTTGCTAAAGGTGTATTTTTCTGTAAATTTTGCATATACATTTCTTTAAGACGATGCAAATATAGAGGCTACAAACCATCAAAACAAAATAAGAAACATGCTATAAAACATTGTTTTTCATATAAATACATATCATACATTCTACAATATGAATAGTTAGTGTTATCTTACGAATTACAATATGTATTTTAGTATTTCCGCGAGTGAGTAATTGTATAAAGTACAAAAACTAGATGGACGCTTTATTATCAGTACTTTTCATATCATTTCCAGCAGATAGCGGTAAAGGTACTTATTGTATTTTAAACGATATGCCATTTTGTACCTTATCGTTTTTTATTCTATCTTTGTCGGGTAAATATTAAAAAAACTAAAATGGAACGTCATCCAGTCATTTTATCCATTGCCGGCTCCGATTGTTCGGGAGGCGCAGGTATTCAAGCAGACATAAAAACAATCTCCGCTTTAGGTGGCTATGCGGCATCGGCTATTACTGCCATCACCATACAAAACACACTGGGAGTACGTGCCGTACAATCTATCGCCCCTGACATTGTTCGTGGACAAATAGAAGCAGTGATGGACGACCTGCAACCGGTTGCCATCAAAATAGGAATGGTAAATGATATTCAAATTGTTCGTGTGATTTCCGACTGTTTACAAAAATATTCACCTGCATACGTCGTCTACGATCCGGTAATGGTGTCTACCAGCGGAAAGAAACTCATGACAGATGAAGCTATAGAAGAAATAAAAAAAGAACTTTTGCCGCTTGTGACATTAATCACCCCCAACATCGACGAAGCGAAGGTGCTTACAGGTAAAAGTATTCACAACATTCAAGACATGCAGGCAGCCGCCAAAATGCTGACGGACGATTATCACACTAGCATCTTGTTAAAAGGCGGACATCTGGAGGGAGACAATATGTGCGACCTTTTGCACACGTCCGAATCTATCTATCATATATATGAGGAGAAAAAGATAGAAAGCCATAACCTGCATGGAACCGGGTGTACCCTCTCCTCTGCCATTGCTACTTATCTGGCCAAAGGATACCCCATGCGAGAATCCATCCAGCACGCTAAAACGTATATCACTCAAGCTATTATCGCAGGAAAAGAATTGAATGTCGGACACGGCAACGGCCCTTTATGGCATTTTCCGGACTCCGTTGCACAAATGTGTACATTTTGTGCGGTTGTATCATAAAAATACGTAACTTTGCACCCGCAATTAAAAATCAATTAAATAATAAAAATATGAAAGCATTTGTATTTCCCGGTCAAGGCGCTCAATTTGTAGGAATGGGTAAAGACCTGTATGAAAACTCAGCTTTAGCAAAAGAATTGTTTGAAAAAGCAAATGATATCCTCGGATATCGCATTACAGATATCATGTTCGACGGCACAGACGAAGATCTTCGTCAGACAAAGGTTACTCAGCCTGCCGTATTCCTTCACTCTGTTATCTCTGCTCTTTGCATGGGTGATGACTTCAAACCGGAAATGACTGCCGGCCACTCACTTGGTGAGTTCTCTGCATTGGTTGCTGCCGGTGCATTGAGTTTTGAAGATGGATTGAAGCTTGTGTATGCACGTGCAATGGCTATGCAGAAAGCTTGCGAAGCTACTCCTTCCACCATGGCTGCTATTATCGCATTGCCGGATGAAAAAGTAGAAGAAATCTGTGCAGCAGTAAATGCAGAAGGTGAAGTTTGCGTACCGGCCAACTACAACTGTCCGGGACAAATCGTTATCTCCGGCTCTGTACCGGGTATCGAAAAGGCTTGCGAACTGATGAAAGCTGCCGGAGCCAAACGTGCTCTTCCGCTGAAAGTGGGTGGTGCTTTCCATTCTCCATTGATGGACCCTGCCAAAGTTGAATTGGAAGCTGCTATCAAGGCTACGGAAATTCATACTCCTAAATGTCCGGTATATCAGAATGTAGACGCACTTCCTCACACTGATCCTGCAGAAATCAAAAAGAACCTGGTTGCCCAGCTGACTGCTTCCGTACGCTGGACACAGTCTGTTAAGAATATGGTTGCCGACGGTGCTACTGATTTTACAGAATGTGGCCCGGGTGCAGTACTTCAAGGACTGATTAAGAAAATTGACGGTACTGTCAACGCTCACGGTATTGCATAAGCATCCGTAAGAAAGACTTTATCTTTAAATATATGAAGCGTGTTGGTAACTATTGCCAACACGCTTTTTTATATTAAGCCTATTCATAGCATACGGATTAACATGTTGTATAACACCCCATTACTTTTCTTTTCCGGCAAACTTTCCGTATCTTGCTATTGTTTTTATTACAGGAATCATTTACTCAAATTTATGAGCCATGAAAATACATGAATATCAAGCGAAAGAGATTTTCTCCAAGTACGGAATACCTGTCGAGAGGCACACTTTATGCCGTACAGCCGCAGGTGTCATAGCCGCTTACCGGAGGATGGGAACAGACAGGGTGGTTATAAAAGCACAGGTATTAACCGGAGGCCGGGGAAAAGCCGGAGGAGTGAAACTGGTAAACAATACGGAAGATGCTTATCAGGAAGCTAAAAATATTCTCGGAATGAGTATTAAAGGACTTCCGGTCAATCAAGTACTGGTTAGTGAGGCGGTAGATATTGCTGCCGAATATTATGTCAGTTACACCATCGACCGAAATACACGTTCTGTCGTTCTGATGATGAGTGCATCCGGCGGTATGGATATCGAAGAAGTAGCCCGTCAAACACCGGAGAAAATCATCCGATATTCAATCAATCCATTTATTGGTCTTCCCGACTATCTGGCAAGGCGTTTTGCTTTCTCCCTCTTTCCTCAAATGGAGCAGGCGGGTAAAATGGCGGCCATCCTTCAGGAACTTTATAAGATCTTCATGGAAAATGATGCATCATTAGTGGAAGTAAATCCGCTGGCACTAACCAAGAAAGGTACGTTGATGGCTATTGACGCAAAGATTGTTTTTGATGACAATGCGCTCTATCGCCATCCGGAGGTACATGCTTTATTTGATCCGACGGAGGAAGAAAGAATAGAAGCAGACGCTAAAGATAAAGGATTCAGTTATGTCCACATGGATGGTAACATCGGTTGTATGGTAAATGGTGCCGGACTCGCTATGGCTACTATGGACATGATTAAACTTTATGGAGGTCAGCCAGCCAATTTTCTCGACATTGGTGGTAGTTCCAATCCTGTCAAGGTAATTGAAGCCATGAAACTTTTATTGCAGGATGAAAAAGTGAAAGTGGTCCTGATTAATATTTTTGGAGGAATCACCCGCTGTGATGATGTAGCAATGGGGCTTCTTCAGGCATTCGAGCAGATAAACAGTAATATACCTGTTATCGTACGGCTTACAGGCACTAATGAGCATATCGGACGGGAACTGTTACGGAATTACAGCCGTTTCCAAATAGCCACAACGATGAAAGAAGCTGCTCTTATGGCTCTGAAAGCATAATAAGTACCCAAATCATTAATAAATAAAGCAATTATGAGCATATTAATAGATAAATCCACCCGCCTGATTGTACAGGGAATCACCGGGAGAGACGGGCTTTTCCACGCCAAGAAGATGAAAGAATACGGAACCCATGTTGTTGGAGGAACTTCTCCGGGCAAAGGAGGAACAGATGTAGACGGCATCCCCGTATTCAATACTATGTATGACGCGGTTGAACAAACGAAAGCCAATACTTCTATCATTTTTGTTCCGGCACGTTTTGCGGCAGATGCCATTATGGAGGCAGCAGATGCGGGCATCCGGTTAATTGTCTGTATTGCGGAAGGAATCCCCACGCTGGATGTAATTAAGGCGCACCAGTTTGTCGAACAAAAAGGTGCTATGCTGATCGGCCCCAACTGTCCGGGACTGATCTCTCCGGGAAAAAGCATGGTAGGCATTTTACCGGGACAGGTCTTTTTAGAAGGAAATGTCGGAGTTATCAGCCGTAGCGGAACACTTACTTACGAGATTGTGTATCACTTAACAGCTAATGGTATGGGACAATCCACCGCTATCGGCATCGGGGGCGATCCTGTTGTAGGTCTTCATTTCCGTCAACTGCTGGAGATGTTCCAAAATGATCCGGAAACAGAAGCAATCGTTCTGATTGGAGAGATTGGAGGAAACGCAGAAGAACAAGCGGCTGAATATATCCGCAATAATGTAACCAAACCTGTAGTGGCATTTATTGCAGGACAATCAGCTCCTCCGGGGAAGCAGATGGGACATGCAGGAGCTATCATTTCGGGAAGTTCCGGTTCGGCAAAAGAGAAGATTGAATCTTTAGAAGCTGCCGGTATCCGGGTAGCACAAAAACCTTCGGATATACCGAAATTATTGAAAAGATAAACTCCCAAAGAGAAAGAAAAGACAAAAGTAGTCATATCATAACAGATGCAGATTCACTCCCTCAAATAAGTAATTACATACTTATCGTTTAGAGTAAATCTGCATTTATTTTACATACCTTTCTTTATACCTAATTTTATAAGAAGAGCATTCATAGGATATGCACAGAAGAAACCGAAAAGCATAGCCAACTGCATCATAAACCAGAATATCCATGTGTCTTTGGGTAATGGTTCATTGATGAACAATACAAAATAGACAATCGCCATCCAGCCATACATTCCTACCTGCCAGGATAAAAGAGAAAAGAAATCCGCTTTGAAAGCACGAGCCAAGGCATTACCTACCGATATTTTTTCCATCTCCCGAATAGCATAGAATTGGAAATAAACACCAATCATCAAAGCCAGAATAAAGTCAAGTACCCAATTACCAAAGAGCTGACTTCCTGCCACAGTTACAGGAACATAGTTTGTGAACCACTCTCCTATGATATCTGCCAATGTACATCCTGCACCACAATGAAGCGCCGACAAAGCTACCGATTGCCAATAAGGACGTTGCATTCCTTGCATCGACATTTCTCCCTGCATGGCCATATCCATCTCCATATTATCTTTCATACCGGACATATCCATTCCCTTCATATCAGACATATCTTTCATGCCAGACATATCCATTTTCATCCCATCATCCTCAGCTTTCATCGGACTACTCCGTCCAAACTTATTATACGCCCATAAAGCTAAATAACTTCCCCATAATGCAGATAATATCCAGACTGCATTCATTATCTTCATTGATTGCGGACGATGTGTCAGGTCTATGGCAATATGTACTGCAATTCCGATACCTGAACATACTAAGAAAACGGCTATTAAATTGAGCATGGCTGTATGTTTTTTAAAGATTCAGATTACAAAACATCCTTTATTTGTGAATAGTTCACCCCATTACTTTAATTTTATCCCGTCGAACTATTCCCTACACGAGTTGTTATCATTTTATAATCAAAACAATAGAATTATGAGCAGACGTAGACAATTAGAGCATGAAGTATCTGTTGCTCAAGAAAGAATAAAGAAAGCTGCAAAAGATACACCGAAGGATATCCTGAAATTATGGGAACAAGAGCTGGTAGACCTGGAATTGGAACTCAATAATATGGTGGATGATGAAGAAGATAACAATGAGGATTAACAGAAGAAAGGCGCGCTAGTTACCTAGTGCGCCTTTCTCTATTACTGTATATGTATTCAGTATTAATTCTTTGGCAATGCTTCTTTTACTACCATTGAACGACCTACATATTCTGCACCGTTCAATTGTTCGATAGCTTTAGCAGCTTCTGCATCATCCGGCATTTCGATAAACGCAAAACCTTTTGATCTTCTAGTTTCACGATCTGTGATTAACTTTACTGAAGCAACTGTTCCATACTCTTCCATTACATGTCTCAAATCTGATTCCTTAACATTATAGCTAAGATTTCCAATGTACAAATTCATAAAATACAAATATAAAAAATTAATAATTCAATAAGAAAGTTTTAGGAAGATCTTAATTAGAGATGGATATGCTCAAATAAATGAGAAGATTCATGTAAAAAAATCAAATCGTAATAAACCTCTTTATTGTTGTTGGTACAAAGGAAAGCATTATTTGGGGATATTGCACTATATTCTCTCCTTTTTCTTTCTGCAAAACATCTTTTTTATGAAAATAGGCCAATACTTAACGTTCTTATTCTTTTTATACCAAGCCATTCCATGTAAACTACCGGATTAGTCTTTCTGCAAATTCTTCGCTACAAATTCCTCAAAAAACGTTTTCTTATAGTTTCCACCTCCTATTCCTATCTCATAAGACTTAATAAAAATATCATTGGTATCAAAAGAGTCAATCCGTGAAGTATTGACAATATAGGACTTGTTTATCCGGAGAAACTGTTTAGCGGGCAGTTGCTCATGAATATTTTTCAGATTCATCTTAGTAATCACCCGCTGACCTTCCAATTGGAGAATGGAATAATCCTTTAGTCCTTCAATAAAAAGAATATCACTGAAGTTTATCTTGATATAGCGTCGTTCCGATTTGATGAAGATATATTCTTCCTGTATCTCCTCCACTCTTTCGGCTGTTTCCGACAATAACAGTTTATGATATGCTATTGCCTTATTGACTGCTTTCAGAAAACGGTTCATTTCAATGGGCTTCACCAGATAATCAATGGCACTTACTTCATAACTATCGAGTGCATATTCCGCATACGCCGTTGTAAAGACAATCAACGTATTCACGGGAATGCTTTGCGCAAATTCTATTCCGGTAATTCCCGGCATCTGAATATCAAGGAAAATCAGATCAACCGTATATTCATTTATATAAGCGGACGCTGCGATAGCATTATTAAAGCTACCCACCAATGTCAGTTGTGGAATCTGCTCCACCAATGACTTCATACCTTTGCGAGCTACCGGCTCGTCATCAACAATAATACAATTCATAAGTTTAGATGTAAGTTGACATTATAAGTTGTTTCTTTATCTTCTATCTGTAGCGTATACCGTGATTCATAAAGTAAATCCAGTCTGCGTTTCACATTGGCCAACCCTATTCCCCCTTCCCGCTTAACAGGAACACGGGGCTTAGAATTTTCGCAACGAAACGTCAACTGTTTATTATGCACAGAAAAATACAAGTGAACATAAGATAAATTGTCGCTATCCAAATTATGTTTCACCGCATTCTCTACAAAAGGGATAAACAATAACGGAGGAATACAGATATTCTCCATATTTCCCTCTTGAAAGATTGTATATTCAAAATGATCCCTTCTCACCTTCTCCAATTCAAGAAAGCTGGTGAGAAACTGTATATCTGCAGTAAGAAATACTTCTCTTCTTGTACTGTCATTCAACTGGTAGCGAAGTAGATTGTCCAGTTTCTCCAATATCTGTGAAGCCTCATCCGGAGCATCCTTTACCAAAATATTGGCATTATTCAGCATATTAAAAAGAAAATGCGGATTGATCTGTTTCTTTAATTGTTGCAATTCTGCCTGTTTAGTCGCCTTCTCCAATTCAAGAATCTTTTTATCGGAGACAACCCAACGGCGAAATAGTTCAAAGCTCGTACAGCCACCTGCACTTAATAGCAGTACTAATACTCCATAAGCAATACTATCAAAAGAAACAGCATGGTTATCCTGTATACAAAACCCACGAATACCGTATCGTTGATATAATGGAGACAGAAATATAAATCCTAATAATACACTCACTAAATTGACTCCGAGAAACGAAATCCAATAACACCATAACTTGCGCTTGGCTTTATACAGGAAACGGGGCACTAACCAATATATATTCAGATAGATAGGAAATGCAAAAACCAATATACTAACCGGATATGCATATAGGAAACCTTCTCTAGTAAAATCTCCATATACATTCTGAAAGCCCAAAAAGAGTATAATAAATAGCAATAGTAAATTACTGATAAGCCTGAAACGGTCATTTACCAGATTCTTCCCCCAATCGTATACATTCCAGGTATCTTTCATAATTCCAACATTAAACCAATGGTACACAGTGCCTCATCATTATAGCCACTTTTTAATTGATAACCTCCCGGATATAACAAGTCCAATCGTTGCCGTAACTTGTCAAAAGCAGGTGCTACTTGTAGACTTTCCTTTTTTCGCAGACAGTATGTACAAATAAATCGAAGCTGATTCTCTTCCATTTGAAAATCGATCCTTATATTTTCTCCCTTTCCATTCTCTCCACATACAGTTGTCTGAATCACATATTCTATCACAGGCATAAACAATAAAGGAGGAACTTGTATATAACGCACTTCATTCAGGATGTTGACTTCAAAATTAAACTCCGGATTACATAGTTTCTCCAACTTCATATAATCAGTCATAAAATCGATATCATCTCCCAACAATACCTGTTGCCGTTCACTTTCATAAAGTTGGTATCTAAGCAACCGACTTAATTTAAAGATAAGCAATGACGCCTTTTCTCCATCTTCTCCCAGCAAGGTTCGTACCTTATTCAATATTCTCGAAAAAAACTCCGGTTGGAGTTGATCTTTCAAATGATTTAGATCAGTCTGTATGCTAATATTCTCCAATTCATTTAATCGTTGTTGATAGGCCACCCAACGATGCAGAAAAATAGTAAAAGAAAAAGCCAGGAAATAGAGTATCAGTGCCAATGCATTTATCAACAGAAAGAAAGGGAGATCACTGTTTAGTCTTTGCATCTGTTCGGGTATAACATAATATTGCCCTAGAAAACAAATAGCACCAACCATGGCGGTCAGCATAAATCCAACAAGGCAACTCAAATATATGATATACTTTTTATATCTACGCTGAAACAGATAACCGGGAATTAACCAGTAAGTATGCAGATTTATGATTCCCCATAGAATGACAGAAAGTAAAAGACTAACTCCCGTAGAAAGATTTAGCCCTAAACTATCGCTTTCGACAAAAGTGCCTCTGAACACTAAAAAGGAGACTACAAGAAATATCCCAATTTGCTTCAGTAACGTATATAATAGTATCTTAACTGACATCAGGCGATAAAGTTACCATTTTTTTAGAACTTATACTTCATTCCCACCGAAACATACATTGCCGGTTTAAAATATGGATCAGTATCTTTAGACATATCTTCGAAGAAAGCCTTTAAAGTGCGGGTAGTGTAATAAGCTATTCTGCTACACGACACACCGGCAGTAGCAGTGATTGAAAAAGAATTCCCCATACTTACTTCCGGTTGTAAACCTACAATAATGAATTGCTGGGAAAACATAGTATCTTTTCCTTCTCTTTCCAACAATGCCAATGACCCGTTCATCTCTGCCACGATCCTTAGATTCAGATATTTATTCATTTTCATTCCTGCCGATACTTCCATGGCATTCAGCATCGAAACTTTAATTTGATAACGTCCTTCAGTGCTCCAATCAAAATAAATAGCAGGAAATACCATCGGATAACCAAATGTGTTGTTCACAGCCAATCCGGCCCCAAGAGATAAATTGGACTTGAACTGCCGGATGAAAATAACTCCTCCCTGTCCCAGAACATTCTTCAGTTTTACATCAGAAGAGGTATAGACGCCTGCACCGACAGTCGTCAACAAAAGCCATTTTTTGCTGATAGGGCGAATATTGGTTACGCTCAACTGCATATTTATAATTTGATCTATGTAAGATTGAAGATTCTTATTATTCATTGCCGTATAGCTTCCTCCTGCCGAAATCATCCAAAGAGTTGGCTGATTTCTTTCATTCATTTTCTGTGATACGGGAATATTGACGTTCCCTTCCACAAAGCACATATCCCCTTTCCCGGGATACTGTCCATTTTCATCTTTATATCGGGAAGAAGATATATACCCGGTTTTCACAGTAACCTGTGCCTGTATATTTTCAGGAAGTAATAGAAACAAGGCGAACGCACTTAACAAAATAATCCTCATTCTTTTATCTGTTTTAGGGTTTGAATGAGACAAAAGTAGAGTTTTACCGATCTGCGTAGAGAGTTTGTAGACCAAACCCGGCATTAAGTAGACCAAACCTGTAAATTTGTAGCCTGTTTGGTCTGAATGTATTATATAAAAAAATAAAAGACTACCTTTCAACCGAAGATAGTCTTTTATCCGTATATCATTTTTTAATTATCCACAATGGAAATACTTATGTACGAGATCTAACATCTCCATCGGCTTTCCTTCCAAATCCGCACGCAATGTTTTATCTTCATAACCACGAAGTCTGCGGATGATACCATCAATCATTGCCGGGCTGAATACATTATATTGTTCAAAGATTGCCCGTTGTTGTTGCAGGCAATCGGCAGAAGCTTCACAGCTATCCGGCAGTTGCGCCAGTGATTTCAGCTTATCTTCGTTTTCTTTCTGATGGATATTCACATTTACATAAGTTTTTTCAGCAATGTCCAGCGCATTTTCAATCTCAAAACCATGACGGCAGGCAACAGCCAAACCAGCCAACAGTTGATACAAATCTGCCGAACCATCCGGAGAACGCATTTCTACAGTCTGCTTCTGGCTGGTGTCAAAATGACTTTCAGCTTCCAACGGATTTGCCAATGTACACATATCTGTTTTTGCAGCCCATCCCAGAGGTACACGCACTAATACAGAGCGGTTACGATCTCCCCAACAAACATTGGTAGGTGCTTCCTGATGAGGAACGAGACGGAAATAAGAAGTAGGGTTGGTATTTCCAAAAGCAGTAATTGACGGAGCAAGCACCATCATTCCGGCAATTGCCTTGCGTGCTGTTTCCGACAAAACACCGTCTTTCAGCATCTGGTTCTTTCCGTCTTTCATGATACGCATGTGGACATGCAAGCCCGAACCTGCTTTACCTGCCGTAATCTTTGGAGCAAAGGTTACATTGTATCCATATCTAAATCCCAGGTTACGAATCACCCATTTGGCAATCATTAATTGATCTGCTGCCTGCGATACGGGAACCGGCAGGAATTCTATTTCATTCTGCTCATAGATATAACCATCCAGCGTAAAATTACCCACTTCGGAGTGTCCATACTTTATTTGCCCGCCTGTCTGTGCGATGTAAGACATACATTGAGTACGGAACTCATTGAATTTAGCATAAGGACCCGATTCGTGATAACCACGTTGGTCGGTTGCCTGAAACATACCAGTATCCGGAGCTATTACATAATATTCCAATTCGCCCATTGCCTGAAATTCCATTCCGGTAACTTCTGTAAAAGTTTTGCTTGCTTTGTAAAGAGTGTGTTCTGGTGCACTTTCGAGGGGTTCGCCGTCTTTATTGAAGAAAGAGCACAGCATAGACAGCGTCGGAATCTCGGCAAACGGATCAACGAATGCTGTGCAAAAACGGGGAATTACATAAAGGTCACTACTGCCCGCTTCTATAAATGAGAAAAGACTGGAACCGTCTACCCGTTCTCCACATGTGAGAATAGCTTCCAGATAAGCTTGATTGTTGATGACAAAGTTCAGAGTTTTCAGACGCCCGTCTCCCGCCGGATACATAAAATTAACCATGCGGATATCTTTTTGCTGGATAAATGAGATAATGTCAGCTTTTGTAAACTCTGAAGTTGTTTTTTGAAGGAATGCCACCAACTGGTTAGCATTCATTGATAAATCATAATTCATAATCGGTTGTTTTTCGTTGTTGTATGATTAAAACGGTTTGTTGAATGCCAAAGATAAGGAAAAGATGGAAAATCGAGTAAGAAAAGATTTAATTATTTCTTTGCTATGTTGCATTTATGTCTATTATCCTATTTAAAACGCTTCAGGTCTTTCTTCTCAAAAATCCATTCCGGAGTGTATAGTTTCCCTGCATCCGTTTCCGTCAGCTCGTACCAGGGAGAAAGGTTGCGGCTGGTTGGATTGACCAGGATATGAATCTGTTGGGCAGGCATATAGCTTTGTGCCAGGAGAAATACTTTCTTCCCGGTATTCGGATGAATGGCAACATCCATAACAATCACAGCATGACCGGGTGAACCACCTTTAATAAAGACATCCCCGGGTTGCAAGGAAGTATAAAGCACAGCTGGGAGTTCACGAGATAAAGAGGCAGTTCCGGCATACATAAAAACCATATCGAGATAGTTACGGAAAGTTTTATAGGAATAATCCACTCCCTTGCCCGAAGCATACCATTGAACCTGATTATCGTTGACTTTTATTCGATTTCCCTCCGCCCATTTCTTATATTCGGCAGTAAATCCACTTGTGAAGTTGAATTTTATGTCTGCATACCGTTTATGTTTCCACAGATATTCCGCCCGCAAGCGTATCACTGCATCGGCACACTGCTGCAAATCACGATTGCCTATCTCCATATCTACGACTGCAAATGCGGCTGCCTGATTGGCTTTTTCTTTTCCATTGTAAAGTAACACTTTACTGCCTTTAGGCAATAATGGCAAATTGCGCAAATAAGTTGTAAACGAATTATCGGAGCAGGTCTCTCTAACATATCCTGACGGAGGAGCGATTCTATCCGCAAGCCTCTCCTGTCCCCATGAGTGAAAGACTATGAGAAGCAAGCCTGCACATATTAACAAATACTTCATATCGGTTTTTCTTATTCCATATCCGGACAAATATAAGTAATTATTATTGAAAACGAAGTTGAATGTCTGTTTTTCTCCCGATTGAAGACGCTATCGTCTTAAAAATATGTAATATCGGATTCTGACTAAAACAAAGTGGCCTATACTCTCTTTTTTCTGTAAGAATAGTGCGAACTTTGTTTTCTACAAATTATAATAGTGTTTTTATGGAACAGGTGGTAGATTTAGCTTTGCCAGAATACTTTGAAAGAATATCCGCAGAAGCTACCTTTCAGGAGCAATTGTCCGTCATAGATATAGATAACTCCCGTCGTTCGCCGGTTCAAGTCAAAAACTATCCGATACGCTTAAAAGGCTATTCCCTCATCTTTGTTCTTTCCGGAGAAATTACAATAGGAATAAACTATTTATCGCATACACTGAAAAAGAACATGGTGATGCAGGTGTATCCGGATGATATTATAGAGCACACAGCTTATTCAGCCGATTTCAAGGGCTATCTCATCATTCATTCTGCTGAATTGAAAAAGGAAATAATGGCTATGACATCCGGCATCCGTCTGCAACAGGCGGGTCAGTTGAAGAAATTACATACCAGGCAAGAGTTGAGTGAGGAAGAAAGCCTGCGTTTGAGAAAACAGGTTGAACTCATTAAAAGTTATATTCCTGATAAAGAACACGTCTACCACTCTTATGTCATCAAGAATCAGATTATAAATCTATTCTTTGACCTTGATAACTGCCGCTGGCATAGGTATGGCGACGGAGAACGGCACCAATAGTATCTTCCACCGGGATGTGCGGATTGATGCGTGCTGGCTGATAGAGTTCAACGTAATCTGTGCCTAATCGTTTCAAAGTGTAAACCAGATAATTTTGTACGTTCTGCGGACGGACGTCAATACCATAGAACCGATCATCTGAAGTGAGCATTCCACCAAACTTGACGGCAATAAAAATGTCTCCGCGCTCCCGGGTTTTCAAAGCCTCGCGGATCACCAGTTCACTTTCTCCGTGACCATAAAAGTCAGATACGTAATTCCACTGTCTAGCGCGGCATGTATCGTGTCGACTCCCTGCTGAACGTCAGCCATTCTCATGGCACCCAGTCCGATACGCGAAAGGGTGATACCATTGATTTCTTTATTCAAATACTTCATTGTTTCTTTTATTATATAGTACTAATTCGATTGCAAATTTCGGATAAATTCCTTCATGATACCAGAGCAATATCCGTTCATTTTTGGTCATTATCCGTCAAGAAGCCTCTTTCTCATGAAATGTCTCAAACATACTGATTATAAAAACCAATTGACTGCCTCAACTGTTTAATTTAAATAGAACTATTAAAACTACCGTCACATGAAAAAGGATATTCTAAAAGACCTGCTGGCAAAGCCCGGAAAGAAACAGTTGGTATCGGATTTTGACTCGTCATTCACTGGCGATTTATCCAAGCAAGACGCTAAAGAACAACTGGCAAAGGATATTGAGAAGCTTTCGGAGCTGCAAAGTATGCTTTATGCGCAAGACCGGTATTCAATCCTGATTATCTTTCAGGCGATGGATGCTGCAGGAAAAGACGGGACTATCAAGCATGTGATGTCCGGCATTAACCCACAGGGATGCCAAGTGTATTCGTTCAAACAACCGTCTGCTGAAGAACTGGACCATGATTATCTCTGGCGTATCAATCGCTCTCTCCCGGAAAGAGGACGAATCGGCATTTTCAACCGTTCGCACTACGAAGATGTGCTGATTGCCAAAGTGCATCCGGAAATTATTCTATCCAACAAGTTACCAGGTGTCGAAACCATAAATGACATTGATCCCGACTTCTGGAAGCGTCGTTATCGACAGATCAACGATTTTGAACGCTATCTGACGGAGAATGGAACGATTGTCCTGAAATTCTTTCTCAATGTATCGAAAGCCGAACAGAAAAATCGATTCATGGAGCGACTGGACGATGCATCTAAAAACTGGAAATTCTCTTCGGCGGACATCAAAGAGCGTCAATTCTGGGAGGACTATATGAATGCTTATGCCGATGTACTGACGGAGACATCAACGGAACTGGCTCCATGGTATATAATCCCTGCCGATAATAAATGGTTCATGCGTTACGCAGTAGGACGAATTATTTGTGACCGGATGCAGCAATTGGATTTACATTACCCCAAACTGTCGAAAGAGGGATTGGAGAAGCTGGAAGAGTGTAAGAAAAGTGTATCAAACATTAACTTTTAAATCACTTGCACTTATCCTTTTTTATTCTAACTTTGTAGAAAGACCTACATAAAGAACCAAAATTGATAAGCTTATGGACATCCAAACTTTTATTCAAAATTTCAAAGAGGCATTCGGAGAAAATGCTGAATTGCCTCTTGTTTTCTGGTACTCGGACGAGCAAAAAGGAGAAACAGAAAAGATAAACGGTTGCTTCTTCAAAGGTATGAAGACGGTAAGAGATGGTGGTATTATCAGCCTGAATGCTGAAAACATCGGTTGTGGCGGCGGTAAATTCTATACTGGCTTCACCGAAATGCCAGAACGTGTACCGACTTTCGTTTCGCTCAAAGAGAAATACAAACAGACTCCTGAAATGGTCATCGACTTTATACAGCAAATCGGAGTTCCCCGAACAGAAAACAAGTATCTTCATTTTGCACGTATAGATAAGGTAGAAAGCCTTGAAGAAATAGAAGGTGTCGTATTTCTGGCAAATCCGGATATGCTTTCGGGCTTGACCACTTGGGCTTTTTATGATAATAACGCAGCAGATTGCGTCGTTTCTACCTTTGGTTCCGGCTGTAGTGCTGTAGTGACGCAAGCCACGATAGAGAATCGTAAAGGAGGCAAACGCACTTTCCTCGGTTTCTTCGACCCATCGGTTCGCCCTCATTTCGAAGCTGACAAACTAAGCTATACCATACCTATGTCCAGATTTAAAGAGATGTATGAGACGATGCGCCAAAGTTGTCTATTCGATACGCATGCATGGGGAAAGATTAAAGAAAGAATGAACGGATAATCTCCCATAACGAAATTGCATATCATTATACAATTATCGGGACATTAGGTATGCTTATTCCGAACATACAAGGCTTCTCTTTCGTTGTTATAGGAAGAAACTGCCACTTGATACTGACAATTCATTATCAAGACAGATATTTTCTGAATATCAATCCCTGCCTGTCCTATTTTGTTTCCCAGTGTGGAACTTATAGTTTCATGCCGGGAAACTAAAAGTTTCAAGCGCCTGAAACTTTCTTTTCCTACAGGATTAAAATAATATATCAGTCGGATTAAACCTTTTATCTGGAGAAAAGTCTTATTATTAATATATTATCGTTCTATTCAACATTAAAGTATCAACGAAAATGGAAACATCCGTCAAACTCTATTCGCTGAAACACAGCAATGTGAAAACCTACCTGTTCGCCTTACTATTTGTAGCGGGTAACATTGCACTTCCACAATTATGCCATCTTGTACCTTATGGTGGTCCTACCCTGTTACCTATTTATTTTTTCACGCTGATTGCGGCTTATAAATATGGTTTTCTTGTAGGATTATTGACTGCTATTCTTTCACCAGTCATCAATCATTTATTGTTTGCCATGCCCTCGGAAGCGGTACTTCCCATCCTATTAATCAAATCGTCCTTACTCGCCGGAGCTTCAGCTCTTGCAGCACGTACTATAAAATCGGTTTCATTACTGGCCATTCTTGGTGTCGTACTCACTTATCAGGTCATAGGCGTTGCATTTGAATGGGCCATCGTCGGAAGTTTCTACGAAGCAGTACAGGACTTCCGTATCGGTATTCCGGGAATGTTACTGCAATGGTTCGGCGGATACGCCCTCCTGAAAGCAATTGCCAAACTCTAAACTAATATAGAAAGATGGACAGAAGGGATTTTTTAAAAACAGTAGCTATCACCGGAGCCGCCTTGACTATACAGCGTTCGGAGGCTATGGAGGTGTTAACTCAAACAATCAATAAAGCAAACGGAAGCAATCCTGATCTGGTGGCCGTTATGGGCGGAGAACCCGAAGAGATGTTCCGCCGTGCCATAAGCGAACTGGGGGGTATGAAGCAATTCGTGAAACCGGGACAGAAAGTGGTTGTAAAACCTAATATCGGTTGGGATAAAGTGCCGGAACTGGCAGGAAATACGAATCCGAAACTGATTGAAGAAATCGTCAGACAATGTTTTGCCGCCGGAGCTAAAGAAGTGGTCGTGTTCGACCATACTTGTGACGATTGGCAGAAATGCTACAAAAACAGTGGTATTGAAGCTGCTGCCAAAAAAGCCGGAGCCAAAGTAATGCCTGCACATCTGGAGTCGTATTACAAACCAATTGATCTGCCAAAAGGCAAAAAGATGAAGAAAGCCAAAGTGCACGAAGCGATTCTGGATTGTGATGTATGGATCAATGTTCCTATTCTGAAGAATCACGGAGGTGCCAATCTGACTATCTCCATGAAAAATCACATGGGGATTGTGTGGGATCGCGGATTCTTCCACCAGAACGATTTGCAACAATGCATCGCAGATATCTGTACATTACAGAAGAAAGCTGTACTCAACGTAGTAGACGCCTACCGGATCATGAAAACAAACGGTCCCCGGGGACGCTCTGCATCCGATGTTGTACTGGCAAAAGGATTGTTTATCTCACCGGATATTGTAGCCGTGGATACGGCTGCTGCCAAGTTCTTCAATCAAGTACGTGAGATGCCACTGGATACAGTAGGACATCTCGCCAATGGGGAAGCATTGAAAATAGGAACCATGAACATTGACAAATTGAATGTCAAGCGAATTAAGATGTAAAACAACCATGTTAAGAAGGCTACGTATTGGAATCTCAGCACTTTTATTTGTGCTGATTTCTTTCTTTTTTCTCGATTTCGCAGAAATATTACCGAACAGTTTTCATCGGCTGGCACATTTGCAATTTATTCCAGCCATCTTTTCACTAAGTATAGGTATCTTATTATTTCTCATTGTGTTAACGCTTTTATTCGGGCGTGTATATTGTTCTACAATCTGCCCTATGGGTATCTTGCAGGATGTGATTGCACGAATTTCCAAAGCAACGGGAAAAAAGAAAAAAAGATATAGTTACAGTCCTGCAAAAAACAAATTGCGCTGGGGTGTGCTCGGACTGACAGTGGTCGGGTTTCTATGTGGATTTACATTTATTGTTGGTTTGCTCGATCCGTACAGTGCGTATGGACGTGTGGTAGTGCACATATTCAAACCTATCTATATGCTGGGGAATAATCTGCTGGAATCACTCTTTGCCAGATTTGACAATTATACATTTTATCAGGTAGACACCTCCATCTTGAGCATTTCTTCCCTTCTCATCGCTATTATTACTCTTGCAGTCATCTTTGTAATGGCATGGAAACATGGACGGACATGGTGCAATACGATTTGTCCCGTAGGAACAATATTGGGGTTATTGAGCCGATTTTCATTATTCAAAGTCCGTATTGATACTGCCAAATGTAATGGATGCGGGCTTTGTGCCACCAAATGCAAAGCAGCTTGCATCAATAGTAAAGAACACGCTATTGATTATAGTCGTTGTGTAGATTGTTTCAACTGTTTGGGAGTATGCAAACAAAAAGCATTAGTTTACGCCCCTTCTTTAAAAAAACAGTCTGATGTAGAAACTCCTGCACCATCATCACCGGATTTGGATTCATCCAAACGCCGTTTTTTGGTTGCCGGTCTTGTTACTGCCGGAGCAACCCCCAAACTCATCTCCCAAGCCAAGGAATCTGTAGCAAGCTTGGAAGGTAAGAAGGCATACAAAAAGGAAAATCCGATCACTCCTCCGGGGTCTATCAGTCGGGAACACTTCCAACAGCAATGCACATCCTGTCATCTTTGTGTCAGCAAATGCCCTTCTCATATCTTGAAACCGGCTTTTATGGAATATGGCTTGGCAGGCATGATGCAACCTACTGTTAGCTTTGAGAAAGGATTTTGTAACTTTGACTGTACTGTCTGTGGAGATGTCTGTCCCAATGGAGCAATTCTTCCCATAAATGTAGAGCAAAAACATCTTACACAAATGGGATATGTTGTTTTCATCGAGGAAAATTGCATTGTTTATACTGATGGAACCAGTTGCGGAGCCTGCTCCGAACACTGTCCCACACAAGCAGTAGCGATGGTGCCGTATAAGGACGGATTGACGATTCCTCATGTAAATAAAGAAATATGTGTAGGTTGTGGAGGATGTGAATATGTTTGCCCAGCCCGTCCATTCCGTGCCATCTATATCGAAGGAAATCCCGTACAAAAAGAAGCAAAACCATTCAAAGAAAGCGAAGAGCACAAAGTTGAGATAGACGATTTCGGATTCTGACCGGCATGGTGCCGGAGCAGAGTTTCCATCCGTGTTTTATGTTCTATGACGGTTTATTTCAAATGTGAACAAGACAGATGGTATGGATTTAAAAAAAACTATCCATTATATTCCTCCTACTTTCAATAAATTCACTAAATTCGTGGCGAACTAAAGAAAGCAATTCATGGAGGTATTCACAAATAACTGGAATAGCCGGAAATATCAGATTGGCTATGCACTAAGCGGAGGATTTATTAAAGGATTTGCCCATTTGGGAGTCATGCAAGCTCTTTTGGAACATGATATTAAACCGGAAATCATCTCTGGAGTAAGTGCAGGGGCACTTGCAGGTGTCTTTTACGCGGACGGCAACGAGCCGCACAAAGTACTTGATTATTTCTCCGGACATAAATTCCAGGATTTAACCAAACTGGTGATTCCCAAGAAGGGACTATTTGACCTCTGTGAATTTATTGATTTTCTCCGGACTAACTTAAAAGCAAAAAATCTGGAAGAGCTACAACTTCCCCTGATTATCACAGCAACTGACCTCGATCACGGTCGCATGGTTCACTTTCATCGGGGAAGCATAGCGGAACGGGTCGCCGCTTCCTGCTGTATGCCTGTCATGTTTTCTCCGGTCAACATAGACGGCACTAACTATGTGGATGGAGGATTGATGATGAATCTTCCGGTCTCTACCCTGCGCAGGGTTTGCAATAAAGTGGTAGCTGTCAACGTAAGTCCCATCATGGCACAGGATTACAAAATGAATATTGTAAGCATTGCTATGCGCTCATTCCATTTCATGTTCCGCGCCAATACCTTTCCCGAAAGAGAAAAATGCGATTTATTAATCGAACCATACAACCTATACGGGTACAGTAACACCGAACTGGAAAAAGCTGAAGAAATCTTCGGGCAAGGCTATAATACAGCTAACGAAGTACTTAGTCAACTGTTGGAAGAAAAGGGGAAAATATGGAAATAATCTCCTATCCATCAGAAACAAGAATGAATACGAATATTAATAATCTACTCTATATGAATGACGAAAATAAAATAATTATCTACCAAGTATTCACCCGCCTGTTTGGAAATAACAACAACCACTGTGTCTACAATGGAGACATTGCCACCAATGGTTGCGGGAAAATGGCTGATTTCACGCTCAAAGCACTTGGTGAAATCAAGAAATTAGGTGCTACACATATATGGTATACAGGCATCATCGAGCATGCCACTCAAACGGACTATCGCCGTTATAATATCAGTCCGGATCATCCTGCTATTGTGAAAGGAAAAGCTGGTTCTCCGTATGCTATCAAGGATTATTATGATGTAGATCCTGACTTGGCTAACGACGTGCAAGGACGTATGAAAGAATTTGAGAATCTGGTACATCGCACACATCGCACAGGTCTGAAAGTAATTATTGATTTTGTACCTAATCACGTAGCACGCCAATATCACTCGGATGCACAACCGGACGGTACGACCGAATTGGGAGCTAACGATGACTCCAGCCAATCTTTCAGCCCATATAATAATTTCTATTATATTCCGCAAGCGGAACTCCATGCCCAGTTCGACATGAAAGACGGTGCAGCAGAGCCTTACCGGGAATTCCCGGCGAAAGCTACCGGTAACAATCGTTTTGATGCTACTCCCAATATCACCGACTGGTATGAAACAGTGAAATTAAACTATGGAGTGGATTATCAGAATGGAGGTACCTGCCACTTTTCCCCGACTCCGGATACTTGGATAAAGATGCTGGACATTCTTCTTTTCTGGGCATCAAAAGACATTGACGGTTTCCGCTGCGACATGGCCGAAATGGTTCCTGTTGAATTCTGGGAATGGGCTATTCCTCAAGTAAAAGAGGCTTATCCTGAAATACTTTTCATCGCAGAGGTTTACAATCCAGGTGAATACCGTAGCTATCTGTTCCGTGGCAAGTTTGATTACTTGTATGATAAGGTAGGCCTGTATGACACGTTACGTAATGTAGCTTGTGGATATGAATCTGCATCCGCTATCACTCATTGCTGGCAAAGCCTGAATGGAATAGAGAAAAAGATGCTCAACTTCCTGGAGAACCACGACGAGCAACGTATCGCTTCTGATTTCTTTGCCGGAAACCCGCGTAAAGGAATTCCCGCACTGATCGTTTCCGCCTGTATGAACACTAATCCTATGATGATCTACTTCGGTCAGGAGTTTGGAGAACTGGGCATGGATAGTGAAGGATTCAGCGGAAGGGACGGACGAACTACCATATTCGATTATTGGAGTGTAGACACCATACGACGCTGGCGCAACGGAGGTAAATTTGACGGGAAGATGCTTACTGAAGAACATAAACACCTCTACTCTGTCTACCAAAAAGTACTGACGATTTGTAACGAAGAGCAGGCAATCAGCAAGGGAGTATTTTTTGACTTAATGTATGCCAATATAAACGGATGGCGTTTCAATGAGCATAAACAATATACCTTTATGCGAAAATATAAAAATGAGATTCTGTTTTTCGTTATTAATTTCGACAGTCAACTGGTAGATGTTGCCGTCAATGTACCTTCGCATGCTTTCGACTTTTTACAGATTCCTCAAATGGAGTCTTATCAGGCCACTGATTTGATGACGGGCGCTAAAGAAGAAATCAGCCTATTACCTTATAAACCCACGGATGTTTCAGTCGGAGGTTATAACGGAAAGATTCTAAAGATTACTTTTTAAGTAAAAAGCCTAAGATCTGTATACTCTTCATCCCTCGGCCACTTATGAATGACCGGGGGATTATTTTATGCACATCACTCAAACAAATATTCTCAAAGGCTGTTTAGGTAGATAAATAATCCTCTAAACTCAAAGCTTATGAAGAAATTTATGATTTGTGCAATCGCATTGTTTCTGCTATTATCTACATCTGTCTTTGGAGATACCCCTCCCGGCAATGTACAGTCAACTTTCAAGAAAATGTATCCTAAAGCAAATGGCGTCGCCTGGTCACAAGACGATGGATATTATTGTGCCAACTTTGCAATGAACGGATTTACTAAAAATGTGTGGTTCAACGTCCGGGGACAATGGGTGATGACACTGACTGATCTTGTCAGTCTCGACCGACTGACCCCAACAGTCTATAATGCCTTTGTATCCGGGCCATACGCAAATTGGGTGGTAGATAATGTGACAATGGTGGAGTTTCCCAAATGGCAGGCTATTATAGTAATTAAGGTAGGGCAAGATAATGTCGACATCAAATATCAGTTATTCTATACTCCACAAGGGATATTGCTCAAAACGCGCAATGTTAGTGATATGTATGATATTCTCGGGCCAAGTACCTTTCTGGCAAACTAGGAACTGAATCATAGAATAGGGTAATAAACCAAAAAGCCCCCACAAATATTATTGAATATCTGCGGGGGCTTATTGGTTTAAAGATAAAATTATTTTTTCTTTCTAAGTACTACGGCAGTACGGGCAGGAATATAGAGTTTCAGCCACTCTTTCTTTTCCTTCTTGTACAGCGGATCGGTAATAGTGAAGTGCACGACAGAGTCGTCTGTCAAACCATTTCCTCCAAATGCTACATCGTCAGTGTTCAGTATCACTTCATAAGCTCCCGGAGTTACCAGGAATCCATAATCAGTGAATGACTGCTTCGGATTAAAGTTAAAGACAAATATAAGGTCTTTCCGTTCGTATGCCAGTACCTGATCGCCATCATTATGCCATATTTCCTGAACTGGTGTTGCCTGGAAATCTTTCACACTCTTGAGAACTTTCAGCATTTCTTTATCAAAATCACCCATATAGTGATAGGTCAGATTTTTGTTGTCCACCAAATCCCATTGGCGGCGGGCATATTTGCACGACCATCCGTTACCTTCACGTGGGAAGTCAATCCATTCGGGATGCCCGAATTCATTTCCCATAAAGTTCAGATAACCTCCGTTGATAGTCGAAGAGGTCAGCAAGCGGATCATTTTATGCAAAGCAATACCACGGTTGACAACATAATTTTCGTCTCCCTTCTGCATGTGCCAGTACATATCGGCATCAATCAGGCGGAAGATAATCGTCTTGTCTCCTACCAATGCCTGGTCATGACTTTCTGCATACGAAATGGTCTTTTCATCCTGGCGACGGTTGGTTACTTCCCAGAACATACTGGAAGGTTTCCAGTCTTCATCGATCTTTTCTTTGATTGTCTTGATCCAGTAGTCCGGAATATTCATGGCCATACGATAATCGAAGCCGTAACCGCCATCTTCTACTTTGGCAGCCAGTCCCGGCATACCGGAAACTTCTTCGGCAATGGTTATCGCCTTCGGATTTACCTGATGAATCACTTCATTAGCCAGTGTCAGGTAACAAATTGCATTATCATCCTGATGACCGTTGAAATAATCTCCGTAGTTACAGAAAGCTTCACCCAGTCCATGGCTGTAATATAACATAGAAGTTACTCCATCAAAACGGAATCCGTCAAATTTATATTCTTCCAGCCAGTACTTGCAGTTTGACAATAGGAAGTGGATCACTTCGTTCTTGCCATAATCGAAGCAGAGAGAGTCCCAAGCGGGATGTTCGCGACGAGCGCCCGGATAAAAATATTGATTCGGATCACCGGCAAAGTTTCCTAGTCCTTCTACTTCATTCTTCACTGCATGTGAATGAACGATGTCCATAATCACAGCAATACCCATCTCATGAGCAGCATCAATCAGTGCTTTTAATTCATCGGGAGTACCAAAACGCGAAGAGGCAGCAAAGAAACTGGATACATGATAGCCGAAGCTTCCATAATATGGATGTTCCTGAATAGCCATAATCTGGATACAATTATATCCTTCTTCAGCAATACGAGGAAGGATTTTCTCGCGGAATTCATTATATGTGCCCACTTTTTCCTCCTGCTGTGCCATTCCGATATGACATTCATAAATCAACAGTGGATTCGTGTCAGGCTTAAATGTTTTCTTCTTGAATTTATAGGGTTTCTCCGGAGCCCAGACTTGTGCACTGAATATTTTGGTCTGTTCATCCTGTACCACACGTGTAGCCCATGCAGGAATACGTTCGCCTTGTCCGCCTTCCCAATATACATTCAGTTTATAAAGGTCGCCATGATGAATGGCATCCGCCGGGAGGTTGATTTCCCAATTGCCATTCTCTTGCTTTTTCAGCTTGTAGGCGGCTTTTTCCTCCCAATTATTAAATGTACCCACCATATAAATATGAGTAGCATTAGGAGCCCATTCACGGAAAGTCCACCCCTTATCGGTGCGATGCAATCCAAAATAAAGATACCCTGATGCAAAATCTGAAAGGGTTTGTTTTCCCTTATTCGTCAATTCAGCTTCTTTGTCTAATACATGCTGATGGCGTCCGGTGATAGCACCGGCAAAAGGCTCCAGCCAGGGATCGTTTTTTACGAGATTAAGTGTCTTTTCCATATCAGAATTGAATTAGGATTATGCTTTTACTTTTACGATTACTTTCTTCACACCATCTGGAGTGATACCGGGAGCATGACCGTCTTGTGGGAAAAAGATAGCAAACATTCCCGGTTTTACGGCAACGTATGTTTCTGCTAATCCTTCGAAGAAAGTAATATCTTTTTCCGCGTTATAAGGTGCATCTGCCGGAACACAGTCTTTAGCAGCAGTATACCCCATTATTTCTGTTCCCGACAATGGGATTTGAATATCTATAAATTCGTTATGAGTTTCCAGTTTGGCTTCCTCTTTTGTTTTAGGTTTGGTTTGTGCAATATTCACCAACAGATCTTTTCCTTTCAATTCTGTCTTACCAACTTCCATGGCTTGGAGGTCATGAGACTTCAAGAATTCAATAGCTTGTGCAAACAGAGGGTTTAAAGACGCATATTTCTCCAGATTTTCTAAAGTATCTACTACCATATAAGTTAAATTTTAAAGTTTATATTCTAGGCATTATTTATTCAAAATCATCAATCGTATAGTTTATAAAATCGGCAAACCGTTTGAATTGCCGGAACACTTTGTCGATCTGTTCCAACATATCCGGTCGGGTGAAGAAGTTATCGGGAACATTATAAGAGCAAACGTATTCTTTACATTTCAAATAATCAATGTACTTGAAATCTTTCGGAAAACCTTTCGGAGCTGTTTTCAGAAAATCCTCCCCTATCACCGGAAAGTATTTCTTAAACTCCGGATCTTCTACGATCGCAACAAACTCTTCGATATTATCATAGATAGATTGTCTCACGGCTTTCAGGATATTGGTAGGCAGACACAGGCTTCCTCCGGCAAGCATAGAACCATCCGGCTGCAAGTGTACATAATATCCACAATGATCAGACTTCTTTCCTTTGGCATTGATATAACCTCCGAAATGTATTTTATAAGGTGTTTTATCCGCAGAGAAGCGGGTATCCCGGTAAATGCGATAAGTACAGTCTTTGGGCTGAATCCCCCGGATAGTTTCATCAAACAGGGAAATACGGGCAATCACTGTTGCCAAGAAGTTGTCGAACTCGGCACGGGCTGTTTCATATTCTGCCTTATGCTCATTAAACCACTCACGATTATTATTCGCGGAAAGATCTTTTAAAAACTGAAAGATAACGGGTATGTTCATCTTTATCATTTTCTATTATTACTCTACAAACGTACAAATTTTATTTCATATAAACTACAAAAGGGGGTAAAAGGACATAAAAAAAGCATCGGCCTGGTAAAACCGATGCTCTAACACATTTATCAAAAAAACAGACTCTTCTGTCTCTGACGTACTTTAGCTTTCACAAGTGAAGTACAATCTCTTTAATTAATCTTATATCTAATACTATGAAAAACACATAAATATAACAGTACAAAAGAGACTTTTGTTCAGCAGTTCTCTGTATATTTCAGTTAATTATAGTTTATAGAATTAAATGTTTCTCATTTATAGGCAATATAATGCGTTTCCAGTCAATCATTGCGTTGAATAACATGATATGGGAATAGTCTTTCAGACATATTTGCGGAATGTCTTTCTCAACAATGAGCTGCCTGTCCAGAAATTCGCTTCGTTTCGTCCCACGGAGTAACGGATGAGCCGGTGTGAACCAGGTATGTCCGTCATAGAGAGCAACATTAGCTATAGAGGTATCTGTCAGATAGCCATTTCTCACAATTAAAATATCATCCGCCATTCCTCTTTGAGCGTACAAGGCATTCAGTTCTTCCCGATACGCACTTTTATAAGTATAATCAATGGTATCAGACACAACCAAATGCAAAGAAGATACCTGTCGCATCTGATAGGGCGCATACGTAACTTCTTCCACTTCTTTTCCATATACAATCCGGCATTTATGAATTCCATTTAAAGTTGGCGGAGATATAAATTCCCGTAAATCCAGCGGAGTGCTGTCTTTCCAAAAAGCTGCACGGGTTTTATTAAAGCGTTCTGTGTGATAATCAAGATTATAAATCTGTCCATCCTCTATCCGGATAGTCTCAATAAATGGGTACATATACTTTTTGTTTCATTTCATTATACTCGCTTTCCACATCACTCTGGCAGGTGATCCCACCTCCACTTTTAAAATACATCTTCTCTCCTTCCTGTTCTACAAATCGTATCATAACGGCACTATCTAAATCAATGCCATCAGAATATCCCATAACTCCCGTATAAAATCCTCTGTCGTAGGTTTCAGCTTCCTGAATAATCTGCATCGTTTTTCTCTTTGGAGCACCGGTAATAGAACCGGCTGGTAATAGCCTGAAAATAATATCTCCCAAATGCTCCTGATAATTTTCAGGCAATATACCCTGAATTTCAGAACTCGTCTGGAAAATGACTCCCCGATTAGTCTGTAACCTGTCCATATACCGATACTGGGAAACTGACACCCGGTTGGCAACCATACTTAAATCATTACGAATCAGATCTACAATGGTAGCATGTTCGGCAGTCTCTTTCGGATCATTCATCAATAATTGAGCAGCAGAGGGAATTGAAGCATCAATGGTTCCCTTCATCGGATATGAGCTAATTTTTCCTTGATGAATTCTAACAAATATTTCAGGAGAGAAAACCGTAAAACGATCTTTAATCCACAGCTTATAAATCGCTTTTGAATGAAAATAAATATCTTTCAGAGTGAGATTGGTTTCTACCGGAGTGCGACACGTCAAATTCGTAAGGAAACTATTTCCTGCCAGGATGTTCCGTCGCACGATATTAAACGAACGTTGATAAGAAGAGAAAGATTCTGCGAAAGGCTGCCAATGTAGTGAAGGCACTGTTTTTGCGGAGTAAGTAGCTATATCATCTTCAGCCGATATAATCTGATTGGTAAATCCATTCAAATTATACAAAACTTCAGCGGAATCAACAGCGGCAACCTCCTCTATATAAGATACATCTTGTAGATAATTTATAATGAAAATGAAAGGACGGTGGAGTTGTCCCAACTGGTTCATTCGTTTAATAGCCTGTTCCTTATTATATAAGTGCATATAAAATACTTCTACGTTTAGGGAAGGCAAATGTACACAAAAAGTATAGATTAGAAAAAGATAGCAATAAAAAAGGGTTGTCCGACGTGTCATATCGGCAACCCTTTATCATTTATAAAATTGGTCAAATTACTTCATAACAGCTTTCACTTGAGGAAGCATCTTCTTCACATTTTCATTTTCCGGAGAGATCTTAGCAGCTTCTTCCAGATAGTCTAATGCTTCTTTAAATCTACCATCAGCTTTTTCTTTTTCTGCAGCATATTTATCTGCATCAGAATTTGCCAAAGGAGCAGCTTTCTTCAGGATATTAGCGCCATCATTATAGCACAGAACTCCTAAACTGTACAATGCATTTGTTTTATATTGCTTGTGATCCAAAGGAATTACTTTCTTAAAACAATCTTCAGCTTCTTCTGCTTTTCCTGCTTTCTGTGCTGCAAGTCCTGCTTTTAGATAATGAAGACCATAATTCTTCACCATTGTCTTATTCTTAGGATCGACTTTCAGCCCTTCTTCTAATGTAGCTACATATTCAGCAGTCTTCTTTTGTGCATCTAAAGCCAAAGCTTTACGAGCATACGCATTTCCTATATTAAATTTTTTCTGAATAGCAATATCGAAAAAGGTCACGGCTTCCGCATACTTTTTCACTTCGTCTGCTGCTATACCACAATAGTAAGCTGTTGCAGAATCCTGATTATTAGTCTGTTTCAGATATTCGCTGAACTTCGCATACGCTACTGGATAATTTTTAGCATTAAATGCATCATTTCCTTCTTTTTTCAATTGCTCTGGGGCGGTTTGTGCAAAAACATTAGTCACTACAATACAAAATGCAAATAAAAAAATCAATTTCTTCATAACTTTATGTGTTTTTTAGTTGTTTATCGTTCAAAAGTAGAAGTTATAATAGAAAAACACAACCGTATTTTATTTTTTTGACCTTTTTGAAACCTATATAACGTTCGTTATTCTTCGTAAAAATGACGTTTTCCTATTCATTCCTCCCCAATCATATAAGTAAACAAAATATTTCTCTTTTATAAATTACTGATTCATAGCCATAAAGAAAAATATGAATAAAAAAGTGCCGGAAAGTTTTTGAGTTTTCATAAAAAGCACTACCTTTGCATCCGCAAATAAGGCTGGTTCCGTAGCTCAGCTGGATAGAGCAACGCCCTTCTAAGGCGTGGGTCCTGCGTTCGAATCGCAGCGGAATCACTTAGCAGAAAGGCTGATTATCAAATGGTTAATCAGCCTTTTTACTTTTCTAATTAGCTGCTATTGATTAAAAAAAAACGAGAAAACTCTCACTTTTGAGCAATTTACCTTGTCGAAATCTTGTCCGAGTGTTTTCTCTAAATTTTGAAACTATGGCAACAATCAGATTAGCTCTAATCCCAGCAAAGGTGTTAAGTGATGGATCTCACAAAATTTGTATAGCCATCCATCACAAAGAAGAAACAAAGTACATTGTCACTCGATTCAAAGTCGACAGTCTTTCACAATTCAAAAACGGGCAAGTAGTCAAACGTCCAGACGCAGCACTAATCAATACCAAACTACGTAATATACTCAATGAATACCAAGAGAAACTTGACAGCATCAAATGCATTCAGGGTTCCTTTGGGGTCAGCCCGAAAAAACTTCTATTTTTAATTATGACTGCACTGATAGTAGTTGGATGTAGTAAAAGTGATGAAGAAAAAAGTGACATTCAGGAAATTTGGCTAAATGGATACAAAGCTCTTACTCCAGAGTCTGATTACGAAAATATTTCCACCACATTTTTATTATTTAAGGCTGACAACAATGAGGAATTTGATGTGAAAAAGCAAACTTTTTCAGGGAATATACTTGATTATCAAAAAATACAAGATGAAACTTGGAATTTGCTGTCAAAATCAAAAATTAAAAAGAAAGATGGTAGCATAGTTGATGCTACTTATTCTATATTTGCCTCGTCAATAAAGGAAACATATACTTCCGCTAAAGTAAAGATTGGTAAATATTTTATGGTAGCAATATATAGCGACTCTAAAACAGGATATCATTGGCTATATTCAAATAAATATGCTTGTCAATATGTTGACATACCATATCGATATAATCCATGGGACTATTCTGTGGTTTTCCCATGTGATTTGCATAATTATGGAAAGATAGAATGGGTTTCATGGAATCAAACTCCTTATCCATATGAGTTTGAATTTTCAAAATAGGTCCATCTGCCGAAAACATTTAAAATCAGCAATACTCATTTCAAATCGGACTCTCTATAAAATAGAGCAATTTCTCAAGCTCTGAAAATAAAATATAGATACCTCTAACACTTTACTGTATCTGTTTCAAATTGCTAATAATAAAGCGATGAATTCAAATTCATCGCTTTATTATTAGCCCTAGATGGAAATATTTCCTTTACTCTTTTGTATTCTCATCCCCCATTATACCTGATGAAGAATTATCAGGAGCCTGATCTATCAAATCCATAAACTGATCCAGTTTAGGAGTTATAATAATCTCGGTCCGGCGGTTACGAGCTTTTCCTTCTGCCGTATCATTACCGGCTACCGGATTAAATTCACCTCGACCGGCAGCAGTCAGGCGTTTGGGATTTATACCATAAATATTCTGTAATGCCTGAACAACAGATGAAGCACGCAACGCACTCAAATCCCAATTATTACGTATATTCGTACGAGATATCGGATCGGTATCTGTATTTCCTTCTACCAGAACATCATAATCTTTGTAGTCCTGAATGATTTTGGCTATTTTACTAAGCACAGCCTCTGCTTTATTGCTAATTTCATAACTTCCTGATTTATAAAGCATGTTATCTGCTAAGGAAATATATACAACACCTTTCAATACCTTAATATCCAAGTCACGCATCTCTTCACGGGTAAGCGAACGGGTAAGTTTATTGACCATTACGAGATTCAAAGAGTCTGATCTATTCTTTTCTTTAACCAAATGCTGGATGAAACGGTTTGAAGCATTGATCTCATCTATTAACTTACCCATATTCATATTCCCTTGAGAGCTCTGTGTAAGACTCTTATTCAAGATGCTTTGCATATCGGACAAGCTCTTGCGTAACTCACTATTATTCCGCTGCGCTTCGGCAAGTCTCTCCTCAAGACTTGTTGAACGTGCCTGATTTTCTCTTAGCTGCAATTGACTTTCCTGATATTCTTTTTGCAACTTTGTATAATCAGTTTTTAAACCTTTAAATTGCTTCTGACTTACACAACTCGCCAATACTATACATCCTGTCAGTACTAACAACGGTCGAAAAAGATTCTTCATAACTCTATTATTTTAATTACTAATTTTTTAAGTGACCAACTGCAGCCGTTTCCACAACAATTGCGTAAATCGGTTGGTTATGAACACATTTATCGAGATAAAGCTCGAACGACCTTATAACATTTCAAAAGAACGAAAAGTTTAGTATGTAAATAAAATCTGTTTTTATCAGAGTTTGATCCATCCTGCCAAGTTATCCAACTTAATTTTATAAATTTGCACCATACTAAAACATTACTGCGTGAAAAACAAACGTTGGATTTATTTAGCAATTACTTCCGCAATTATAGTGTTAGGATTGGCTTCCCGAAAACATGGTGATATATTGCCCGAATTTATCGCAGAGTATTCAGGCGATACGCTTTGGGCAGCCATGGTGTATTGTGGAATACGCTTTCTTTTCCCGTCATTATCTATACTCAAGACCATTGTTATTTCCTTATTATTTTCTTATTGTATAGAAATTAGCCAACTATACCAAGCAGACTGGGCAAATACTGTACGAAACACCACACTTGGAGCATTAATCTTTGGACATGGTTTTCTATGGTCAGATATGATCTGTTATACTGTTGGAGTATCATTATCCGCTGTTATAGATTCAGGAAGGATTATTATCTCCCAAAAGAGAAACCCCTAGAAAAAAGCACTGCAAACCTACTTTGTTTACAGTGCTCTTTCCGATTAGCATTTAAACTACCTATCACAATCTACAATGAAAACTATCGCTCAAAGGTAACTTCTTATTAGTGGAAACAACCTTTATTTCATTTTCACCAGGTTCTAGTTCCACATTTTTCCATTCCAGAATAGCATACGAATCCGGTATTGCTTTACCATAACTCTTACCGTTTACAAACAATTCGGCTCCTGACAGATTCGTGAAAGCAGTAATTGTTTGCAAATGTTGTGTACGTACTGTGTTACGTTTGCCTGTTAAATAAAGCATTGGTTCTTCCCTATTCCAGTTGGCCTTATAGAAGTAGAAAGCATCTTTACGAACTTTCCGGTCGAAGGTAACCAAACCTTTATCATTAATTCCGGGACGGTCTCCTTCAGTGCGATGTGCAGCGCCAAAATCAAACATATTCCAGACAAAGCTCCCCCATACATAAGGACGGGAAGAGATTGTTTTCCAGTTTTCAATGTGATAATACGTCTGCCAGTTTTCAGGATGCCACCAACTGGTTGGTACAGTTTTAACCAACGAATCTTGTTGATGGTAAATACTTGCACCGGCACCATATTCACTGATAGCAATACATATTTCCGGATGATCCTTATGCATTCGATCCAACCATTTCCCCAAATCAGCGGGAGTGCCACCATACCATCCATCATAACGGTTCCAAGCAATAGCATCCGTTATGAAATTCAAATCTCCCATTTGATTACTTGCGGAGGTCGTAGGCCGGGTAGTATCTTCCTGATGTGCCAGCACATTTAATTTTTTGATGTACTCAACCGGATTATCTCCCAACTCCGTCAACTCATTAAACAGCCCCCATACACAAATAGAAGGATGATTATAATGTTGACGAATCAGTTCTTTGAGCTGCTCTTTTCCGTTGGCACGGAAAGCAGGTAAATCCACAAAACCTTTATCATTATATCCACCAGGACCCACAAAAGGTATTTCAGCCCATACAATAATACCATTTTTATCCATCAGATCATAAAAATAAGTAGCCTGCGGATAATGCGCCAAACGAACAGCATTCACTCCCATCTCCAACATCAATGCCACATCTTCCTCATGGTGTTGCGGGCGCAGCGCATTGCCCACCTCACTCCTATCCTGATGACGGCAAACGCCTTGAAGAGGCAAATGTTTTCCATTCAGGAAAAAACCTTTATCAGGGTCGATCCGGTAAAAACGAAGTCCCAACGGTTGTGTAACACGATCTACCATCTGACCATTCCGGAAAAGAGTCACTTCCGCCTGATAAAGGAAAGGATCCTGACGACCATTCCACAAATGAGGCTGATCGATTTCAAATGTAAGTTCCTGCTGCATTACTTCGTTTCCAGAAAGATTCACATTCTTTGTTCCTTCTTTCACCACCCTTTGACCATCTAACAGGCGTACGTTAAGCTCCACTTCCTGATTACCACTACTCCCGTTTGATAAATCAACAATAGCCCGTACCTTAGCATACCGATGGCTCACACTATCCTGTATCAGACGTACTCCGGGGGAAGCATAATCCAAAGGAGAAATACACGTCTCATCAGTAATCAACAAATGTACATCACGATAAATACCTCCGTAAAAATTAAAGTCACCGACCAGAGGCATAATATCCAACTGTTCACCATTATTCACCCGTACTAATATAGAGTTTTCTTTTCCATATTCCACCTTTCCTGTGATCTCAAAGATAAAAGCTCCATATCCCCCACGATGCTCACCTATATGACGACGATTTATAAACACATCTGCAATGTTATTCACTCCTTCGAAACGAATAAAAAGACGTTTTCCTTTCCATTCGGGACGAATAAATAAATTCTTCTCATAATTACCAATTCCCCGTTTATAGTCTATCTTACCGGACAAAGCATCCTGCGCATTCCAAGTATGAGGCAAATCAACTCTTACCCCTGTTCCCTTCTGTACCTGATGCGAAAACCGGAAATTCCAATCATTATTTAGCAAGATATCCTGTCGCTGGGCAAACATCGACATTCCGTAAAGCATGAATAAAACAACCGATACCAAACGGCTGGACTGTAATAAAACTGTTTTCATATTATTTCTTTAATGATGACTTCTTTATTCTGATAAAAGAAGATAATGATTCAACCTTATTCTTATATTTTTTTTCATCGACCCGATTCTTGTTTTCCTTCCCGTCAATCCGATGGTCAAACAACATACTGGCTTTCTTCACGTCGCCTTTCATCCATTCCGCATAACTATAACGCCGGTCAACGGCATTATCTCCTCCTTCCCACTGAATATAGACTTCACCTTTCGTCTTAGCTTTCAGATTCTTGAATACCCCGGCAAAGCTTTGCCCGCTTAACTGTTCAGCGGGAACAGGCAGTTTACAAAGTTCACATAAAGTCGGGTACAAATCAACAAATTCCACCATCGATTTTGTTTTTCCTTTTTTCATTCCCGGCACACGGACAATCAACGGTACATGAGTAGAAGTATTCATCAGATTATGTTTACCTATAAAATCATGTTCTCCCAGATTCCAGCCATGATCCCCCAACAAAACCACAATTGTATTATCCGATAATCCCAGTTCATCCAATGCATCCAATACCTTGCCGATCTGCGCATCCACATAACTCAAACAAGCATAATATCCATGTTTTACCTCCCGCTGGAAGTCAATATCACTCGTATCCGCAACCCGTGCATACGCATATATCTCGCTTGAATTACGAACCTGCTCCGGCAATCCTTCAGGTCGGAAACGATTGGTAGCCAAAGGTATTTCCTCCCGTTTATATAAATCCCAATATTTCTTTGGGGCATTGAACGGCAAATGAGGTTTCCAGAAACCACAAGCCAAGAAGAAAGGTTTGCCAGCCTCCTTCATCCTTTTCAAGTCACGAATAGCTCGGTTTGCAAGTTTCCCATCATCATAGGCAGTATCAGGAACATCAGCAGATTCACAAAAAGGTCCCCTCATCGTTTTCGGATTAACCGTTTTTCCCGATTCCGAATTCATCCAAAGTTCCCATTTATTATATTCCGCCCAATATACATCATATCCATCCGGATGATTCCGGTAAGGAGGCTCACTCCACGAATCCGCATGATCGCTGATATGATGAAACACCTTGCCGTCCGAAATAGTATGATAACCATTCCGGGTGAACCATCCCGAAATAGGTATTGCTTCGGGACAATCTTTGCTGGCATAGGCGGAAAAACTAATAAAGCGATCGGGGTAATGAGGATATACACCCGTCAATAAACTAGCCCGGGATGCCCCACTCACAGGAATATTACAATACGCATTCTGAAACAAGACGCCACTTGCCGCCAAACGGTCCATATTAGGAGTTTTCACTACATCTACCCCGTAACACCCCAGTTCGGGGCGCATATCATCAGCCATTATAAAAAGCACATTCATTTGGGATGCATCCTGTTGTGCACGTAGTATAGATGAGATGCAGCAAGCTGTTCCACAAAAAAACGCATATTTTATTGATATTCTATTTTTCATTTTCTACCTTAAATTTTCAAGACCTGCAATATACTAAAATATTACAGGTCTTGTGCATCATTTCAATTTAAAATTACTTTGTCCATACCGGATTTTGTTCCAAATTCGTATTTAACGCCAATTGCTTCAAAGGCAACGGATACAGATAATAATGTTCCTGCCATCCAAGCGGGGTATCAAAGAAATAAACATATCCTTCATCAGCACCTGCACCACCCGTTACTTTCAAATTCTTGGCCGAAGCCCCTGTCACATAGGCACCCAGCGGTTGTTTGTTAACATAGTCTCCTTTCTTCCACCTGCGCAAATCATCCAAACGGAAACCTTCGCCCATCAATTCAACTCGTCTCTCTCTACGCACTTCCCACAAAAGAGCAGGAACGGAAGGATCACGCTTCGGATCAAAAGCATCATTAATATCATTCACCACCATTTTCGCCACATTAGCTCTTGCCCGAAGTTTGTTAATAGACTTATCCGCAGCAGCCTGGTCGAATTTGTTCAATTCGCACATCGCTTCGGCATAGTTTACCATCACCTCACCTATACGGAACAGCGGGGCATCTGTTGTATTCACCCCATTCGCGTTGGTAGCTACAGTATGTGTATTATAATATTTCCATACCCAGAAGCCCATTTGGGAAGCGTTCCAGCCCTGTCCCCAGTTCATATTCTTAAAGTGAGGTTGTCCTTGCACGGTGAATCCTTTAAAGTTGGAAGACGGCAAACGATGATAAGTTTCACCGGAAATCGTAGCCATTAAATCTATAAATTCCCTGTCCTGTGCATTATCCGTATATTTCCAATCAGCCGTACTGGGTCCGTTTTCTTTCTTCACCATATATGGAGGACAGATCGTCAAATACAACCGGTAATCACGATCACGGAATTGTCCATACATATTCTTATCACCCCCATAACGGCTAGTCGTCGTGCTAACCGGTCGTCCATCCGTACAAAGATAACTGTCTACCGCGTCTTTCGTTGCCTCAATATAAGATTCACCTGTACGCACCATACGGGTCAAACCATGCATTAACTGTCCGGTTTCATAAGCCTTATACAAAAGAATACCTGTCACCCCATCCAGTGTTTCCGAATTAAACAACTCATCATATTTAGGATGCACATTCGGATATTGCTTAATCACCTCTTCAGAAGCACGGGCACATTCTTCCAGATAAGTATCCACTCCCGACAAACCATGATATTTTCTCCAAGTTCCTTCAAATAAAGCAAAACGGGAAATAAGAGCTTTCACCACATACATATTAATTGTATTTTTCCCATCCGCTTCGATATTACTGCCAATATGTGTTTCCGCATATTTCAAATTAGACAGAATATTGGAAGCCACCAAGTCACGACTATCACGTTTTCCATAAAGCTCGGGACTTTCCTCAGTCAAAGCATGCTCTACCCAAGGAATATCACCAAATTTAGAAAGCATCTGAAAGTATTTATAAGAACGGAAGAAATATCCCACACTTCTCCAATGCTCCCTCTCGGTTTCACTCATTTCCGAATGATCAATATTATCGAGCATCAGGTTAACACGACGGATATAATCATAATCCCAATCTTTAGACTCATCCGTAGCCTTTGCTTTGCGATATGCCCACTGACCTTCATATCCATCCAATCCTTTTATCATGTTATCCGATTCAAAATCACCACGGAAAATTTCATCCGTTTGCCCTGTATCATACGTATATCCGAAGAACACGTTATACAATCCCCATGTATACGTTTTAAAGTTGTCATAGGTAGTAAAGACCGATGCTTCTGTTTGCTGTCCTTTGGGATAAACCTCCAGAAATTCGTCATTTAGACAAGACGACATCAACAAACAAAGACTAACGCTTACACATAGTATATATTTATTCATAATAATTACTCTTTAAATTGTGAAACAATCAGAATGAAAGGTTTATACCGAACGAATACTGTCTCATATACGGATAGGTAAAACCACGTTGTCCTAAATCATCCGTGACAGAACGTTCCGGATCAAGTCCCTTCGGCAAGTGGTCGAACGTATAAAGATTCTCACCACTGAAGAACACAGCCAGATTATTAACTCCAATCTTACTCATCCACTTAGACGGGAAATTATAAGAAAGCGTTATATTACGAATACTTAAGTACGATCCATCCTGTAGATAACGAGTCTGTACACGTGTATTGGCATCTGTATTTCCGGCCGCTTTCTCATAAATACGGGGGAAATAACTATTCGTATTTTCCGGAGTCCAATAATTCAACTGTGAATCATAAACGGTAGTCCAAGCATCATAATGCGGATAAAACAGATCGTTCATCACCCACAAATCTCGTTTACCAACTCCTTGCAGCAAGAATGACAGAGAAAAACCGTTCCAACTTGCACTACCATGAATACCATACTGATAACGCCGGGTATTATTACCAATGATTTTACGGTCTCCCGGATCTTTCGTTGTACTGGTACCACTGTTGATAATATCATTACCATCCAAGTCCTTATATAATATATCTCCCGGATTCGGATTATAACCTTCCACTTTAGCAATACCCGGTTTCAGTTTGCCATCTGCATCGAAATCATCCACTGTGTACAAACGATCGGTCACATACCCCCAAATTTCACCCAGTTCCATTCCTACGCGAAATGTTTCATTATCGTTCTTGTCCTTGCCAAACAGTCCTGTTTCGTTGTTGTATTTAGTAATCTTTGTTTTCGCATCGTAAAGATTAAAGCCTATGCTATATTTCACTTTTCCGATCTGATCGTTCCAGTCAACCGAGATTTCCCAACCTTTAGAACGAAGGTCAGCCGTGTTCTGTAAAGGGGCACTTGCACCTAATACACCCGGAAGTTCAGAGCCCGGAGCAAGCATACCCTTAGTATCTCTACGATACCAGTCGAACACCATATTCAATCTGTTATCCAATAGCCCAAGATCGAATCCGACATCAATTGTCGTTACTTTTTCCCAAGTAAAGCTATTGCTAACCAAAGCAGCTGGTTTCAAAGTAGTAACTTTAATACCGGAAACAGTCCAATAAGCCTGTTCCGCATCCATACCGGGAATATATGCGTAAGGAGTGATGCTCTGATTTCCAATATTACCCCAAGAACCACGCAATTTCAAGTTCGAAAGAACAGAGTTCAAAGGTTTCATAAACGCTTCCTCGCTGATACGCCATCCGGCGGAAACCGAAGGGAAGAAACCGAAACGGCTATTCTTCGGGAATTTGGAAGAACCGTCATAACGTCCGTTCGTTTCAAGCAAATACTTGCCGGCAAACGAATAGTTAATGCGATAGAATAACCCTCTTACCGTATAACGTTCAAATTTGTCTTTAGCAAAATAATCACCTGTCGACTGCGAAATAGACGGCAGATCTTCATTAATCATATTCATACGCGACATCTCAGCATAACGATAATCACTACTCTCCTGATTGAAACCTCCCATCACCGTTACATCATGTTTGCCCCATGAGTTGTTATAGTTAGCATAGAAGTTCAATGCATTATAATCCGTAATACCATTGGAATATTCATACTTGGAATTGGCAGTGGAAACCTCTTTCACAAAGTTACCTCCATGTGCATAATAGAACTTCTTCTCAAATTTCGTTTTCTCGTTACTTAGATGATTGAATGTATACTCACCAATCAACTTCACATTCTTCAAAGGACTGATCGTAACCTTTCCGAAAATACGAAGATTATTCTTTTGAATAGTTGTCGGATATGCCAGATCAATCAAGTTACGAGGAGTATTGATCGGTAATTCTTCGCCGTCAATATTCATTGTTCCAGTAGGGAAATAAGAAGGGAATGCGACTGCTGCTCCCCATATACCATATCCTCCGGAAGTTTCCGGCAATGAAGAGTTCGAGTTCGTATATTTAATATCCAATTCCGGAGTAATCCATGAAAACACATCCGAGCGGAGATAAGAAGACACGTTGTAACGCTTGTACGTATCTTTATCCGAAGCCAGTACCCCATTTTCATTCACCATACCGAAGGAGAAACGATAAGAAATATCTTTCGTACCGCCACCTACCGAGATATTATGAGTTTGCTGGAAACCAGTCTCCATCATATCATCGAAAAGATCAGTTTCTGCCAAGCTATAACGCAGCCCGTCCACCATTGCATAACCATCCGGATATGCAGACGGATTAGCATTATATTCCTTCAAAAGTCCCAACCAGGTATCTACGTTCTGACCACTTTGATAATTGATTGTCCCCATGTCCTTATAAGCCTGTACCGTTTGGAGCGGAGTAGCCTTATGAGGCATATTGGCAGGTCTGCTAAAAGAGAAGTTATTTGAATAATTAATAGAGAGTTTAGTTGCATCCGAGCCTTTCTTTGTAGTAATCAAAATCACACCGAAAGCTGCCCGTGCTCCGTAAATAGCAGAAGATGCCGCATCCTTCAAAACAGTCACCGATTCAATATCGTTCGGATCGAGCATATTAATATCCATCTCCACGTTATCTACCAGCACCAGCGGTTTCCCATTCTTATCCAAACTGTTGACACCACGAATGTTGAAACTCATTTCTTCACCGGGTCTTCCTGAATTACCTGTAATCTGCAAGCCGGGCATTGCCCCTTTCAAAGCGTCACTCACAGACACCACCGGACGGTCACCTAAAACATCATCCATCTTCACACTGCTCACCGCACCTGTCAGGTTCGCTTTCTTTTGTACGCCGTAACCAACAACTACTACTTCGTCTATTAACCGAGTATCTTCTTTCAAAGTTACATTGAGAGGACGTTGATCTTTCACCACCACTTCCTGTGTGGCATAGCCGATATACGATATGGATAAACGGGCATTCGGAGTAACCATCAAAGAAAAATTGCCATCCATATCCGTAATGGTACCTTCCGTAGAATCGACCACTTTCACATTTGCCCCAATCACCCCTTCACCTGTAGGATCAGTGATTCTACCTTTTAAGACAAACGCTTTTTCCTGTTCTTTCTGCGGCGTCACTGCATGGAACATAATCACCCGGGGTCCGTTCACTTCATAACTGACGTCCGTACCGGCCAGCAATTGTCCCATCACATCATTAATAGTACCGTTATTTATATTCACAGAGACTTTCCTATTCAAATCAATGTCATTATTACGAATCAGGAAAGAGTAATTGCCTTGCTTCTTTATTACTTCAATGGCTTCTTTCAAAGTAATATTATCTACTTTCACACTGAATCGCTTACTTTGTTCCTGTGCCGATAGCTGGAAACCACCAGTCAAAACGTTTCCTACAGACAAAAGCAGAAGCATTAATAATATTCTTTTTACTATTAATCTCATATTTTTCACTATTAAAGGTTAACATAATATCTTTCTATACAACGCTGAACCGCCGATATATCTATCGACTAAGTTCCCAATCATACTTTACTTTTTCTTATTTTACCTCCTTTTTCTTGTCAGTTATAAAGATAGTGTCTCCACTAACTTTCCATGTATATTGCTTCTCAACGTTGATTTCTCCCAATATATCATTGATACTTTGATTACTATTGAAACATCCGGAAAAGCGTTCCGCTTTCAGACGTTCACTCTCTAAACTGATCTTCACCTGGAATTTGCGCTCCAGACGGTGTGCGATGTCGGCAAACGGAGCATCTTCAAATGTCAGGCCACCATCCAACCAGTCACAGGCAGAACTAGCATTTGATTTCATTTTCTCCATGCGGCCCGTATTCTTATCGTAAAAAGCCTGTTCGCTAGGGAATAGTTTCATTACCGAACCGGACAAAGTGGCTAAATTGACACGACCTTCCAACAAAGATACCATTACATAATTATCGTCATCATAAGCGCGTACATTAAAAACAGTCCCTACCACCTTTACCTGTACACCATTCGTATTTACAAAGAAAGGAATCTTCTCATTTTTCGCCACCTTGAAATATCCTTCGCCATCAAGTGTTACATCACGTTCACGAATACCGAACCCACGGCAATAACGTAACACAGAACCCGCATTCAATGAAACCTCTGTTCCATCTGGAAGCACAATATTCGTCCGCGAACCAGCTGGCACTTTAATTTCATAAGGAGAATCCGCATTCGTATATACTTCCGTAAGATTTTCAGTATAAGTGTACCAGAAGTAATTACAGCCCAACAACAAAATAATTGCAGCAGCTACCTTCAGCCACACAGGAACTATCTTCCGCGAACGGACAGGTTTCATCTCAGCAGCGGCTATTTTTTCTTTTATCTGTGATAAATTAGCATCCTCTACTTTGGCAAATGCAGGCACAGAAGAAACAGCCCATACTGCGGACATCTCCCGGAAAATTTTAGCTGCATCTTCATTGGAAGCCAGATAAGCGAACAGAGCTTCTTTCTCTTCTTCGGTGCAGTTACCGGACAGATAGTTGCTTATCCGGATTTCCAATTCTTCTATATGATAAGAGTCATTCATAAACGTACTTTTTCTATGGGTGTATATAACTAGATACGCAATAAAAAAAGAAACGTTTAAAAGAAAAGCGATTTTTTTTAGAGAAACATCAAAATAGCTATCATATAAGGTGTACCCAGTGATTCGCGTAGCTTAGTCAATGCTATTTTCATCTGTACTCTTACAGTGGTCACATTAATATTCTGCTCCTTGGCAATTTCACTGTATGTCTTACCCTCATACAAACTTGCTTTAAATATGGCACGGCATTTGGCTGGCAATTCCTCCACCTTCTTCATGATGATGGTATTCATTTCGCTATGCTCCAATGCCTGCAAAGGATTATCGGAAGAAAGAATATGATTTTCGAGAAAAGCCCAGATTTCTTCCATCTGTTCCGTCATCTGTTTTTCGTTGAAGTAGGAAGAACGCAGATAACTAATACTTGCGTTTTGAATAGCACGCCGCAAGTACGGAAGAGCCGGGTGAGTGATATGGTGGCGATTCTGCCAAAAAGCGACAAAGACATCATTCACAATCTCCCCTGCCACCCTCTTGTCATGCACATAATAAACAGCTATCGCACACAAATAAAGGTAGTAGGTATGATAGATTTTATCAAATGCTTTTGTATTACCGTGATTTAACTGTTCAATTAGATTTTCAGAGATTTCTGGTAGATTCATTCGTTGTCTTTCTTTAAGGAACGGTGCAAATATAGCGATTAATTCAGAAAAACAAAATTCCAATCAGATAAACCGGAGCCCGGCAATCATTCCTTAACCCTACAATCCCATCGGTATTTTCAACAAATACCAAACGATAAACAGCAATGTCCAGACAACCAGGATGCCTAATGAATATCTCCAAGTATATTTCAGCAATGAACCATACGTAATCTGCTTATCATATTGCCGCATATAGGTAAGCACCAGAGGCATATAGAATAAGAAAGGAGTAATGGCATTCGTCGAACTATCTCCGATACGGAAAGCACATTGTGCTATATCCGGAGCAATTCCCATCTGTGCAAACATCGGGATAAAGATAAAAGACATAAAAGCCCATTTGGAGGTAGCAGATACCATAATCAGATTTATCAATGCCGTAAACAGAATAAACAGAACAAGAGCAGACAAAGGAGCCGGTTCAAACGAAGAAAGTAAGTCAGCCCCCATAATCGCCAGACATTTATCCAGATGGGAATATTCAAAACAGGCAAACATCTGCGCAGCGAAGAAAGCGATAACGAAATACACTCCAAGAAGCTTCATTGGCTGCGTAAGTCCTTCAATCACATCATTGTCAGTGCGATACCGTCCGGAACTGAATCCATAAGCCATTCCCGTAATACCTGCTCCCAAAGAAAGCAAAAACAAAATACCGGCAATAAAAGGCGAATGCATCAAACCACCATTCACACCCCGCAAAATTCCATAAGAAGAAAAAGTAAGCCACAAGATAAGAGCCACATAGATAGCTGCCACAACAATGGAAATCATAATGGCACGCCGCTCTTTACGAGACAGAGGATGGTAAGCCACCACCTTCATACTGCCTTCATACTTACCTAACGTAGGAAGAAGCCATTTTTGAGTAATCCAATACACAATAGCCGTAATGGCCACCGTTGAAGCACTCATAAAAAAGTAATTGCAAAGAGGTTCTGTATTCCCCTGATAACCCGTTTGTGCCAGTGCAGCCTCTTGCGTGGTATGCGCCAACAACGGGTCCATCGTACTCAATACAATATTAGCACTATACCCGCATGCAACGGAAACATAAGCCGTAACAATCCCTGCAATCGGATGAAGCCCCACCCATTGAAACAGCATAGCAGCAATAGGCAATAAAATGATATATCCACCATCACCAATGGCATTCGACAACAAGCCAAGTACAATCACCCACAAGACGATCTTCCTCTTTTCCTGTCGGTTTCCCACCCCCATGCGGATACATGCATCAATAAAACCGGAATGTTGTGCCACTCCCAATCCAAACATAGCAATTATCACCATACCTAACGGAGCAAAGCCCGTGAAATTCTTAATAGCGTTCCGCAACCACCAACGGATTCCTTCGGGACTCAACAGGCTTTGTACACGGATGTCCTCACCTGTTTGTGGCAATGTCACTTTCAACCCATAGATATCGCATATCCATGAAAGAAAGACCACTGCCATTGTTAGCAGAAGGAACATCGTAGCGGGATGGGGCATACGCCATTTATTCTTCATCATTTTCCGGGATTATTTTTCGTTTGCTTTAGCAACTACTCCTCGTCAGGCTCCAGATTATCCAGATCAATAATACGCAATTCCAATGCACGTACTGCCAACCGGGTAGCATTCACTCCCACTCGTTCTCCATTCGGAAAAAGACGTCCGATAAGATCATTCTGCCGTTTCTCCAATGATTTCACACCAAAAGGCATTCCTTTCAGATTGGCAATCATCTCTTTCGTATAACCCAAAGCCAGATGACGGAGAAAACGTTCATCGTATTCATCAATATCATAACTGATGACAGCCTCCTGACGCTTGGCATCATTGGCTACCGATTTCTTGAAACGATCTACAATCTTTTCCAGAATCGGATAGTTAAATACCAATTTCTTTCCATCCATCACAGCCTGTACATCTGTTTTCGTCAGTAGCTCACCCGTTTTGAGGATGATTCCATCGGCACCGGCATTCAATACGTCCACCCACAACTTTTCGTTCAGAATCTCACCCGTGAAGATCAATACCCGAACTCCTTTGTAACGTTTGAATATATTCTTGCAAATATCAACACCAATGGTCGTAGAACCTCCCAGTCCTAAGTCCAACAATACCAGATCGGGAAGCTGGGCCTCCATCAACGGCCAAAACTCACTTTCCGTCATTGCCGTGCCGATCACTTCTGCATTCGGTATTTCATGACGGAATATTTCTTCTGTCCCTTTCAACTCCAGTTTTACATCCTCTACAATAATAACTTTAAACTTCTGTTCTTCCATGTTCCTTATCTAATAACTTTTATGTGTTTTCCTTTTATCGGCGCGGAATAGTGAAATAAACCGTAAACCCGCCGCCTTCAGCCGGCTCGGCATTGATACGGCATCCCCTACGCCCCGCAAATTCGTCGTGGTCACGGATAATCTGCTTACATACCAGATATTCCGTTCCCCTCAACTCCCCTTTTTCACCGGAAGTCATACGTGCCAGATTCGGATAAAATAGTTGATTCAACTCTTCCACACTCTTCTCGCGTCTCGTATCCGTAAAGAGGAAACGAACATATTCATTATCCTTGCGCGCTTGCAAACGTATCACTCCATCTTCACGTACAGTCAATGCTTCATCAATCAAATTCTCCAATAGAAAACGCAACTGATTCACGTCTCCTATCACCTTCGCCTCCATCGGCTCTATTTCCAATTCTATCCTCTCCGGCCGATTCTTTATCAACTTCTTGAAATATTTTCCGGCAGCATCCAAAAGTTCCTGTACCGGAATCACCGTACGCCGGAAAGTGACCTCCTCCAATTGACGGGAAGCACACGAGCTCAAAATCGTAAAGATTCCCTTATAGTATTCAATCAATTCCGTCATAGTCTCCACCGCTTCACGCTCCTCCGTTTCCGAAAGATTCTGCGCATTCAACCGCCCTACAATCTGCTTGATTTTATTCGGATAATAAATCGTCTCATGTTTAATAGTCGACAGACAGTTGTCAAGCACCATATTCTGAACATGCAACATGCTGTCTTCCCAGGAAGCCCGACGTGTTTCTTCGTGTGCCGACTCGATATCCCGATATTTTGTAGCCAGTTTCACCACTGCGTTAAACACGACAATAGCCACATAACGAGCTACCAGTTCAAAAAGCAGTCGATCCGTCTCCTGTTCCGTTCCTTCTCTGCGCTCCAGATAAAGCACACCGACACATTGATGCTCGCCCCCTGCTTCCACCATCAGCGGAATTGCCTGAAGATGCTGTTCAGAAAGATATTTCCCGGAACTAAAACACTGCTCTACCATTTCCGGCATTTCCTGTCCGGGACGAGAAGCATATTCCAGCCGGTGTGTCGTTTCATTATAAACGGCAATTCCCATCCGGTCAATCGTCAGTAATTCATTTACCGAACCAAATGCTTCATCCACAATCCGCTGCGGAATTTCTTTAAGCGTACTCTCTTCCCGTTGAAGTGCCTCTGCATTTTCCTGTTCCTGCGGTCTCACCAAAGATGCAGCAAACACCTTCTGGTTAATCTCAAGTACCTGTTCGAGATTCAAACGATTCTGCAAACGTTTTCTCATGTACAGAAAATAATATCCAACCAACGAAACAATCAATAAAACAAAGCATAAAATAATCCCTACCGTCTTATTGGTATTCGAACGCTCCAACTGCCGGCAATATGCTTCGAGAGTTTGATCCTCTCCCTGCAACTTATACAAATCCGTAAATGCCGAATTATTATAACTATATGCATCCAACTGTTTCAAAGCCAGAAAAGCAACCGCTGCCTCATTCCTGATATCCAAAATTACATGATAATCCGAATCAAACAATTCGTTCCACCAACTGATTTCAGCAGGCGTTCCCTCACCTACCAGCTTCATATACCGATGTGGACGATCCGGACGCGCATATTTTTCATAATGCTCATTCAGAAAAAGCATTGCAGAATCTATATATTGCAAAGCCAACTCATAATTTTCATCCACATTAGCAAAATAGGCAGCATTCGCATAATCCGACGCTACATCCAGCAAATCCTCATACGCAGAATCCATAACTACTACAATCGAATCGCCATCCTGCAACATGGGAGGAATCGGATCATGCAGACAAGAAACCATCCCCAACGGAAGCAACAAGCAAAGCAACAATACCCCCATTGCTTTACGCACTCCCGAAGGCAAACGAAAATAAAAACGGCTTCCCTTCCCCAGTTCACTCTCCACATCAAAAACGCATCCCCGGAATAAATCATTCGTTTTCTTATACTTCTCAATGATTCCCTTACAATTCATCAATCCGAAACCACTACCTTTGTTTTCTTTCAACACTTCCGGATCGGCTGCATTCTTCATTCCGATCACGCGGGAATCATACACCTTCTCACCAATGATATGCGCCACATCCTCTTCGGAAATACCTCTTCCGTTATCCTCCACAGAGATCTCGACATACGCATCCTCCGTAATACGGGCATACACTTTAATTGTTCCTCCTTCCGGAGTATATTTACGGGCATTTTCCGCCAGCGTATTAATCATAAACAAAGTTAGTGCCCGGTCGGCCTTCACCATAACCGTAGTCGGTTCAATTTCCAACTTCTGATTTTTCATTTCAAAAGCACGTCTTCCCTTGCCTAGCAGCTCAAACAGTTCATTGAGACTGAAAGTTTCAATATTCAGGCTAAGCGTTCCTTGCTTCATCTTAATCCAAAGAGCCAGAATATCGTTGTACTCATTAATCGTAGTTACCAGCTCATCAATGTATTGATACTTCTCTTTCTTAATCTTCGCATTATCAATATACCCCCGCTCCGTCAACTTATGCACTTCGTTCAAGATACGGTCAATATAAGGATTAATACCATTGACAATGCCCAGACAAGCCTTCTTTATAAGATTCTGACGTTTATTTCCCGCAATATGTTGTTCGTAAACATACCGTTGCTTTTCCAACTGCATCCGCTCGTCACTCAACGCTTCCACCATCTGCTCATTGTCCGCAGCCCAAACAATATACGGTTCAAGCACATGCACCAATGCTTTTTCATCACGGTTCAACCGATGCAGAGGAACCAGTGCCGCTTTTCCTTCCTCCGGAATTTCCAGTTGAAGACGTCCTTTCCCAAATAATTGATCGATACCTTGTTGAATTAATGGAACATTCATCGGAATGGACGAAGTTATATCCCGGCAAAGAGTCAGAATCCGTTGCAGACGCTCCACGTCTACCTGATTCCTTATTTTAGACCGTTTATTGAAAAACCACCAAAGAATAACCACCAATACAAGTCCGACAATAACCAAAGAAAGTACAAGCGTCATTTGTCGTGAATCGGCTTCCAATGAAAGATAGCGGCTCTCCAACTCCTTATCCTGACGGGTATAATTTAAAATATCCAAATATATATTCCGGTTGTAATCAGAAGCATACTTCATCCCGAGCCCCGCATACGACACGCTCAATTGCTCCCGAATCCTTGAGATCCATTCAGGTACCGTTCTCACATCTTCCTGCATGATCCATGGAACCCCGGTATAAGTCGTATCTCCTTCTACAAAAACATGTAGTTTATCCAATGTATCCGCCGCATGGTGATAATAGAGCATGTGATGTTGATTCACACAATCTAACGCTTTTGCAAGCGTATCCAATGCCTCCGTATAACGTCCGTGCTCATTCATATATTTACCGATAGACACATACGCACCAGCAATCTGATACAAATCATTGTACTCACGAAATTTTTCAAGCGCACGCTGTGCCATTCGCAAAGGCAAAAGCGAATCTACGGGAAACCCAAACTGATCCAGCGCATATCCCCTTCTCGTCCGAAAAAGTTCGAAATTATTAGGTGAAACCATCAGATTAGCCAATCCTTGCAGACCATTTCCTTCGAAATAAGGATGATTAGTCTGAACAGCTGTCCGCCAGGTAATATAAAGTTGGTCGAACTCACGCATTTTCCGGTCTTCCGGCTTGGTTGCTTCCACCAACGAGGCCGAACCTTTAATATAATGATAATAAAGCAACTGATTAGTATCTGTCAAAGCTTCATCTTCCGGAATCCGGTTAAGAGATGTGATGGCCTCCTGCCGTTGCTGCAGATAGTAATAATAAATAGAAGAAACGATGAAAAATTCGGTGAATGCATAATCCAGCCGTAGTGCCTCGTGACGGTCGGCAAACAAATCACTCTCTTCACGAATACGTTTCATGCGCTTGAGCGCACTATTACGATAATCATAAAATTCTTTGTTCATAGCCGTCCGCTGACAGATTTTCATCAGTCCGATGTCGGCAATCAACAGTTCGAGTTCATTTTTAGTCAGTTTATATACTTCCTTATGCAACGCTTCCGCCCGGTCAAAGTCCATAGCCATAAAAGCACAGAACCCCAGGTTGTTGGATGCTTCCGCTTTCCCCGACTTGTAGAAATTCACCTGTCTATAGGCTTCATTGGCATATTTATAAGAAGAATCCAGGCTTCGATAACGATAAGCATACGCTTTCCCGTTTAATGAATCAATCAGGCGCACCTCTTTGGTCGGCACCATATCAGTGCACGAAAAAAAAGAGGCAAACAACACTATACCTATTATATATAAAGGAAAGCGTGAACTCATTTTTGACTATTAACTGTTTTCAGAAAGCAAATCTACAAATATTTCCGATAAGTTGGAGAGAAAAATATTTTTTATACAATAAGTCCTTCTAAATAATAAGAGAAATTCCTACCTTTGCAGGCAAATTAACAAATAGGTAACATCTATTACAAAATGAGCGAAAAAGCACCCTTTATGGTATTCTCGGGAACGAACTCGAGATATCTGGCAGAAAAAATCTGCGCAAGCCTGGATTGTCCTCTGGGAAATATGAACATTACCCATTTTGCCGATGGCGAATTTGCAGTTTCATATGAGGAGTCAATTCGTGGCGCACACGTATTCCTGGTTCAATCCACTTTCCCTAACTCAGACAACTTAATGGAACTTCTCCTGATGATCGATGCTGCAAAACGCGCGTCTGCAAAGAGCGTTGTAGCTGTAGTCCCCTATTTCGGATGGGCACGTCAGGATAGAAAAGACAAACCCCGTGTATCTATCGGCGCTAAGTTGGTAGCCGACCTGCTGTCTGTTGCAGGTATCGACCGCCTGATTACGATGGACTTGCATGCAGACCAGATTCAGGGATTCTTCAATATCCCGGTAGATCACCTGTACGCATCAGCTGTATTCCTCCCTTACATCCAGTCATTGCAACTGGAAAATCTGGTTATTGCTACACCGGACGTAGGAGGTTCAAAACGTGCCAGCACTTTCTCCAAATACCTCGGTGTACCATTGGTACTCTGTAACAAATCACGTGAAAAAGCCAATGAAGTAGCATCTATGCAAATCATCGGTGACGTAGAAGGTAAAAACGTCGTATTGATCGACGATATCGTAGACACAGCAGGAACAATCACCAAAGCAGCCAACATCATGCTGGATGCCGGTGCCAAATCTGTACGGGCCATCGCCAGCCACTGCGTAATGTCTGATCCGGCTTCTTTCCGTGTACAAGAGTCTGCCCTAACCGAAATGGTATTTACCGACAGCATCCCTTACGCAAAGAAATGCCCGAAAGTAAAACAGTTAAGCATTGCTGATATGTTTGCAGAAACAATCAAACGAGTGATGAATAACGAATCTATCAGTTCACAATACATCATTTAATAGATGATAGGTGATAAATGATAGTTGATAGTTGAAGTTACTTTCAACAGGAAATTATAAAATGGATAATGACCGCTTTGGGTTATTATCCATTTTTCTTTGTACCATACCATTTATCATTATTCCATCACCTGGTACATACATGCAAAAAAATAGGCCACGCAATGCGCAGCCCACTATCATTTATCACCTATCATCTATTGAAGTCTTCCGAATTTATAGGTTCCTTTTTTGATTACTTTTCCATCTTTATCTGTTTCTACAAAAGGACCATTCTTCTTTCCTTGTTTGAAAAATCCGTCGAAGCGATTACCATCTTTATCGATTTGTACGCCCTGTCCGTCTTCCAATCCGTCAACAAAGCCACCTTTATATTGCATCCCAGCAACGGTTTTCAGAGTACCCTGTCCATTGGGACGGTTGTCTTTCCAGTCACCGTCATAAACATCGCCATTGCTCCATTTATAGACTCCTCTGCCATCACGTTTATTGTTTTTCCAGCTTCCTTCGTACACGGCACCATTCGCCCAGGTAAAAGTACCTTTTCCGTCTTGCATGCCATTTTTGAAATTACCTACATACTTGTCGCCGTTAGCATGATAATAAACTCCTTCACCGGTGCGTTCACCTAAGAGATAAGAACCTTCATAACGATCGCCCGTGTGAAAGTAGTAAGTACCTCTTCCGTGTTGAATATCATCCGCCCAATCACCATCGTATTTATCTCCATTGGTATATTCAAATACCCCTTTTCCGTGACGGACATCATCTTTCCAGTCTCCTTCATACTTACAGCCGTCGTCCCAGTTCATGGTACCTTTGCCGTTCTTTTTGTCATTTTTCCAGTGACCGGTATATTTAGCACCGTTTGCCCAAGTGTATGTACCTTCGCCTTCACGTTTATCATTCACCCAATGACCTACATATAAATCACCGTTATGATAATACATTGTTCCTTCACCATGCTGATAATCCTGATACCACATACCGTCGTAACGGTTGTTATTCATAAAATAATAGATACCTTTTCCATGCTGCTGATCCTGGAACCACTGTCCTTCGTACTTTTCTCCGTCAGGAAACATATAAATACCATATCCTTCACGTTTCCCCTTCACATATTCACCTTCAAAGACATCGCCGTTTTTGAAAACCGTTTTTCCTTTTCCGTTCGGTTTTCGCCCTTTCATTTCTCCTGTATAGACACTGCCATCCTTAAAAGTATAGTTGCCAATCTTTATTTCAGTGGAGAATGTATCTTTAATTTTTCCGAAAAATCCGCCTTTTTTTCCTTCATTTTCTTGTGCCATCACTCCCTCTTGTGCAAGAAGAGCCAATAAAAGTGTAGTATATAGATATTTCCTCATTGGTTTTAGTCGTTACTCATTTTAGAATTACAATTTGGACAAAGATACAATTTCTATCCCAAACAGCCCACTTTCGGAAAGCAATTTATGACAACTTTTTACCTGCAATGACCTCTTTTAATGTCTCTTTGCACAAATAGCGCTGTGCCAAATCCTGTATTTCCATCGGAGTAACCTCATTCACAGCCAGCAGAGAACGTGAAAAGTAGTCATCATCCAGACCGGAAGTAGCAATAAAGATCCACGCATCCGAAAGTGAGAAAGGAGACTCATAACTACGACACATTTCTCCCAACATATAGTTGCGCACGATAGTCAGTTCTTCCGCCGACACAGGTTCCTGATGCAGACGGTCTATTTCATGATACACTTCCTGTATCAACGGTTCCACATATTCATTATCCGTTTCTGTCGAGATAGCCAACAGTCCGCTATCCGGATAAAACATGATTCCTGCCGAAATACCATAAGTATATCCCTTCTCTTCACGGATATTAGACATCAGCCGACTGCCAAAATAACCTCCGAATAAAGTCATCAGGACCCGGAGTTTCAGATAATCAGGATGATCACGGGTAATGGTTGTATACCCCATCTTTACAGCACTCTGCATAGCATCCCCACGCTCTGTAAAAATTCTCTTTTCGGGAACAGCAGTAAAAGGAAAATTTAATTTCGACACCTGCTGTTGATGTTGTCCGAAAGAAGTGCCGAATGTATCTGTCACCCGGCTGATAATATCCTCTGTCACCTTGCCGGACAAGAATATAGAACAATTACCCGAATGGTAATACCGTTCATAAAATTCACGGAGCACTTCCGGAGTGATGGCATGATAATCTTCCTCCACCACTATTCTGCCACATGGATGCTGTTCGCCATAAAGCGACTGTAACAGACTGCGGTGTGCCAGAAAATCAACTTTAGAAGTATTGACCAGATATTGTTGGATATTGGTATCAAGGATAGTATGCAATTCCTTCTCCGGGAAAAGCGGTTCTTTAATCATAGATTCCACCACCTCCAGTGTTTTCGCCAAATACTTATTCAGCGAATAAACAGTGATATATGCATATTCCGACGAACTGGACAATTCGAGCCATGAGCCGTAGTAATCCAGTTTTTCGGCAATGGTGGCAGCCGTATATTTTTTTGTACCTTCACGCAGCATCCGGTTCGTAAACAGAGCTTGCAGTTTCTGCGACTGTTGCCAGCGTCCCCCGGCAAAAAGCACATCTATGCGTACCACTTCCTGTTCACCCGCATTAATAACCGTCAACGGAATACCGTTTGGCAACGTCATTCGAACGGGAGGAAGTATACGAAAGTTTTTCAGGGTTTGTATTTCAGGTTGTATCGTACGATCCATAAGATTAGATTCTATTCTTCAAAAATTCTTCTGCCCGTTCCAAGTCTTGTGGAGTATCGATTCCAATAGTTTCCACCTCACTGATGCCGACCTTTATTTTGTATCCGTTCTCCAGCCAGCGAAGCTGCTCCAAAGATTCGGCCAGTTCCAAAGAAGACTGTGGAAGCATGGTAATCTCTTTCAGCACTTCTGTACGATAAGCATACAATCCGATGTGCTTGTAGTAGGTATGTCCCTTCAACCAGTCCTGTTTCTCGGCATTCCGCTGATAAGGAATGATAGAACGGCTGAAATAAAGTGCATTCCAGTTCTTGTTGACTACCACTTTCGGTGAATTCACGTTTTCCAGTACGGCAAACGCTTCATCAGCAGTAAAAGGTTTCACCAGCGTAGCAATCTGCGTGGTTGCATCATCGAAACAAGCCTTTACCGCATCCAGTTGTGAAGGCTGAATAAAAGGTTCATCTCCTTGTATATTCACTACGACGTCAAAATCACCTCCAATCTTGGTACAGGCTTCATAACAACGATCCGTACCACTTTTGTGGTCAACGGAAGTCATCACAACCTTTCCCCCGAACGCCTTAACGGCAGCTTCAATGCGTTCATCATCCGTAGCTACATAAGCGTCATCCAGAACGCCTGCCACTTGTTCGTATACACGTTGTATGACTGTTTTTCCGCCCAACATAGCCAACGGTTTCGCAGGAAAACGAGTGGATGCATAGCGGGCAGGTATAATTCCAAGAAATTTCATCTACTTAATAAATAATGAAGAATGGAAAGCAGATAATGACTGTTGTATATATCCCCTTTGCCAATCCTCCGGTTTTAATATTTTGTTATCATATAAAAGCATGTCAATATCCAGACAAACCTTCTCCTCTTTCTTATCCTCCGGACGACGTCCGGACCTCCGTTCTATATCTTTCAGCGTTTTCCTCACCACCTCTTCATCCTTATCGGAAAAGAACAGAACCACTTGGTTGGAAAACAAGGCCGGATTCTTAAAAAACAAAGGTTTAGTTTCCAGTTCGGGAGCAAAACATATAGAAGAGAACGATTCTGTCAGCTTCTGCCTGGCAAAAGTCAAGTTCTCTTTCCTATTGTAATTACTCCCTATGCAAACAATATACTTGTGCACTTCTTTAATTGAAAAGATCGTCCAATCCCCCTTCTTCTATCACTTCGCCATCAGGAGTTTCCGAACCGGCACACGGGTCAAACCCTTCAGGGAGTTTGAATCTCTCCTGTTGGTCATATCCCAAGGTCGGATCGTCATACACTTTCTTCATATACATTGCCCAGATAGGCAAAGCTGCAGCAGCACCCTGTCCATAGGTCATTCTACCGAAGTGAATATCACGTTCGTCCCCTCCTACCCAACAACCGGATACCAGTGAAGGAGTGAACCCCATAAACCAGGCATCGGAGTTATCATTGGTCGTTCCTGTTTTTCCACCCATATCAGCGGTAATTCCATATCGACGAACACGTCCACCCGTTCCCTCGTTGATAACGGCACGCAGCATAACCAACATTTTGTAAGTACTCGAGGCGCTTATCACTTCTTCCATTTGCGGTGCAAAAGTAGAAATGACATTGCCATCACTATCCTCAATGCGGGTAACGAACAATGGAGCCACCCGGATTCCTTTATTGGCAAAAGCCGTGTATGCGCTGACCATTTCACCGACAGAAATTTCACAAGGTCCCAGACAAAGTGAAACCACCGGATCAATTGCTTTATTACGTACACCGAAACTATGGATCAGACGTACCAAATCATACGGATTCAGCTTACCCATCAGATATGCAGAAATCCAGTTATCGGAGTTTGCCAATCCCCATTTCAGAGTTACCATTTCTCCATAACGCTTATCATTTGCATTACGTGGTGTCCAGGGAGTTCCATTCTCATCAATCAAAGTTTGCTCTACGTGGCGTGCCTGATCGCAAGGAGAAAATCCGTTCTCCATTGCCAATGTATATAAATACGGCTTAATAGTAGAACCTACCTGACGACGTCCCACCATCGCCATATCATACTGGAAATATACATAATTCGGTCCGCCCACATAAGCCTTCACGTGTCCGTTTGCCGGATCCATTGACATAAATCCCGTCCGCAAGAAAGATTTGTAGTAGCGGATGGAATCCATCGGTGTCATAATCGTATCTTTATCACCCTTCCAGGAAAAGACAGTCATTTCTTCCGGTGTATCGAACGCCTTACGAATCTGTTGTTCCGAAGCTCCCGCCTCTTTCATGAGGCGATAACGTTCCGTTTGTTTCATTGCTTTCGTCAACAACTCTTCCACTCGTTTTTCCGGTAGTGATCGTGCATACGGAGCATTCTTACTTCCCTCTTTTTCTTTGAAGAATATAGGTTGCAGATAATCACCCAAATGCTCTTTTACAGCATCTTCGGCATACTGCTGCATACGTGAATTGATAGTTGTATAAATCTTCAATCCATCTGTATAGATGTTATAATTTGTACCGTCTTTCTTCTTGTTTTTCGCACACCAGCCATATAACGGGTTAGTTTCCCAAGCGATGGAATCTTCGTAGAATTTCTGCATTTGCCAACCACGATAATCACTTCTTACCGGTTTCGGTGCTGTCATGACGCCGCGGAGATATTCACGGAAATAAGTAGCCAGCCCCTCTTTATGGTCAACACGATTGTAAGTCAGTTTCAACGGAAGAGCCTGCAAAGAATCACATTCTGCATCTGTGATATATCCGGCTTTACGCATCTGCTCGAGCACCACATTACGACGACCACGGGAACGTTCGTTGAAACGAACCGGATTGTAAAGTGACGGATTCTTACACATACCCACCAATGTAGCTGCTTCTTCAATCTTCAAGTCCTTCGGTTCACAGCCAAAATAGGTATATGCAGCAGTTTTGATACCAACAGCATTATTCAGAAAATCAAATTTATTGAGATACATACTCAATATTTCCTCTTTGGTGTAGTAACGTTCAAGTTTCACCGCAATCACCCATTCAATCGGTTTTTGGAAAAGACGTTGAAGTGTATTTCTCGCCACATTTTCCGTAAACAACTGTTTAGCTAGCTGTTGTGACAAGGTACTACCCCCACCTGCATTTTTCTGAAACATCAAACCACGTTTCACAAACGCACGGAACAACGCTTTGGCATCAATACCCGAATGCTCGACAAAACGAACATCTTCCGTTGCAATAAGAGCATTGATAATACTGGGTGACAAATCCTTGTAAGCCGTGTACACCCGGTTTTCCTTGCTGTAAGACCATGTACCAAGCACTTTCTCATCTTCAGAAAAAATCTCTGTTGCAAATTTATAGCTCGGGTTCTCGAGTTCCTCTACAGGAGGCATATAGCCAATCCAACCCTTTGAAATGGAGACAAAGACTATAACAATAGCCAATACTATGACTGCCAAGAATATCCAAAGAGCTTTTATTATTTTTCGAATCATGTTTTTTCTCGCTTAAAATGACGCATTTAATTAAGATGCAAAGGTAGATAAAATCCGCTATTCAGCCAACGAGTTTGATTATAATTTCTATTTTGTTAAAATATAGAGCGATACTCCTAACAAATAGCATGAAACAAAACAAAAAAGAGCATTTTTCAAGAAAGCAACCCTCTTATTATATCTAAACACAAACAGGCGGGAAAAATCCCGCCTGTTATTCATTCATAAATATACCTATTTATAAGATAATCAATTACAAGGTTGCTGCCTGCACACCTACCACTCCGGCAATCGCACCGGCAACAGCAATAATCACTTTCAAAATAATACTCCACGTTTTTTTCATAGACATTTCTCTTTTTAAATTAAACACTAAATGAACACTCTAACCGTCAGCTATTAATCAACGAGACATTAAGCTGCGGGATCCGGTGCCTCTCCGCTACCGCCACCTTCATCTCCGCCACCTTCGCCTTCATCCGGTTTCTCGGGATCTTCCGGAGATACAGTAACGCTAATTTTCTTCAGATATTCATCCAGACTGATCAGATCTAACTTCTCATCTGCACGGGTAGCAGTTTTGGTGACACGCAACTCTTTATTGGCTTGGAAAAAGATACGAACACTATCCACACTCTTAGCATTAATATCCTTCGCCAACTCCGCACCTTTCGAACGGGCAGTCAACATAAACACACCCAAACCTTCGATATTCACAGACTTACCTTCCAATAACTGCTCCTTCATTTTTTCCACAAAATTCTGGATTACACTCTTGATGTCACCGATAGACAGCGAAGAACGATCCTGCATTTTCTGTGCAATATATTTCAGGTTGACGGACTGACCTAAAGTGATCAGATGCGGATAATATCTCTTAGGAGAATTGGGAACACGCGGATCTGTTGGCCGCGTAATGACTTTGTAAATTACACTCATACTACGTTTTTTTAAAGATTTAAATTCAAGTTTATTTATTCACGTTTTGTTGATCAACAATGCAAAGGTGAAGCTTTTATTCCGGATAGAAAAGAAAAAAGCTCCTTGCGGAACTCTTTATATTCAATCAAGTATATAGCGACTTATAAATCAATGATATAATCAAGCATTTATAATCTCCCAGTCCCCAATCGTACACCGTTCGCTATCAAAACTGACAGCCACCTTTACGACAGGCAATCCACATAAAGCAAAGCGTTCCGGATAATTTTTCAAATCAATTTGCTCCATCGCTTCACCCGCACTTTTATCCAGTTTCAGTTCCATCACATACAATGTAGTCTTCGTACGAAGTACTATATCTACCCGTCCACGAGGAGTACGAACTTCCACATCCACATAATGCCCTAATAAACTAAATATGATATAAAAGACCTGCTGATAGTGTCCTTCATATTTCGTATTATCGCATTGCGGTATAGTGGACAGGAACGTTTGCAAACGGCGTAATGCAGTATCCATATCACAATTACGGATATCGCGGGAAAGATAAGCCACCATTGTCGTGGTTTCCGGAGCTTTACTACCGACATAATGTGGAAGAAGACTTTTCATTAGGCCTATTCTCACTTCCTTATTAGGAATATTCAATGTATACAAGTCTAATTCCTCATCATAATTCTTAATAGTGATACAGCCACTTTGATATAACAGAGGGATAATACTTGTCATCCTTTCTGTTGGTGCATCAAAATCCTCGACCGAAACCTTATTATTTCCAATTTCGGAAGGTTCTACGCCAAACTTCTTCAACATATTTATCAGATACGTAGGCGTACCACTACCAAACCAGTAAGATCCAAATTTTCCATCTGCAAAAGCATTTAGCAAACTGAAAGGATTATATATATCGGGCGAAGGAGAAGTGAAATGATAACCATCATAATTTTCTTTCAATTTCATCAAAGCCTCTTCAGGTGTTATCCCCAATTTCTTTGCCAATCCTTCCAAATCATCCTTCATTTGCAAACGTATCTCATCTTCACTAATTCCACAGATAACAGCGTATGGCTCATCCATACTAATATTCTTTATATTATTCAACTCACTAAAAATACTTAGTTGTGAGAATTTAGTAATACCAGTCAGAAATACATAACGCAAATAAGGATCACAAGCTTTTAACGGACTGTAGAAGTTACGCATGATGTTACGCAATACATCCAGATTTTCCCGTTCATGTACTACATCAAGCAAAGGAGCATCATATTCATCAATAAGCACAACCACCTTCTTACCTGTTTGCTCATAAGCACGCTTAATAAGATTGACTAAGCGTAGATTGGCATCCCCCTCTACTGTGTTAATAGCAAACGTACGTTCATATTCAGCAAGCATAAAATCAAGAAGACGTTCCAATCCTCCTTTATCCACATGTTTCGCCATACTCATATCGAAGTGAAGTACCGGATATTCCGTCCACTCCTTCTCCAGTTTCTCCATAGCCAATCCGTGAAACAGGTCCTTGCGTCCGGAAAAATAGCTATGCAGCGTAGAAGTAAGTAATGATTTCCCAAAACGTCGTGGACGGCTCAAGAACATATAACTGGAAGCCGAATGAGTCATCCGATAAACATATGCTGTTTTATCAATATAGAGGTAATTCCCCTCCCGTATCTTCGAGAATGTCTGAATCCCGATAGGATATAATCTTTGCAAATCTTCCATATCAATCATATTTTTCACAAAGCTACTAAAAATTATCCATCAGTCATTGCATTACAAAAAAAATATCAACTATCTTCACAGACAGTTGATATTATAGAAATCACATCGGATTTACACCGACATGAGGGCGTTGATCAGGAATACACCGCTGTGTATTTCCTGACCACAAAATGTAGGGATCTTCATGTGTGTAGCATGAAGTTAGGGACCTACACATTCTTCATCTCACTTTTTCTAAAAGTACTTTGAAGCACTCTATTTCTCTTTATTATCGCTAGTTTCTCCATATCCGTAACCATAGCCATATCGTTTACCATAACCATAGTACTTACCATATTTACCATAACCGTAATAATAACCATATTTTCTTTTCTTCAAATCCAAACCATTGATTACAGTACATAGGTTAGGTAACTTATTTCCATCAATAAGTTCATTAATCAAAGTATACTCATTCTTACGAGTATAATCCGCGCGACATACATAAACAGATAAATCAGCCACACGTCCTATCAATAAAGTATCGGTAACCATACCAACAGGAGCTGTATCCAGAATTACATATTCAAAATTCTTCTTAAGAGTCTCAATCGCTTTATCCAATCCATCACGGGCCAACAATTCAGTCGGATTAGGAGGAACTGTTCCACCAGGAAGAATATAGAGATTCTTACTGACATCGGAAAGCTGTACCAAATCCATCAAGTTCTTTTCCGGATTGGCCAAATATTGAGTTATACCTTGTTCTCTTTTTGATATATTGAATACCTTATTCAAACCTGGCTTGCGGATATCAAGACCAACGATTACTACTTTCTTGCCCAATAAAGAAAGACTGATAGCAAGATTACCAGAGATAAAGGATTTACCTTCACCACTGACTGTGGAAGTAACCAAAATCACCTTCTTGTCATTTCCAAGCATAAACTGAAGATTCGTTCGGACATTGCGGAAGGTTTCACTCATCAGGTTGTTTTGATTCTCAAATACAGCAATAGCTCCTTGTTTTTCATCAGTCAATGGGATATCACCGACAATAGGTGCACTGGTAAGTTTCTCTACATCTGCACGACCTTCAATCTTAAATTTAGCTAATTCGAGTAAATAAATAACCCCTACCGGAATTCCAAGACCTAATATCAAAGCGATCAAATAAGTAATCTTACTTCTAGGAGACACAGGAGCATCATCCGCTATAGCGTCATCTATTATCTTTGCATTATTGGCAGTAGCAGCCAAAGTTATAGCATTCTCTTCACGCTTCTGAAGTAACATCAGATAAAGCCCGGCTTTTATCTCCTGTTGACGAGCAATACTCACAAACTCACGTTCCTGTCCAGGCGCCTCACTGATGCGACGGGAATAACGATTCGCTTCACGATCCAGATCCGCTTTTGTGATATACAATCCACGCAACACCCTATCTAAAGAGACTTGTACATTCTCTTTCATTGCACTAATGCTTGTATCCAGATTTATAATAGTAGGATTATTCTCCGTTGATGTACGCAGCAAACGTTTTCTCTCAACAAGCACATCATTATATCGATTGATGGCAGCAGCAAGATTCAAATCCTGCAACCCGATATTACTAGGTAAAACCTCATAACCTTCATTTTGCATATATTTCTGCAAATCCTGCAGCAAATTAATCTGGGTTTGATTCTCCACACGTTTCTTTTCATATTCAGCACTACCCGTCAAAGCTATCTGTGCATCACTGGTTAAATCTGTAATACCCGCTCCACGCTTAAAACTTTCCAGATCCTTTTCCGTACTACCGAGTTCTTTCGAAATAATACTAATACGTTCATTGATAAATTCTGCTGTTTTCTGCGCCACCTCGTTCTTATCATTATTCGTATTGATATTATACATCTCCAACAGCTTATTGATAAAATCCTTGCCGCGCTGTACATTTGAATTTTTCAATGATATGACAGCTACAGAAGTGGTTTTGGAAGTAGGTTCGATAGTCATATTCTTACAACACCATTTCGCTACAGCCAAAGGCCTATTAATTGTTGCTGTAATATTACGTGTAGTCTTTTCCGGATCTGTAATTTCTTCCAATGTCCTTTTAGAAGATAATACCGAGTCCGGCGTCAGGAAAAAAGCCAATGTCCCTTTGCCGGTAGGAAAAACAGCCGGCAATTTTTCGAAATGTTTCTGATATTTATTACCGGCAATCTTCACATTCACATCCATACTTCCCTGTGGTTGCAATGCCATCTCCACAATCATCGGTTCCTCCAACAAATCAGCTTCCTGCGGAGTCAGACTCACTTGTACCGGTGAAGTCTTATACGTGTTTCTGGAAGGGAATTCATCTTCATCCGTATAGGAAATATAAAGCCCCAAATCTTCAACCACCTCTTTAACGATAGTCTTGGAACGGAGAACTTCAATCTCGTTATCAATATTCTGCGAAGAAGAGACCATACCATCCAATCCCAGACTCTCCAACCCGGAAAGCATTCCGGCACTACCACCTTTCTTATCATCCTTTATTAAAACCGTAGCGGAAATATTATATACGGGAGTGGATATATAAAGATAGACCCATGCCGCAATCAAACACGCCACAACCGCACCCACAAACCAAGGCCAGTGGATCAAATACTTAAACAGTAGTTCCTTAACGTCTATATTTTCTTCCTTAGATTCTTGTGCTTCGTTGAAATCTGTTTCTTTCATTGCAAATCATTATTTTAAAATATTTACTAATAGGCTGACGATAGATACCAAAATAGAAGTAGCAGAGAACCAAAGACTGGTACTGTTGCCCACATCCGAATTTCGAGCCTTTGCTTTATTAGGGGTTACATAAACAATATCATTCTGCTGTAACCAATAGTAAGGTGAAAGAATGGTTTCGGCCTTATTCAAATCCAAGGTTACAATTTGCTGTTTGCCGTTTGCGTCCTCACGAATCAACTTCACATTATCACGAAGACCGTATACTGTCATATCACCTGCCATGGCTAATGCTTCCAACAGATTTACTTTCTCATTAGAGATAGTAAAAGTACCCGGTCTGGTAACTTCGCCGATAACAGATATTTTATAATTTACCATACGCACCGTTACAATGGGAGTCTCCTTCATGTAAGGCTTCAATTTATCTATAATCAGCTGTTCAGCTTCCCTTTTCGTTAAGCCGCCTAACTTCAATTCTCCTAATACAGGAAAATTTATATTTCCTTCATTATCTACCAAATAAGGTTGTAATACAGGTTGAGTAGTCACATAAGACGAAGTACTCACAGCTATTCCAGCATTACTGGCCACTGTCAGGTTAAAAGGTATCGCAAGTTCAGGACTAGTGCACGATACCACAATAGTCAACAAATCCTTTGGCATTATCTTGGCATCATACAATTTTTCCTGTTGTTCTACCTCGTTCACAACTTCCACATTTTGAAAATATGGAACCTTTTTATAAGACTGACAAGCAGTCAATAGGAATGGCAACAATAGTAGCCATAAATTTCTGTTGTTAAGTCTTCTCATCATAATTCGTAAATTCATAATTAAACGCCCTTTAATTTCTAAGTTTTTATTATCGTCTTTTTATTGTCAATTATTTAATATGCTTCTTTTTCTCCGCGTATGGCATTATACACTGTCTTATACATAATATATAAATCCAATAAAAAAGTCCAATGCTCTATGTACCAGATATCACGTTGCACGCGACCCTCCATCTGCCAGAGTTCTTTCGTCTCACCACGATAACCAGTCACCTGCGCCCAACCAGTTATTCCAGGTTTAACAAAGTGACGAACCATAAACTTATTTATCAGATTAGAATATTCCTCCGTATGCTTCAACATGTGTGGACGGGGACCTACAATAGACATATCACCCTTCAACACATTGATGAATTGTGGTAATTCATCCACACTAGTCTTCCTCATAATCTCTCCGATACGTGTTTTACGAGGATCATTTTCCGTGGCCTGAAGAGTATCACATTGCGTATTAACCTTCATCGAACGAAACTTGTAACACCAGAATTCACGACCATCCTCACCACTGCGTTTCTGCTTGAAAAAGACAGGGCCGGGAGAACTTAGCTTGATCGCAATTCCGAAGAATATATAAACGAACGGGAAGACTGTAATAAGAAATAGCCCTGAACAAATGACATCAAAAGTACGCTTGATAATACGGTTCTCCAATGACTCCAATGGCTCACAACGAATGGAAAGCACAGGAACATTACCCAATAACTCAAAATGCATCCTACGTTTCAAATAGTTACGGACATTAGGAACACTAAAAAAACGGACCAAATGATTTTCACAGTAATTAATAATAGGAACAATCTCCGCACTACGCACAGAAGGAAGACTACAATAAAGCTGATTAATCTCTCCCGCATGTTTTTCTAAAAAAACACTTACTTCATTGGGTTGTCCCAAATATGGAACCTCCTGTGGATACCGACCCGAAGGAAAATCCTCGAAATAACCCAGTACACGATAACCAGACGTAGGATCATCCGTCATCGCATGATAAAGTTCCTGCATATTCTCATGGCTCCCAACCAATACGACCTTACGAACATTTCCTCCCTTTTTTCGATAAAGCTCCAGAAAGTGACGGGAAATTAAACGATAGCTGATAATAACAATTATTAAAGCAACATAAAACAGTCCGAAATATCGGGAATGTGAAAAATGAAAATGAAAAACAAGCAACGTACAAACCGATAAAAAGACAAAAGGAACCATGTTACGTAAAACACGGATCATAATCTGTTCAGGACGTACCACAGGACGATGAAGAATAACACCTGAATGCATATTACAAAGTAAATAGCACAGAGTGATAAGAGTCATACCCTGAAAGATAGAACCGCAATGAATACACCAGAAACGGGTACCCAGAAACAAATTAAATCCCCATAAAAGCAGGTTCAGCAAAATAAGATCCCCAAAAAGGACCAAAGATTTTAGGACTTTGTTAAAACGTTGGACTTCCTGCATACACTTTATTTTTATAATTCTTATCTGGAATAATTACCTATTTTTTCAGTAATGCGAGTACAAATTGCGGTACTTTCCAAGCCATCTTTTCCAATTTGGTCAAAGTAGGCCATAATCCGTGCGAGACATACACCCTAATATCCTCTTCCCACATCTTCTTACGTTTAGCACTATCAGTAGAAAGCCCACCCATACGCATCCGCACGATATATTCATTGAGATATGTCACCGTGAGTCCACCGGTCAACAGATAGCGTACCAATAGGTCACTATCAGCTGCAATTTTATAACTCTCGTTATAAAGCCCCAGTCTCATCATTACATCGCGTCGTATATAGCAAGTGGGATGAAGCGGAAGCCATCCATGACGCACTTTCCAAAGACGATACCCTCCCCCAATCCAGTTGCGCACCACTTTGTTCGTATTATCAGGATTCACAAAGAGACCATCACCATATAAGAAATCAGCATGTGTCCGTTTTATTCGTTTTACAATGCGCCCAATTACCCCATTATCATAAAAAAAATCATCCGAATGCAGCAATCCAATTATCTCTCCCGTAGCCACACGAATACCCTTATTGATAGCCTCATACATACCATGGTCAGGTTCCGATATAATGATCGAAATTCGATCTACATATTCTCGGATAATATCCAACGAACCATCCGTACTGGAGCCATCCACCACAATAAACTCTATGTCATTATAATCCTGTGCTAAGACACTCTCGATAGCACTCCTAATCGTTGCTGCACGATTGTAGCACGAAGTTATAATTGAAACTTTCATAAAAAATAGCTTTATCCATTAATAAAACATATACTGCCTCTTTTACTCATATTTATGAATCCAATCTAAAGTGACCTTAGTACCCTCTACCCTAGATACCGGCAAATGAGGAGCTATTGATTTTATAGGCTCCAAATTATGAACATTGTTCGTTGTCATATTATGCAGTCGGAAGCTAGTCATAGGGAAAGCGATTCCTATTTTTTTTAAACAATCCCCCACATATCCCATCCATCGGAAGCAAAAATAAGGGACATGAGGAATTTTAATACCTTCGATATTTGCTATTTCATTAGCCCAATCTGTGATAGAATAGGCTTCGTAGTCTCCTAGATAATACACATTTCTGTTCACTTTTTCAGACTCCGCCTTCAAGATAGATTCTATTTGATAAATAGCATTGTCAACATATCCATACGTCTTTTTACAAGCTTTCTTGCCCATATGAAAATACATACGATTCATCACAATATGGAAAAATTTATCGTAAGGTTCTCCAAACCATGGTCCCCAGATTGATGTGGGCCTTATAATGCTCCATGTATAAGACGGATTTGCCTTCTTTATTCTTCTTTCTGTTTCAACTTTACTTTCTCCATAAAGTGTATGAGGCGCATAGTCTTCAAAATCTTTAGGCATGTATCCGGGTTCACACACATACATTGATGAAGCAAACACTGCTTTTTGGACTGTACCAGCTTCATCAATTGCTTTCAACAGGTTACTTACTCCAGTCATATTGGCATCGTAATCTTTCAAAGTCAAGCCTCTTAAATCTGTTCGAGCTGCCAGATGAATCACTATATCCGGTTTGTATTCCACAATTTTCTCCCTCAACTCTTCATACTCTCTAATATCCACGCGTTTCCAAAATCTATTGTGAGAATCGATTTTAGGCTCATTAATATCGAAAGTAAGAAGTTCGGCATCTGTTTTTTTTAACAGATGTTCTATCAGATTAGTACCAATAAATCCGCTTCCACCTGTAATTAGTATCTTTTTCATTAATGAGGTATATGATTAATTTTCTTAGACTTTTTACTCATTATAAAAGGTTTATATATTCTTCTTGATAGCGCCTAGACATTACTTCAGAGGTAAACTCTTTAGTGTAAACGTATTGAATGTTTTCTGAAGCCTTTAAACTATCAAATTCCAGTATTCTTGTTATCCCTTCAAGCAACTCTTTCTGATTGTGTTGATTGTAGAGAATACCTGTATCATCTCCCAACATATTCATTACTGCTCTATGCGATGGAATATCAGACAAAAGCATAGGAAGTCCAACACTCATACTTTCCAACAAGGTATTCGCCAATCCTTCTGTATTGGAAGCCGATATATAAAAATCAGATGCAATTATATAATCATAAACCCTGTTTGAAAAACCAGGCATTATGATATTTGTACTTTCTTGTTTTTTAAGCTCATCCCACATGGGGCCCTTACCAAGCATCACAAGTCCAATGTCTGATCTGTCGAGTAAACGAAACGCATGGATGATAATATCAGGATTCTTTTCTTGTGAGAATCGACTAATAAAAATGAAATATTTCATCCCCTCTTTCAATCCAAATTCTTTTCGATATTTTGATTTTTCATCGTCATTATACTTCCAAACAGGCATAGAGGAACCATTAGGAATACATTTAAAATCCCAACCTTTATTAGTTAAATAATCTTCTCTAATATTGGGAGCACAACAAATCCCATTTTTTATCCAACGAGTGAAAATATGATCAAGTAAAATAACAATTTCACCTTTAATTTTGCCATATAATACAATCTGAAACTCATTTGGATAATTGTGAATAGTGAATATCTTAATAAATTTCTTTGGAAGAAATGCCATAAGATATAAAGATCGCGGACAATGAGCATGTAACACATTCGGTTCAATCTCATTAACAGTGTCTTTTAGCCTTAAATATAATGAAATTGGATTCAGAAATTTATTCTTCGAAAGTTGATATATACTTATAGGTAATTTTGAGAAATCATGCATTCTTGTCGTTTCTTTCTCTGGAACAAATGTAATAATAGAGACTTCAAATTTTAAGAAATCAATATTCTTAATGATGTTATACATTACATTGACAGGTCCTTCGTTGCATAGCGAGGACACTAAGTAGCAAATTCGTTTCTTTTCCATAGCCTATACCTCTATTGAAGAGCATTTTTAAGATAATCCCATGAAACTTTCTTTAAAATTTCAAGCTTTGAATTCACTTTATTGTAATCTATTTTTTTATTTTGCAGTTCACGGTATATAATTGGATCATTTTCATCAAAATATCTATCTTCAAGACCCACAGATTTAAGTAAATCCTTTAATCTACTATTTTTCCCATTACTAGGAGATATCACAACAAACTGTTTATTGTAAATCAAGCTGAAGGCTAATCCATGAAAAGAGTCCGTTATTACAAATTTAGCTCCGGCAATATACCTAATCCAATTCTCAATCGATGGTGGATAAACATACCTAAAACCAAATGTAGGTCTAATGGTTGAAATCATTTTTGGTGTTTTACCCAAAGATCTCGATAGCCTGATTGTTTTCTCCAATTGTAGTTTACCTCTATTGAGTAAATAACAAATCACCTCATCATTATTCACTATACTTCCTGTTATTTCATTATAGTCAGCATGTAATAGCGTAGGGTCTAAAACTACTTGTGAGTTGAGTTTAAATAAGCTATTCAAAAGATATTTTCCAGTCTCTTCTCTAACACTTATGCTACAAAATCTATGAAGAGAGCTATTTATGCTCGGTAGTAAACTCTGATATTGTTCAGGCCATTTTGAAATTCCAAAACTAGAAGCATAGGAGATTCTTCGAATGTCAGATTCTCCAAAATCCAAGAAGTATGCCAAGCATTTACTCTGACTGATCCCCGGATTCCAAACTTGATCACTGCCTACCATTAAACAATCATAATTTGAAGCTATTGCATTTAAGTCGTCCATAGATTGAATCACCTTTGTTTCACTAGGATAAAATGTTTCCATAAATCTATCAAACGCTTTTATCTTAAAATAAAAGATTATCGAACTATTCGATCTTTTTTCATCTTGCCGGAAATTTATAAATTCAACTTCATGACCTAGTTCTTTTAGGGCTCGACACGTTGCATAACTTTGCATTACTGCACCATAGTTTGCAGAATGATGATATGTTAGTAATCCGATTCTCATCACTTATTGATTAAATTTTACATACTGTTTATATGAATAGCGATGCGAAACTGCAACTTTAAAGTCATCCTTATACGTTCCAACACCTATCAAAAGAACTGGAATCTCATTTCCGGGAATATTCATTTCTTGCTTTATCTTTTTTATGACTCTCCATTTATGTCCCATAGTCAATGGTATGGTAGCTAATCCATTATAATGAAGGGAGTAAAGAAGATTCATCGCATAAAGTCCTCCATCAACAAAAGGTAGATTTTGTTCATAAAAGCCATAATTCCTCAAATCACCACATATAAGAATAGCACATTGCATTTGTTCATAAAACCCCTTGCTCCCTCCTTGTAACTTGAACATTTTTTCAACTAACTTATTTTCTGTATACACATGAATTACCCAACTCTGTCTATTACAAGCTGATGGAGTGCGTTCACAAAGTTTTAATGCAGCATAAACTTTATCTATATCTAATGGTGAATCACCAAAATCACGAATAGAAAAACGTGATTGAGAAAATGAATCAAAAGGACATTGGGTTTTACTTGAAACATCTTTTAAGCTAAGATTATATATTCCGCCAACATCATTGCTTTTTATATTGTAACAAGAGCACAATTTATTGAGTGCTATCTCTATATCAGCCATAGCAGCACCCATATTCTCATTAAATTCGATATACTTCTGTAAGACGGAGACAGATTCAACAACAAACTGTTTCGAGCCACCTTTTTTTAGCAAATCCGCAAGATCCTCAATAAGAGAAAATGCCTTTTCTTTTCCAAATCCCACCCTTACTCTACCAATAGACATTCCCTTTTCCAAGGCATGTATTCTGATTTGCAATTCAGCTTGTTTCTTATATATATCCTTTGTTTGATTTGTGCTTCCATTATACAAAGTCAATGAAAAGGATTCTCCTATTTTTTCATATATAATCCGTAGCCATACAATAAAGCTATTTCCTTTAATAGCTGATTTAAACCTTTCTTTCATTTGAAACAATCTAAAGATTTATTTACTCAATACATCATCAAACATTTTCACATACAGAGACGCAATTCTTCCAAACGAATAGTATTGTTCTGTATGCTCTGCCATTAAAGCTTTCAACTTACTATAATCACATGCATACTTATCTATGGCATTAGCCATTACACGAACTAAATCGTTTACATTCCCTGGTTCAAAAAGATATCCATTCACACCTTCAAGAATTTCATCAGAAAAGCCTAATAAATTTGATGCTATAATTGGAATATTATAATTAAATGCAATTTTTGTAGGGCCACTTTGAGACACTACTCTATAAGGTTGAACAAAATAGTCAGTGGAAGCAAATAGATTAGCTATTTCAGAATTATCTATTGACCGAATATCTATATCAAAAAGCTCTGGATATTTAATTTTTGTCTGATAAAAACTCCAATCTTTACACATACCATTAATCGATACCCTAAAGTTTCGATATCCTTTATCATAAAGTACACATGCAGCATCTATTAACAAATCAATATTTTTAGCATAATTAATTGTACCAAATGAAAGGAATCGAATAATACCATCTTTAGGTTTCACAATGGTAGGAACACCAAAGTCTTTTAAGGCTAATGGAATCTTAAATACCCTTGAACTAGGAAAATGTTTTTGAAAAAGCTCCGCTTGTGACTTAGAAAACATATTAACATATTTCACTCGTGAATAAACCAATCTACGCAGTATATTTAATAGTCTTTTATGTCCCATACCTATATGAACTTCTCCTTGATGTGCTGTTTGAATATAATGTCTCTTTGGTAATAAATAAAACATTGGCAATTTCCATGGTGAATAGATACTATCATTCATATAAATTATATCAGGAGTTTGCCTTTTTATAGCTTTGCCAAGGCGTATATTTATTAGAATATTCTTAGGATTGCGCATTTTATAATTGAACCTAAAAAATTCAATTGTCAAATTCATATTTTCTTTCCTTATTTGTTCGAAGTCTGACTCTTTGAACCTATTATTCCTACTAAAAAGTACGATCCAATGAATATCATAATGCTTTAAAATTTCATGCATATTGAAATAATTCAAATCGCAGTCAATGAAGCAATCTGGAGTAATCCAACATATTTTTTTCTTATTCATACAAAATAGGGTATAAGGTAAACACTAACGATATAAAGTTATTCACAATATTCATCGACAGAAGTATATATAATCCGTTTCATCGGATGCTAATCTCCATGAAGATTTACTATTGTAAGAGTAACCACCTCCTCGAACTTATACACTGATACTTTAAGTCATGATTTCGTTCGCCTATTATTTTTGCAGGAATGCCACCCACGATAGCATAATCTGGAACGTCTTTAGTCACTACAGCTCCTGCTGCCACTACCGCCCCCTTACCTATTGTTACCCCTTTTAATATTGTCGCTCCCACTCCAATCCAGACATAATCACCAATAACAATAGGTTGATGATCTCCTTCAAATGTGGGAGAGTTAACATCATGTCCACCGCTAATAATGTTGCATCGGTGACTAATCGAGACACTATTTCCAATAGTTATACCACCAAATGCTTGTAAAATACACCCTCTATTAATATGGGTATAGTTTCCTATATTTAGTTTTGTTACTCTGCCTATATATCCACACATATCAATTCGTGTATGATGGCCTATCTTGCCACCAAACATTATAAGACAATATTTACGTATTATGTGAGATGGAATATATGTAACTATATTGTTATAGAAATAACCAATTAGAGACATCAAAATAATTTTCAAATGGTTCATGGTCTTTTATTTTAATAGTTATCAATAAGTTCTATCCATCGTTGACCAACTCGTCTGACATCAAATTCTCGGCTTTTTTCCATGGCTTTAACGCTGATTATTTCTTTATTCTTTTTTGATAACAATATAAATTCTTTTATCTTCTGTACATATTCACCTTCATCGAATGGCGTAATGACATATCCATTGACCTTATCATCTATTATATCTGGTAGAGATGCAAATGAATTAAAAACAAATGGCACACATCCATACTGCATTGCTTCAATTAAGACCATACTAAATCCCTCGTAGTTACTTGTCATGCAACTGCATACGGCTTTTTTATAATATTCCGTCGGATTTTGAAAATCATGAAATGTGATACGTTTAAGACGCATTTCATGAGCCAGATTCTCATACAATTCTTTTTCGGGTCCTCCTCCTACTATTTCAAGTCTATAATCGAGTAATTCATTTTGCAGTCTTTTCCAAATATTAAGAAGAGATTGAAAACGCTTTTGTCTAGTATTTATTCTTCCGACATATAGAATCATTTTCTCTTTCTTCTGATAATCCAATTGATATTCTTCATCAATACAGAATGGATTGGGCAAAGCACATATACATTTAGGGTTGAAATCATAAAAACTTTTTAGGTCATCCCTAAAGAAATCAGAAAGAAGGACTATCTTCATTTTATTTAATTCAATTCTTCTGAATGATGCTAAATATCTCAAATCAAAACGTATACGTTTTAAGCATCTGTCAACAAAAGATTCTTTCAATATATTTGGCAACTTTGCCGAACTGGGATACATCAATTTGGATGGAACATTGTGTACATGAAAGAAAACCTTTTTATCAATTAACCGAGAACAGTAATTGAACAATTGATAACTTGGAAATGGACAAATTACAATATCTACAGCCATTTCCATCATTACCTTGTCTAACTTATCAAAATATCCAACATTATCAATAGAATACTCCATAAATATCGCTTTGGTATAGACGGAATTTTTATCATAATCAGTTTTTCTTTGATACGTAGCAAACACATTATATCCATGCTCCCTAAAATAAGGCACAAGATTATGATATACCCTTTCGACTCCTCCAGTTGTGGGATCTATTGCATTCGTAAACGTTATAAGTATATTTTTCATATACTATATTTCAGAATTGATGTATTCAACAAATTGTTTGTATTGAAGTTGATTATCAAATGATTGAGCTCTCAATACTGAATGTTGAGCCATATTTTCTAATTTAGCTTTATCCATACCATATATATTTTCCATTGCTGCAGCCAATGAATTAACCAGATTCGCATCATTCTCCACAACAATGCCGCACTCTTCATTAACGATTTCCGGCATTCCTCCACTTCTCGTTATAATGACAGGCAAGGAGCTTGCAATTGCCTCAAGGCAGGTAAGTGCAAAAGGCTCCTCCCATATGGAAGGGAATACACCCACATTTGCAATTTGATAATATCGATGAATGACTTCATACTTTACAAAGCCTGTAAATATGACCCGTTCTCCCAACTGATGAATGATAGACGCAAGTTCTTTTTCGAATAGGGACACGTAAGTAGAAGAAAATGCAAAACTTCCGACAATAAGCAAATAGGCATCAGGCATTTTATCTTTAGATTCCAAGAAAGCAAGTAGCAATTCTTTTATACCTTTGTAATTTCTCAATCTACCCGAGAAAACAAAAAGAAAAGAATTTGCAGGAATATTTAATGACTTTCTCAATGTATGTCTTTCTTCATTTGTAGTCCTTACATTGAACTGATTAAAATTAATTGAATTATATAATAGCTTGATGGCAGCACCATATTTTCCTTCAACATTTTTCTGCAACACAGTGCATATATAGTTGCTAATCCCCAAATAAAGGTCTGTTGATTTTGCATTCAAATCATCCCAATGACGCAAGCTATGGGGCGGTACATTATGTATGCGTTGTATAACGGGCAATGCGGTTTTCCTCTTTATATAATCAGCATTAATTGAAGAACCTTCCAAAAGAACAGCATCAATATTGTTACAATTCTTGATGAAACGAACCAACGCGCTTGCATAACAATATCCAATAAATGGCAGACCTGTCCGTAAGGCTATAAAATTATAACAACGCTTTAGAAAGTCTGTCATTCGATTCAAAATACTCGAAGTACTAACAAAGTGAAAATGGGTATATCTATACTCTTTTGCCTTTTCTCTTGCATTAACGTTATCAATAGAAAGAATTTCAAGCTGCATTTGCTTTTCTTTTTCATTGGTATCAACCAGAAGCTGAACCAATGTTTCTACTGCACCTCCCAAAACTGACGGTATGGGTAATGTCCCATTATTCATTATAGCGATTCTTTTCATACAAGGATATTTTATAAATGAGATATAAACATATTGCTTGTATCAGAAAACATCCTTGACGGACAAATTCAGCAGACGTAAATGCACAAGTCAGAATGTATCCGAACCATACAGAAAGATATAAATATTTCTTGGGAAGTTTTGCAAATGCCGCTTTTAGTGACCACCATAACATTCCAATCAGGCTAAGTACTCCGGTCATCCAACTAATTCCCAACAATCCCCAATCGTAATAATGCAAGCCGTATGATTCATTTCTCACAATTTCTAAAGAATAAGATGTTCTCAATGCCCGGTTACATAATCCAGAACCCAAAAACACCTCTACCGCACTCTTATAATGATTACCATAATAATGGAACAAAGTTGCATATCTAATATAATCTTTATTACCAAAAGTCTGGTCGGATTCTTGCCTCTCCATCATTCTTTCAAAAACCGTTTGGAAGATGGGAGTAAGATAAAGCAGATAAGCACCTAATCCCCCTAATGCACACCAGAAGACAAGTTTCTTTGAAAAGCCGTTAAATCTTATAATCATTATTATAGAAAATACAGCAGAAAAGAACAGTAAAGTTCTAAATCCAAATAACAACATACACACCAATGAAAGCAACATGGGAAGTGTATAGTTCATTTTCTTCTCCAAGATTTTATTCAAACTATAAAAATATCCCAATGAATTAATGGACATTCCCACCATTCGAATTCGTCGGTTCAACACATCTATAGTTTCATTGTACTGATTGTTTTTATCTAGAAATACAAGTTTGGGATAGACTGAAACTTGATATAAGTAACAAAAGCAGAATATGATAAAAGCCCAGAACAATACCTTTTCAAGAACTTCAATACTTACATTGTATTTGCACAAGACAAAATAAAATACAATCATAAGATATATATTATATTCGCCCATAATACTGACAGGACTTTCATTCCTAAAATACATACACGACAAGATGCTTAGAAAGCAGCTAACTACAAAGATGGAAATGGGCTTACTGTAAGATGTTCCTTTTTTATAATAAAAGAAGAAAACACCCACCAACACGATAAATAAGTATCTAGGTATTGGAAGAAGACCGTAACCTTGTTCCAATATCAGACAAACTATTAATAATATCGGAAAGGAGTTTGCCAATGGATATCTTTTGACTATTGCATTATTCATCGTTGTATGGCCTGCTTTATAAATGTTTCCGAAGTCCGGACTATAATATCTAAATTAGGGGTGTTAAGAGACATTTCCTGAATATCCCCGCTATCTACATTAACTGTCGAATTTTCTATGCCGAAAGTATTCATTACATCCAGAGCCCGTCCATCGCCGGGCGCATTGAACAATACGGTTTTAAAAGGCTTGTTGAATATTATAGAAAATGCGGTTCCATGAAATGATGTTGTAACGACACATGAGGCATTGGCAAACAATCCCACAAATTCAAAAGGAGATGCTGTCAATATTCGATTCTTCATTTTTTTATATTCAGCCTCTGCTGTTACTTCAACAACACTCATGTGGTGTAATGCAGCATATTTATTTGCCATATCCAGTACCCTATCGTCTCTCTTTACCTGATATACAAGAAGGTATGGTTTGTCGGTAAAAGTTGGTTTGATAGCTACCTTTTGCCATTCATTGGCAGATAATAAAAACACAGGGTCTATAACTTTCGTTATTTCTTTATTTATGAGTGGTTGCAAAATATTTTTAAGCTCTGACTCTCTAACTGAAATATTCTCAAAATTGGAGAGTACTTCTTTATATTTTTTATAGTCATCGGAGATGATTCGTTTGGCTTCAGTACTAGCTGCATAGGATATAAATTTGCCTTTATGACTGACACTTCCACAAAAGAATTTATCAAAGCCATTGGTAATGCTAGGATTCCAAACTTGGTCACTGCCACAAATTATTATATCATAGCCTGTGACTTCACTGTCTGTTTCCGTATATTTCCGAGTTGAAAGAGGTAAGCTATCTATAAATGATTGAAATTTGTCAGAACGTTCTTTTCTTACCGTTAAGAACGGTAATATTCTAAGAACAAAGATAACTTTTCGTATTATATTAAGTCGGGAAATTCTACGCCAAGGCATAATACCATGGGACATAGTTAACGATTTGGGTTTATAATCTATTATCTCCGCATCATAGTTATTCTTCCGCAAATACGTTACTAAAGCATAGGTCTGCAACACGGCCCCATAATTGTGAGCACAATGAAATGTCAATATTCCTATCTTCATATTAAATGGATAATTTCCGCTTAATTTTGTCCATAAACATTCTTAGTTGGTAACGATAACCTACATTTCCATATTTCCTGGCAACATACAAAAATCCTCTTTTTTGATAATCCTTTGCAAATTGATGCCAACGAGGATCTACAGACGAAGGATGTTGCAGATTGGGTTGCAATGAATTCATCAAGTCTACATGCTTTGTATGCAGCATATAAGAACATTCCCTAAAAAAACTACACCCCTTATCCGTGTTACAAATAACGAGCGAGATTCCTTTATTGTCTGTATTCATTTTCGGTACGACTTTTTCATATCCCCAAAAGTCTCCGATAGTCAAATCAGAAGGTCTGGAAAGATTGCAATATTTACAATGCTCACAAGAGGGCCGGGAAATTAATCCTGAATAAAAAAGATACCTTAACAGAAAGTCTTTATGAATAGAGTTATCTGTAAAAGTAAAACTTTCCATGTGTGGTTGGTTCCACCCAATGGATTTTTCTCGAAATTCTAATTTGATAACGTTTGATTTGAATTTTGATTCTGTATAGCCAAGATAATCTTTCCATATAGAAGGACTGGGCACTGCATGACAAATAATGTCTATAAGAATGAGATTTTTTCTTTGAGCTTTTCCTATATAACTATTCAAACCTGCTGTTTGACATGGAGTACCAGAGAATAAAACAACCAAACCTGCCTTCAAATCTTGCTTCACTTGGCGGAACACCGTATTCATATCGCTCTGTACATACTTACTTCCCTTGAATTCGCTACATTCTTCTTTTGTAGTTGCTCGTTTATGGACGACTCTAAAATGGTCAGCATATCCTGCACCATACACAACGCCACCATGTTCCAGAATATAATCAGACATAGCAACAAATACGGCTCCAGAACGGCTATATCTTAATTCTTCCTCATTTTTATGCCTTGCCGCATAAGCTAAAGGGTTATCTATATTTAAGCTTTTATCGTAATCGTCATTAAAAGCACACACCTTCTCACACAGACCGCAATCAACACACTTGCTTCGATCCACTTCCGGATAGAGAAATCCAAGCGCATCTGGTTTCATCGTGATAGCATCATGAGCGCAAATACTGGCACATGCAGTACATCCGCAACAATCTGCCTGATTATTGATATTTATCATTGTATCAACCGGATTTTTCTTATTACTATTATAAAGACCATCGTCGATAAGAACACTACAAATGGCGCAGTAAATGAGTATATATTTACTATAGAATTTGATGCTATCTTACCAACTATCATACCGATGATTGATATAAAGAGAGGATGAAAGATGTATATGTAAAGCGAATCTTTATTTCCAATAGTCGAATATATAGTTGGTTCTTTCTTCTTGAATGATAATACTAACAAGAATAGACATAGCGCAAGCAACGTGCTACTAAAATAATGTTCACGTCCGGGATTCTTGTCTAAATATAGCAATACCCATTTTTCCATTAGAGACGTCAATGAGAATAAAATGCCCCCAATAAGCCAATAATAGTATTTAATTTTACTAATCTTGTCACTATACTTCTTCAGACATGCCCCCAATGCAAAATATGGTAGACCGACAAACAAAAAGTTCCGTACATAGATAACTGGAAACTCTCTATCGAGAAAAAGTAAACTATACTTACCCAATATTAAGTCTGTCAGCAATAATATAGGAATGGCATAGAACATATATTTCCAAATCTTATACTTGCTTATAATCATTGCTATCAATAGTACATATAAATATGCCCCCAAATACCAAAGATGACCGCCAAAAGGATTTTCATTAAGAACTATAAAATTAAATAATTCACGAAGTGATGGTATGTAAACACTCCCTTGATGTATTGCCACAGCTTCTTTATAACAAGCAAACAACAACGTAGACCATACGATGATGTGCAAAATATTCCTAGTACTGCGTTTTAATCTCGATATTTCTATATCGCCATCGTTGAATAACAAATAACCACTAATCATAAAAAAGCAAGGCACTGCGCAACGTGTGAGTGGCAAGATGTAATCATGATATACACAATCAGTGTGAAGGAATACCACAAGGATTGCACATATAAACTTAAGAATATCTATTGAATAATTACGTTCTATCATCTTCTGATTTTTGCACATAAAGCACTGACCTTTGCCCAGACAAAAACTCTTTCTTCTTTACTACATCCTATATAAAATATCGAAATTGATGTGGTAAGTATTGACACTACAGATATAACTAAAAAGGATAAAAAGGTTTCATTTATGTTCTTTAATAATAATATTGGTAGAATCGCTGATGTTGACATTACCATCAAGACTTTTAAATACACATGTTTCAAATACTTGACAGAAGACAATCCAATCATTCCTCTGAGCATATAAAGACGTGCAACTAAACAGCATTGAGATATAAATATTGCAACAAACAATACAGACTCCGGTACACACCCCAAACGAAGAAAGATATATGATATAGGGAGATTCAGCATCTGCAGACCACCTACCATAATCTGATAGTTCCGAATTCTACCCGTGGCAAGCATGGCCGTAATCAATGGATTTGAAATAGATTCACTCATGGCAAAAAGCAACGTTAGCCGCACAAACAGAACTGCATGTTCCGGCACCAATTTCAGCCATAGCCCAAGAATATAGTGAGTATTGATAATCACCGGCAATGAGAGCAACAACAACATATAAAATGAGAACTTCGCTCCTTGAAAGATAAGTGCCATCATATAGTCTTGATTGCCAGAAGCATAAGATTTTGTAATTTGCGGATTTAATGCTGTCATAAAATTACTAACAAATCCTGAAATTGCTGAATTTACTTGCATAGCAATACCTTTAGCTGCATTTACAGACGGACCGAAAAACAAATTAATGACAACATTTCCACCTTGATCTCTTAACACGGATGAAGCAGCTCCAATGAAATTCCATCCTGCAAACCCAAACATATTCTTTAGAAGTTTTTTATCCCAACAAAAATGATAAGTACACTCTTTGAAATGCCTTTTACAATAATAGCCATAAGTAAAACGAATAATTATTGCTACAGAACACATCAAAATTGAATAAAACACCAATTTATCCATAGGAGCTATAACGATCAAATATGCAATAATAAGTTTGCCTATAGCTTCCAATATACTGATATAAGCAAAGGCCGACATTTTTTCATGTGCTATTATAGATGCGTTATATGGAACACTTATAAGATTTATGACAAAAGTGACAACAGAAAATTGGAGTACCCAATTAGCTGCCAGTATTCTATCTGCTGGAATAATCATCTTAGAATTAAGAAACCATACACCAACAATCTCTATTAATATGACTACGATTAAAGACAACAATATTTGGATAGTAACCGATGCTGAAAATATCTTATTCAGCTTACTTTGATCACCTTTCCCCAATTCAAAGGTAATAAATCTACTGATAGAAGCAGATAATGACCCCGATATTACCGAAAACATAGCTACAACGCCACCTACGACATTATATATACCAAAATCTTCAACTCCTAGAGCATCTAGTATGACACGTGAAGTATATAAACTCACGATCATCATAAAAAGCATACGAATATAGAGAAGTAAGGTATTCTTCGCTATTCGTTTATTGTTGTCTGTCGCTTGAGACATGTAAATATTTACTATATGCCTATAATACCTTTAAAGGTTATTCGGCACCTCCTATGTCATACTTTTGATTAATAATTTGATTATTGCCTCTCACCTATCGGCTCTACATACCCGACCGGCATATCCGCACAAGCACACCCCAGCATATTCAACCGGACAGCAATCTTACTTCTACCATCTACTGTAACAAGCTCTCCTACAAGCCCCGTCAAAGGACCTTTAATAACACGTACTTTCTCACCACGTGCCAAAGGAGCACTATTCATACAGATTGCCTCTTCGGAATAGTCGAGCATAAAACGGAAACGGGCCATTTGTTCATCAGGAATGATAGTCGGACTGCTCTCACCGCGCATTACCATATACCGACTAACTGTAGAAAAAGAAAGAACCTCTTTACGTTCTTTAGGATCAGCATGTACAAAGACCATCATGGGAAGCAGCACGGATTCAACCACTTTACGGCGGTCGCTCCATTGATGTACTTCTTGCTGGACCGGTACAAAATTTTCAATCCCCATTTTGTCTAAACGTTCGGCTACTTTCTTCTCATGATGCATACGAACCAGAGCAACATACCAGCGTTTAGAGTGTGCTACGCCTTCCCCTGTCCCAATTTTAGGCCCAGCACTTAAAGTTTCTTTCGTTAGAATCATACTTTTTTACCCCTTATGTGTCCGTTACTTCTTAGGTAACGGATAAGGTATTTATTCACAGGAAAACAGATGAAAACAGAAAAACATGGACAAGAACCGCCTACAGCAATGTTTTTCTAACCTACGCGAAGGGAAAAGCATCTTTGAAAACAGAATATAGGAATATCGGGCATGATCAAACAGAATCATCATGTCCTGATATATTTTTGTTGCATATTTCAACAAATCAGAAAAAAAAGAAGATTTTACTTGTTTACTATTTGTATTTTTGCATATCTTTGCACCGAATAATTATCCGTTACCTAAGAAGTAACAGAAACATTTCGCCCTTGATTTCTAACACTTTACCGTTAATTACCTACCTAAACGATAGTTCCTAATGTAAGATAAATTCCCTTTATTTACCTCTGTACGTTCTCTTAGCTCAAAACCCTTTAAATAGATTTGTGTGGTTTTTATTGATTTGTGTCCCAATGATTCACTGATCATTTCAATTGGCACTCCACGATACTTGGCTGTCGTTGCCCAGGAATGACGGAGTGTGTAAGAAGAAACGGGAGAATTCAAACGTAGAGCTCTCGCCAAATCCTTCAAACAATTATTGAATCTCCGAAGAGCAGACTGATATTCACGGTATGCCCTTTCATCCTTCCGTTTTTTATTACCGCAAAGTATGTCGAACAGATAGTCCGGACAATCAGGAATGGGTTCCTGATTACTTCGGAGTTGATTAATCATTCCTCTGGCAGTATCAAGCACTTCCACGCTCATGGGAGTTTTCGTCTTGATTCGATTATAGCGTAATACACTCTGATCTAAAGCCGATTTTTCCAGATGAGCTAAATCAGCGAATGACATTCCACAAAACTGGAACATCAGAGCAGCAATAGTTTGTGTACGACGTAAACGCTCCGATTTGGGATCCTCATACAAAAGTCTGTGCAACTCACCGGCAGGCAAAGCTTTCTTTTGTCGGACATCCACACCTGTATAGACATCATGAAATAATCGGGGAACATAAGGGGCACTCCCTGCTTCCACTCCCCGATTGTAAATGCTACGAAGCATACGCATATACGTAGAAATCGTATTAGGCTTCAAACCACACTCATAAAGATACTGACCATAACGTCGTAAACGTTCTTTGGTGACCTGCCTGAACGACATATTCAACGTACCACAAAACTTACTGAAAGAATAAAGGGCATTCTTATAGACATGCGCTGTAGAATAGCGCCCCTCCTTTCGTAAACGATTGATGTAGTTCTCCCCACATCGACTGAATCCATTTTTATTCATCATTTGCATCACTAGTTATTTTATATATATACTATTTGGCAAGCGACAAAAGAACAAATCTTTTTGCAGGTTCAATTTCACTTTCCAGATATTATTTTTAGAATTAACACATGTTTAACCAACGTTAAAATTAGTAGATTATGAAAAGTAAAAATGCCAAAAAAGGTAGTAAAAACGACAAGGTAAAAAGAAATGTCCAAACAATGAAAAAAGCTCCAGGGAAGCATTCAAAGGAAGAAATCATCAGTGAAGAAGAGCTGGATAACAGAATAGCAATCGACGGAGATATCCGCCTTTATTTCACCATGTATTTAAAAATCTTTATTGATGGACATTTCCGCCATCCTAAGAAGAAAAAGCTGATAAATCTAGCCCAATATATCTATGACCAAAAAGTATTATACATCCACAAACATGGCGGCTATAAGTTAATGGAACTTAGCAGTATACATGCTGAATTGGGTGCATTGAAAAAACCTGTTGAGGAAGAGTACATGAAAGAAAAAAAGGAAAAAAGAGAACAGGCTGAAAAGGTCAAAAGCAAGTACTAAGAAAAAATAATGGGACAGTTGGAATATAAAGCTTACCTTCGCCGCCGTTTTCAACCGGTCGAAAACTAACAGATTTTCTCTTAAAAAAATAGTGACGGTATGCTATCGTTATAGCGTCACTATAATGAAAGGATAGTGACGCTATGACAACAACATACCGTCACTATCCATAAGGGAAGATTTACGCTCAAACAGAAATTTATTTTTCAAAATTAAAAACAGAAGAAAATGAGACAAAAAATCAGGAAAGGCAAGTTAGAAGCTTGCAAATTAGTATGGAAAAAACGTATTACTGCTGAAAAGGGGATTTCGGATAAATGTGCGGAGAGAATTGTACAAGAGTGCATTAAACTAATAGATCGCATGTTGTATGGGAATGTAGTGATAGCTTTTTACAAGCAGGATGGCACGTTTTGTCTGGAAAGAGGAACACTGGTAGGATATGATAAATTCTTCCATAGAGAATTCAATATCACAGCAAAACAAGAGTCTATTCTCTATTGGAGTGAAGAACAAAAAGGATGGAGAAGATTTATGATCGGGAACCTGATGGAGTGGAGAGCTATTGTATAAGTTAGATTAAAATATATTGAACAATGAATATGATTAATAAAGGGATACCTTATTTTCCGACACCGGCAAACTTCTTTGACGAAGAAGTGATGGAACTATTAGAAGCTAAGTTTGGAGTATTAGCTTCTTACATTGTCATGCGATTGCTTTGTAAAATATATAAAGAGGGATATTATATCTCTTGGGGAAAGGAACAAAACCTGATTTTCGTCCGTAAAGTGGGCGGCGGGATCAAAGAGGACATGATGGAAAAGATTGTCGACCTATTATTGGAAAAAGGATTTTTCCATAAGGAAACCTACGAAAAATACGGCATACTCACTTCGGAACAGATTCAAAGGGTGTGGTTTGAAGCTACTACACGAAGGAAAATAGATTTCTCCCAACTACCTTATTTATTAGAGACCAAGAAGAAAAAAGGGATGCAAAAAGAAGAGTTGAACGCGGAAAATGCAGACATTTTTGAAACTCAAGAGGAGGTGAGTCAAGAAAATGCAGACATTTCCCGACAAACTAAACTAAAGGAAACTAAACTAAATTCTGAAGAAGAAGAAATTAACGATGCTTCGATTGAAATTCCGGGGTATGCCTACAATCTGGCTACACACAACATAGCAGGATTGATGGAGAGTCTGGACAACCATAAAGTGACTGACCCAAAAGAGAAACAGACGATTCTCCGGCTATCGGACTATGGCAGGAAAGGCACCCAGGTGTGGAAACTGCTCTCCAATACGGCCTGGAGTAAAATCGGAGCACCGGGGAAATATATCATTGCAGCGTTAGCTAGCGGACGGAAATAAACCGACTGATTAAAAGCTGATAAAAAAGGTACGAAAAATCTGTGCTTTTCACAAATTCTTCGTACCTTTACGCTCCGGTAAAACAAGTTCTATCCACATAAAAGATAACAAAATGGAAAACAGAAGTTTAGTAACCATTGCCGAACATTCTAAAGAAAAAATCCTCTACATGCTCGAAATGGCGAAGCAGTTTGAAATGAACCCCAATCGCCGGTTATTACAAGGAAAGGTTGTAGCAACCCTGTTCTTTGAACCTTCCACCCGTACCCGCTTGAGTTTTGAAACAGCTGCCAACCGTCTCGGTGCACGAGTAATCGGATTCTCTGACCCCAAAGCTACCAGCTCTTCCAAAGGGGAAACACTTAAAGACACGATCATGATGGTGAGCAACTATGCAGATATTATCGTCATGCGACACTATCTCGAAGGAGCTGCACGGTATGCCAGCGAAGTAGCCCCGGTGCCCATTGTCAACGCAGGTGACGGAGCCAACCAGCACCCGTCGCAGACGATGCTCGATCTCTACTCTATCTACAAGACACAAGGAACGCTGGAAAATCTGAACATTTTCCTGGTGGGTGACTTGAAATACGGCCGCACCGTACATTCTTTGCTGATGGCGATGCGACACTTTAATCCGACTTTCCACTTCATCGCTCCCGAAGAGCTGAAAATGCCGGAAGAATACAAACTTTACTGTAAAACGCACCAAATAAAATACGTTGAACATACGGATTTTACCGAAGAGATTATCGCTGACGCCGATATTCTGTACATGACCCGTGTGCAACGCGAACGTTTCACCGACCTGATGGAATATGAACGGGTGAAGAATGTATATATTCTCCGTAACAAAATGCTGGAAAACACACGTCCGAACCTGCGTATCCTGCACCCGCTTCCCCGTGTCAACGAAATTGCTTACGATGTGGATAACAATCCGAAAGCATATTATTTCCAACAGGCACAAAACGGTCTGTATGCCCGCGAAGCAATCCTTTGCGATGTATTAGGTATCACATTAGATGACGTTAAAAACGATATTTTATTATGAGCGAAAATAAACAAGCATTGCAAGTAGCTGCCCTGAAAAACGGGACAGTGATTGACCATATCCCATCCGAAAAGCTCTTTACCGTAGTGCAACTGCTCGGTGTGGAACAGATGACTAGCAATATCACTATCGGATTCAACCTCGACAGCAAGAAGCTGGGTAAAAAAGGGATCATCAAGATTGCAGATAAATTCTTCTGCGACGAAGAGATTAACCGTATTTCAGTAGTTGCCCCGCACGTCAAGCTGAATATCATCCGCGATTACGAAGTAGTGGAAAAGAAAGAGGTGAAAATGCCGGATGAACTTCGGGGCATCGTGAAATGTGCCAATCCGAAATGTATCACCAACAACGAACCGATGGCCACTATCTTTCATGTGATAGACAAGGATAATTGTATCGTAAAGTGCCATTATTGCGAGAAAGAGCAGAAACGTGAAGAGATTACAATCCTCTGAATAAACGTATAGCCCTATGAAACAGGACTGGAAACCAGGAACGATGATCTATCCGCTGCCGGCTGTACTAGTCAGCTGCGGAAAGGAAGAAAGCGAATATAATATGTTCACAGTAGCATGGACGGGTACGAGTTGTACAAACCCGCCCATGTGTTATATATCCGTACGTCCGGAACGCCATTCTTATGACATTATCAAAAAAAACATGGAGTTTGTCATCAACCTGACAACGAAAGATATGGCTTTTGCCACTGACTGGTGCGGAGTTCGTTCGGGACGTGATTATCATAAATTTGATGAGATGAAGCTGACACCCGGACAGTGTACGGTGGTTAGTGCTCCGTTGATTGAAGAATCTCCTCTCTGCATTGAATGCCGTGTGAAAGAAATCATCTCTCTCGGCTCACACGATATGTTTATCGCTGACGTAGTAAATGTGCGTGCGGACGACCGGAACCTGAATCCTGAAACCGGAAAGCTGGAACTGGCCGAAGCCAATCCGCTGGTATATGTGCACGGAGGATATTATAATCTGGGAGAGAAAATCGGTAAGTTCGGTTGGAGTGTAGAAAAGAAGAAATCATAAAAAGTGCGATATTGCCATGAATATGCTGCGTAAATTCATCCTTCCCGGTTTGTTAGCTATAGCCTGCACGGCTGTCGGCCAGAACTATAACGCAGAAAAAGTAGACCGCCCCAATACAAAAAAAATAAATATCGGTATCAAGGCGGGATTCAACTCTTCCATGTTCATGGTGTCTGAACTGAAAATTAAGGATGTAACTATCGATGAGGTGCAGAATAACTACAAGATAGGTTATTTCGGCGCCCTCTTTATGCGCATCAACATGAAGAAGCATTTCATTCAGCCGGAAGTGTCCTATAATGTAAGCAAATGTGAGATCACTTTCGATAAGCTCGGTTCGCAGCATCCTGCCATCGAGCCTGATTATGCTTCCGTGCAATCGGTGTTGCACAGTGTGGATTTCCCTATTTTATACGGCTATAATGTGGTGAAAAAAGGGCCTTACGGAATGTCTATCTTCGCAGGCCCCAAACTTCGCTACTTATGGGGAAAACACAATGAAATCACTTTTAAGAATTTTGACCAAAAAGGGATTCACGAAAGGCTGTATCCGTTCAATGTCAGTGCAGTGATCGGTGTAGGCGTCAACATCTCCCGTATCTTTTTCGATTTCCGCTACGAGCAAGGCATCGGAAATATCTCCAAGTCCATCATTTACGACAATATCAATTCCGACGGCAGCACAGGAGTGAGCAACATTATTTTCCGTCGCCGTGACAGCGCGTTAAGTTTTTCGCTGGGATTCATCCTTTAAGAATAAAATATCATTAAATCCGGCTTTTTACTAACATTTTTCTTGTACTTCCTTCATTCTTTATTTATTTTCATTAACTTTGTGCGCTTAAAATAGGTATCTCGAATTAGAAATTTAATCTTACTTATAAAAGAATGAAAAGAGACGACATCATTTTCGACATCATCGAAAAAGAGCATCAACGTCAGTTGAAAGGAATCGAGCTTATTGCATCAGAAAATTTTGTGAGTGACCAGGTTATGCAGGCAATGGGTTCTTGCCTGACTAACAAGTACGCAGAAGGTTATCCCGGCAAACGTTATTACGGAGGTTGCGAAGTAGTAGACCAAAGCGAACAAATCGCTATCGACCGCCTGAAAGAAATTTTTGGCGCGGAATGGGCAAACGTACAACCACACTCGGGAGCACAAGCTAATGCTGCTGTTTTCCTCGCAGTTCTGAATCCGGGCGACAAATTCATGGGATTAAATCTTGCACACGGCGGACACCTTTCTCATGGCTCACTGGTAAACACTTCCGGTATCATCTATACTCCTTGCGAATATAACCTGAATCAGGAAACTGGACGCGTTGACTACGACCAGATGGAAGAAGTCGCTCTACGTGAGAAACCGAAAATGATTATCGGTGGTGGTTCTGCATACTCTCGTGAATGGGATTACAAACGTATGCGTGAAATCGCCGACAAAGTAGGCGCTATCCTGATGATTGACATGGCTCACCCTGCCGGCCTGATCGCTGCCGGAGTGCTCGAAAATCCGGTTAAATATGCACATATCGTCACTTCTACTACACATAAAACACTTCGCGGACCTCGTGGTGGTGTCATCATGATGGGTAAGGATTTCCCCAATCCGTGGGGAAAGACCACTCCGAAAGGTGAGATCAAGATGATGTCTCAATTACTGGATTCTGCCGTATTCCCAGGGGTTCAAGGCGGACCGTTGGAACATGTAATTGCTGCTAAAGCAGTTGCTTTCGGTGAAATCCTGCAACCTGAATTTAAGGAATATGCTAAACAAGTACAAAAGAACGCTGCTGTACTTGCACAGGCTTTGATTGACCGTGGCTTTACTATCGTTTCCGGTGGTACAGACAACCACTCTATGTTGGTCGACCTGCGTAGCAAATATCCTGAACTGACAGGTAAAGTGGCAGAAAAAGCATTGGTTTCTGCCGATATTACTGTTAACAAGAACATGGTTCCGTTCGACAGCCGTTCAGCTTTCCAGACTTCCGGTATCCGTTTGGGTACTCCTGCTATCACAACTCGTGGTGCAAAAGAAGATTTGATGCTCGAAATTGCTGAAATGATCGAGACTGTATTGTCTAACGTAGAAAATGAGGAAGTTATTGCACAAGTACGTGCACGTGTCAATGAGACAATGAAGAAATATCCTCTTTTTGCTTATTAAAAAACGATTTCAAAGCTAATAGCTTCACTGTTATCAGCTTTATTTCTTATTTATAAGGTCTGCTCTTTGTGAAAGGAGCAGGCTTTTTTTATTTATTAACGGTCCCGCCCGAACCATCTGTCCATATTTTCGTTTTTCTTACTATAAAAGAAATATATGATGTCATATATCACTCATAGCAAGGACGAATTCAACCGTACAGTGTGCAAGAAGAGAAAACAGAAGCGCACTGGACTCTATATACAGTCATCCCCGTCTTTCCACATTTTATTTCATAGGGAAAGACGGGGATTTATTTTACCGGCATCATACCGGAATATTTTTTTGAGGTATATATTTTAGCTCAATCCTTCTATTTCTCCATCCACAATATCGATGTGCAATGCCTGCGGCTCCTTGGGTAATCCCGGCATACGAAGAATTTCTCCGGCAATGGCTACAATCATTTCAGCTCCGTTATTGATAACAATATCTTTAATATGGAACTCGAAGTTGTTTACCGCACCATAAATCTTTGGATCGGCAGAAAATGAATATTGTGTTTTCGCAATACAAACCGGATAATGAGTAATTCCCATTTTCTCGATCAGTTTGATACGGTTGCGGGCAATACTGCTATAAGTAATAACGCTGGCTCCGTAAATATTAGTGGCTACCTTTTCAATCTTCTGCTGTATGCTATCTTCTTCTTTATAAGTGTAGCGTAAAGATTCGGACGGATTGTTCTCTATGGTATCTACTACCAGACGGGCCATATCTACTGCTCCCTCTCCTCCTTCACTGAACGCATTGTTAATGGCGAAACCCACTCCCAACTGTTCGCAATGTTCGCGCAGTAATTCCATTTCTTCATCCGTATCGGATGCAAACTTATTGAAAGCTACGATGATGGTCTGACCGAATGAGCGAAGGTTACGAACGTGTTTGTCGAGATTACGCAATCCTTCTTTCAAGCCTTCCATATTCGGCTCTTTGATACGGTCGAGACTGACACCTCCGTGCATCTTTAATCCTTGTGCCGTAGCGACAATCACCGTGAGACGTGGTTGGAGTCCGCTCTTGCGGCATTTGATATTATAGAATTTTTCTGCACCGAGATCGGCACCGAATCCGGCTTCTGTTATTACATAATCACCGAAAGACATTGCCAATTTAGTGGCCAGAATAGAGTTACAACCATGTGCGATATTAGCAAACGGACCACCATGTACAAAAGCAGCGGTTCCTTCGGTAGTCTGCACTAAATTAGGATGGATAGCATCTTTCAACAACACAGTGATGGCTCCTGCCACTCCCAAATCTTTCACAGTAAAAGGTTGGTCGTCATACGTGAAGCCCAACAGGATATTTTCAATACGGCGACGCAGATCACTCACATCTTTGGAAAGGCAAAGAATTGCCATAATCTCCGAAGCAGGAGTAATATCGAAACCGGACTCTTGGGTAATCCCGTTCGATTTAGGTCCGAGGCCGACAACGATGCTGCGCAACGAACGGTCGTTCACGTCAAGCACTCTCCGCCAAAGAATTTCTTTCAATCCGAAACCTTTTGCCTGGTTCTGATAGAGATAATTATCGAGCAGGGCGGAAATCATGTTATGGGCAGAAGTGATGGCATGAAAATCTCCGGTAAAATGGAGGTTAATTTTGTCCATCGGAAGCACTTGTGCATATCCCCCACCGGCTGCTCCTCCCTTCATTCCGAAACATGGACCGAGAGACGGCTCGCGAAGAGCGACAATCGCATTCTTTCCAATTTTATTCAATCCCAAAGCGAGACCGATAGATACTGTAGTTTTGCCAATGCCCGCTTTGGTTGCTGTGATAGCAGTTACCAGAATGAGATTGCTTTTCTTCACTTTCTCTTCATCAATCAGTTGTTCGGGGATCTTTGCTATGTAGCGGCCATAATTCTCCACTTCCTCACGAGGGATTCCGATACCTTCGGCAACTTGCTTAATCTTCTTCAGCTCAATACTGCGAGCTATTTCTATGTCTGATTTCATACAGAATATGATTAGTTTTATTTTTGAAGGAACAAAAGTATAACAAAAAAGCGAAATAGAGAAATTTAAAGTTCGACGGATATTATATCTCTATTTTTCATAACACAACAAACTCTTTTTACGCTATAACTGTTGTAAATGACATAACCTAAAACAACAACTTAATTATGGAATGGATTATTAATCAACTAAGGGTACATCCTGAACTTGCTATTTTCCTGACGCTCTTTGCCGGGTTCTGGCTTGGCAGACTCAAAATAGGGAAATTCTCCTTGGGGACAGTCACCAGCGTTCTTCTGGTCGGAGTATTGGTCGGACAACTGAATATCACTGTAGATGGTCCGATGAAAGCTGTGTTCTTTCTGCTTTTCTTATTTGCCGTTGGCTATAAGGTAGGTCCGCAGTTTTTCCGCGGATTGAAGAAAGACGGCCTGCCACAAGTGGGATTTGCCGTACTGATGTGTATTGTCAGTCTGGTAGCCCCGTGGATACTGGCCAAAATCATGGGATATCATGTAGGAGAAGCTGCCGGACTGTTGGCAGGCTCACAAACAATATCCGCCGTTATCGGCGTGGCAAGCGATACGATCAACCAGCTGGGAATCAGCGATGCACAGAAAGCCACGTTCATCAATGCAATTCCGGTAGCGTATGCCGTAACTTATATTTTCGGAACGGCCGGTTCGGCGTGGATTCTGGCTTCTCTCGGCCCTAAAATGCTGGGTGGACTGGATAAGGTGAAGGCCGACTGCAAGGAATTGGAGGCTCAAATGGGAACATCGGAAGCTGACGAACCCGGATTTTCCCCGGCTCTTCGTCCGGTTGTGTTCCGTGCTTATAAAATCACCAATGAATGGTTTGACAAAGGAAAGAAAGTCAGTGAACTCGAAGCTTATCTATGTAAAAATGATAAACGGCTGTTTGTAGAACGGATTCGTCAAAAAAGAGTGGTGAAGGAAGTAGATCCGAACCTGATTCTTCATAAGAATGACGAAGTGGTACTTAGCGGACGCCGTGAATTTGTGATTGGAGAAGAAGACTGGATCGGTCCGGAAGTGATTGATGCACAATTACTCGACTTCCCTGCAGAAACTCTTCCTGTAATGGTGACCCACCGGACTTTTGCCGGAGAAACGGTTTCCAAAATCAGGGCGCAGAAGTTTATGCACGGGGTTAGTATCCGGAATATCAAACGTGCCGGAATCAATGTTCCGGTATTGCCTAAAACGATTGTAGATTCGGGAGATATTCTCGAACTTACCGGTCTTAAACATGAAGTGGAAAGTGCTGCCAAACAAATGGGCTATATTGACCGGCCTACCAACCAGACGGATATGATCTTCGTTGGATTGGGTATTTTGCTCGGTGGTCTTTTCGGTGCACTGGCTATTCATCTGGGAGGTGTTCCTATCAGTCTTTCTACCAGTGGCGGCGCATTGATAGCCGGACTTCTGTTCGGTTGGCTACGCAGCAAGCATCCTACTTTCGGAGGTATCCCCGAACCTTCTTTATGGGTATTGAATAATGTAGGACTGAATATGTTTATCGCAGTGGTCGGTATCGCCGCAGGTCCCAGTTTCATTGCCGGATTCAAGGAAGTAGGCGTCAGTCTGTTTATCGTCGGCGCATTGGCAACGGCCATTCCTCTCCTCGCCGGATTGCTGATGGCGAGATACTTGTTCAAATTCCACCCTGCCCTGTCATTGGGATGTACGGCAGGAGCACGTACTACAACAGCTGCATTGGGAGCTATTCAGGATGCAGTGGAAAGCGACACACCGGCATTAGGATATACGGTGACGTATGCAGTCGGCAATACGCTCCTGATTATCTGGGGAGTTGTCATCGTACTACTTATGTAAAACTATATAAATAAATATCATTATGGAAAAGAAAACAAATAACCCTGCCATTACCAAAAGTTATGCCAAGAAAATGGAAACGATCAGCCCGTTCGAGCTGAAAAACAAACTGATCAATATGGCAGATGAAAGTATCAAGAAGATAGCACATACCATGTTGAATGCCGGAAGAGGTAACCCGAACTGGATTGCTACCGAACCACGCGAAGCCTTTTTTCTGCTGGGACAATTCGGCCTTTGCGAATGTCGTCATGCGTTTTCACTGGAAGAAGGAATAGCAGGTATTCCGCAAAAGGCGGGAATTGCTGCCCGTTTCGAGGCTTTCCTGAAAGAAAACGAGAAAGCTCCCGGTGCTAACCTGTTGAAAGAGGGCTATAATTATATGCTGATGGAACATGCTGCCGATCCGGATACGCTTATTCACGAATGGGCGGAATCGGTGATTGGCGACCAGTATCCTGTGCCCGACCGTATTTTACATTTTACGGAGTTAATCGTACAGGATTACCTGGCGCAAGAGATGTGTGACCGCCGTCCGCCGAAAGGAACTTTTGACCTTTTCGCGACTGAAGGAGGTACAGCAGCCATGTGTTATCTGTTCGATTCTTTGCAAGAGAATTTCCTGTTGAACCAGGGGGATGCTATTGCTTTGATGGTTCCTGTGTTCACTCCTTATATAGAAATCCCGGAACTGCGACGCTATCAGTTCGACGTTACCGAAATTTCTGCCGACCAGATGACTCCTGACGGTTTACATACCTGGCAGTATAAGGATGAAGATATAGACAAGCTGAAAGATCCGCGGATCAAAGCGTTGTTTATCACCAATCCGAGCAACCCGCCCAGCTATGCACTTAGCAAAGAGACTACCGAACGTATCATCAACATTGTGAAGAATGATAATCCGAACCTGATGATTATCACGGATGATGTGTACGGAACGTTTATTCCTCATTTCCGTTCATTGATGGCAGAGTTGCCGCACAATACGCTTTGCGTTTATTCGTTCTCCAAATATTTCGGAGCTACAGGATGGAGAACCGCTGTGATCGCTCTACACGAAGACAACATCTACGACAAAATGATTGCCCGCCTGTCGGAGGAGCAGAAATCAATATTAAACAAACGTTATTCCAGCCTTAGCCTGCAACCGGAAAAGATGAAATTTATTGACCGCATGGTGGCTGACAGCCGACAAATTGCGCTGAATCATACTGCAGGGCTTTCCCTGCCCCAACAGATACAGATGAGTTTGTTTGCCCTCTTCTCGCTTTTGGATAAAGAGGACAGTTATAAAGCCAAGATGCAGGAAATTATTCATCGCCGCCTGCATGCATTGTGGGATAATACAGGTTTCACACTGGTAGAAGATCCGCTGCGTGCCGGATATTATTCGGAGATTGATATGCTGGTATGGGCGAAGAAATTCTATGGGGATGACTTCGTTACTTATCTGCAAAAGACCTACAATCCATTGGATGTGGTTTTCCGCCTGGCAAACGAAACTTCACTCGTTCTGTTGAATGGTGGTGGCTTTGCCGGACCGAAATGGAGTGTGCGTGTGTCACTAGCCAATTTGAATGAGGCCGATTATGTGAAAATCGGACAAAGCATCAAGTGTGTGTTGGAAGAATATGCCCAAACATGGAAAGCATCAAAAGAATGAACTAAGTAGTTCATTTTATAAATGAGAATTTAATTCAGACAGAAGAACATAAGAACAAAAAATAAAATAGCAGTTAAATAAACAACAGAAATAATTTTCAAAGCGCAGCATTTATGTTCTTTTGTTCTTATGTCTGAAATTTTTCTCGCTCTTATGTCTAAAAATTAATTAGCGTTTATTTAAAACGGGAGGTATCTACTTCTTCCCTTTTCTTCTCTTTGTATCCCCCAAACTTATAGTTAAACGAAACGCCGAATGTACGGGTGGTCCGCATATAATGGTTCTTTACATTCTGCAATCCGTAGCGAACTTGTGTCGAAACGGTAGAAGTGTTGAATATATCATCACACTTCAAGGTTAGTTGTGCTTTTCCTTTTGCAAAGGTGTAACGAAGTGCCGCATCCAGGTTTCCCGAACGGGGAAGATCGAAAATACCCTGGATGGCTCTATTTTGATAGAATCCGGTCAAAGTGAATTTTAAGTCGGGTTTTGTGGAAAGGGTAAAGGTGTTGTTCATCGTCAACACAAATGTATATAGTTTACGGTCAAACGGGATATCCCAAAAATCACTGTCTTTTTGGCGATAGCGAAAGCCGATGGCTGTAATACGGGAGTCCAGCCATTTTTTTACCTTGAAGGGAACTGTCATCATTAATCCGGCCTGCGATGAAAAATCAAAGTTGAAGAGCTTGTAAATCTCCACCAAACGTTCAGGTGACTGGTAAAGGGTTTGCATTTCGTTGTTTTTTGTATAGCTATAAAAGGCAGAAAAGACGTACTTGCTTTTCAATATATAAGTGAAACTCGTTTCATAGTTCGTTGCAGGTTTAAGATAGGGATTACCTTGAATTTCAGAATAGGCTCCCATGTAAGAAATAGAGTTCTGCACGCTCCAGTATTCAGGATATTCCTTATCACTACTCAATGAGAGTTGCAGGACATGTCCGGCGGCAGGCATATAAGTCAGATTAGCTACCGGATAGAGGCTCCATCCATTCCAGATATCTGTATGATATTGCTCTGCTGCCAGGGAAACATCGGCCGAGAGTTTATCGCCAAAGCTCTTATTCAGTCCTGCATAAACATTCAGGGTTTGTTCGCGACGGCGGGAGGCCATATTATTATCCGGCAGTAAGTGGTCTGTTTCAGGATCGTAATATTTCTGGTAACTATGGTCTAAGGCGGTCGTGTAAGCCATACCATAATTCAATCCCCACCCTTTGCCTAAGGTATGTTCTTGCCCGGCATAAAAACGCCATTGATTGATTTGTTGTTTATCGCGGCTTAAGAAATTCATTGTCTCTGTTCCCATCGTGCTATATAATAATTGGCTGCCGGGAGAATGATAGGATGTAAATGCCACTCCAGCTTTCAGCCCGAAAGGGGTTTGATAATCTAACTTTGCGTTATGGAGCTGGCTGTCTCCCTGTGAATCGGTAACAGAGTTTTGCGCACCGGTAGCTATGGAATAATGTTTGGAATCGGTAAAAGCTGTTGTGTAGACCAGGCTTAACAGATGATCTTCTGCTAGAGAGTAATCCATTCCGAGACGTATCTGATGACTGTTGGTACGGGAAGTCATTATTTCATCCATATCCATCTGATGCGCTGAACCATCGGCTAATGTGTGAAGTGCTTCTTTCTCCGTAATCCTTCGGTCACGATCATAAGAGTAAGAGTAAAGAAGATCTGCAGAGAATTTACGTCCGGAGTACAGAAGACTTCCACGTTCTGCCAAAGATTCGTAGTGATGTTGGTTAAAAGCTGTATAGAGTTCTCCTTGAAGGGAAGATGCTTGTCCTGTGCCGGGTGCTAATATCAGGTTAATCATCGGTCCGCGTACCTGATAGCGTGCCGGAGCGGAATACATCACTTCCGCCTTTTCAATCCGGCTGACAGGAATCGATTTTAATAAAGCATCCAATTGTTCGGCAGACAGAGTGGTCACTTTTCCGTTGATGACAACAGTTACCTCCTGTCCTCCCAACATCAGACTATTATTCATATTTACTATACCCGGAAGATTTTTCACAACATCATAGGCATTATCCACAGGCAGGTTGCCCACCAGTCTCGGCACGTCATACACGAGTTTGCCTTGTTCGGCTTTCACGATAGGGCGTTCACCTATAATCATCACTTCGGGCAGTTCCTGAAACAAACTATCCATATAACCTATATTCTTGATACTGTCGACAGGTTCCTGTGACTGTTGTCCGACTTGTGCTGTAGCGGATATCCACACACATAGAAGAGACATAAATAGTAAATTAATCCGTTTCATTTCGTCTTTATTTTTGGAATACGACAAAATACGGTAGAAAAAATGGAAATTTGCGTTATCACTGGCTTATCTAGTGTTATTTAGTCTTATCAAAGAGAAGAATAAGAATAGTTTCCTATTATCTTTGTCAGTATGAAATTACCACTAAAACATATTGTCATACTGGTTATCTGCTCATTAATCGGAATCTTTGTTTATCAAGCTTATTGGTTGACAGGGCTTTACCGGTCTATGAAGATGGAAATGGAGAGCAATATCAGAGATGCGATGCGGACGAGTGACTTTAACGAGGTCGTGCTCCGGGTAAATGATTTGCAAAAAGATAATGTGGAACACGGTTCGCTGACGGTATCAGCCGGATATGATGCGGACGGCAATTCATTAGTGACTAAACAAACGATTTCTTATACGGATAGTAGCCGTCAGGATACGATACACTCCCGGACAGAAACTACTACGGATACGGTAAAGGCCGTTGGTAACGCTCCGGAAGATTCTACACCTGTTGCAAGTAGCGAGAACGGGCTGGATGTGTTATTGAAAAAGCAAGATTCGCTAAAGGAGCTGTTAATGAGTATTCAGCAGGGTATTCATTCGGGTGTGGACACTTATATAGATGTCAACCTGCAGCGATATGACAGTTTGCTCACCCATGTGATGAAAGAGCATAATCTCTCTATTCCTCATCACACTCTTTTGATTTATACCGGAATCAGTGCCGATTCTTCCATTGTATATACCGATACATTAGGTATTGCGGGAGATAGCAGTTATATTCCCAGTCCCAAGGCAATCCGCTATGACTATGAATTTAATATGCATCACAGCCAACGCTACCAACTGGTGTTCGAGCCGATCAATTCATTGGTGTTAAAGCAGATGACAGGTATTCTGGTCACTTCATTTGTAATTCTTCTGATTCTCGGATTCTCTTTCTGGTTCCTTATCCGGACGCTTCTGAAACAGAAAACGCTGGATGAAATGAAAAGTGATTTTACCAATAATATCACGCACGAATTAAAGACTCCCATTGCCGTAGCCTATGCGGCTAATGACGCATTACTGAACTTTAACCAGGCGGAAGAGAAAAGCAAGCGCGACCAGTATCTACGCATCAGTCAGGAGCAGTTGCAAAGGCTTAGCGGGCTGGTGGAACAGATTTTATCCATGGGAATGGAGCGTCGCAAAACGTTTCGTTTGCATCCGGAGGAAATCAACCTGAAGGAGTTGATTACTCCGCTCATGGAGCAGCACCAGCTAAAAGCGGACAAGCCTGTACATATCGAATTGGATATTCAACCGGAAACGCTTGTCATTGTAGCCGACCGTACGCATTTCAGCAACATCATCAGTAACCTGATAGATAATGCAGTGAAATACTCGAAAGAGGAAGCCGAATTGTCTATTTCCTGCCGACAGACTGGGGGGACAGTAACCGTCAGCGTTACCGACCGGGGAATCGGGATTCCACTTGATAAACAAAAGCACATATTTGATAAATTCTACCGGGTCCCGACGGGTAATCTTCATAATATAAAAGGTTACGGACTAGGACTGTTCTATGTCAAGAGTATGGTCGAAAAACATGGAGGAACTATCACCGTAAAAAGTGAACCGGACAAAGGAAGCACTTTTACCATTACTTTATAAACCCATAAAATCATGAGTAAAAACAAAATTACCGTATTACTGGTAGAAGACGAACAGACGCTCGCCATGATTATCAAGGATACACTTGAAGAAAATGATTTTATCATTCATACGGCGAATGACGGTGAGGAAGGACTAAGCCTTTTCTTCGAACTTCATCCGGATGTACTTGTAGCCGATGTGATGATGCCGAAAATGGATGGCTTTGAAATGGTACGTCGCATCCGCCAGACGGATAAACAGACTCCTGTCTTATTCCTGACTGCCCGTTCGGCCATCAATGATGTGGTGGAGGGGTTTGAACTCGGAGCGAATGATTACCTGAAAAAACCTTTCGGTATACAAGAGCTGATTATCCGAATCAAAGCACTGATGGGAAAGGCTTTTCTCTTCACAGAGAATAAGGTTGCCAATCATTTTGAGATAGGAAGTTATCTGTTTGATCCTGTTGCACAAACTTTATTACACGCAGGAACGAGACAGGAACTCTCTCATCGTGAATCGGAAATCTTGAAACGGCTTTGCGAAAACCGGAATCAGGTGGTCAACACGCAGGATGTCTTGCTCGAACTTTGGGGAGACGACAGTTTTTTCAATTCCCGAAGCTTGCATGTGTTCATTACCAAATTGCGGCATAAACTCTCGCAAGATGAACAGATACGTATTGTCAATGTACGGGGAATCGGTTATAAACTGATTGTCAACTAAACTCTTTAACACCGCAAAGTGCCATGAATAAAAGACAGTTCACAGGATTTATGTTTTTACTTTGTACCTGTACCGCATTTGCGCAACAGGTGGAAGTAAAAAAGGATAGCATCGGCCGTGCGGTTCTTCTGCCACCGGAGCAAAAGCAGCCATTAAATATGGATAAGGAGGGCTTCATCTTACCCGATATGAATATAACGCCGAACGACAGGAAGCCAACCATTCAAACGGATAGCATGACGCTTCATATATCTCCTCCCGAATTTATGGATACTCCCTGGCCTACTCCCAGACTGGGTACTTCTTTCGATCCCTTCAGCCGTGACTATAATCGGTCGGATATTTTCGGGATCAATGCTAACAGCTATTTAAGTACGTATAGTTTGCATAATACGTATCCTACCATGGGGACGCATATTCAGGTAGGTGCCATTTATACGTATGCCCCTAATGAACGATGGGAGCTTTCAGGTGGGCTGTTCAGTGCCAAGTACACAATGCCTTCTTTCCAACATGGTGCCAGAAATGATTTTGGTTTTAGCGGTTCGGCCGCTTACCGGATTAATAAATTTCTGCGTATACGGGCTTTCGGCGAATATTCTGTGAATGGCGAACGAAATGCTTCGCAGGGATATCTCACTCCTATCTATCCGCAAAGCGGTTATGGCATGATGCTTGAAATCAAGTTCAACGATTATATCGAACTCCATGGAGGTATGGAACGCTCATACAACCCGATGAAAAGGAAATGGGAGACGGCTCCTGTCGTTTATCCGGTGATTAAATTGAAAAGATAAGTTTTTTTCTAAGAAAACATAACGGAAGCGGATAGTCAGGTGGAAATTATCTATCTTTGTGGTAAATCAACCTTTACGAAGATGAAAAAACTGATTCTATTTCTTTCGCTGATATTATCGGTCGGTTTTGCATCCGCACAGTCGGAAATTCCTTCCGATAGTATTCGTCGTGCTCCATCTACCAATATCAAAGAGTTTGGTGGTTTTCTGCTGGATATGGGGTTAATGAACGTAGCAACTCCCGAACTTCCCAAGTTTAATTTAGATATGCCTAATATGACGAAAGATTATAATCAGCTCTTTCGTTTAAACACGGATATTACCTATTCTCAAGGATTCACCGACTCTTTTTCTTCGTCTTCTTACTCCGGGTTTGCCGGTTTTGGATACGGATATGGTTGGGGATTGTCTTCTTCTCCACAGTTTATGCAGATGGGATCTTTCAAACTGAAAAACGGAATGAGAATCAATACTTACGGAGATTACAACAAGGATGGCTGGCGGGTGCCTAACCGTAGCGCTATGCCTTGGGAAAGGAATAATTTCCGGGGAGCGTTCGAACTGAAATCTGCCAATGGTAATTTCGGAATACGAATTGAGGTGCAGCAAGGAAGAAATGTTCCTTATTAAATAATAATTAGGCACGGATTACACGTATGTCACGGTCTTTAGGGTTATCATTGCTGAAAAATAACCGCGTTAATCCGTGTAATCCGTGCCTAAAAAATAGCAATTAATTAGTGGCAGGTACTTATTAAAATCAGGAAAATCAGAAGGCTTTGTCTGCCGCACTGATTGCATTGGCTATACGGTCACACCACGAATCAAATTCCGGATCGGGTGTTTGAGTTTCCGGATGAGAAAGCATATAATGTACAGCTTGCCGCAATCCGTCCGCCATAGAGATATGGCATATAAAATCTGGGACGAGCCGCTTTATCTTCGAATTATCGAAAACAACCGTAGCCGCTTTATCTCCTAAGAGTTCCCCCCTGAAATCATAATGATCGCTATGTTTGGCAAGGAAATCGGATGCTACGTGCAATGCGTTCAGAGGTTTGCCTAACGCATCGGCGATTGTCTGGTAAATCTGATTCCAAGTCATACTTTCATCGGTAGTGATATGAAAAGCGTTCCCAATGGCATGTGGATTCGCCATCAGTCCGACATAGCCTTTGGCAAAATCTTTGGAGTGAGTCAGTGTCCACAAAGAGGAGCCATCACCGGGAATAATGACAGGTTTTCCGTCAAGAATCCGTTTGAGAATCTGCCAGTTTCCCTTATCTCCATGTACGGCTACGGGAGGTTTGGTTCCGTTATAGGTATGGCTGGGACGAACGATGGTCACCGGAAAGCCACTTGTCCGGTAGGCTGACATCAATACTTCTTCCGCTTCTATCTTGTTTCTGGAATACTGCCAGTAGGGATTGACCAGAGGGGTGCTTTCGGTAATGCGATAATCGGTTAATGGCTTTTGATAGGCAGAGGCACTGCTGATAAAGATGTATTGCCGCGTTTTATTCTGAAACAGGCGGATATCACGCTTTACGTCTTCTGCCGTATAACCGATGAATTGCGCAACCACATCGTAATGTTCAAGTGCGATGGCTTTTGCCACAGCTTCTTCATCATTAATATCCGCAATGATACTGTGAATTCCTTCCGGCATTTTTTTTGAGCCGCGGTTAAGGAGAGTAATCTCCCACCCTCTCTGTTGCGCCAATGCAACTACATCTGTACTGATAGTACCCGTTCCTCCAATGAATAATGCTTTCATAAAACCTGTTTTTTTATATTCTCCGGAGCAAATATATCAATTCCATGACTTACTTCCAGCAATCATTGCCATTTATTTTTCCGCCCGCAAGTTTATGTAGTATACAGATTACTGATTCTTGTACCCTTATTACTGATTTGAGGTATGAAATAAAAAAGATACCTCCAAATGTTTTATCTTTGTATCAGATTAATAACAAAGCATATGGATGAAATAACAAAAATTGAAACCGTCGATCAGTATGACCAGTTGTTTGGACTGGAGACATTGCACCCTTTAGTTAATGTAATCGACTTCTCAAAAGCTACCAAGTCGGTTGAGTATATCCGTATGAACATCGGATTCTATTGTCTGTTCCTGAAAGATGCCAAATGCGGGGATCTCACATACGGACGTAAGAATTACGATTATCAGGAAGGAACGGTTGTCTGTATGGCACCGGGACAAGTGAGCGGAATAGACAACCGTAACCGAACGGCTCCCCGTACCAAGTCGATTGGGGTTTTATTCCACCCCGATTTAATCCGTGGAACTTCATTAGGACAGAATATCAAAAACTATACTTTTTTCTCTTACGAGGTAAATGAGGCATTGCATCTTTCAGATCAGGAAAGAGAAATCGTAACCGATTGCATACATAAAATCCGGCTCGAACTGGAGCATACTATCGACAAGCATAGCAAGCAACTTATCGTACGGAATATCGAACTGCTATTGGATTACTGTATGCGTTTCTACGAACGGCAGTTCATTACACGCAATCAGGCGAATAAAGATATAGTCGTTAAATTCGAGCAATTACTGGACGAATATTTCCAAAATCAGGTGGCAATGACCGAAGGACTGCCATCCGTGAAATACTTTGCAGACAAGGCATGCCTCTCTCCTAATTATTTCGGGGACCTGATAAAGAAGGAAACCGGAAAAACTGCACAGGAATATATCCAGTGCCGGATTATCGAACTGGCCAAAGAAAGAATACTGGAAGGTGTTCAAACTGTCAGCCAGGTAGCTTATGAACTGGGATTTCAATATCCACAGCACTTCAGTCGGTTATTTAAAAAGCATGTCGGCTGCACCCCGAACGAATATAAACAAAAAAACTAGACGTATTTTAGATACAGGAGTCTCAACATCATGGGAGATAAAGTACTCAAAATAGGAACCGTGCATCAATGCAATTGTTGCCTGGGGAGTAAGACACTACACCCGCTGGTAAGTGTCATCGATCTCTCAAAGGCTGACTTGTCAGCTCATACGGGCATCAAGTTCGACTTTTATACGATTCTATTGAGTGAGTGTAAATGTGAAGCGTATATGTATGGTCACCAGTATTATGATTTTTCGGATGGTACTTTGCTCTTCCTTAGTCCCGGAGAGTCTATCAATATGAAGGAAAACAGTAAGAATTTTCCTTCCAAAGGATGGATATTGGCTTTTCATCCCGATCTGATTTGTGGCACTCCGCTCGGACTTAATATACATAACTATACTTTCTTCTCTTATCTGCCTGAAGAAGCATTACATATATCTTTGCGCGAGAAGCAAATCATTCTGGAGTTTATGGATAAAATAAACCAGGAACTCGAACGTTGCATTGACCGACATAGCAAGAAGATAGTTTCCAAGTATATAGAACTATTGCTGGATTACTGTATCCGTTTCTACGAACGCCAATTCATTACACGTAATGAAGCGAATAAAACGATTATCAAACAATTCGATAAAATCATAAATAACCATTTTGAAACGAAACAGGTACCGACTGTCGATATACTTTCACATAAGTATTGTGCGAACCTGCTTCATTTGTCTCCTGAATATTTCAACGACTTACTGAAGTATGAAACGGGGAAATCATTTAAAGAGTATATCGAGTTCAAACGCTTCGAGATTGCCAAAGATTGGTTGGTGAATACTGATAAAACAATCAATCAGATAACGCAAGAGCTGGGTTTTCAGAATCCACAGTATTTCAGCCGGTTATTTAAGAAAATCACAGGTTGTTCTCCGAATGATTTCAGGATACCTAATTGAAAGTATATGTCAAAGGGATTAGAGGAAGATAAAGCAATCAAAAAGTCTTAATAAAATTTGAATTGGAATATCAAATTCTTAATCTATGTTATGAAACATACTTTTTTTCTTGGAATATTTGCTAATTTCGCAATAGTCCGTATCTTTGCAATGTGTTTTTCATAGTATTAGATTTAAGGTTAACAAAGGTTGGAGCAAGGCGTTGCTCCTTTTTTTATGTCTATACGTAAGCTCTCTCCTTTTTCTTATTCATGATAATATAGGAATTACGCTATTTTTCAATAACTTTGCAAAAAGAGAGATGTCAATTATGTCTCGATAAGACAGATCAAAAGGTTCTCTTTTTACGTTACATATAAAAAGATTATTTAATCCTTGTAGAATAATGGAAACAATGCAACCATATTATCGTCTGATGAAATCAATCCTCTTTGTATTATTTCTTTCTTTTGGCATGATTTCATGTGAGAAAGAGGATCCTGTTTCTACCTCTCCAACTACAAGGCAAACGGATGACTCAACTACTGATCCGACAGATCCCGATCCGACTGATCCTGTTGTTCGTTCGAATAATGAACAGACGGTGTTCATGTATCTACCCTGGTCGAACAATCTCACTTCTTTTTTCTATCAGAACATTGCCGATTTGAAAAGTATCATCGGAAACAATATATTGAAGAATGAACGGGTGATCGTATTTATATGTACATCGGCCACCAAAGCCACTCTCTCCGAACTTGTCTATGAGAATGGCAAAGGTGTACAGAAGACTTTAAAAAACTACGATTATCCGGATCCTACCTATACAACTGCAGAGGGCATCACTTCTATTTTGAACGATGTACAAACCTATGCTCCCGCCAAACGATATGCAATGATTATCGGATGCCACGGAATGGGATGGATACCTGTATCGAGAGCAGTTTCACGCAGCAGCTTGCAGATTAGTAAAAAGCACTGGGAGTATGAACATGCACCGATGACACGTTTTTTTGGAGGAACACAAACGAAATATCAAACTGATATTACTACGCTTGCCGGAGGTATTTCGAACGCGGGCCTAAAGATGGAATATATACTTTTCGATGACTGCTATATGTCTACGGTAGAGGTTGCCTATGACCTTAAAAACGTAACAAGCCACTTGATAGCTTCTACAAGTGAAATAATGGCCTATGGGATGCCATACGACAAGATAGGCCAGTACTTAATCGGAAATATAGATTACGAAAAGGTCTGTGACGGTTTCTATTCTTTTTATTCAAATTATGTGACTCCCTGCGGAACAATCGGTGTTACTGATTGCTCGGAATTGGACAACCTGGCGGCTATTATGAAAGAAATAAATCAGCGTTATACGTTTAACGAAGAATTAACGGGCGAATTACAAAGATTAGACGGATATACGCCTACCATATTCTTTGATTACGGTGATTACGTTTCCAAACTATGTTCCGATCCGGATCTATTAGAACAATTCAACGAGCAGCTGAAACGCACTGTACCCTTTAAAAGGAATACCAAACAGTATTTTACAGCAATCTCTTCCTCCTACTATGGAGAAAGAATTGATATCAATACTTTCTCCGGAATCACGATTTCCGACCCAAGCACTAATCCGGGTGCTTCAAAAAAGAACGAAACAGCGTGGTATATTGCCACTCATTAAATCTACTCTAAGAAGCATACGGTGGTAGAGAGTTGATTCTTCACATGTGGTCTGTCAAATCTCTTAATAAAAATTGAATTGAGAAAACCAATTCTTAATCAATGTTATAAAACATACTTTTTTTCTTGGATTATTTGCTAATTTCGCAATAGTCTGTATCTTTGCATTGTGTTTTTCATAGTATTAGATTTAAGGTTAACAAAGGTTGGAGCAAGGCGTTGCTCCTTTTTTTATGTCCATACGCTAGATACTCCTTTAAACATGGCATGACATTATCCCTTAATCACCGCCATTGGAGCCAGCTCCACCAACGGCTTCACCAAGTCCCGCTCATTCGCTATCACTTGCGCAATATCTTTATAAGCTCCCGGTGCTTCATCCAGTTCGTTCTGCGAACGAAGTCCGTGAATGATACCTTGCTGATCCATTCTCTCCTTCTCTTCATCCAGTGACAAACGGCGACAGGCATCCTTTCTTCCCATTAATCGACCTGCACCATGCGAACAGCTTTTGAAACTCTCCGGATTACCCAGTCCCTCAACAATATAAGACTTGGTACCCATAGATCCGGGGATAATACCGATCTCGCCCTCATAGGCACGCGTAGCACCTTTTCGGTGTACAATCACATCCTGATCGAAGTGATTCTCCCAAGCTGCATAGTTGTGGGCAATATTAATCATAGGATCAAAGTCCGTTTCAGGTTTCACTGCCTGGATGGCTTCACAAATACGAGTCATCATCAACTGACGGTTGGCAAAGGCAAAGGCCACACAGTAATTCATTTCACGGAAATAATCCTTTGCCATCTGTGTCTCCATTGGCAGGTAAGCTAGTCCCGATACCATTTTAGAATACCATTTCTCATTCCAATATTGCGCAATCTTATTATAGTGATTGGCAACCTTCAAACCAATGTTACGGCTTCCGGAGTGAATCATCACCCAAACATCAGACGTTGCGGTATCTTTTTGAATCTCAATAAAGTGATTTCCACCTCCCAGAGTTCCTATCTGCTTCAAACAAGCCTCGTACTGATTCTTCAAAACAGGCATCTCTTCAAAGTCGAATCCTTGCGGAAGCAATTCCTGATCCTGCTTTTTATTCTGATGATCGAATCCCAAAGGAACAACTGCACGAATCTTCGACATAATGGAAGTCAAATCCGTATAACTAAAATCTTCCGCTTTTAGATTCGTCTTAATCGCACACATACCACAACCGATATCCACTCCCACAGCATTGGGAACAATCACGCCATTGGTAGCCAACACACCGCCAATAGGCATTCCTTTTCCCGCATGCGCATCAGGCATGATGGCAATATGTTTAAATGCAAAAGGCAGTGAAGTCAAATCCATAATCTGCGACATACAAGAGTCCTCTACTTCATCCAACCAAAGTTTAGCGGGTAAACGTGTTCCCATAATTACTTTTTCCATACATCTTTTCTTTTATCAATTCATATAAATCTCGTTATCGGGAGCAAAGTAAGAAGGGAAGTACGAAATCTATTTGCGTAGTTGATATTATTTTTTATTTTTGTAGAAATAATCTATAACATCTATATATAGAACCTTATGAAGAAGATATTAATTATCGGCGCCAACGGATTCACCGGACGCCAGATTGTAAATGATTTATCTGCTTGTAAACAATACAAGCTGACGGGCTGCTCCCTGCATCCGGATATTCTTCCCAATAACGCGGAGGATTATCGTTTCATCGAAACAGATATACGGAATGAAGCGGACGTTAGGCATCTCTTCAAAGAGGTTCAACCCGATGTAGTCATTAATTGCTCCGCTCTGTCCGTGCCGGACTATTGCGAAACGCATCATGAAGAAGCCTATCTTACCAATGTTACCGCAGTAGGCCAACTGGCCGATTTATGCGAAGAATACAAAAGCCGGTTCATTCATTTATCTACGGACTTTGTTTTTGATGGAAAGATAAACGAAGCTGCCGGGCTGTTATATACAGAAAAAGACCTCCCTGCCCCGATCAACTACTACGGATATACCAAATGGAAAGGAGAAGAGAGAGTGACAGAAACTTGCAGCAGTTATGCCATTGTCCGTGTAGAAATCGTTTATGGCAAGGCACTACCGGGACAACATGGTAATATTGTACAGCTAGTAATGAACCGTCTGAAAGCCGGACAAGAAATACGTGTCGTATCCGATCAATGGCGGACACCAACCTATGTTGGAGACGTTTCGGATGGAGTGCTACGTTTAATAGAACATACGGCGAATGGCATCTTCCACATCTGTGGCGATGAATGCATGACCATTGCAGAGATTGCCTACCAGGTAGCAGATTATATGAAACTCGACCGTTCTCTTATCCATCCTGCCACCACAGAAAAAATGAATGAAAGCACTCCCCGTCCCCGCTTCAGTGGGATGAGTATTGATAAAGCCCGGACAATGCTCGGATACAGGCCCCAAAAGTTAAAAGAGATTCTTGTGAACTGGGATAAATTATAAGGGAAAGAGCACATAACCAACTTTTTACAACCATCTATCTCGTTCCGGATATTCCTTTCTCTTTATTTATTGCATATTTATTTTGAAAATATGCAATAAATAACTATCTTTGCACCAAATTCAAAAAAGACCAATGATGAATCAAACATTACAATTACATAACGCTACTCTTTTTCTTGCAGGAATACCTATTTTCTGTAAGTCTTGTTGCGTGCATGTGCATTGGTTCAGTGGATTCATCTAAATTTCCCAACTATTTCTTTACAGGAACTACCTGCTGACTTGTTTTGTTAGCCATAGCAGTATTCCTTTCTGATTTTCAAGTAGATGTAATATCTTCTTTGAAAATTCTTTTGTGTGTTGTCAATCATCAGTTTAACCTAACCCAAAATATATACAATTATGTTCTCTATTATATCTACCATGTTTTTAGGAATCGGCATCGGCTATGTATTGCGTAACTGGAGTATTCTACAGAAGACAGAAAAGACAATTTCTCTTACAATATTCCTGTTGCTCTTTATTCTCGGTGTATCTATCGGTTCTAATAGCCTGATTGTGAACAATCTTGGTAAGTTCGGATGGCAAGCCATTGTTCTTGCTGTGTCCGGTGTATTGGGAAGCCTGATTGCTGCCCGTTTGGTACTACAATTATTTTTCAGGAAAGGAGGCGAACAATGAAAGGAAGTCTGATCGTTATAGTATTCTTTTGTGTAGGCTGTATCATGGGAGCTTTCAATAAGTTCGAGTTCGATACGCACACAGTTTCCATGTACATACTTTATGCATTAATGTTACAAGTAGGAATCAGCATCGGTTCCAATAAGAACCTGAAAGCCATTGTTTCACATTTGCACCCTAAAATGTTGCTGATTCCATTGGGAACAATTATCGGTACGCTGTTATTCTCCGCCCTGGCAAGTTTGCTATTGCGTCAATGGAGCGTGTTCGACTGTATGGCAGTGGGAAGTGGATTTGCCTACTATTCACTCTCTTCCATCCTTATCACCCAGTTCAAAGAACCCTCCATCGGACTGCAACTGGCTACGGAACTGGGAACCATTGCCCTACTGACTAATATTTTCCGTGAGATGATGGCACTTCTTGGTACTCCAATCATCAAGAAGTACTTCGGGAAACTCGCTCCTATTTCAGCAGCAGGAGTCAACTCGATGGATGTACTGCTGCCTTCCATCACCAGATATTCAGGAAAAGAAATGATTCCCATCGCCATCCTGCACGGCATTCTGATTGACATCAGCGTTCCCGTTTTCGTTTCTTTCTTCTGTAATCTTTAACCCTGTCCGGGAATAATAACCTTATTTATTAATGCCCGGAAACAGCCAATACAAACTTGATATCAGCATAGGAGACAGCGTCTCCTAATGCTACCTTTATAGCGAATATTCCCATGTATTCATGTTCATCCAAATACTTGCGAATCTTCGCTATATTTTCAGCTTTCACCACCTGCTCCACTTTGATCTTTCCCGAACGGACATAATGCTCCAGATGTCCGGCAATGGTTCCGGATACCAAATCACGAGCCTTGGCTATTTCATCTATATTCATTCCCTGACGGAACATTTCATAGCTAACCAACTTCGTATCTTTCTTCGCCTCCTTCTTTTTCTCCTTCTCCGCCTCTTTCTCCTGTTTCTCTGCCTCTTTCTGCAGCTTCGTCTTTCGTTGCCTTACTGTATCATCGCTATTACCGGAGGAGATTAACATATCCGTTATCTCCGGCCTCTCCAATTGATTCTCCGCCATATACTTGCGGATAATACCCAGAATCTCAAGCCCGTATCTCTCTACTCCTTTCGCTCCAAAATAAGGTATCGCCTCCAAAGCTCTTGGACTATCCGGTAGCAGATTCACAATTCCCATCAATGCTTTCTGTTGCATAATCACATAAGCAGGAACATTCATCTCCCTTGTTTTGGCTGTTCTCCATTCAGACAGGGCACGATAAAGCTCCGGATGCAGAATATCCGTAGGAACTTCCACCTTTACCTTTTCAGCACTGCGTGTACGATCTTTCCGTTCCTTACGTTCTTTCTTCTCCTTCAAAGCCTTCGAAGAACCGGAGGACGTAGAATCATCTTCAAGGCTCAACATTACTTTAGCCTTCAACTTCAAATAATCCGTGATAGCAAACTTCCCTCTTGTAGACACAGCTTCCAACAAAGACTCTTTAATCCACAACGCATCATCCAGCGCCTGCATACGCTCTGCCAACAGCTTTCTCAACTCTTTATTATCAAGAGGCATATTAGTCTTATCATACAAAGCCCGAACCGGTTCCAACTCCTTATGAAAATATCCGGCACCGGAACGAATCCGTTCCTGCAACTCCTCATTCGCCGCATAATCCTCACTCTCATGTATCAACCGGGTATACTGATTGCGGAAACGTTGAGACACCTCCACAATCTTCTCTTTAACATGGGGAGCCAACGCCTTATATTCAGCCAACTGCTTCGGAAAGAGCTTATACAAATCCTCATCCATAAGACGAAGCAACCGTTTATAAGCCTGATCGATCGAATAGAAATTAAACAAATCACTCAACAAATCAAAGAAATACGCCTTTTGCATATCATTCAACTGCTGGCTGCCCGGCTTATTCTGCTCCACCGCTTTGGTGAAATTATCCACCGTAGCATCACTTATTATGGCTTCCCTGCGCAAAGGAGACTCCAACACCATACCCTCCAGCGTCTTGCAACGACTCAAAGCCACGTAAGTTTGTCCATGTGCAAAGGAATTCCGTGCATCAATAATAGCACGTTCAAACGTCAAACCCTGACTCTTATGTATCGTAATAGCCCACGCCAAACGAATAGGATACTGGCGGAACGTCCCCTCTATCACTTCAGTGATCTCCTTCGTCTCCTCATTCAACACATACTTATAATTCCCCCACTCTTCCGGCAACAACTGAAATTCGGATCTATCCCCTTTACCACGCACCACAATACCCGTTTCATTAACCGCTACCACCTCACCAATCATACCGTTATAATACCGTTTCTCGGACGATGGATCATTCTTCAGGAACATTATCTGTGCTCCCTCCTTAATTGTCAGAAGTTTATCCGCAGGATACGAATATTCAGGAAAATCCCCCTCTATCTCGGCACTAAAATGATACGCCTTGCCGGGCAACGATGCCAGTTCGCAATCATTAACCCTCTGTGCCTGATTATTATGTGTCGTCAGACGAATATATCCCTCTTCTTTCTGCGGCTGAAAGCCGGGCTGATAACGACGGTTCAGTTCATTCAACACTTCATCATCCGCCTTATTCTCCCGAATTTTATTTAATAAAGAAAGGAAGAACGTATCACTCTGACGATATACTTTCTTGAGTTCAATCGTCATATATGCCGTTTCTTTCAATGCATGACTTGCAAAGAAATAAGGAGTCTCATAATGCTTTCTCAACAACTCCCACTCATTGTCTTTCACGACAGGCGCCAGCTGTTGCAAATCTCCAATCATCAACAGTTGCACCCCACCAAAAGGTTTCTCCCTATCGCGATACCTCCGCAGAGTTGCATCCACCGCATCCAACAAATCAGCACGCACCATACTGATCTCATCAATAACCAGCAAATCCATACTACGGATGATATTCCGCTTTTCTTTACTATAACGATAATGTGTCTGGGAAGAATTAAAGGTTGTTTCGGGCACAAAAGGAGCAAAAGACAACTGAAAGAAAGAATGAATCGTTACGCCTCCCGCATTGATAGCTGCAATCCCTGTCGGAGCCAATATGACCATGCGTTTGGGCGTATGTTCTTTCAATCGTCTAAGAAATGTCGTTTTCCCGGTTCCAGCTTTTCCGGTAAGAAATAAATGGGTGCCTGTATTTTCAATGAACTGCCAAGCAAGCTGCAGTTCCGGATTATTTTCCATGCTTTTCCAATTTTCGGTAAAGTTACTGAATATTCTTTTTCTTTCGTCTTGATACGAAAGAAAAAGAACCAAAAAGAAAGAATCAAGGCTGCGTTTTTCCGGCTACTCCGGTGCTTCCTCCGGCTAAAGGGCAGAAACTCGCTACGCTCAAACAGTCTGCCCTTTTTAACGCCGGAGAAACCACCTGCGCTTGACGCCGGAAAAACGAGGCCGGAAGACCTGCGGGTGGAAGCCTTACAATGTGGGAAGCTTTATTATTAAAAAACTCACCATATAAAAAGAGGACATAGAATAAAAGGCTAATAGAATGATAACCGATGTAGCCTATGTAGTATAAAGAGACTTATGAAAGGTTTATACCCCTTATAAAAAAGCTTTGCTATATAAAAGTCGCAGACGTTATACGACTCAATATAGCAAAGCAGAACAATATATAATAAAACTATTAACGATATAACAGCAACTCACCAAAGCAATATCAGACATATCGCACGGCTCCCCCCACAACCCTATCCAGAACAGCTTCCCCACAAACCTACTCTACAACATTCAAGCAGCAACACCCACCCCGCCAGGTTCCCCGGCCTACTTTTTTCTCCGTCAGGCGAGCGCCCATAACGGAGCGTTAAGAAGGGCAGACTGTTTGAGCGTAGCGAGTTTCTGCCCTTTAGCGAAGTGAAGGAAGCGAGTAGGAGAAAAAAGTCAGCCTTGAATTTTTCTTTGCTTCTTTCTTTTGTTTCAAGACAAAAGAAAGATGATTAATTACTTCATGGATCCCCCTACAATATCCAGCAATTCGTTTGTAATCGCCTGCTGACGACTCTTATTGTACTGCTTCGTCAAATCCTGGATCAGCTCGTTTGCGTTGTCCGTAGCCACTTGCATAGCCAACGTACGTGCAGCATGTTCCGAAGCATTGGAGTCAACAGCGGCAGTAAAAATCTTCTGGCTCAATACAGTGGGGATTAAGCTCGCGATTAATTCCTCTGCGTTCGGTTCGATGATATAATCATTGGCAATCTCGTTCTCCTGTACCTCCTCTTCATTCTCTCTGTCCTCTTCACTTACGACGTTCGTCAGATTAATGGGGAGATACGTCTCACGAAGAAGAATCTGTACCCCCATTGATTTGAAGTGATGATAGATTATTTCCACCCGGTCCACTTCGCCTGCTACATACAGATCCATCAGTCGGTGAGCCAGTTCGGCAGCCTCCTGATACGTTGGTTTGTCGGAGAGCGTTGAAGAAACCTCCTGCGGTTTGAAACCCATCCGTTTGGCCGCTTCATCCACCTTCTTGCCTACCGGGAATATCAAGATATTATCCTGTCCTAAAGTACGGAATTCCCCGATAGTCTGCATCATCATTTTGATGACATTGGCGTTGAAAGCACCACAAAGAGAAGTGTTCGAAGAAAAAACAACGATTGCTACACGCTTCACTTCACGCTCCTGCACATAAGGAGATTCGATAGGCAGGTCCGCACTTAGGAAGTTAGTCAGAATCTTGTTCAACTTCTTCTGATAAGGCAGCATATTCTCAATGGCTCCTTGTGCCTTGTGTAATTTGGCAGAAGCCACCATTTTCATTGCTGAAGTGATTTTTCGGGTACTCTTGACCGAATTTATTCTGGTTTTTACTTCTTTCAGTGAAGCCATAGTGATAATTAAAAATTAATAATTAAAAATTAAAGGGCGATCTGATTTATAAAAAAGCCAATCAGATAAATCAATGACCGATTAGATAAATTGTTTAGTGACCATGGCGGCAGTCTCTTCGATAGCCTTAATCACATTATCATCAATCACACCCGTTTTCAATACATCCAATACATCCTCCTGATGATTCAGTTGCAGCGATTCGATGAAGCTACGTTCAAAGTCCTGCACCTTATCCAGAGGAACATCGTGGAGCAGTCCGTGTGTACCACAGTAGAGAATAGCAATCTGCTGTTCTACGGGCATCGGGCTGTATTGAGGCTGAATCAACAGCTGGCCGTTCTTACGTCCCTTGTCAATCGTCAATGCGGTAATCGGGTCCATGTCGCTACTGAACTTGGAGAACGCTTCCAGTTCACGATACTGTGCCTGGTCGATCTTCAATGTTCCCGCCACTTTCTTCATAGCCTTAATCTGCGCGTTACCACCTACACGGGATACAGAGATACCGACGTTGATAGCCGGACGCGTACCCTGGTTGAACAAGTCAGTTTCAAGGAATATCTGTCCGTCGGTGATAGAAATCACGTTCGTCGGGATATAAGCCGATACGTCACCAGCCTGCGTTTCGATGATAGGCAATGCCGTGAGCGAACCACCGCCTTTGACAATTCCCTTCAGACTTTCCGGAAGATCGTTCATTTCGCGAGCCACTTCCTCCTGACTGATAATCTTGGCAGCACGTTCCAACAGACGGGAGTGCAGATAGAAGATATCACCCGGATAAGCCTCACGACCTGATGGACGGCGAAGAATCAGAGAAACCTCACGATAAGCTACCGCCTGCTTGGAAAGGTCATCATAAACCACCAACGCATGACGACCGGTATCACGGAAATACTCGCCAATGGCAGCACCCGCAAAAGGAGCGTAATACTGCAATGCAGCCGGATCACCAGCCGTAGCAGCCACCACAATCGTGTAGTCCAGTGCTCCGTACTCACGAAGCGTATTAACGATAGAAGCAACGGTAGAACCCTTCTGACCGATAGCCACATAAATACAATATACAGGATCACCTGCCAGGAAGTTACTGCGCTGGTTGATAATCGTATCAATAGCGATGGCAGTCTTTCCCGTCTGGCGGTCGCCGATAATCAACTCACGCTGTCCGCGACCGATAGGAATCATGGCGTCTACCGCCTTCAATCCCGTCTGCAACGGTTGGTTCACAGGCTGACGGTAGATTACCCCCGGAGCTTTCCGTTCCAATGGCATATCATACAGTTCGCCACCAACCAGCCCCTTGCCGTCGAGCGGTTCGCCCAGCGGGTCGATCACACGTCCCAGCATGCCCTCTCCTACACGGATGGAGGCGATACGTTTGGTACGCTTCACGACGAATCCCTCTTTGATCTTGTCCGTCGGACCCAACAGCACAGCACCCACGTTGTCCTCTTCGAGGTTCATCACGATTGCTTTGATACCATTGTCAAACTCCAGCAATTCATTGGCTTCGGCATTTCGCAATCCATAGATACGCACTACGCCGTCGCTCACCTGGAGCACCGTACCGATTTCGTCAAGTTGCACATTGGCGTTGATTCCTTCGAGCTGCTTGCGCAATATATCAGATACTTCGCTTACTTTTATATTTTCAGACATTATACAATTCTCCTATTCTTATCAATAAATTGTTGTTTCACTCGCTTCAACTGCGTGGCAACGCTTGCATCCAGTCGGTAGTCGTTGACATCGAAGATAAATCCGCCTTCGATCGAAGGATCTATCACCGTTTCGAGTTCCATCTGGGCGTGCAAGATATGCTCTGCTGCGGAACGAATCCGGTTTTCCGTTTCCTTATTGACGGGAACGGCTGTAATGAGCTTACCCACTCCGATATGCTTCAGCTTCCGGTAGAGATCCAGATACATCAGGCTGATAAATTGCAGATAGCCTTCACGCCTGTTTCGCAGTACCAAAGTGATAAAACGGACAAACTCTCTGGTCGATTTTCCGTCACCGTCGGCAGCCGTGCAGACTAACGCCAACTTTTCCTTCGTTGTGATGACCGGATTATCAAGTGCTTCGCGCAAACCGGGCTGTTCACAAAAACTGTGCGACAGCGTCAGGAACTCCTGATATAACCTGTCCTCCAGACCTTTTTCCTGTGCATATTCAATGATGGCTTTTGCATAACGCATTGAGAGTATTCCGACTTCCATCTTCCTTAGTTCTTATTCGGGGTTAGTACTTCATCCAGCATACGGTCGATCATGCCCATCTGTGCTTCCTTGTCCTCAAGACTCTTGCGGAGCACTTTCTCGGCGATGTCCACAGAAAGCACGGCTACCTGGCGACGGATGTCGCGGATGGCTTCGTCTTTCTCTATCTGGATTTGTTGTTTCACCGCATCCAGTTCTTTTTGTGCGGCAATTTCGGCTTGTTTACGGGCCTCGTGAACAATCTTGTCACGTTCTTCCATTGCTTCCCTCAAGATGCGTCCTTGTTCTTTGTTGGCGGCAGCCACCAATGCGTCGCCTTCCTCTTTCAGTTTAGACAACTGGGCATTAGCCTCTCTCGCCACCTCCAAAGACTGGTCGATATAGGTCTTACGACCCTCCACCATCTTGATGATGACGGGAAAGCCGTATTTCGCCAATATCACGAACACAATCCCGAATGAGAGAAACATCCAGAACAGCAGGCCACTATCAGGTAATAGTAATGACATAATCTTTATTTACGATTTTACGATTTACAATTTACGATTTCGCGGCTGATCATGATTTGAAACATGGTTCACGCCTGCGAAATTCGCTTGTTATATACCTGATTAGAGGAAGAACACCAACAGACAAACTACTACCGCCAACAGAGCCACACCTTCAATCAAGGCGGCGGCGATAATCATGTTCATACGGATGTCCCCTGATGCTTCCGGCTGGCGTGCGATTGCCTCCATTGCCGAACCACCAATCTTACCAATACCCAAACCAGCTCCGATTACTGCAAGACCTGCACCGATAGCTGCACCTAATTTACTAACTCCTACTGCTGCTGCAGTGGCTTGTAACAATACTGATAGTAACATAATTTTCAGTTTTAAAATGGTTTATATTTTCTCTTGTTTATTATTTAATCATTCATTCCGCGCGTTTATTCCGTATTCTTTTTATCAACGTTTTCACCGCGTTTCATTTCAATTTTCTTCAGCTTTCACTTTGGCACCTTCCTGTGCCAGACCGATAAACACTGCCGACAACATCGTAAATACGTAAGCCTGGATGAAAGCAACCAACAACTCAAGCGCATTCATAAAGATGTTGAACAATACAGAAGCCACCGTCAGCGTGCCGTTCAGTGCAGGCCCCATGCTTGCCGAGATAAAGATCAGGCAGGTAAGCACCAGCATCGCCATGTGTCCCGCCAGCATATTGGCAAAAAGACGAATCATCAAAGCAAACGGTTTCGTAAAGATTCCGAAGAACTCGATGAATGGCATCATCGGTACAGGCACTTTCAGCCACCAAGGTACATCAGGCCAGAAAATATCCTTCCAGTAATGTTTCGAACCGAAGATATTCACTGCCAGGAACGTGCAGACTGCAAGCACCATAGTGATAGCGATATTTCCCGTCACGTTCGCACCTCCGGGGAAGAACGGAATCAATCCCATCATGTTATTGATAAAGATGAAAAAGAACGCTGTCAGCAGATACGGTGCAAACTTCCGGTAGTTGGGTCCTACACAACTCTTGATAATATCGTCGTTCACCATCATGATGAACATCTCCATGAATCCGATAAATCCTCCCGGCGCTTTCGCTCCTTGCGGACGTTTTCTGTACCAGTGTGACACGCTCAATACGATGATGAGCAACAACACGCTGTTGAACAGCAAAGCAAATGTCACTTTCGTGATGGAAATATCCCACGGGCGGACCTGTTCGCCTGCCGCATTATACTCTACCAGTTTGCCCTCGTACTTACTTCCTTCGGGAGCGATGGAAAGTCCTTCATAAGTCCCTCCATTCTCTTCGAGACGGGAAGAAAGGAACGTGTGCCAACCTGTAGTGCTACTATAAACAATAATAGGTAATGGTATAGTAATGTGCGTGTTACCCCACGTCGTAATATGCCATTCGTAGGAGTCGCCGATATGACCGAACACAATTTCTTTCACATCCACCGTGTTCTCCTGTTCCTCTTTCGGAGTAATCTCGTCCTGCGTCTGTTGTGACACCGCTTCCCCCTCCTGTTCCTGTGCAAGAACCGGCAAGCTGACTGCCGCCATGAGGCAGAACAGAATCAACGGAGCTACTATGTTATGCAACTGTTTCATTTTTCTTCTTATTTTTCTTTTTCCGTTTCTGATTCAACTCAAAAGAGAAGAAGAACCAGGTTTCGAATACCAGATATATCAAATAGAACAAGATAAACGTCAGCAGAAAGGCTCTGGCTTCTTCGCGAACGGCAAGACAATAAATCAATACCAGAATCAGCGAAAGAATCATTTTTATCATCTTCGTTGCCAGATACAACAGTAACATTCTCTGTGGAGCATGCCGACGGCAAGCGTCGAAAGCATAAATGCTAAACAGCCCGAAGAAGTAAAAATAGATCGGAATAAACGGATACCCTCCGAAATAATGCCCCGGCAAAGCGAAGTGTAGAATGACAGCTCCGAGTGCCCCGCTAATTACCGCAAATAAGGTATGCCACCAAATAAAATTCCGTTTAGTTTTACTAATATTCACCATGTTACTGTGTTTTTCTGTAAGATTATAACCTCGTTTTTTTCATTTTTTTAATGCTTAGTCTTTGTGCCGGTGAGGAGTTTCCGTCAGGAAACACAGGCAGAAACCGTACCGTCACTCATTTCGACAAAACCGCCCTGAATATCCATCGTGTGCTCTTCTCCGTCCATCGTCGTGTAACTCAACGTTCCCGCTTTCAACGACGAAACAATGGGCGCATGCCCGGGGAGAATAGAAAACGAACCGATCATTCCCGGCAATGTGACAATCTTCACATTTCCGTCGAATATGCTCTTTTCGGGCGATACTATACTCAAATGCAGTTCTTTCATCATGCTATCTTTTTATTTTTTTGCTGCCTGTTCCAGCAATTTCTTACCTTTCTCTATTGCCTCCTCAATGGTTCCGACATTCAAGAAAGCCTGTTCGGGAAGATAATCCACTTCTCCTTCCAGAATCATCTTGAATCCCTTGATGGTGTCTTCAATACCCACCATCACACCCGGAACGCCCGTAAACTGTTCAGCCACGGCAAACGGTTGTGAAAGGAAACGCTGCACACGGCGGGCGCGGTTCACTACCATCTTGTCTTCTTCCGAGAGTTCTTCCATACCGAGGATGGAGATAATATCTTGTAATTCCTTGTTACGTTGCAGAATTTGTTTCACTTGCTGCGCTACGTCGTAGTGTTCCTGGCCAACAATGTGCGGGTCGAGGATACGTGACGTAGAAGCCAACGGGTCTACCGCCGGATAAATACCCAGCTCCGTAATCTTACGGTCGAGCACGGTAGTTGCGTCCAAGTGGCTGAAAGTTGTTGCAGGAGCCGGGTCGGTCAAGTCATCGGCAGGCACATACACCGCCTGTACGGAGGTGATAGAACCTTTGCGGGTAGACGTGATACGTTCCTGCATCGCACCCATTTCCGTAGCCAACGTGGGCTGGTAACCAACAGCGGAGGGCATACGTCCCAAAAGGGCGGACACTTCTGAACCTGCTTGCGTGAAACGGAAGATATTATCAATAAAGAACAGAATATCGCGTTTCTCACCTTCTTTTCCTGCGTCGCGGAAAGATTCCGCCACCGTCAGTCCGGACAATGCCACAGAGGCACGTGCGCCCGGAGGCTCGTTCATCTGACCGAAAATCAGAGACACTTGCGATTTCTCCAGTTCGTTATAATCCACTTTCGAAAGATCCCAGTGACCTTTCTCCATTCCTTCTTTGAATGCTTCGCCGTAACGGATTACACCGGATTCAATCATTTCGCGCAGCAAGTCGTTACCTTCACGGGTACGTTCACCTACTCCGGCAAATACAGAGAATCCATTATGTTTCTTGGCGATATTATTGATAAGTTCCTGAATCAATACAGTCTTTCCTACACCGGCACCGCCGAACAAACCGATTTTACCACCTTTGGCATACGGTTCGAGCAGGTCGATCACTTTGATACCTGTGAAGAGCACCTCTTGCACAGTAGTCAAATCCTCAAACTTAGGGGGGTCGCGATGAATGGAATATGCACCTTTGCGGTCGAGTCCTTTCATACCGTCGATCGAATCACCGACTACGTTCATCAGTCGTCCTTTAATCTGTTCGCCAATCGGCATCGTGATCGGGCCTCCGGTGGGATACACTTTCATGCCTCTCTGAAGTCCGTCAGTACTGTCCATCGCTACGGTACGCACCGTATTTTCGCCGATATGTTGCTGAACTTCTACAACCAGTATTTTGCCGTTTGGCCTCTTTATCTCCAGTGCGTCGTGGATGCTTGGCAGCACCAATTCTGCATCCGTACCCTCAAAGTACACATCGACCACAGGGCCGATCACCTGCGAGATATGTCCGATAATCTGTGACATAAGCAATCTCTTTTATTTATATTATTCTTTTCTCTCCTTTTTGACTTTATAATATGAAAGGAATGCACATTTTTCGCGTTTTACCTATTTCATTATTATAATAAACAGTTGAGTTCAGTTTTTGTTCAACTATTTTCTATATCCCATAAACTTCTGTCCTTAGAAATAGTTAAAGAAACAACTGCGCAAATGTAGAAACAATTCCGTGTCGTTGTGCTTCCTTTTTCATAATTTGTCGTTCGATAACACTTATTAGACCTACAATGACTACAGATTGACCAATTCAGGCAAATTTCTGCTACAAATCAATAGCAAAACAAGTTTGGGGGCAATAATCTATCAATAAACTAAATTAACCCATCGAGTTTCCTATCTCTTTGTTAAAAATCAATGGATTAGCAAAAACAAGAAATAGTGGCAAAAACAACTAGTTTTGTGTTCGAACACAGAAAAGTCCGTATTTTCATGTTTTCCTTAAGAAAGTTTAAAGCCATATTTCCTGTTTTTCTCCTATCTATTCTATTCCTTATATATTCCGCATTTTTGCATTAAGATTCACATCCATCTTTATAAAGTTCCCAATTTGCATAAAAGAGCAATATAATAACGCCACATACAATTATTATCTCATTTTTTTGCTGTAATTTTGCACCACTAATATAAAACACTCAAAATGATGAAGAAAATACTGTTACTCGGTTCTGGCGAACTAGGAAAAGAATTTGTAATTTCAGCTCAACGTAAAGGCCAGCACATCATTGCTTGCGACTCCTATGCAGGAGCACCGGCTATGCAAGTGGCCGATGAATTTGAAGTATTCGACATGCTGAACGGTGAAGAGCTGGAACGCGTGGTGAAGAAACACCACCCGGACATTATCGTTCCGGAGATTGAAGCAATCCGTACAGAACGTTTATACGACTTCGAAAAAGAAGGCATTCAGGTAGTTCCCAGCGCTCGTGCTGTGAACTTCACCATGAACCGTAAAGCCATTCGCGACCTTGCCGCCCAAGAACTCGGACTGAAAACAGCCAAATACTTCTATGCCAAAACCCTGGAAGAACTGAAAGAAGCTGCCGACAAAATAGGTTTCCCTTGTGTCGTTAAACCGTTGATGTCTTCTTCCGGCAAAGGACAATCGCTCGTGAAGAGTGCCGACGAACTCGAACACGCCTGGGAATACGGATGCAGTGGCAGCCGTGGCGATATTCGCGAACTTATCATTGAAGAATTCATCAAGTTCGACAGCGAAATCACCCTGCTCACCGTTACCCAAAAAAACGGCCCTACCCTCTTCTGCCCTCCCATCGGACACGTGCAGAAAGGTGGCGACTACCGCGAAAGTTTCCAGCCTGCACACATTGATCCCGCCCATTTGAAAGAAGCGGAAGAGATGGCGGAGAAAGTAACCCGTGCCCTCACAGGTGCAGGACTTTGGGGAGTTGAGTTCTTCCTAAGCCATGATAATGGAGTCTATTTCTCCGAACTCTCTCCTCGTCCGCATGACACAGGTATGGTGACACTGGCGGGCACACAAAACCTGAATGAATTTGAATTGCATCTGCGTGCCGTACTCGGTCTGCCCATTCCCGGCATCAAACAAGAACGGATAGGCGCAAGCGCTGTGATCCTTTCCCCGATTGCCAGCCAGGAACGTCCTCAATATCGCGGACTAGAAGAAGTGACCAAAGAAGAAGATACTTATCTCCGCATTTTCGGCAAACCGTTTACACGTGTCAACCGCCGTATGGGTGTGGTACTTTGTTATGCTCCGCTTGATTCTGATTTGGATGCGTTGCGCGACAAGGCTAAGAGAATTGCAGAGAAAGTAGAAGTTCATTAATACAAGAAATTCAGAGATAAGATGAATAAAATCCGCCAAGTAAACCTGTCTGATATTCCAGCACTGCAAGAGCTATATCAGCATACAGTTCTGACTGTGAACCGAAAAGATTATACAGCCGAAGAAGTAGCAGATTGGGCTTCGTGCGGAGACGATACGTCACACTGGAATGAGCTTTTCGAAGAACAACATTATGTGGTTGCAGAAAATGAAGAAGGCGTGATTGTAGGCTTTGGCTCTGTAAACGATGACGGATATATGCACACGCTGTTCGTTCACAAGGACTTTCAGCATCAAGGTGTCGCAACATCTTTGTATAAGCATCTCGAAGCATATGCACGAGAAAGAGGTGCGAAAAGATTAACATCGGAAGTTAGCATCACGGCAAAACCATTTTTTGAAAAACAAGGTTTTCAGGTCGATGAAGAGCAAAAGCGGAAAGCTAATCAAATGTGTCTCACCAATTATAAGATGAGCAAGCAGCTCTGTTAATCACATCTAATCATTTCTAAGATGAAAACATAGAAGAAAGCTCATTTGCAGATAAAGAAAGTCTTATTTTATATAAGAAGAACTCCAGCTATGGTGACGGATAAAGTTACATTAGCTGGAGTTTTTCTTTTTAACTTCATGAAATGAAAACGTCATTTCTTACTCAAGAAACGTTTAGCCAAATATTTACGTATTGGTTCATCATACAGCTTCAAACACAGATAAGCAAGAATAATACTCAAAATAAAGACACACAAAGCTACGTGCCAGGTTTCACCTAACGTGTAGAGTTGATTCTCAATCAGCCATGCATAGAACAGATACATCAACGGATAATGTATCACATAAACCGGATAAGATATATCTCCCAAAAACTTACATATCTTTGTCGATTGCTTGTCCGTGGTGGTGCCCGACGCTCCTATCCACAGAATGATAGGGAAAGCCACAATCACGCAAAACGCTTCATAAACACCATTCATGCAAAGCGGCTCCAACCCTTCCAGATAAGGAACAGAGAACAGGGCAATCAGCGCAATAGTACATATCCAAAATGCACCTTTCACCTTCATAGGCTTGAAATTGCGCGACATAAGCATACCCAACGAAAAAGGGAAAAGCATACGCAAGGAACCGCCCAAAAAGTTAACCCCATCCAGCGTCCAGCCCACTCCTATGTTTCCATAAGTGGAGACATTAAAAACAGCAAACGCCGCCAACGCTACGCCCAGCAACACCACAAACACCGTCAGTGCCTTGTTGGACAAGCGGCGAATGAACAACGCATACAGGATATTGCCGATATACTCAAAAAACAATGACCAGCAAGGACCATTCAACGGAAACATCTCACCGTTGCCACGAACTTCGTACCCAACACCCGGCATGGCAGGAATGAAGAAGATCGTACAAAGCAGAGACAACATTATCATGGAGATAGCTATGTGCGTCCCGTCCCATTGCACACTCCCCTGAATACAGAACGTGATAGCACCGAGAACGGCACCCATAATGACCATCGGATGAAGACGTATCAATCGGCGTTTAAAGAAATCTTTCATGGTGAGACTTTTACCCCAACGGTCGTCGTAAGCATAACCGATCACAAAACCCGAAAGGATAAAAAAGAAATCCACGGCTAAATATCCGTGATTCAGAGTTTCAATAGCGCTATTACTGGCAAAAGCGAAGCCCTCGAATACGTGATACCATATCACCATAAGAGCCGCCACACCGCGAAGTCCGTCAAGAAGATCATAATGCGCCTTGGTGTCTGAAAAAGCTGAAGCAGAAATGTTCGACATTTGTTTTTCTATTAGTAAGTTAGTATTTTCAGAAGGCAAAGATACGGTTTGCGCTACGAAGTTTCTTTGCTCTAAAGCAAAAAAGCCCTGCTAATCGCTATTTTTTAGCACGTACCCGACTAAGGGTATAGATGGAAATGCCCAGAAAAGCAGCCACATATTTCAGCTTCACTCGGTTTATTAATCCGGGATAGCGACGGTTGAACTGTTCGTAGCGTTCTTTGGGCGAAAGTTGGAGGCGCTCCACAAACATGTGGCTAAGCTCCTTATTCACATTCTGATGCAGGATTCTTCCCCAGTTGGCTATGTCGATATATGTTTCGTAGAGGGCATTCAGCTTGTCGATGTGGATGACGTAGATTTTGCAATCGGAAAGCGTTTCAACGCTTTCTACCGATGGTTGCTGATAGTAGAGCGAATCCATGCCGAACGTGACGTCGCCCTCCTGACTGAACCACGTAGTGGTGTCCTCTCCGTTGTGGTGGAATACGGAACGGGCGATGCCCTCTTCAATGAAATATACCAGGCGGTCTGTGACGCCTGCCTGAACGATACGGGTATCTTTGGGATAATACCTTAATTCCATATTCGCCTGAAGCGCTTGAAGTGCTTCGTCGGAAACCGGATAGATTTGCCTGATTTTACGAATGATATTTTCCATTTGGGGGTAATGGCGTATTGGGGGTTAATGACGTACTTTAGGATATTTATTATTAAAACGGAAACCAAGACCGAGCATCAGATAATTAGGGGTCTGGAAATCCTGAAGATTGTAGCCGATGTGAAGGAATGAACTCCGGGTGACGTTGATCTTCAACGCAAAGACCTGATACAGTCCGCGCAAATCGCCACGCCCCAGTACATTCGTTCCCAAGCCGACACCGATGGTAAAAAACGGCATCACGTATTCTGCCCGTCCGGAAAGTCCGAGCGCAAGCTGATTCTGAATGCCCGGCACGAGAAATTTACGACGAGAGGAACCACTGCCTGCATCGTACTCCACCAGCGCATCTTCGGTGTACACATTGGCACTACCGTCATAGACACCATCCAGCGAAACTCCAAAGCGCAGCTTATAGTTGAGATTGTACATCGGAGCAAAGTTGAACCCCGCTACGGGATAGCTGCCCGGTGATGCAATCTGTTTCTCGCCCACATAGACGCCTTTGCGACGCCACGAGCCGAACAACACAAGGTCATAACTGACGTGTCGCGGAAAACGGGGAACGTAGGGATGAACCAATGATTTAGTGAGGTCGGCTTCTTCCCGGTTGAAGTTGTACACCAGTCCGATTTTCGCTCCGGTGGTGTTGACACCTGCATTGGGAAACTTGGTGTTGCCGTTGGAGAAATGCGTGAAGTCTCCGCCGATGATAAAGTCGAAATAACGGGAAAGCGACCAGTTAAGGTAGATACCCGCATTGAGGTAGGCATTCACCCGTGAGCCTACGGCTCCGTTGTAGGAGTTGTAATCGTTGTCATAAGGTTTCCATCCGGCAGAAATACCGAAATTCCACTCGTAATTGAGCGAAAGGCGGGGATTGAAACGGGCAATGCGTGCACCTTGAAAGACATAGAACGTCATCGGATCACCCAGTTGCTTTTTGTCGCCAAAGGTGGTGAAAGCCAAGCCGAAACCTTGATAAGCTCCGCCATAGATGCGGTCGGCACAGGTGTTGGGACGAAACTTGAAAGAGTATTTCAGATGAGCGGCAAATGAACTCTGGATGGGTTTCCACCGTTCGTTCTCGCCTTGCAGGAAAGGATTGGTGGGGAACACGTATTGCGGCCGCGCCTCTATCCCCAACCGGTGAATGAAATGGTGGGGAACGTAGGGAGCTACAGTGTCGGCTCCGCATTGCGGGAAGCTGTTGTGCCGGAAGCCATGAATTTCTTCCTGCAATCTCCGCACTTCTTCACGAAGTTGGCGGACGTCCTGCTGGAGCTGTTCTACGTCTTGCCGCATTTCCTTCACCTCTTTCTCTTCCTGCCCTACCTCCTGCGCACTAAGCGAAGTGCCGGGGAAAAGCAAAGCGGAACAGATTACGGCGATTTCCCATCTGGGTATCTTTACTCTCATATAATAGTCTGGTTTGTCTTTTCAGAACGGAAGTTACAAATGGAGCTTCTCAATAAACTGTGCCACATGATAGCCGTCCATCAACCCATGATGGCAGGTTACGGAAACGGGCATCATCAGTCTTTCTCCATCACGGAAGTACTTTCCGGTGGAGATTTTGGGAACACTGTCGCCCGAACGCATATTGGTGGGGTGCTTCATGTCGGTGAATGAGAGCCACGGCACTGCCGAATAATGAATGGCATTGGGATGGAAAGTGCCTCCTTTGTTGAGTCCCGTAGTGACTTGCAAACGTTCCATTTCTGCCTTTGCCCGACGGATAAAAACGAGTTCGTCCGGATCGTATTCAAAGGCGGCAAAAGAAAAGGTATGGTCGTCACGGCCTACGGTGGCTTCGGGCAGAAGGCTGTCATAGCACACCACCTTATCGCCTTCGATGCGATAACGGAATTCTTCTACCGCAGCAGCGGCAGTCGTTATCCGGTGGAGGACTAACAGGGAAAAGGATATGCCTTTGGTTTTGGCTTCCTGATATGCGCGCGTACAGTCTACCTGAACGGTCACTCCGAAAAACGGATCGTCAAAAGCACTGAAATGTTCGTAATGTTCTCTTCTGTTCCAAGTAGCAATATCGATGATCTTCTCTATCTGATTCATTCTAAACACTCTTTTTTATTTGAGAAACGCAGATTAACGCAAATTATCGCAGATTTAGCCTATTTCCTTTGCGGTAATCTGCGTTTCTAAATTCAGACTCTTTACTGATGTTGCTCACGCAACAAGTCGTTCACTGTTTTTACCGGGTTGAAAGTGGAAAGTGGCACTTCTACAAAGACGGTATTCCAGTCGCTCATCGCTCCGTTCCACAAGCCGGGAAGTTCGAGAGCTTTCAGGTCTTTGCCGTTCTTCGATTTGTAGGAGATGAAGCCTGTTGCTTTATCTACATACTTCACCAGGTCGAACTTATGTCCTTTATAATCGCGCACGGCGCATACGAGGTCTACCGGATTGAAGTGTGTGCCTTTCTCGAACATTTCTTTCTTTTCCGGATCGTCCATGTCGATCTGTGAGCTTTCGAGGATTTGCAGGGAGATGGTTCCGTCGCTGTTGTAAGCAAGGAACGGGCCGCCACCGGGTTCGCCTACGTTCTTCACCATTCCGCAGACGCGCATCGGGCGGTTGAACTTGTTTTTCAGGTAGATGGCGAGTACGGAATCTTCGAGGTCTTTCGTCTCCGGATTCTTGCAGAAGAGTTTCTTTTGCAGGAATTGAAGCATTTCCATCATCTGGTCGTGGGTGTATTTACCGCTGTCGAGCAGGGTAAGGTATTCGAATACTTGTTCTTGCAAAGTCACGAGCACTCCGGCAATCAGTTTCTTATAAGTAACGGTGTCGGCTTTCAGTCTGTCGGGCACTACGTTGTCGATGTTCTTGATGAAGATAATGTCTGCATCGAGGTCGTTCAGGTTCTCGATCAGTGCGCCGTGGCCACCGGGACGGAACAGCAGTTTGCCGTTGTCACGGAAAGGTTGGTTGTCCATGTCGGCGGCAATCGTGTCGGTACTCGGCTTTTGTTCGGAGAAGGTGATGTAATAGTCTACTCCATAGCGTTTGGAAAATTCGTCTACCTTTTCGGCTACCAGCTTCTTGAAGAGTTCACGGTGTTCGGTAGATACCGTGAAGTGCACGTTTACTTTACCGCTCTTTCCGGCAGCATACAAGGCTCCTTCGGCGAGATGTTCTTCCATCGGCGTGCGTGAACCTTCGGGATACTTATGGAATTTGAGCAGACCTTTCGGTAGTGCGCCGTAATTCAGTCCGGCTGTTTCGAGCAGGGCGGATACCACTGCTTTATAGTTGCCGTCTTCGATCAGTCCGGGAATATCTTTTCCGTCGATACGCTGGCAGGCTACATTCAGGTCATCATAGAAAGCAAAATTCTTGATTCCGTCGAAGAATGTCTGTTCGAACTTGGTAGTCGGTCGGTCATAGTCGGCAGACAGGAACTCGAACAGGTTCTTGAACATACGACTCGCTGCACCGGAGGCGGGCACGAACTTCACAACAGTCTTATCTGTGTTGGTATATGCATCCCAGGCGGCCAAATAAGCCTTCTGTTCTTCTGCATCGGGAGCTAATATTCCCTTTTCGATGGAGGCTGCCGCATCCAGCTTCAAAAAGGGGAAACCCGTCTGGAAGCATGCTAATTGTTCTACAATTTGCTCTTCCGTGATGCCTTTCTTGGCAAGCAACTCTTTGTCCTGTGTCGTTATCATAATATCTAATTTTATTAATTGATGCCCAAAAATACAAAATGTTATTTACTTCTTGCCGAATAACCGGGAAAAAAACTAATTTTACATCGAATTAACAAGATTGAATATGGACGACTTTTTTACATCAGAGGAAAAAAAGGAGCTTTTTTCACTCTACCGGCATTTGTTGCAATCTGCAGGAGATAGCATTTCCTGGAAGGATTGCCTAAAGTTAAAGAGACATCTTATCAAAGCGGCCCAGTGTAACGGTCTGCAACGCAATAACTTCGGGATGAATCCCGTCATCAGAGATTTACAAACGGCAGTGATCGTTGCCGAGGAAATCGGTATGAAAGGTTCGTGCCTGATCGGTATCATGTTGCACGAAATCGTGAAGGGGCATGTATTGTCTATCGACGAGGTGAACGCCGAATATGGGGATGACGTAGCAAGTATCATCAAGGGATTGGTGAAAACGAACGAGCTGTATGCGAAGAGTCCGGCTATCGAGTCGGAAAACTTCCGTAATCTGCTGCTTTCTTTTGCGGAGGATATGCGTGTAATCCTGATTATGATTGCGGATCGTGTGAATGTGATGCGCCAAATCAAGGACACGGGCAACGAGGAGGACCGGCTCAAAGTGGCGAACGAGGCTGCTTACCTGTATGCTCCGCTGGCACATAAGCTGGGATTGTACAAGCTGAAATCGGAACTGGAAGATTTGTCTCTCAAATATACGCAGAAGGAAACGTATTATTTTATCAAGGATAAGCTGAACGAGACGAAGGCGTCCCGCGACAAGTATATCGCTGCTTTTATCGAACCGATCCAGAGGAAGGTGTCGGAAGCGGGATTGAAGTTCGACATCAAGGGACGCACGAAGTCGATTCATTCGATATGGAACAAGATTCAGAAGCAAAAGACTCCTTTTGAGGGGATTTATGACTTGTTCGCCATCCGTATCATCCTCGATTCGGAACCGGACCCGGCTAAGGAGAAGCAGGAATGTTGGCAGGTTTATTCGATTGTTACGGATATGTACCAGCCGAACCCGAAACGTCTGCGCGACTGGCTCTCTATCCCTAAAAGTAATGGTTACGAGTCGTTGCACATCACTGTGATGGGCCCGGAAGGGAAATGGGTGGAAGTGCAGATACGTACCCGCCGCATGGACGAGATCGCGGAACGCGGATTGGCCGCTCATTGGAGATATAAAGGTATCAAGGGTGAAACGGGTCTGGACGAGTGGTTGACTTCTGTGCGGGAGGCGTTGGAGAATGCAGACAACGATTCACTGAAAGTGATGGATCAGTTTAAGATGGATCTCTACGAGGATGAAGTGTTTGTCTTCACGCCCAAGGGGGATTTGTTCAAGCTCGCCAAAGGGGCTACGGTATTGGATTTTGCTTTCCATATCCATAGTAAGTTGGGATGCAAGTGTATCGGCGCGAAAGTGAACGGCAAGAATGTGCAGCTCAAACAGAAACTGAACAGCGGCGACCAAGTGGAGATCATGACTTCAAACACCCAGACGCCGAAGCAGGACTGGCTGAACATCGTGACGACTTCCAAAGCGCGCACCAAGATAAGGCAGGCTCTCAAAGAGATGGTGGCACGCCAGCACGCTTTTGCCAAGGAGACGCTGGAACGGAAATTCAAGAATCGTAAGTTGGAATATGATGAAGCGACCATGATGCGCCTCATCAAGCGTTTGGGCTTCAAGAATGTGACGGAGTTTTATCAGCAGATTGCCGACGGTGGACTGGACGTTAACGAGATTCTGGATAAGTATGTGGAGCAACAGAAGCGGGACAGTGATACGCACGATGAAATTGTGTATCGCAGTGCCGAAGGGTATAACTTGCAGGCTGCGCAACAAGAGGAAACGACGTCTAAGGAAGATGTTCTGGTAATCGATCAGAATCTGAAAGGGTTGGAATTCAAGTTGGCTAAATGTTGTAATCCGATTTACGGGGATGATGTGTTTGGTTTCGTTACGGTAAGCGGTGGTATCAAGATACACCGGGCGGACTGTCCGAATGCCAATCAGATGCGCGAACGTTTCGGTTATCGTATTGTGAAGGCTCGTTGGGCGGGGAAATCGGTAGGTACACAATATCCTATCACGCTGCGGGTTGTAGGGCATGATGATATTGGTATCGTGACTAACATCACTTCTATTATATCCAAAGAGAATGGTATCACGCTGCGCTCAATCGGTATTGACTCGAACGACGGTTTGTTCTCCGGAACACTGACGGTCATGGTGGGTGATACGGGACGTTTGGAGGCTCTTATCAAGAAATTACGTACTATAAAGGGAGTAAAACAAGTTAGCCGGAATTAATTCCGGCTACTCTCCTATCTTACTTTCTTCTTTATATAATAAGGATAGGTAATCAATGCAAAGAAGAGTAAAGCAATGGATGCTACTATCTGTCCGGTATGTAGCATCTTATCTGTATCCAATTCCATGTAGCAGGCGGTAGCGATTCCCAGGGAAATGCCGATTTCGGTTGCCAGCAGATGGGTGGTGTTGGCTGTTCCGCGTTGGCAATGGTGGGATAGCTTTACGAACATCACCAGAAATTCCGGCAGGATAAAGCCTAAGCCCAGTCCTAAGAGTACGGAGGAAATGCCTATGGAGATGTCTGTATTCAGTAGGGAGATGGCTACGATTTCCAATCCGAGTCCTATAATGACCAGCCGCAGTGTTTTCTCTTTCAGGAAAAACAGACGTGCAAAGAACAGAGAAACGATGTATCCGAGGGCTGTTCCTACAAAGAACGGTACGGGGATTCCTGTGTTTCCGAGTACGAAATCGTTTAGGAAAGGGTGTACCATGGGAACCAGCAGTCCCGGAATGAAGGTTATCAGGATCAGATTGATGGCAGGAACCCATCCACGAAGCAATAGGAAGCGGTCGAAGGAATAGAGTTTGGTGACAATCGGCGCACGGAAAGGTACGTAGACTCCTGATAACATGAGGATTCCGACAGCTCCGGTTATGACAGATACAGTGAGCAGGGTTTGGAAGGATTGGCTTTGATAAAGCCATACTCCGAGGATAATGCCTGCGATCATTCCCATACGTGCCATCCAGGAGAAACTGACGTTTCCCGCACTGCGCAGTGTGGAGTTGGTGATGTCGATGGCCAATGTGATGCCGGCTGTTGTGCCTATGCCAAAGGCAAGCCCTTGCACGGTGCCCAACAGAATCAGTTCTGTGAGGTTGGTGACAAAGGCGTATCCGATGGTCGCCACTACCATCAGGACAGCAGCAAACATACAGACGTACTTACGCTTGTATGCATCTACCAGATAGGCATGGAAAGGACCGATGAGGAACATCCCCAAGGTGAAAAAGAGAAAGATTACTCCTGTCTGTGCAGCCGGCACTCCGAGACGGTCGGCCATCTCTACGGAAAGCACCGGAAATAACACATACAAGGATATAAACAACAGCAAATTAGCTACACATATCCGCATAAAATGAACTGTCCACAATTTAACTGCCATATACTATATTTAATATTGTTCCTTCTCGTTGGGGAAGTAGCAATTCTTCACGTCAGAAACGTAACGGCTGATGGCATCGGTCATCACCGTGTACAAGTCAGCATAACGACGCAAGAAACGCGGACGGAATCCGTTGTTCATGCCAAGCATGTCCTGAATCACCAATACTTGACCGTCTACGTGGCCACCGGCACCGATACCGATAATAGGTATGGTCAGTTCGGATGCTACGCGTTCGGCAAGGGTTGCGGGAATCTTTTCGAGTACAATGGCAAAACAGCCTGCTTCTTCTAATAGATGGGCGTCGCGAATCAGTTTTTCGGCTTCGGCGTCGTCTTTGGCACGCACGGTATAGGTGCCGTATTTATTGATGGATTGAGGCATGAGTCCCAGATGTCCCATTACCGGAATGCCAGCACATACGATGCGTCTCACCGTGTCTATGATTTCTTCACCACCTTCGAGCTTCAAAGCGTCAGCGTGGCTTTCTTTCATGATACGGATGGCAGAAGCAAGTCCTTCCATCTCGTTGCCCTGATAGGATCCGAAAGGCATATCAACCACTACCATCGCACGTTTCACGCCGCGTACCACGGATTTGGCATGATAGATCATTTGGTCGAGTGTGATAGGAAGTGTTGTCACATTACCTGCCATTACATTGGAAGCGGAGTCGCCTACCAGGATTACGTCCATTCCCGCACCGTCTACAATCTGTGCCATTGTGTAATCATAAGCAGTCAGCATAGATATTTTTTCACCTCTCTGTTTCATTTCAACCAGGCGATGAGTAGTCACCTTTCTTGAGTCATCTGATATATAACCAGCCATGTCTTTTTAAATTAAAAATTAATGATTAAAAATTAAAACGACGTCAAGCGCCTTCAAAAATCGCGGCAAAGTTATAACATTTAATTCATAACAGAGAAGGAAATGCAAAAAATCCTTTCAAACACCTCGCTTGGATAGCTGGGGAGGCGGTTGGAAGGATTCTGTGAGGTATAATAAAAGCTCCTTAACAATATAAGGAAGCGATTTATCAAGTGCAATAATGCGTTTCGGATTTATTCTTTCTCTTAACGATGCAGGATCAGGAGCTTGTCGTAGGTCATGCCGGTGAAGTCGTCTATTATATAATGTGCTTTGCCAGTGATGGCTTCACGTGTATTGGTGGTGGCAAGTCCGATCACTGTTGCCCCGGAAGTCATTCCGGCTTGCAGGCCGTGGAAAGAATCTTCAAAGACGTAGGTGTTTTCGGGGGTGGCTTCAAAGATTTCCATCCCGAGCAGGAAGCAGTCGGGAGCCGGTTTGGAACGGGCAAACATCTCTCCGGTCAGGATGCGGTCTACCATTCCTTTAAATTCGGGGTGGGCATTGTAGACGTTAGCCATCTTCTCTTCGTTGGAGCTGGTGACTACGGCTATCTTTGCACCGTTACGGCGAAGATCGGCTATAAAGGCTTCTACTCCGGGGATGTATTCGTAGGACATCTTTTGCTCGTAAACGTAGAGTTCGGCGCTTATTTCAAGCTGGGCTTCGGGTTGGTCCGAGAAATACTTTTCATAGATTTGCAATAATGTCTGTCCCTTAATACGGCGGCCGAAATCTTCTTCATTCAGATATTTCCGTCCCTGCTCGTCCCAGAAGACTGTGTACTGCGTTTCTGTATCCATAATGACACCATCAAAATCGAAGAGTGCCGCAATCGTTTTCGTTGTATTCATATATAAACTTTCTTTTTACCTAAACGTTAAACCTTGTGTATCCGTCGTTGCAAAGTTCCGAATAATCATCGAATCAGGCAAATAATTCGTACCTTTGCAAAGCTAAAAAAAACGTAACATACGTTTTTATCCAACAAAATCTACTAGCGCATGAGCAAGAACGACCCACATATCTTAGGCAAAGAAAGTATCGGCAAATTGCTGTTACAATATTCCATTCCTGCAATTATCGGAATGACGATTACTTCTATCTATAATATTATTGATAGTATCTTCATCGGACATGGTGTAGGCCCAATGGCGATTGCCGGACTAGCCATCAGCTTTCCGCTGATGAATCTGGTGGTGGCTTTCTGTACATTGGTATCGGCGGGCGGTTCTACGCTGGCGTCTATCCGTCTGGGGCAAAAGGACATGAAGGGGGCTACGGAAATCTTGTCACACACGTTGATGCTCTGTATCACTAATTCGTTCTTCTTTGGTATTTTGTCTTTCATCTTCCTGGATGATATATTGGTTTTCTTCGGGGCCAGTAGCGAGACGCTTCCTTATGCGCGGAGCTTTATGCAGGTGATCTTATTGGGTACTCCTATCACTTATACGATGATTGGGTTGAACAACGTGATGCGTGCTACCGGATACCCGAAAAAGGCGATGTTGACTTCGATGGTGACGGTGGTAGCGAACATTATCCTCGCTCCTATCTTTATTTTCCACTTTGAATGGGGAATGAGGGGAGCTGCTACGGCAACGGTGATTTCACAGTTGATCGGTATGGTGTGGGTGGTGAGCCATTTTGTCAAGAAAGACAGTACGGTGCATTTTGAGGGGAATATCTGGAAGATGAAACGGAGGATTGTGGAGAGTATCTTCGCCATCGGTATGTCTCCTTTCCTGATGAATGTGTGTGCGTGTGCCATTGTGATTATCATCAATAACAGTCTGCAAAATTACGGGGGCGATATGGCGATTGGTGCTTATGGGATTATTAACCGTTTGCTGACGCTTTATGTGATGATTGTGTTAGGTCTGACGATGGGTATGCAGCCTATTGTGGGGTATAACTTCGGAGCACAGAAGATAGACCGTGTGAAACAGACATTGCGACTGGGGATTATCTCCGGGGTCGTGATTACCAGTAGCGGGTTTATTATCTGCGAGTTCTTCCCTCATGCCGTATCGGCTCTTTTCACGGATAGCGATGAATTGATTGATTTGGCCGTAGACGGTATCCGGCTGGCTGTATTGATGTTCCCGTTTGTAGGGGCGCAGATTGTGATTGGTAACTTCTTCCAAAGTATCGGGAAGGCTAAAATAAGTATTTTCCTTTCGCTGACGCGACAGTTGCTTTATCTTTTGCCTTGCTTGCTGCTCTTTCCCAACTGGTGGGGATTGGAAGGTATCTGGATTAGTATGCCGGTATCGGATGCATTGGCGTTTATTACGGCGGTTGTCAGTCTGATGATTTACATTAAGAAAGTGTCTAAACAACATCCGGAAACGGTAGCGGAATAAAGCATTAACTGCTTTACTCCGCCTGTTGGTTTTTATTCTTTATTCTGCTTTGATGCTCTTTACGGGGTTTTCATTGGCAACGTGCCAGGCTTTCACTACCACGCAAGCCACGATAACCAATAGTACCAGCAGGGCTATTCCTATAAAAAGTAACAGATCCATATCAATTCGTTCGCTAAACTGTTCCAACCATATTTGGCCTGTAAAATAGGAAGCGGCAGTACCTATCAGCACAGAGATTACGGAGATATTCAGAATGTCGTATATCAATAGTTTCAGGATGCCGGAGGCCTCTGCCCCATTCACTTTGCGTATGGCTATTTCCTTGCTGCGGCGTTGAGTTTCTCCATTCACATAGCCAATCAATCCCGTGATGACAATAAGCAGGATGAAGCAGGACGAAATCCAGACTGCGTTACGGAAACGGTATACGCTCTTATAGCCTTCGCGAATCATGCTGTCTACTGAATTGAAGTTCAGGGCTACATTCGGGAATGTTTTTGCCACACATTCGTTCAAGCGTTTCAGGTTCTCGTCATAGGGTTCTTTTAGACGAACATTGATGGTGTGATTGGCCGATTCTTTATCGGCAATCAATACGATAGGAGACTGACTGGAATAGAAACTTCTATTACGAATATCATCAAACACTCCCACGATGGTACCTTCTACCCCACTCACTGATTTTCCTACGGCACCATCGGTCCATTTCATCAAACGAACGAGTTCTTTATTTACCAATAGATCGCCTTTTTTCTTGATGGTAGTGCCTTCTGTTATTCTGATTCCCATCACATTCGGATAATCATAGTCGCACATATTGAAATTAAGGGTGGCAATGCGTTTGCCGTCGTTACCAATCAATCCACGTGTCCAATATTCTCCCAGTACGCTGTGTGTGGATGCCGATACCCCGTCCACCATCGGTTGGCGGAGCAACTCGTCTTTTACATGTTCTACTGTTTCGCCGGACATCCAGGTTTCGGCTTCTACCAGTCCCGGAATCTTGATTCCCATATCTCCATTCATCAGGTGAGAATATTGTAACAGGGTAACCAGCAATAATCCGAGTACAAAGGAGGTACCCGTGAACTGGACAAATAGTAATGAACGTTTCCATCCTCTTTTTCCATCCGTATAGTGCCGGAATACCTGCGTGACGGGAATACGTGAGAACAGTTTTCCCGGTATGCCTCCTGCCAGGAGGAAAAGGACTACTACAGTGAGCAAGGGTATCCAAATGATGTCCCAGGCAAACAGTGAGGCAAGGCTGGTTCCCAACAGGTCTTCGATCAATTCGCCCATGTTGATTATCAACAGGAAGCTAAACAGGACGGATAGTAGAACCAATACTCCGGTTTCTGCCAGAAACATGCCAAAGATGTTTCCGGAACTGGCTCCACTGCATTTATGCACTCCTACGCTTTTTGCACGACGACTGATAGTGGCTATTGAAATCAACATATAATTCATGATGGCTACAAAAAACACTGAAAAGCCGAGGAAGCCGAATATCATCAAACGTTTCTGGGTATCGGCAGAATCCAGATGGCGTTTCGAAAGAGGAACAACGCTGTATTCCAACTTCCAGTCATCCCATTGCAAGGGGCTGTATTTTGCCATTACTTGTTGAATTTTGCTGTTCACCTTGTCTATATCCGACGCATGACGCAAGCGTGCAAAGGCATAAAAGATATCATTCCCATTCCAACCGTTACCACTCGCATAGCGACCATCGCGGTGGATGGTAATCACAAAGTCACGGGAGAGCATCGAATTTTCGGGTATGTCTTTATAGACGCCGCGAATTGTGAGCTCCAACTGCTTGTCGGCCGAAAGGGTTTTCCCAATAGGGTCTGCGCTACCGAATGTTTCACGGGCAAAATGTTCTGATACAAATATGCTATTCGAGATGATGAGATCTTTCGCGTTCCCTTTTAGTACGGGTATACCCATCGTTTCAAAGAAACAGGTGTCGACCATCATGTAATTTGCTTTTGACAGCAGTTTGTCTTCCTTATAAATATGATAAAACTGGGAAGGAAGTACACAGGTGGCTGATTCTATTTCTTCAGGCATATCCTGCGCCAAGGTAAAAGCTACCGGATCACAGACGGTATAGTCATAATTCATTCCGTCATCACCCTGCACTTCGCCGGTCGTCATATTCTGTGCCGCTATTCTCGCCATTATCAGATTCTCCGCTTCCGGGTAACATTTCTCATAGCTCATCTCAAAAGCTATTTGCGAGAAAAGCAAGATGCCAACTGTTAGTCCTAAAGAAAGGGAGAGCACTCTTACGATATTCAAAGTACGCTCATGCAGTAATGTACGTATGCTATAATAGATTTGTCTCATACTTGCTTCTGATCTGGTTTATGCTATCACACTGGCTACCAGGCTGCCGTCGAACAAATGAACTGTACGATGGGCAAAGGATGCGTCGTGTTGTGAGTGTGTCACCATGATGATGGTTGTTCCTTCTTTATTCAGTTCGGTCAACAGGTTCATCACTTCTGCCCCATTCTTTGAGTCGAGGTTACCGGTCGGCTCATCGGCGAGAATCAGTTTCGGGTTGGTCACTACGGCACGGGCAATGGCGACACGTTGTTGCTGACCACCGGAAAGTTGTTGCGGAAAGTGTTTGGCACGATGGCTGATGTTCATCCGTTTCAGAATGTCTTCTACCATGCGGCGGCGTTCGGATGCTTTAAAGCCCAGGTATGTCAGAGGAAGTTCTACATTCTCGTAAACATTCAGCTCGTCGATCAGGTTAAAGCTCTGGAATACGAATCCGAGTTTGCCCTTACGCACATGGGTACGTTCTTTCTCTTTCAATCCGCCCACTTCTTCACCCATCAAGCGGTAGGAACCTTCGGTGGGGTTATCGAGCAAACCCAGAATATTCAACAAAGTGGATTTACCACAACCGGAGGGGCCCATAATGGCTACAAACTCTCCCTCTTTTACTTCAAGGTTTACGTGATTCAAGGCAACTGTCTCTACTTCGGAAGTACGGAATACTTTACTGATGTTGTTTATTTCAATCATACTCTTTTTATTTATGTTTTTAATTATTCACTTTTAAGGCTATTCACCGGATTTTCATTGGCAATCCGCCACGATTTCCAAAGTACGCAGGCTACGATAACGAGAAGATTTACAATCGCTATCAGTACATACGCCGCCCAACTGACAGGCACGTGCTCGGCAAACATATCCATCCACATATCATTGACGTACCATGATGCCGCTACACCGATCACAACGGCTGCAACGGCTACATAGAGCACATCTTTCACCAACATTTCCAGAATGCCGGAGGCTTCGGCACCATTGACTTTACGTATGGCAATCTCTTTGGAACGGCGGCGGACTTCATCGGTTGTGTAGCCTATCAATCCCATCATCATCACAAAGAACATGGTAACCGCCGCCAGTATGGTAGCATTGCTGAAGACGCGGATGGAGTTATAACTCTCTTTTATCATCTGCTCCATCGAACGGAAATCGACCGTTTTATCGGGGAAAGCGTCTGCCGATACTTTATTCAGTTTCTGAAGATTCTCTGCAAAAGGTTCTTTCAGCCGGACATGAACACAGTTTCCGAAATTCTTGGTACTCATCAGGATGAAGGGTGCTTGCGGGTTGGTGAAATTACCGATCCGGAAGTCTTTAATCACTCCCACTACTTTACATACGTAGCCTGAATTATAGACAGTACGGTTCAATAGCTCTGTTCCCCAATGCATCCATTCGCCGTATGTTTCATTGATGGCTACTTCGTTTTCATTCCGTGGCATACGCCCCTCCTTCATCACCATACCCATCATCTTTGGATAGTCTTCCATCATTTCGCAAAAACGGGAGGAGAAAAGTGATTGTCCACTTTCATCCTGAATCATCGTTCCACTATAACTATAGACGGGATGGGAATCGGCACTGGACACGGACTCTACATAAGGCAGGCCACGGAAGAAAGTCAGGGCATAGTCCTGGTTTTCTTTATTGCCGAAATCAGTATTGGCTACGACAACGCGCTTCGGATTGTATCCCAGGTCTTTGTTCAAGACATAGTAGTATTGCAGCATCACCACATACATCAATCCGCAGATGAAAGCTACGCCGGCAAACTGCACGAATAATAGCGGGCGTTTCCATCCTTTTTTTCCTTCTGTGTAGCGGCGGAAGACTTGTGAAACGGGGATTCTGGCAAAGATGCGTCCGGGCAGTGCTCCTCCTATGAGGAACAGGATAGCTACCGTCAGCAGGGGTACCCAAAGACGGTCTAAAGAGAACAGGGCTCCGAGTTCAACGGCGGTTGTGTCTTCTATAAAGTCGCGGAAGTTCAGTAAGATTAATCCCATCAATAGCAAGGCGAAGAGAATAATGATAGCTGTTTCCAATAGGAACATTCCCAGGATTTTGCCGCTGCCTGCACCGCTACACTTATGTACGCCGATGGCTTTGGCACGGTATGAGAGTGAAGAGATGGAGATCAGTACGTAGTTCAAGGTAGCGATAAAAAGGATGATTATTCCCAAGATAGACATGATGTTCCGCATCCGCTTCACGTCCGGTTCTTCCCTGTATACATCACGGATCGGCTTTACAAAAGCGGTATAACCTACCACTTTCTGGTCTTCCGCAGGACGATATTTCTTTATCAGGTCATTCAACCGTGCATTCACCACGGATTTGTCTGCTCCGGGACGAAAACGGATAAATGCGATCCAGCTATCGCCTCCCCTCCAGGAGTAGTTTCCCCATCCACGGCTCCATACGGTAGGCAGAGAAATCACTGCATCCGGTCTGACGGTAGCATTTTCGGGTATGTCGGCGTACGTGCCTTTCACTGTCAGTTCTATTTCTTTATTATAGGAGATTACTTTGCCTATCGGGTTTTCTTGGTCGAACATCTTACGCGCCAACCGGTCACTAAGAAAGACAACATCTTTCTGCATCAGTTCTTTTTCCGGAACACCGCTCAAAACATCGATACCCATAGTTTGAAAGAATAGTGAATCGGCTGTCACTTTGTTAGCTTCAAAACGGACACTTCCATAATAAAGAGGGGCACTCATCCAGACACAATAGCTGGTGGCTGCTTCCACTTCTTTAGGAAAGTTCTCCTGTATGGCACCCGCCACCGGTCCGCAGTTCATTTCCTGCGGCTCAAAGGTTTGGCCATTGGCGGAAAAGACGGAGAAGATCTGATACAGGTTATCATAATCTTTGAAGCATTTGTCAAAGCTCTGTTCGAAAGCCACGCGGGCAAACAACAGGATGCTCATCGTCAGCCCCAACGCCAAAGAGAGGATTTTGATAACGTTGGAACCATGCCCCCGCAATAAAGTACGGATCACATAATAGATTTGTTTCATATTATATTTTATTTCTGTTTTTTCTATTTTCAAGAATGCAGAAAGCATGCCAAAAAAGAATAACAATTCATTATCAAGTGTTTATCATTTCAACCTTTCTGAATATTGTCTAAAAATTAGACAGTACCGTCTAATTTTTAGACAACCGGGAGACTATTCCATTTCTCCTTTAAATTGTTCCAACAGTCTCTATTATCCATGGGGAGATTGTCCATCCCGATAGAAAACTTTATCTTTGCATCTAGTTTTCTAAACTATTAAAGTAATGATGAAGAGGAAGAATTTATATGCACTGTTTTCGTGCCTGTTCCTTTCGGGATGCGGTATGATAGACTATCATCCGTATGACGTCCGCATCAGCGGAGAAACAGAGGTCAACGCCCACAATATGGAAAGAATAGAAGCAAATTGCCAGGGTAAAACTACGATACGGTTCGTGACAATGGGCGACTCACAACGATGGTATGACGAAACGGAAGATTTTGTAAAAGCAATCAATCAACGAAATGATATTGACTTCGTTATCCACGGAGGGGATATGAGTGACTTCGGACTGACTAAGGAATTTCTTTGGCAAAGGGATATCATGAACGGACTTCATGTGCCTTATGTGGCTCTGATCGGAAATCATGACTGTCTGGGAACGGGAGCGGAAACCTACAAGGCTGTATTCGGCCCCACAAACTTCTCTTTCATCGCAGGAGATGTGAAGTTTGTCTGCCTGAATACCAACGCTTTGGAGTATGATTACTCCGAACCTGTACCGGACTTTACCTTTATGGAAAATGAGATAACGAACAGGCGGGATGAGTTTGAAAAAACGGTCATTTGTATGCACGCGCGTCCCTATACGGATGTGTTCAATGATAATGTGGCAAAAGTATTCCAACACTATGTCAAACAGTATGCAGGAGTACAGTTCTGCACGGCCGCCCATACCCATCACCATCAGGACGATGTGATTTTTGATGATGGGATACATTATGTTACCAGTGATTGTATGGATTACCGTACTTATCTGGTATTTACAATAACTCCGGAAAAATACGAATATGAGCTGGTTAAATACTAATTATATCTTACGCGCGGGAGTACTGTCCGTGCTTCTCCTGCTTCCCGGTCTGATGTCTGCTACCTGCAAGAGGGATACAATCATCAACAACTACAAGGATGATTCGCTCCGTTTTATCATCAAGGATGATTCAATTATCACCTTTCGTAACGGGGAGTCTTCATTCACCATTATCAAAGCGGACTCCGTGTTGCCTGCCACACCGAAGCACACCAAACATACCCGCTACGATAATCGGGTTCACCGTTTCCGCAGAAACTGGGAACGGATTATCCCGACTCATTCCAAAATACAATATGCCGGAAATATGGGATTGCTCTCTTTCGGTACAGGATGGGATTATGGAAAACGTAATCAGTGGGAAACGGATGTATTGCTCGGATTCATTCCGAAATATTCTTCGAAGAAAGCAAAAGTGACCATGACGCTCAAGCAGAACTATATGCCCTGGAGCATTAATATTGGAAAAGGATTCTCGACAGAGCCTCTTGCCTGTGGTCTTTATGTGAATACCGTATTTGGAAATCAGTTCTGGGTGAACGAACCGGAACGTTATCCGAAAGGGTATTATGGTTTCTCAAGCAAAGTGCGTTTCCATGTCTTTATGGGACAACGCCTGACCTATGACATTGACCCGCAACGTAGATTTATGGCCAAGTCTGTAACCTTTTTCTATGAAATAAGTACGTGTGACCTTTATGTGATTAGTGCGGTAAACAATAGTTATCTCCGTCCACGTGACTACCTTAGTTTATCATTCGGATTGAAGTTCCAGTGGTTATGATTGGAGATACAAGGGGGATAAAATCAATTTTGAATTACGATTCTTGAATTATCACATCCTTTTTTCGTAAGTTTGCGCTTTACAAACTTGAACGAAAATGAGTAAATCTGGAACAATCATCATTGTAGACGACAATAAAGGGGTGCTGACTGCCATACAAATCCTTTTAAAAAGTTATTTTTCAAAGGTCGTTGCACTCTCCTCGCCTGTCACCCTGACGAGCGTCCTGCGGGAGGAAATGCCGGAAGTGGTATTGCTGGACATGAATTTCACATCGGGCATCAATACCGGCAATGAGGGATTATTCTGGTTACATGAAATAAAAAAAGTACGTCCGGATCTTCCGGTCGTACTTTTTACGGCTTATGCCGATATTGAACTGGCTATCCGGGGTATTAAAGAAGGAGCAACGGACTTTATCGTCAAACCCTGGGACAACCAGAAACTGGTGGAAACGCTGCAAACTGCAGCAACCTCTACGCACAACGATAGGAAAACGGCAAGTAAAGAAAAGCCTGTTCACTCGCCTATGTACTGGGGAGAAAGCAAGGTTATGCAACAACTACGGGCTTTGATTAAAAAGGTTGCCGTCACCGATGCCAACCTCTTGATAACGGGTGAAAACGGAACGGGAAAAGAGATGCTGGCACGGGAAATCCATGCGCTTTCCAACCGCAAATATAAAGAAATGATTGCTGTGGATATGGGAACCATCACCGAATCTTTATTCGAGAGTGAGCTTTTCGGACATATAAAAGGGTCGTTCACTGATGCACACACCGACCGGACAGGTAAGTTCGAGGCTGCCGAAAAGAGTACGCTGTTTCTCGACGAAATAGGAAACTTGCCCTACCATCTGCAAGCAAAGCTACTAACCGCCATCCAACGGCGAAGCATTGTGAAAGTGGGAAGTAACACGCCAATTCCTATTGATATCCGACTGATATGTGCCACGAACCGGAACCTGCAGGAGATGGTAGCGAAAGGCGAATTCCGGGAAGACTTGCTCTACCGCATCAATACCATTCATGTGGAAATTCCTCCCCTGCGCGAACGGAAAGAGGATATTATCCCATTGGCCGAACGATTTATGGTTCACTTCTGCAAGCAATATGACAAGTCGTTGATGAAGTTCACTCCCGAAGCAAAGGATAAATTGACTGCGCATCCCTGGTATGGTAATATCCGCGAATTGGAGCACGTCATCGAAAAGGCGGTTATCATCAATGACAGTCCGCTGATTCCCGCTGAATTATTCCAATTATCCGTACCACGGATAGCCATTCAGGAACAGAGTATCTCCACCCTGGAAGAAATGGAAGTGCAGATGATACGGAAAGCGTTCGATGCCTGTGCGGGAAATCTATCAGCAGTGGCCGCTCAACTGGGAATAACCCGGCAGACACTCTATAACAAGATGAAAAAATTCGGATTATGAGCTCACAGATCCAACAACTGGTGATTCGGTACTGGTTCAGAGTTTTACTGACTGTACTTTTCTGTATATCGACTGTCTGGTTCGGTATTCATCAGTCATACGGTTGGTTGGGGGTTAGTCTTTGTCTGCTGGTACTTAGCATCATCTGGCAAATCCGCCTGTACCAGCTTCACACCAAGCAGGTGCTTTTCATGATTAACGCGCTTGAAAATAATGATAACACTTTTCATTTTCCCGAAGAAAACGGTACTCCCGAAAGCCTTAAGATCAACCGGGCACTCAACCGGGTGGGACACATCTTATATAATGTAAAAGCGGAAACCGCCCAGCAAGAGAAATATTACGAGCTGATTCTGGATTTTGTCAGTACAGGATTGCTGGTACTCAATGACAATGGGGCTGTTTATCAGAAGAACAAGGAAGCACTCCGTCTTTTGGGGCTGAATATATTCACGCATATCCATCAGTTGAGTAAAGTAGACACTACGCTCATGGAAAAAATAGAGAACTGCCGTCCCGGAGACAAGCTGCAAGTGATATTTCACAACGAACGGGGAACCGTTAATCTATCCATACGTGTATCGGAAATCAATGTACGCAAAGAACATCTGCGTATCCTGGCTCTGAATGATATCAATACCGAACTTGATGAAAAGGAAATAGATTCATGGATTCGCCTGACACGGGTTCTGACGCACGAAATCATGAATTCGGTCACGCCTATCACTTCTCTTTGTGACACTCTTCTTTCCATGTCCGAGGGTAAAGATGAAGAGATCAGTCACGGGTTGCAGACCATCAGCACCACAGGAAAAGGCTTGCTCTCTTTTGTAGAATCTTACCGGCAGTTTACACGCATACCTGCACCGGAACCGTCATTGTTCTATGTGAAAGCATTCATAGAAAGGATGATTGAACTTGCCCGCCATCAGAATCCGTGTGACACCATTTGTTTCCACACGGAGATTTCTCCTGCGGACTTAATTCTGTATGCGGATGAAAACCTCATCGCCCAAGTGGTTATCAATCTTCTAAAGAATGCCATTCAGGCAATCGGAAGCCAACCGGATGGTAGAATCGAACTTCGGGCTTATTGCAATGATATGGAAGAAATATGGATCGAGATCAAAAACAACGGTCCCGAAATCCCGTCGGAAATAGCAGAGCATATCTTTATTCCTTTCTTCACCACCAAAGAAAATGGTAGCGGAATCGGGCTTAGTATTTCACGACAGATCATGCGCCTTTCGGGCGGGAGTCTCACTTTGCTGCGGGAGAAAGAAACAACGTTTATTTTAAAATTCAAATAACTATTGATATATGATACCTGCACTCGTCAACAACCCCTTATTCCGAGGGATCACTCCGGAAAGACTTTTTGCCGATCTGGAAGAGATCAGTTTCCATACACGTTCTTATAAGAAAGGGGAAATCCTGGCTCAACAGGGAGCTGTGTGCAATCGCCTCGTCATCCTGACCAAAGGAAGCGTACGTGGAGAGATGATTGATTATTCGGGGCGTCTTATCAAAGTGGAAGACATCGCTGCTCCAAGAGCGATTGCCCCTCTATTTCTGTTCGGTGAGGAGAACCGCTATCCGGTGGAAGTGACTGCCAACGAACCGACAGAGGTTATCGAACTTCCTAAATCAAGTGTATTGAGGTTATTCCGTAAAAACGAGCAGTTTTTGGAAAACTATATGAATCTTTCTGCCAATTATGCACGGACTTTATCGGATAAGCTTTTCTTTATGTCGTTTAAAACGATTCGTCAGAAACTTGCTTCGTACTTGCTCCGATTATACAAACAGCAACAACAGACGCATATCACCCTCGACCGTTCACAACAGGAATTGAGTGATTATTTCGGAGTATCCCGTCCTTCCCTCGCCCGCGAACTGGCACACATGCAGGAAGATGGATTATTAATAGCCGATCGCAAGCATATCACTATTTTACAGAAAGAACAACTGGTACGGCTTATTCAATAATAAGAGCAGTTTAAAGATTTATGAATCGAATAATGAGTGTTTTAGATAAAAAATATTCATTGTTGTAACATTGGTTACAGAATCACCTGAAACTTTTCCTCTACTTTTGCGTTCAATAAATAAAATATTGGACTAATTAAAAACGTAAAAGTTATGAGTATGTTCTGTTATCAATGTCAAGAAACCGCAATGGGTACCGGTTGTACCTTGAAAGGTGTGTGCGGTAAAACGTCTGAAGTGGCTAACCTGCAAGACTTACTACTCTTCGTAGTACGTGGAATTGCTGTCTACAACGAACATCTGCGTAAAGATGGACATCCTTCCGAACAAGCAGACAAATTTATCTATGATGCTTTGTTCATTACCATCACCAACGCCAATTTTGATAAAGTGGCTATCACTGAAAAAATCAAAGAAGGACTGAAACTGAAAAAAGAACTTGGCAACAAGATAAAGATCGAAAATGCTCCTGACGAATGTCTTTGGGATGGAAACGAAGATGAGTTTGAAGAGAAATCAAAAACGGTCGGTGTGCTTCGCACTCCCAACGAGGATATCCGCTCACTGAAAGAACTTGTACACTATGGCCTGAAAGGAATGGCTGCCTACGTAGAGCATGCGCATAACCTGGGCTACGAGTCACCGGAAATATTTGCTTTCATGCAACATGCCTTGTCTGAACTGACCCGCAATGATATTACAGTGGAAGAACTGGTTCAGCTGACTTTGGAAACAGGAAAGTATGGAGTATCGGCAATGGCACAGCTGGATAAAGCGAATACCAGCAGCTACGGAAATCCGGAAATCTCACAAGTGAGTCTCGGTGTACGCAATAATCCGGGTATATTAATCAGCGGACATGACTTGAAAGACCTGGAAGAGTTATTGGAACAAACAGAGGGTACAGGAGTAGATGTATATACTCACAGCGAAATGTTGCCTGCACATTATTATCCTCAACTAAAGAAGTACAAGCATCTGGCAGGAAACTACGGAAACGCCTGGTGGAAGCAGAAAGAGGAATTTGAAAGTTTCAACGGTCCTATCTTGTTCACAAGTAACTGTATCGTTCCGCCACGTGCAAATGCCAGCTACAAGGATCGTATTTACATCACAGGAGCCTGCGGCTTGGACGGGGCACATTACATCCCCGAACGTAAAGACGGAAAACCGAAAGATTTTTCTGCACTGATTGCTCATGCTAAACAATGTCAGCCACCGGTAGCCATTGAAAACGGAACGATTATCGGAGGATTCGCTCATGCACAGGTGACAGCCCTGGCAGATAAAGTGGTGGACGCCGTGAAAAGCGGAGCTATCCGTAAATTCTTTGTAATGGCAGGATGCGACGGACGTATGAAGAGCCGTGAATACTATACGGAATTTGCTCAAAAATTACCTGGTGACACCGTGATTCTTACTGCCGGTTGTGCCAAGTACAGATATAATAAACTGGCTTTAGGTGATATCAACGGCATTCCGAGAGTGTTGGATGCAGGACAATGTAACGACAGTTACTCATTGGCCGTCATCGCTTTAAAACTGAAAGAAATCTTCGGATTGGATGATGTGAATCAGTTGCCTATCGTATACAACATCGCTTGGTACGAACAAAAGGCGGTCATTGTTTTATTGGCATTACTGGCTTTGGGAGTGAAACACATTCATTTGGGTCCTACACTTCCCGCTTTCCTTTCACCGAATGTCAGGAACGTATTGATCGAACAATTCGGGATCGGAGGTATCAGTACAGTGGATGAAGATATTGTGAAGTTTCTATCATAAATGATAAGGAAACAGAAGGGTATTTTACAAGCAGATTCTCTTCTACAAAATAGTGACGGTATTTGATAAGGATAGTGACGGTATACAACAACCATACCGTCACTATTTCCATCATATACCGTCACTATCTTTTTTTCTATATTAGAAGGACTCCTGCTTAATCAGGAGTCCTGCATTTACTCCCGCATAGTGGATGTTTTTTTGAATAGAATTTCAATCCTCTCTGGGTAATATTAAATTGAGAACTACTCCCACCAAAGCTGCCAGTCCAATGCCGGACAATGAAAAATCGCCCCAATTAAAAGCAGCGCCACCAATGCCGACAGTCAGTGTCAAAGATACAATGATTATATTTCTGGTACGGCTCAAATCAATGCAATTATTCACAAGATTACCAATACCCGCACAAGCAATCGTTCCGAAAAGCAATAACATGATGCCGCCCAGTACCGCACTTGGAATGGATCTTAATAATGCACTGATTTTACCGATAACGGAGAATAAGATAGCGGAAATGGCAGCTATTCGGATCACTTGCGGATTAGTAATCTTTGTCAGTGACATGGCTCCTGTCACTTCCGAATAGGTAGTCACAGGAGGCCCACCCAGCAATCCGGCACAGAAACAGGCCAGACCATCACCCAATAAGGTGCGGTGCAACCCCGGATCTTTCACGAAATCTTTTCCGGTGACCGTATTAACGACATAAATATCACCAATATGTTCTATCACCGGAGCAATGGCTACCGGAATCATAAACAACACAGGTTCCCATGAGAATTTAGGAAAGACAAACTGCGGCAATCCAATCCAGGCAGCATCCCTGACACCGGACAAATCCAAATCGTAGAAAAGCCATGCAGCCAGATACCCTACTACAATTCCACAGAAGATAGGAATCAGTTTCAAAAGCCCTTTGGCTTTCATTGAAACAACGACTGCGGTAACCAACGAAAGCAGTGCCAGTACCCAGTTCTCTTTTGCCATATTCACTCCTGTTCCCGCCAGTGACAAACCTATCAGAATGATGACAGGTCCTATGACAACAGGAGGAAACAGCCGCTCAATCACCCTCACTCCCTGCCATTTGACAAGCGCACTCATCACAAAGTAAACTAATGCTACTCCAACCATGCCGGATAAGGTGCCGGGCAACCCATAAAGTTCTGTCGCTTTAATGATAGGCGCAATAAATGCGAAACTACTCCCCAGAAAGACAGGAACCTTTCCACGCGTAACCGCATGAAAGATAAGCGTACCAATACCTGCTGTAAACAGAGCTGTAGAAGGGTCAAGCCCTACCAATAACGGTACGAGTACCGTAGCACCGAAAGCTACAAACAAGAATTGTACCCCCACCACCCCTTTCCTCAAAGGTGTAAGATTATTTGAATCCATAAGTATAATGTAGATTATTCTTTGCAAAATTAGTCTTTTTAGACAATTTAACTCCCTTTTTTCACAAAAATACATCCAAAAAGAGTTTTTATTTGTTGTTAATAATGTGTAACTTCGCACGGTGAGAATTAATACGACAATTTTATAACTTTATAATATATTGCCTATGATATTTACAGCAGAAAACACCCTACTTATCGGTTCTATCTTACTTTTCGTCAGCATCGTTGTTGGAAAAACCGGATACCGCTTTGGAGTACCTACCTTATTATTGTTCCTCGTAGTAGGAATGTTGTTTGGAAGTGACGGCCTCGGCCTGCAGTTCCACGACGCGAAAGACGCCCAATTTATCGGTATGGTGGCCCTTAGTATTATCCTTTTCTCGGGAGGTATGGATACGAAATTCAGAGAAATCAAACCTATTCTAGGTCCCGGTATCGTGCTTTCCACTGTCGGAGTACTACTTACAGCTCTTTTCACCGGACTCTTTATCTGGTGGATATCAGGTATGAGCTGGTCAAATATTTATTTACCTATCACTACTTCCCTGCTTTTGGCCTCCACCATGTCATCTACGGATTCGGCTTCGGTGTTCGCCATTCTCCGTTCACAGAAGATGAACTTGAAACACAACCTTCGTCCCATGCTGGAACTGGAGAGCGGAAGTAATGACCCGATGGCCTATATGCTTACCATTGTCCTGATACAGTTTATTCAATCGTCAGGTATGGGAGTCGGAGCTATCGTAGGCTCTTTCGTCATCCAGTTTATCGTCGGCGCGGCTGCCGGATATGTACTTGGAAAGCTAGCTATCCGGATGTTAAATAAGCTCAATATTGATAATCAAGCCTTGTATCCCATCTTATTACTGGCATTTGTGTTTTTCACTTTCTCCATCACCGATTTACTGAAAGGTAACGGATACCTTGCCGTATATATCGCCGGTATCATGGTGGGAAACAATAAAATCATGCACCGTAAGGATATCTACACCTTTATGGACGGACTGACCTGGTTGTCGCAAATCATCATGTTCCTTTGCCTGGGATTGCTTGTCAACCCGCACGAAATGCTCGAAGTAGCTGCCGTGGCATTGTTGATTGGTGTTTTCATGATTATTATCGGGCGCCCGTTAAGCGTGTTCCTTTGTCTGCTTCCATTCCGGAAAATCACGATGAAATCACGTATTTTCGTATCTTGGGTAGGATTACGCGGTGCAGTTCCTATCATCTTTGCTACCTATCCGGTAGTGGCGGGCGTAGAAGGTTCGAACCTCATTTTCAACATTGTATTCTTTATTACCATTGTCTCATTGGTCGTACAGGGAACAACCATTTCTTTCGTCGCCCGGATTTTGAATCTTTCCAAACCGCTGGAAAAAACCGGTAACGACTTCGGAGTGGAACTTCCGGAAGAAATAGACTCTGATCTTAGTGACATGACTATCACCAAAAGTATGCTGGAAGAAGCAGACACATTGAAAGATATGAATCTTCCGAAAGGCACGCTGGTAATGATCGTGAAGCGCGGAGATGAGTTCCTGATTCCCAACGGAACACTGAAACTGCACGAAGGAGATAAACTATTACTTATTTCCGAAAAATCCAAAGAAGAAGATACTGATTCAGAATAACATCTGAAAAGAGTTATTCAGTACACTATAACTGATTCGTCTCCACGCATGAAACCTCTTGCCTTTGCAAGATATTCGTTTCATCTTCATGCGTGGAGACGAAATGTTTTATATAGGCCAATGAACTAGTTCTAAGGAAGAAACACGAATGACCTTTATCCGGCTGATAAAATTGTTCGCTCCCCCTCCGTTAATTAACCGTAAAACTTGAATTTAAAATTCGGTTTACATCTACGAAGTATTAATTTTGCGCAGTTTTAAACTAAATGTGCAAAAATCGAATGGAACAAGAACATCAGTTCATTGATTATATTGAGCAAAGCATCATCAAAAACTGGGACAAAGATGCCTTAACTGACTATAAAGGAATTACCCTCCAATATAAGGATGTAGCGCGTAAAATCGCTAAATTTCACATCGTCTTGGAAAGTGCCGGCATCCAGCCGGGAGATAAAATAGCCGTTTGCGGACGTAACAGTGCTCACTGGGCAGTTACTTTCCTGGCGACTATCACTTACGGAGCTGTTATTGTTCCCATTTTGCATGAATTCAAGGCAGATAATATTCATAATATCGTCAACCATTCCGAAGCCAAATTACTTTTCGTCGGCGACCAGGCATGGGAGAACCTGAATGAAGATGCCATGCCTTTGTTAGAGGGCATCGCTTCGCTGGCTGATTTCTCGGCATTAGTGTCCCGAAACGAAAAACTCACTTACGCTTTTGAACACCGGAACGCTATTTACGGTCAACAGTATCCCAAGAACTTTCGCCCGGAACATATTTGTTACCGGAAAGATCGTCCGGAAGAACTAGCTATCATCAACTATACTTCCGGTACCACGGGTTACTCTAAAGGAGTGATGCTCCCCTATCGCAGTCTTTGGTCAAACGTGGCTTACTGCTTCGAAATGCTTCCCGTTAAACCAGGAGATCATATCGTTTCCATGTTGCCTATGGGACACGTGTTCGGTATGGTATATGATTTCCTTTACGGATTCTCTGCAGGTGCACACATCTATTTCCTGACGCGTATGCCGTCTCCGAAAATCATTTCCCAATCTTTCTCCGAAATCAAACCCAAAGTGATTTCTTGTGTACCGTTGATTGTGGAAAAGATTATCAAGAAAGATATTCTTCCTAAAGTAGACAGCAAAATCGGCAAGTTATTGCTGAAAGTGCCTATTGTGAACGATAAAATCAAATCGCTGGCACGACAGGCTGCCATGGAAATCTTCGGTGGAAACTTTGACGAGATTATTATCGGAGGTGCTCCTTTCAATGCGGAAGTAGAGGCTTTCCTTAAAAAGATAGGGTTCCCCTACACCATCGCTTACGGTATGACGGAATGTGGTCCGATTATTTGTTCCAGCCGTTGGGAAACACTGAAACTTGCTTCCTGCGGAAAGGCAACCAGCCGAATGGAAGTCCGTATTGACTCACCGGACCCGAAAACACATGCCGGAGAAATCGTATGCAGAGGAATGAATATGATGCTGGGATATTATAAAAATCCGGAAGCTACGGCGCAAATTATTGATGCTAACGGTTGGCTGCATACCGGTGACCTCGGTACGTTGGATGAAGAGGGTTATGTGACAGTCCGCGGACGTAGTAAGAACCTGCTTCTCACCTCTAGCGGACAGAATATCTATCCCGAAGAAATTGAAAGCAAGCTGAACAACATGCCGTATGTTTCGGAGTCACTGATCGTCTTACAGCACGAAAAACTGGTAGCCCTGATCTACCCGGATTTCGACGATGCTTTCGCTCATGGATTGCAGCAGACGGATATTCAGAAAGTAATGGAGCAAAACCGTATCGAATTGAATCAACAGCTTCCTAACTATTCTCAAATAAGCAAGATTAAAATCCATTTTGAAGAATTTGAAAAGACTGCGAAAAAGTCAATCAAGCGCTTTATGTATCAGGAAGCAAAGGGATAATTATCCCGGATAACACAATGAGTATCCTTGCAATAATTCTCATAGTATTAGGCACGGATTATATAAACTGATAATGAGAACATGCTTAATAATAAAAACGGTGAACAGCCTCAACACTGTCCACCGTTTTTTCTAACCTCTAACTAACTTTATTTATACTACCTATTTTTCTATCTTCCTACCTAAAAACGAATCCTATTTCCATTATTAACAGTCTAACTTTATAATCAATCGATCTTTTTAAAGTGCCATAAATGAAATAGCCTGTCCGCCTCCGGCAGCCATTCGTATGTTCAACGTATTTTCAGAAGTAACCGTTTGTTCCGTTATCCGGTAATCCGTAGGATTTGATTTCCAATCCGCATTCTCTCCATCCGCATAGATGACAGCTTTATACTGTTTGCCCGGTTCCAGGAAATCCAGTTTTATTTCCAGTGTACGGGGTTTCTCGTTCGTTGCCGCTCCCAAGAAATAGTTGCCTTTTGCTTTACGCACGATGGCTACAAATTCCCCCGGTTCTCCTGCCAATGCTTTCGATTCGTCACAATCCGGATCGAAATCGCGGAAGAACTGGAAAGCCGGATGGCCTTCATAATTTTCAATCATATCAGATGCCATCTGCAAGGGAGAATACAAAATCACCCAGTTAGCAAGCTGTTTCGCCAATGTTGTATTCACACGGCTGTTTCCTTTATCCTGATCGTTCCATTTCTGGCGACGGGGAGAATCTTTGGTGTTCAGAAACAAAATATCAAACGTACCCGGTGTATAATCCAGCGGACCGGACAGCATACGGGTGAACGGCAACATGACATGATGAGACGGAGGATTTCCTTCGCTCCATGCATTCCATTCCATCCCTCTCACTCCTTCACGTGTCATCATATTAGGCCATGTACGACGGATACCGGTATCTTTAATAGGTTCGTGCGCATCCAGCGTCATTTTGTGACGGGCAGCTGTTTCCACCACTTTCTGATAGTGGTTGACCCCATATTGGCTGTGATGAAGATAACCATTCGGGAAAGCTCCCGCATATCCTGTCTTAAGGACATGGATACCGTGGTCTGTGTACCATTGCATAGCATGATCCATCTGGCGCTCATAGTTGGGAATATTCCCTCCGGTCTCGTGATGGCCGATAACTTCAACTCCTTTTTCCTTTGCATAACGAACCACTTCATCAATGTCAAAGTCAGCATACGGTTTCGTAAAGTCAAAGTTTTGCATACCACCCCAGCTTTCCCAGCCTTCATTCCAACCTTCAAACAAAACGCCTTCAATCTGATTGGCAGCGGCAAAATCAATGTATTTCTTGGCATTGACAGTAGTGGCTCCATGACGTTCATCCATCTTCCAGGTTTCTACGCCGAGATGCATCCCCCACCATACACCTACATATTTCATCGGACGAATCCAATCGGTCGTTTCTATTTTACTTGGTTCATTCAGATTTAAAATCATAGCCGAATTAATCAGACTAACGGCATCCGGAACAATCTGAATAGTACGCCAGGAAGTAGTGAAATGATTACCTTTACGCACTTTCACACCATCAGGCCATGGAGCAAGTTCAGCTTTCAACGTATAGTTTCCTGCCTGCTTCAAAGTCATTTCCGAGAAATCGTACAATGCCGCTTCATGAATACTTCCGTAGACACCATCGGCAGTTTTAAAAGTGAAAGGAGTATTGGCTGTCTCCACCTCGGAAATGGGACGTTGCGCATAAAGCAATTCATAAGTTTCGGCACTGGCAGGAATGGACCATGATGTACCGTCTTGGCGAAAACGGAAAGTTGTCAGTTCATCCGTAATCAATAGGGAATCCGCTGCGGGCACATTATATTCATAACGGAACCCTACCCCATCATCAAACACACGGAAACGGAGAGTTAACTCCACCTGATCTTTATTGACCAAATTTACCGCCATCTCATTATAATGATTTCTATTGGTTTTATTTTCACCCCATGGTTGCGTCCATGTTTCATCTTTACTGTCGAAAGTCGTGTTTTTTATCTGAAATCCTCCGCCCAGGTCGATACCGTTTTTCTCCGTAAATCCCAATGTCGAATTTTCAATCAACAATGAGTCACCTACTAAAACGTTATACAGCGGTTTGCCGTTGTCGTCTACTGTTAAAGCCATTTTGATATGACCGTCCGGCGATTTCACTTCTGTTTTCGGACTGCTACACCCGTAACATCCCAGCACACACAGAAAAGCTCCAATGACATAATTTATTTTCATAGCATATCTATTGTTTGTATATAGTACAACTCAAAAAGAAGAAACACTTAAATGTAGGGCGGATTTCTTTCTCCGGATGCCAGGAAAAAAGTATCTTTGCACATAAACAATCTGAATTATGGCAAAGATACTATTGGTTGAAGATGAAATTAATATCGCCTCTTTCATCGAACGGGGATTAAAAGAATTCGGGCATTCGGTAACCGTCTGCCATGACGGGAATACGGGTTGGAAAATCCTTCAGGACGAACCTTTCGACCTTTTAATACTGGACATTATCATGCCTAAAATAAATGGTTTGGAGCTTTGCCGACTTTATCGCCAAATGTTCGGGTATCAAATCCCGGTAATCATGCTGACAGCTTTAGGAACAACCGAAGACATCGTCAAAGGACTGGATGCGGGAGCAGATGATTATCTCGTCAAACCTTTTAGTTTCCAGGAACTGGAAGCACGCATCAAAGCCCTGTTGAGACGCAACAAAGAAGTCCCTTCCAATCTATTGACTTGCGATAACCTGATATTGGACTGCAATACCCGAAAAGCCAAAAGGGGTGACATAGACATCGACCTTACTGTTAAAGAATACCGCCTGCTCGAATATTTCATGACTCATCAAGGGGTTGCCCTCTCACGTATCACTCTGCTCAAAGATGTATGGGACAAGAATTTTGATACCAATACCAATATCGTAGATGTTTACGTAAACTATCTCCGGGTAAAGATTGATCGTGACTTTGATAAAAAGCTGATCCATACAGTCGTAGGATTAGGATATATCATGAATACTTAAACTCACCAACACTAATCCCGGCTATGAAAATAGGTTCTAAAATAGCTCTCTTCTATACATTAATCAGTGTACTGACCACTGTCATCATCATTGCTGTATTTTATATTTTCAGTACGCAGTACATCAATAAACTTTATGCTTCTTACCTGCGTGAAAAAGCCTACCTGACCGCACAGAAGCATTGGGAAAAAGATGAAGTAGACGAACAGAGCTACCAGATTATCCAGCGCAAATATGACGAACTCCTGCCCGAAGCCCATGAGATTCTTTTAAATATGGACAGTCTCTCCGAAGTGCATGATACGCTGAATAAATACCTCACACAACACCAGCAGGCTCTTCTGCTGGCAGGACAGGACAGCATCCCTTTCTCCTTCAAATATAAGGATCAACTGGGAGCCGCCCTTTATTATCCGGATAATGAAGGAAACTTTATCGTACTCGTCATGTCCCGGAATGCCTACGGAACAGAAATCAAGGAACACCTATTGTTGCTTTCCATATTTCTCATCTTAGCCAGTTCCGTCCTGATCTTTTTTATCGGAAAAATATATTCCGGCCGTATTCTGGTTCCCCTGCAACACATACTAAAGGAATTGAAAAGAATACGTGCCAACAGTCTGAACCGCCGATTAAAGACCACTGGTAATAATGACGAACTGGAGGACATGATAAAGACATTAAATAGCATGCTCGACCGTCTGGACAGTGCATTCAAGGCAGAAAAATCCTTTGTCAGTCACGCTTCACATGAGTTGAACAATCCGATTACTGCCATTCAGGGAGAATGTGAAATCAGTCTGCTGAAAGAAAGAAGCACGGGAGAATACATTGAATCCCTCCAACGAATTTCTTCGGAAAGCAAACGGTTATCCAGCCTGATCCGGCATCTTCTTTTTCTTTCACGACAAGAAGAAGAACTCCTGAAAAACAATATTGAAGAGATTATTTTGGCCGATATATTAAAAGAGTTGACAGCTTCTGATGAGAGAATCCATCTTCATTTGGAAGAGACAGACCCGCAGATGACTGTAAAAGCCAATCCATATCTGTTGAAGATAGCATTAAAAAATATAATAGATAACGCCTGCAAATATTCTGATAAAGAAGTAAATGTGACTCTCTACCGGGAGCAACAACAAGTCATTCTTGATATAGAAGACCGGGGAATCGGTATTCCACAAGAAGAAATAGAACACATATTCCAGTCTTTCTATCGGGGCAGTAATACCCGGGACTATGCCGGACAAGGCATCGGACTTAGCCTGACCCTGAAAATCATTTCTGCTTATCATGCAAAGCTGGATATATCTTCAGAAATAGAAAAAGGAACAAAAGTACGGGTGATTTTTTAATCACCCTTCTTTTATCCCTTTCTCTCTCTACCTACTGAAAACTACAAATTTAATCTATGAACGTTTTTTCCACAGAATAGAAATGAACTAAATACGTCTTTGCAATAACTTTCCGTTTTTATCATATAACATTCGTTCATATACCACTTCCACAATAAGAGGAAAGACAAACAAGGCAAAGAAAGTCGCTCCTATCAATCCGCCGATAATGACAATCGCCAACGGACGTTGTGATTCCGAACCAATTCCATGACTCATGGCAGCGGGCATCAAACCGATAGCTGCCATTGCCGCTGTCATAATCACAGGGCGGATACGCGAGCGCACTCCTTCCTTAGTGGCTTTCTCCAAGGGCGAGCCGAGTTTTAGATTCGCCTTTATATCGGAAATCATAATCACCCCGTTCTGAATACAAATACCAAACAAGGCAATAAAACCGATACCGGCAGAAATGGAGAAGTTGAACTGCGTTATCAGAAGAGCCACAATACCACCCACGGCAGCGAACGGTACATTCAGCAATACCAGTCCCGCATCCCGCGCATTAGAGAATAGAATAAACAGGATGATAAAAATGATAGCAATACTGATAGGGACAACCTGTGCCAGACGTTTCGTGGCACGTTGCTGGTTCTCAAAATCGCCCGTCCATTTCAGAGAATAGCCTGCCGGCAAATGTACGGAAGCATTCACCTTTTTCTGCGCCTCGGCAACTGCCGTACCCATATCACGACCTCTCACCGAGAATTTCACAGCACAGAAACGAGCGTGATTATCACGGAATATCAATAACGGTCCCGTAATCGTCGTTATATCTGCCAATTCTTTGATAGGTACCATCGTTCCATCCATCGCCGGAACCAATATCTTACCTATCTCCTCTTCATTCTGACGGAATTGTTCGCTGTATCTTACCATGATATTAAACTTCCGCTCATCCTCATACAACAGTGAAGCCGATTTTCCGCCAATAGCCATTTCGATAATTGATTGCATATCTTCCTTAGCAACGCCATAACGCGCCAATTGGCGTTCATTCAACTCTATACGAAGCTCCGGCTGACCGATGTTCCGAATCACACCCAAGTCTTCAATCCCTTGAACCGTACCCAGGATTTTCTCTATCTGAACCGCATATTTCTCCGACTCATACAAATCTTTACCAAACACTTTCACCGCAATAGATCCTTTCACACCGGAAGCTGCTTCCTCCACATTATCGGTAATCGGTTGTGAGAAATTGAAGTCAATACCGGGATAAATGGATAAATCATCCTGCATCTTATCAATCAGTTCCAGTTTTGTCAACTTACTCTCCCATTCCTTTTCGGGATAAATATCAACGTGGAACTCGATATTATAGAATCCGGTAGCATCTGTACCGTCATTCGGTCGTCCGGTTTGCGACAGCACTTGCCGCACTTCCGGAAACGTTAATAGTTTCTTTCTCATTTTATTGGCAAGAGTCACCGATTCATCCAACGAAATGCTCTGTGGCAAGGTAGCACGAATATAGATAGATCCCTCATTCAACTGCGGAAGGAACTCCGTACCCAGGAAAGAGAAAAGCCATAATCCGACACCTGCTATTACGGTTGCCATTCCGATAGTCAGCTTCCTGTGCGCATAGAATAAATCAAAAAGAGCCGAACACTTCACATTGATAAAATGGACAAAACGGTTATTTTTCTCACGAACATTCTTTTTCAGTAACATGGAAGACATCACCGGAACCAATGTCAATGTAAAGATCAAAGCTCCCAACAGTGCAAAGCCCAACGTGTATGCCAAAGGAGAGAACATCTTTCCTTCTACCTTCTGGAAAGAGAAGATAGGAATCAATGCAGTGATGATAATCAATTTGGAGAAGAAAACCGCTTTTGCCTTGTCTTTTGCCGTGTGACGGATCAAGCCCATTTTAGACATCACATTAAAAGCCGGCATCCCCACTTCCCTCGCTTTCTTGTCCAAAGCCACAAACACTCCTTCCACCATCACCACGGCCCCATCAATAATAATACCGAAGTCTATGGCTCCCATAGAAAGCAGATTGGCGGACATTCCCATCACCCGTAAACAGATAAATGCGAACAAAAGGGCTAATGGGATAACGACAGCAACAATCACGGTAGTCCGCCAATCTGCCATAAAGATCAATACAATAAACGTAACCAATAATATTCCTTCAATCAGGTTATGCGTCACAGTCTTTACCGCCAGATTCACCAAGTCCTCCCGGTCATAGAATGCCACTATCTTCACATCTTTCGGAAGCACATTCTGATTCAAGTCTTCTATTTTATCTTTCAGGTTGGCAATCACCTCACCCGGATTCTCTCCTTTCCGCATGACTACAATCCCCTGTACAACATCATTTTCATCCATTCGGCCCACTTGTCCCAAACGAGGCAGACAGGATTCGTGTACATCGGCAAGATTCTTCACCAGAATCGGAGTGCCATTGATGTTTTTCACTACGATATTTCTCAATTCATCCAGATCGTTAATCAAACCGATTCCACGAACCACATAAGCTTGCGAACTTTTAGTGATAACATCTCCTCCTACATTGATATTACTTTTAGCTATCGCATCATACAGTTCCAAAGAGGTAATGCCATAATTAATCAACTGGTGAGGATTCACACTTACCTCAAACGTCTTCACCTCCCCGCCGAAGCTCACAATATCCGCTACGCCGGATACCGAACGGAGATTACGTTCGATCACCCAATCCTGAATCGTTTTCAGTTCCCGCACACTGCGCTTGTCACTACGAAGCGTATAACGGAATATTTCCCCCGTTGGTCCATACAGAGGTTGTACTTCCGGAGTTACCCCGTCCGGAAGGTCGGCATCATTCAATAAATTATATACCTGTTGACGTGCGGTGAAATCATCGACACGATCTTCAAACATTACATTGATGACAGAAAGCCCGAAAAGAGTGGTGGAACGAATATCCGTTTTCTTCTGAACGGGATTCATCGCAATCTCAACAGGAATGGTGATAAACTTCTCTACCTCTTCGGCACTACGTCCCGGCCATTGCGTGATAATCGTCACTTTCGTATTCGTCACATCCGGGAAAGCATCTATCGGAGTATGTTTAAAGGAAACAGCTCCGGCTATAACGGCAATCGCTGTACAGAAGAAAATAAAGAATTTATTTTTCAGCGAGAAAGCCACTATATTATCTATGAATTTGTGCATACTATTTTCTGTTTTTAATCTGCATTCAACGCATTATATACCAACAATACATTATTATTCAGCACTCTGTCTCCCTCGGAAAGTCCCGAACGGATATAGCACTCCTTGCTCAACTGCTTGTACACATCCACCTCTTTCACCTGCAAACGCTGATCCGGCTCCACCACGACCACATAATTCTTTCCTCCTTCAAATACCAGTGCATGAGCATCAATACGAGGCATGGAAGTTCCATCCGCTTTACATTTCACACTTACATTCGTAAACATCCCCGGTTTCAACAAATATTCTTCATTCTTCAATTTGATGCGGACATTCATCGTTTTACTTTCACTATTCAACAAATGATACACCTTATCAATCGTACCGGCAAACATCTTATCCGGATAAGCCAACGTAGAAATGCGTACGGAGGCACCTTCGGAAACCTTACTGATATCGCTTTCATACACATCCGCCATCACCCATACGTCTGACAACCCCGAAATCGTGAACAGCACTTCACTCTGATCCGGACGCAACTGCATATCCCTGCTGATTTGTTTCTCCACAATAAACCCCGAAACGGGAGATTTCAGCTGATAATAAGCATTTCCGGAGAAATTATAAATAGAGAAAACATCCTTTATTCTTCTTTCTTCGGCTTCGGCACTTGTCAACTCCTGCTTCGCCTGAAGTACATCTTTATCCGAAGCCATGCCGGAAGCATACATATCCTGCGTAGCATCCATATTTCTGCGTGCCAGCAATAATTGTTGTTCCGCCTCTTTCAATTGCTTTTCATAATCTGCCACTTCTCCACTGCGGATGACTGCCAACACATCTCCCTTACGAACAAAGTCTCCTATTTCAGCCTTCAATTCTGTTACCGTACCTCCAAACATCGGATATACATGTGCCACCTGATTCTCATTAAAAGTGACCCGCCCGTTCAATGTCAGTTCGTCAATCACCTCTTGAACGTGAACCGTATCGACAGATACAATTCTCAACAAGCTATCTGTCAGGCATAAGGCAGCCGGTTCAACATTCGTTTGTTCTCCTTTACCGGAGCATGCTCCCAATACGGTAGTAAGCAATATGCAAGGAAGGAATTTATTCCAGTTCATAGTCTTTGATAATTTATGAATATTAGTAGTTCAATATAGTTTGTCCGATAGTTGTATTCAGGTTTTCCATCGCCAGGAAAACATCTTTCTTTATTTCATGCAACTGAATACAAGTTTCTTTATAGCTGTCATAGTAATCGATAAACTCCAATAAACTGATATTTCGTTTCTTAAAGTTTTCATTCACTCCCGCAATCAATTTTTCAAAGTTACGTTCCAGTTCCATATTGGTAGATTGATAAAGCTGAACTGCTTTATCCAGTGAAGCATAAGCGGTATAAAGCTCCATATCCGCACGGTTAGCCGCATTTTCCTGTTCCGCTCCTGCCTGCTGGATACTAAAACGGGCAGCTTTCACATTTCCCTGGTTGCGGTTGAAAATAGGTACTGACAAGCTCACTCCTATTGCAAAATAGTTATTGATAAAGTTTCCGGCACGGTCATAACTACCATTCACCGAAAATTCCGGAAATGCCATTGATTTCTGCAATTTCAGATTTGCACGGGAAGCACTGACCGTACTCCGGGCAATCTTGAGATCCGGCCGTTCATTCACCATCGCTTTCAAGTCGGCGAACGATAGTTGAGACAAATCCAATTGCTTCAACACCTCTTCATCCAGTGATAACTCAACCATCGTGTCTCCCGGAAGATTTAACAAGACATTAAGTTCCCCTCTAAGGGTCAACAACTCGTTTTCCCGTTCATTCTTCTCTTTCTTCAAAGAGAACAACATAGATTCCAGACGGGACATTTCCATCAATGAAATATTTCCTTTCTCCTGTTGCAGTTTCATTCCGGCAAGTAACTCTTGCAGAGAATTCACTTCCTTCTCATAAATGGATATGGATTTCGAGAGAAAATAGACTTGTACAAACTTCTCATTCAGCTCCTGACGAAGTGTTCTCATCACCTCTTCAAACTGATATTCTGCTATTTCCTTGTTGATTTTCTCCAGTTTCACCTGCTTATTCCGTTGTCCGGCAAGACGAATTACCTGTTCAATTCCCACAACCATTTCGCCCTCCTTACCAAAGTCAAAATACTTTCCGTTCAGGCGGTTATAAACATTCTGTTCTAACGAGATTACCGGATTCTCAAATAATTTGGCTTGCAGCACTTGTGCCTGTGCCATATCAATGTTGTACCGTTCGGCTATCAGCGATAAGTTACGTTCCAGAAAACGTTGTTCCGCCTCTTTCAGCGTTAATGTTCCTGTGGTAGCCTGTTGCGCGCATATTCCTCCTGTCAGCAGAAGAAAAAAAGAAATTAGAAATACTCTGTTCATTACTATATTTATCTTTATTACCTTATTGTAGTTGTCGCGGCAAAATTACAAATCTGTAACCGGAGAGACGGGAAAAAGTCATTATAAGCCTCTCATATCAGATTAGAATTTGATTAGAAAACAGCCATAGAAGGAAGAATTGTAAACACAACAGGAAAAATGGCTATCCTTCTTTTATCCCAACTCCCCTATCTTTGCAGTAGAGAAAATGAAATGAACCATTAAAAATAGAATATATGAAAATAATAGATTTAACCAAAGATAGTTTTGTAGAGAAGGTAGCTGATTATCAATCTTATCCTGATAACTGGAACTTCAAAGGGAATAAACCTTGCCTGGTCGATTTTCATGCCCCGTGGTGCGTCTATTGCAAAGCTTTATCGCCTATATTAGACCAACTAGCTAAAGAATACGAAGGGAAATTAGATATTTATAAAGTAGATGTCGATCAGGAGCCGGAATTGGAAAGTGCATTTAAAATCCGCACCATTCCCAACCTGCTACTTTGCCCGCTGAACGGCAAACCGACAATGAAATTAGGTACAATGAATAAAAACCAATTGAAAGAACTGATAGAAACCAGTTTACTTTCAGAATAAAAATACATTAAAAGTCCGGGATACTTCTGATGATGATAAACTGCCGGACTTTTGATATCATACAGAACATTGGCTTTTATAATAGGGAGTGTGTCAAAACGCAGATTAACGCGAATTATCGCAGAAATAATTTTATAAGTCATTGATTAATATATCAATATAAATGAAATAATCTGCGATAATTTGCGTTAATCTGCGTTTTATTATTCATTATGACCCTCCTCTTTGGAGATTATTTCAACTATTCTTTATGCAACAGAATATCAGTTCCCGGAACAATCTTTCCCATCGACCATACACATCGTACATTCAGTTCCTTATCAAGAATCACAATATCAGCATCCTTTCCCTTTGCCAACGCCCCTTTCCGGTCACTCACTCCAATTAAACGGGCAGGAGTTTCAGAAGCCATACGCACAGCATCTTCCAAAGGAATATTGGCTTTCTTTACCATGGTGTGAACCAATACATCCATCGTAGCCAGGCTACCGGCCAATGCAGAATGATCTGCCATCTTACATACGCCGTCCTCTATGATATAGCGAGGATCAATCGGTTCATTCCCTTCATAAGCAGCATACGCCAAAGCATCGGTAACAAGACAGGTATTCTCCACGCCTTTCAACTTATAAACTAGTTTCAGGATAGTGGCAGGCAAGTGAATGCCATCCGCAATCACTTCCACGGTCATTCCATCCGTCAGATACACACTTTCCACTGTACCCTCATATTTATATTCACGGCGTTTATGGAAACCCGGCATCGCATTATAGAAATGAGCGGCGTGAGAAAATCCTACTGCAAATGCAGCTTTAATTTCATCATATTCGGCTTCGGTATGTGTAACAGCAGTCATAATTCCTTTCGAACGGGTATACTTTGCAAAATCATGTGCACCGGGTAGTTCGGGACTAATATCCCAACGTCTGATACAAGACGTACGCGCCAATAAAGGAATATATTCATTTTCATCCGGAGTTTTCAGAAAACCGTCATACTGTGTTCCCGCCATCTTCGGATTCAAGTAAGGACCTTCGATATGCAGGCCAAGAACAGGAGAATCCTTCTCTTTCATCAGGTTTTCACAGACATCAACTGCCTGGTAGATTCTTTCGAACGAGGTAGATGATAATGTAGGAAATATCCCGGTAGCACCATGTTTCAGATGTGCAGTAGTTGCCGTGCGGAATGCTTCTTCCGTTGCTTCCGTATAATCATGTCCGCCACCTCCATGTGCATGCATACTTACAAATCCGGGCACAATCGTCATCCCTCTGGCATCAATAACCGTTGCACCGATAACCGCCAAATCACTGTTGGTCACCTCTAATATTTTTCCATCACAAATCAATACGGAACCATCTTTCAACCAGCCTTGCGGGGTCAATATTCTTCCATTTATTATTTGAGTCAACATAGTTTTCGTTATTTATTAGATTTAAAACAGTTTATTGGTGCCTTCTACCAGTTCTCCCATCGCCCATACAGCTCTCACATTCAAGTCTCTGTCTAAAGCAATTATATCGGCATCCTTGCCACGCTCCAGCGTTCCTTTACGGTCGAGTACTCCCATAATCCGGGCAGGAGTTTCGGAGGCCATTCTCACGGCATCCTCCAAAGGTATTTCCGCCTTCTGCACCATGGTACGAATCAGTCGATCCATCGTTGCAATACTTCCCGCCAGTGCTGAATGGTCTGCCAGCTTACATACTCCGTCCTCGATAATCACACGCGGATCAAAAGCCACCTGACTATCACTGGCGGCACAAGCCAATGCATCCGTTATCAGACAAGTGCGTTCCACTCCTTTTATCTTGTAAACAAGGCGCAAGATTGTTGGAGGCACATGAATACCGTCTGCCACCACTTCCACTGTCATATCATCAATCAGATAAATACTTTCTACCGTACCTTCATACTTGTACTCTTTCCGTTTATGGAATCCCGGCATTGCATTATAAAAATGAGTGGCATGCGTATATCCCGCCTCATAGGCTGTCTGTATATCCTCAAATTCTGCCTGGGTATGTCCTACCGAAGCCAACACCCCTTTCGCTGTGATATATTTACCAAATTGCATGGCTCCGGGAAGTTCCGGTGCGGCATCCCAACGTTTGATACAATGAGTTTCTTCCAGCAACGGAATATATTCTTCGGGATCGGGATCTTTGATATTTTCGGGAATCTGTCCACCTGCCATCGCCATATTGAAATAATGTCCTTCCAGATGAAGCCCGAGCACAGGGCTATTAGGCTCCGCCATCATTTTCTCTGTAGTTTCCGCGGCTGCACGGATCATTGGAATGGTAGAAGAAGAAAGAGTAGGAAAAATACTGGTAGTGCCATGCTGCATATGAGCTTTGATTGCTGTCCGGAAAGCCTCTTCGGTGCCTTCCATAAAGTCTCTTCCACCGCCACCGTGAACATGGATTTCTACACCTCCCGGAACAATATACATTCCTTTGGCATCAATCAGTTTGGCTCCGATAATTGCAAGGTCACAATTGGTTACTTCCAGAATTTTATTGTCACGAATAAGAACTGACCCATCCTTCAACCAGCCTTGCGGGGTGAGGATGCGTGCATTAATAATCTGTGTTAACATATCACAAATAGTTAAATTAATTAAAGGTCTGTGTGAATCAATGACGCTCTTTTTTGGGGGGAGTACATTGATTTTTTCGTTTGCAAAATTACGCTTTTCCGTTCAATCTATCGATACAATCGTCCGGTAAACTTCCAATATTATACAAAAAAAGGTTGCCAATCTTATCGACTGACAACCTCATCTTATATGGAGCGGAAAACGAGACTCGAACTCGCGACCCTAACCTTGGCAAGGTTATGCTCTACCAACTGAGCTATTTCCGCAAACTAAATTTCGTCATTCAGAAATCTGAAAGATGGGTGCCCAGAACAGGACTCGAACCTGCATGCCTCTCGACACACGCACCTGAAACGTGCGCGTCTACCAATTCCGCCACCTGGGCAAAACTTAGTTCCATTATTTCAAAGAAACAAGAGCGGAAAACGAGACTCGAACTCGCGACCCTAACCTTGGCAAGGTTATGCTCTACCAACTGAGCTATTTCCGCATTTCACTTTCATAAACTGTGAAGAGGAGGAGACTCGAACTCCCACAACATTTCTGTCACTACCACCTCAAAGTAGCGCGTCTACCAATTCCGCCACCTCTCCATAATTTTAAAGTTTAACCTTTGTGCCCAGAACAGGACTCGAACCTGCATGCCTCTCGACACACGCACCTGAAACGTGCGCGTCTACCAATTCCGCCACCTGGGCAAAGATTATTGTTCCAACATTTCAAAGAAACATGAGCGGAAAACGAGACTCGAACTCGCGACCCTAACCTTGGCAAGGTTATGCTCTACCAACTGAGCTATTTCCGCATTTTTTCGTTTGCGGTTGCAAAGGTAGGGATTTTCCGTAAACATGCAAACATTCTGCCTACTTTTTTCACAGAAATCTGTTCACTTTGCACCTACCGCAAAACAATCATTTTGATTATCAACTCATTCGGTCACGATAATCTTCATAAGAAAATTGCTTGTATATTTCAGCTTTCCCCTCTTTTGTCCAAATGGCAATGGCAGGATGATGAATTCCGTTAAACATATTTGTCTTGACCATCGTATAATGAATCATATCTTCGAACACGATACGCTCTCCGATTTGCAACTCGTGATCGAAGCTCCACAGTCCCATATAATCACCGCTCAAACAGGAATTTCCTCCGAGACGATAAATATATTTTCCTTCATTTCCCATCTCTGCACCACGCACGGCAGGTTGATATGGCATCTCCAGACAATCCGGCATGTGGCAAGTGAAACTAACATTCAAAATAGCCGTCTTGATACCACGACTTTCCACAATATCCACCACTTCGGAAGTCAGCACTCCCGTCTGCCAGGTAAAGGCCGAACCGGGCTCCAGGATAATGCGCAAATGAGGATAGCGTGCTTTTAATCCTTGCAACAGTCTTATCAAATGTTCGGTATCATAATCCTTACGAGTCATCAGGTGTCCACCACCCAGATTCAACCATTTAATCTGTGGAAACCAATGGGCAAATTTAGCTTCAAGATGTTCCAATGTACGTTCCAGCTCATAAGAAGAAGATTCACAGTGACAATGACAATGAAAGCCTTCAATACCTTGCGGTAATGCTTCGGGCAACAAATCGGCTGTTATCCCAAAACGTGTGCCGGGTGCACATGGATTATAAAGTTCGGTTTCCACTTCCGAATATTCAGGATTTACGCGGATACCACAAGAGATGCCACTTCCTTCTGCAACCACCATCGGATAGAAGCGTTCAAACTGCTGCATTGAGTTGAATGTGATATGACTGCTGCAACGCATGATTTCCGGGAAATCCTGTTCCGTATAAGCAGGAGAATATGTATGCGCCTTGCTGCCGAACTCTTCCAATGCCAAACGGGCTTCATACACCGAACTTGCCGTAGAATGATCTATATATTCACGGAATATGGGGAAAGAGCGCCACATGGCAAATGACTTGAAAGCAAGAATAATCTCCACTCCCGCCCTGTCGGCCACGCTTTTTATCAAACACAGGTTCTTTCTTAAAAGCTCTTCTTCCATGATGTAACAAGGAGAAGGGAACTGATTAAAATCTATCATATATAAATTATTATCTAAAATAACGCCTTACGAACGTGGATGCAAAAATACAAATTCAAAAGCAAAGAGGGATTGTTTTATTTTTAATTAAGATATTGGTTTTCGCGAACTTTTTCTTATTTTTACACCTTTATAATCTATAAGTAGTTATATCATCCTAAATACCTGATTGAATATGAATAAAGATTTAAGAAAAGTAGTGATCCTGCTGGCACATCCAAACATGAAAGGATCTCAAGCAAACAAGGCATTAATTGATGCCGTTGGTGACATTGAAGGAGTAGCCGTATTCAACCTTTACGAATTATCGCCTGACATCGCTTTCAATGTAGACGAATGGAGTAAAATCATCTCTGATGCCTCTGCTGTGATCTATCAGTTTCCTTTCTATTGGATGTCTGCACCGTCATTACTAAAGAAATGGCAGGATGAAGTCTTTACTTTCCTATCCAAGACTCCGGCAGTCGCCGGTAAACCGCTGACAGTGGTAACAACTACCGGATCTGAATTCGATGCTTACCGCAGCGGAGGAAGGAATGGTTTCACTATGGACGAACTTTTACGCCCTTATCAGGGCAGTGCTATCCATTCAGGTATGGTGTGGCAGACTCCTATCGTTGTTTATGGAATGGGAACAGCGGATGCGGGAAAGAATATCGCTGAAGGAGCAAATACATACAGACAGCGGGTAGAGATGCTGGTCAATAGCAGTAACGCCGGAAATAATTGGTAAGACTATGAAAAGCGTAGCTTTAGATTAGATAAAGCTACGCTTTACAGATGCTAAAGCATAGCTTTAGGTATGGTTTTAGGTATAGTCTTATTTCGGTATGAAAGCAACTTCTCCAACCTAGTTTTATCTCCGGAATTTGTTATCTTTAATCGGCAAGTTTAAAACTTACGGGAATAGCATATTTAACCTTCACCGGTTTATCCATCTGTGTCCCCGGTTTCCACTTCGGCATAAGCCTGATAACACGGATAGCTTCTTTATCCAAATAAGGATCAATGCTTTTGAGGATAGTCAGATTGGTTACAGAGCCATTCTTATCAACCACAACTCCTACAATCACCCTCCCCTGTATGCCATTTTTGCGAGCTATTTCCGGATACTGAATATTCTTCTTAATGAAATCAAGCATAGCGCGTACACCTCCTGGAAATTCCGGCATAACCTCCACCATATCATAAACCAGTTCTTCCACCTGTTCCCCAACCGTCTGATGAGTGTTGTCCTGCTTCATTGTCAACAATCCTTCGGGTAAAGGCGTTCTTTTTGCCTCTTTCCATTCCTTCTCATTGTCCGACAATCTAAATTCAGCCATCATCAAGACAGGTTTCCTGTTGATGGTCACCTCGTAAAAATAACGGTAACGTCCGGCTTTATTCGGATGCACATCCGGATAAAGCGAAGCCCTCATCTCCCGTTCTCTCTTATCCTGTATAACATAAGCTATGCTAACAAAAGCGGTATTCATAGGCAATTCCCACCAGATCCCCTTTTCATCTTCAAAAGTAACATAATAACGTTCTCCACATTCTATTGTTCCACCGCTGTAGTTATTGAGAATGAATGTTACCTGTTCTGCAGCTGTAGAATAAACCGGATATTCGGGACGGATATAAATACCGTTTATATGGTTCACACCCACTTTTTGATTGATAATCGGCTCTGTCACACCACTAAATTGAAAAGCAGGCGAGTCCATAATCTTCTCCCGGAATTCTTTTTGTTTTTCGGGAGTATTCACAATCAGACGGATTTCTATATGTCGCAATCCTACACCATATCCCGTTACATTCCTTTTTATATTCTCATATCCCGACTCTTCCATTTTCTTATTTAACTCCTTCTGGATAGCGAGCAACTGGGTTTGCGAGTAATTACTACCACCCATAAGTTCCAGCCTGAAATTCTTACTTCCGGAAGCCTTTTCCAATATCTGCCGTGCTTTGACTGTATCTCCTGTGACCTGAAAAACAAGAGTAGCTTTATCAAAATAGATACCTTCAATAAAGTCGGGGCAGTTGGGAGTTTCCAAAGACAACCCGGCTATATGAGGTTCATTACCATAAACCTTACCCAGTGTATCCAATATTTCCATACCCTCCGACTGGTCATAGAACTGTTCTGTACTGTCATTTTCAGTTTTGCATGTTTCTACATGGTTTGTCTTGTTTATCCTACAGGATGAAAACAAACACAACAATAAGATAAAATAAAATTTATTCATTATCTTTTTCCTCCTGTTTTTCAGGTTTTTATCATTTACCAACAAAGATAATAATATTACGATTTCATGATACTAATAGATGCCCTAATAATTATACATCATGACAGAAATAATATTATTGCAGAAAAAGTGAGTCAGCACTGCTTATGAAAAGAAAAAGATACTCCGAAAAGAGTGACGCTATCCCACCAACATAGTGACGGTATATGCTTAGGATAGCGTCACTATTCCAGGCATATACCGTCACTATGTTTAAACCGGATATTCGGGCTGTTATTTCTAGTTTCCGCGCTGTGTAGGCAGGGTAAATTCTTGCGAATCACAAATCACTCCATTCTCGTCCGCCACTGCGACACGGAATGTCACTTCACCGTCTTTCAATTTTTCACCTGCGTGAATGGAAGCGGTATAACGGATGCCTTCACCCGGAAGAATTTCCTCCACCATCACAGAAGGAGAAATGCCGAGATGCTTCACCTTCCCCACCGTTTCTACCACAGGAACTACATTATAAACAGGATTTCTCCCTTCATTCATAATCTCAAAAATTATCTTGCTATTTTCTCCCGCATCAATCACATGACTGCGATTATCATCTATAAAACGGATCTTGCGCAACTTCAGTTGAGAAATAGGCTGCTGCACCGGCTGCTTCTTATATTTTTGCACACGGACTTCCCTCACTTCAGGAATATACGCATCTTCCTCTATTTGCTCTTGTCTCGGCGCCGTCAACGCGTTTCCAATAGCCGCACCGGCAATGGTTCCCACAATATTCCCAATAGCAGAACCACGGTAACCGCCCCTCCAGCCATGATTATTATCTCCGATAAGTCCGCCTATCGAACTTCCCAGACTACCTCCGATAGAAGCACCTGCCATGATAGCTCCCGGATTTCCCATACGCCCCGACGCACATCCACTCAAAATCAAAGCGGAAAGCAAAATTACTGTTAGTTGTTTCTTCATGAGTCTCTCTATTTAGTGTTATTATTTATTCTACCACTTTAAAACGAGCGAAACGTAATAATAGTTGTTTGTCTCCCGCATTTTTAAAATGAATAGTTGCTTTCGCATTGTCTCCCGTTCCTTCTACTTTAATCACTTCACCCAATCCGAAACGTTCGTGCTCTATCATCTGTCCGGCCTGTACTCCTGCTACCGATGCTGAAGTGAAAGAGGTTGCCTGTGCACCGCTACTTGGGCTAACAGTACTAACTTTCTTCAAATTCCTCGGTACGCTGGGAGCAATGATCTGTGCTTTCGGACGTTCACGCTGTTCGGAAGATGTACTTCCGAAAGGGGCACGCGACGGAGAAGCTGAACGGGTGAATCCTCCTTCAATCTCTCTACGGAAACGTCCTGCACCTTCATCGACAGCACGGCTCACTCCTGCCTCATGCGGCAGTTGCAAGTAATGAACATCGATATCACGCAAGAAACGACTGGGGCTTCCAAATTCCATCTTTCCATAACGGAAACGGGTTTTGGCAAAAGACAGATAACAATGTTCCTCCGCACGAGTAATAGCTACATAGAACAAACGACGTTCTTCTTCCAGTGCCCGGGGAGAATCTCCTACCATCCCACTGGGAAACAGGTTTTCTTCCAGACCGACCACAAATACATTCTTAAACTCCAATCCTTTAGCCGAATGAACTGTCATCAACGTTATCTTTTCCCCATCATCCGCCTTGTCGGAATCCTGATCGGTAAGCAATGCAATCTCCGAAAGGAAATCGGTAAGAGACACATTCGGGTTACCCTCCTCCTGCCGCAAAGCGCAGAAGTCATTCATTCCATTCACCAACTCTTCTATATTTTCCTTACGGCTTAGGTTCTCGGGGGATGTGTCCTGACAGACATCGTTGATAATGCCGGACTGACGGATGATATTCGTTCCTATTTCATAAGCGTTCTTATCTGCCTGATCGACAATGAAACCTTCTATCAATTCACGAAAGCCTTGCAGTTTTGCATGCGTTCCTTTATTTATATCCAGTCCGTAACTCAATGGTTCGCAGAGTGCCGCCCAAAGACTTACGCCATGATCGGTAGCCGCCGATATAATCTTCCCGACTGTCGTATCTCCAATACCACGAGCCGGATAATTAATGATTCGCTTGAATGCTTCTTCATCATTCGGATTCACTACCAAACGGAAATAAGCAATCACATCTTTTATCTCTTTTCGCTGGTAGAACGAAAGTCCTCCGTAAATCTTATAAGGTATACTCCGTTTCCGAAGAGCCTCTTCAAAAATACGGCTTTGTGCATTCGTACGATACAGGATGGCAAAATCAGCATATCCGTAGCGATACTCCCGTCGTAGCTCTGCAATCTTATTAGCTACAATATCTCCCTCTTCCACATCGCTATACGCCTGAAATACGCCGATAGGTTCCCCCTTTTCTTTCTCCGAAAACACGGCTTTCCGTATCTGGCGTTCATTCTTCTCAATCAAGCTATTGGCAGCACAAACAATGGTTTGTGTGGAACGATAATTCTGCTCCAGTTTAAAAACTTTCGTATTGGGGTAGATTTTTGTAAAATAGAGAATATTGTCAATATCCGCCCCACGGAAAGAATAGATACTTTGCGCATCGTCTCCCACTACACAGACCCGTTGATTTTCTTTAGTCAGTTGCAGAACAATGCTATGCTGCACATAATTCGTATCCTGATACTCGTCCACCAATACATAACGGAACTGATCGCGATAACGTGCCAGCACTTCTGGAAAGTCACGAAACAGAATATAGGTATATACCAATAAATCATCAAAATCCATCGCTCCCGCCTGACGGCATCTGTCCCAATAACGAGTATAGATATCACGGATAGCAGGCATCTTGGCAGCCATATCTCCTTCGTAAGCCTCTTTATTGGCAGCATACCCCGTGGGAGTGACCAGATGATTCTTGGCATTGGAGATACGCGCTTGTACCACTCCCGGTTTATAAGTTTTCTCGTCCAACCCCATCTCTTTGATTATGGAACGAAGCAGGCTCTTACTATCAGCCGTATCATAGATGGTGAACTGGGAAGTGAACCCTATAAATGTTGCTTCGGCACGAAGAATCCGTGAGAAGATGGAATGGAAAGTCCCCATCCACAAATAACGTGCCCGTTCCATACCTACCTGACGCGCAATACGCTCTTTCATCTCGCGCGCCGCCTTATTCGTAAAGGTCAGTGCAAGGATATTCCACGGATTGTAGCCGTTCTCCTGTTCCAGCAAGTAAGCGATTTTATAAGTCAATACGCGCGTCTTCCCCGAACCTGCACCGGCTATCACCAGCGAAGGACCGTCATTATAAGTCACTGCAGCACACTGACTCTCGTTCAATTCATCTATATAATTGGTATTCATAACAGCATTATAAAAACAATGTGGATTTTTAACAAACCCTTGGCATTCAAATTTGTTCTCAATACAAAAGTATAATATTCATTCGAGAATGAAGGTATTTTTATGAATTTTCATCACTAACTATTTTAACCTAACACCAAAAAGCAATGAAAAGAAGTATATTTTTATCGATTATTTTGAGTTTGTTTCTGGTCGCCTGCATTCCACAGGCAATGGCACAAAAGCAGAGCCGCCTGGAAAAGCTGCTAAGGTATCTGAACGATAATGACGCCGACAAATGGCAGAAAAACCGTGATAAGATAGATGACGAGACACAAACCTATTATGCCGAGGAACTGGCATTATTGGATGTGCTCAACGGATTGTGGAACGAGCAAAGCGAACAGGCTGCCACCAACTATTTCGGATGCTACGAAAGGGCAACGAAAGCTTATTTTCCCAATATCTGTGAAGAAGAGAAAATACAACTTTCCAACGTACAAAACAAAGCAGAACTGGCCGTTATCTCCATTCTGGATGCTTCGAAAGATCAAATTCCTTTTAGCAAGACGTTGATGGACAGTATCCAGTCAAGCGGTTATCCGGGAGATTCTGCCATCTTGCAAAAGGTGCGGGACATCCGTGAAATGGCTTTACTGGAAGGTATGCTGAAAACACCTACGCTGAATATTTATCAAACGTACATCACGGAATATCCGAACGGCAAATTTATCTCTCAAATCAACACTGCGGAAAACAAACGGCTTTACCAGATTGTAAAGAGTAATCCGACATCAGCGAATTTCAAGGCATTTTTTGATAACGCCAACATGCAGAAATTCTTCACGGATAAAGATACGCGTCCATTCCTTCCGGAAGTCCGCGCGTTATACGATGATTTTCTGTTTCAAGGGATCGACAGCCTCCGGGAGAAAGGAAACGCAACAGACATCCGGCAGATTATTGACGAGTATAAGCAATCACCTTACCTGACTTCTACAGCACGTACTCATCTGGACGACCTTGAATATCTTAGTGAAAAAGCTGATTTTGAGCTTTTAAAAGCTGCCATTGTCAATTCCGAATCTTTGAGTATGCTGCAGGATTTTCTTTGCACACACAGGTATAAGGAATTTCGTGACCAGGCCAATGCACTACGGACACCGTTTATTCTGCAAACAATCATATCCACTCCTACTTCTGTGAAATACTATAATGGAGGACGATTGATTAAGTCTGCGGAAAATGACAGTACGGGAAATACCTCGACCACTTATTCGTATGATGATAAGGGGCAGCTCATTTCTACATTGTCGCTTACCGTAAAGAACGGTCAGCCAAGCAATGAAATACAAACGAACAGATTATACGATCCGCAAGGTCACTGCATCTTTGAAGTGCAAACGAATCCGAAAACCAAAACGGATCTCTACCGACGGACACGCCGTATAGGTACGGACGGAAGTATCGAGAGTGATTCGCTCAAGTATACAGATGGAAGAGTCATCATAAGTTCCTATAATAAACAGGGGTTATTGACCGAAACCAAAGAGTATAATAAGAATGGAGAACTTCAGGCGTACACCGCAAACAAATATGATGATAAAGGCAGATTGATTTCATCCCAACATCAAAACCTGCTTTTTGCAAATTCTTCGGATCAGATTATTTCACAAAAAGATGCTTATGAATACGATAAATACGGTTATCTGACACAAATCGTTTACCAACGGATTTTAGGCAATAACCAGAAAACATCGGGATGCCTGACCTGCCTGTACGATAAATACGGAAACCAGATCGATAGCAATTCTTATTATGAATATGATAATACGGGCCAATGGATCTGCCGGACCGACCGTGAGCATCCGAAAGAAGTGGAACGTATACAGTACATTTACAAATAAAGTAAGATGCTGTGAACATTTTGCAAAGGGCTTCTGTTATTATAGTATAACAAGCCGATTAAAACTTGTAACATTATGAATACTATATTAATGTCTTTAATTATGATGACCATGACTTACGAAATGCCTAAACTTCCTTACGCTAACAATGCGTTGGAACCTGTAATCAGTCAGCAAACAATAGATTTCCATTACGGAAAACATCTACAAACGTATGTAAATAATCTGAATAGCCTCGTGCCCGGAACAGAATATGAAGGTAAAACGGTAGAAGAAATCGTTGCAGCCGCACCGGATGGAGCTATATTCAATAACGCCGGACAAGTATTGAACCACAACCTGTACTTCCTGCAATTTGCCCCGAAACCTTCGAAGAAAGAACCGGCCGGTAAACTGGGAGAAGCCATCAAACGTGACTTTGGCAGCTTTGAAAACTTCAAGAAAGAATTCAATGCAGCAGCAGTCGGATTGTTTGGTTCAGGATGGGCTTGGCTATCCGTAGATAAAGACGGTAAACTGAAAATCACTAAAGAGGGGAACGGCAGCAATCCGGTACGTGCCGGTTTGAAACCACTTCTTGGATTTGACGTTTGGGAACACTCCTATTATCTGGATTACCAGAACCGCCGTGCCGACCACGTAAACGCCCTGTGGGATATCATCGACTGGGATGTGGTTGAAAAAAGAATGTAATCAAATTTACAAGCTAAACTATACTTATGGAAAAGGTCGTTGTGTTTTTCACAGCGACCTTTTTTACAGATTAAAAAGAAACAGACTTTTATTGTATATCAGATGCATTAGTTGTATTTTTGCAACTCATAAAACAACATAACAAACAATTATGATACTGTATAAAAGAAAAAAAATACGATTTATTGTCTCCATTGCTGTACTCCTTTTCCTCCCCCTTTTCGGCAATGCTGCCACCACAGAAGAATCTGAGGAAGAAATCCTGTTTATCACCTCTTATAATTCTGACACTAAATATACCTACGATAACATCAGCACATTTGTAGAAACCTACACCCAATTGGGAGGAAGATATTCGACCATGGTAGAAAATATGAATGCAACAGACTTAATGCAGGCGCATCAATGGAAAAAAACATTAACTGATATTCTCGACAAACATCCGAAAGCCAAATTAGTTATTCTCCTGGGTGGTGAAGCATGGAGCAGTTTCCTTCATCTCGAAGATGAAAAGTACAAGCAGCTTCCTGTTTTCTGTGCAATGGCGTCACGCAACGGAATACGTATTCCGGAGGATTCGACCGACATCCGAAGCTATAATCCCGAAAGCATTAACTTAATGGAACGCATGAAGGAATACAACGTAAGATATTGTAGCACATACGAATATGACATTAAAAAAGATATTGAAATGATACAGGATTTCTATCCGGAAACAGAACACCTTGTATTTGTATCGGATAACACATACAACGGACTTGCCGAACTGGCATGGTTCAAGAAAAACCTGCAACATTTCCCACAGTTGTCTATCACCTACGTCGATGGCCGCATCCATACACTCGATATGGCTGCCAGTCAATTGCGCAATCTTCCCAGAAACACAGTCATGTTGCTTGGCATCTGGAGAATCGATAACCGGGGTATTACTTACATGAATAACTCCGTTTATGCTTTTTCCAAAGCCAATCCTCTCCTGCCTATGTTCAGCATGACTTCTACCGCAATAGGTTACTGGGCTATCGGAGGATATGTCCCGCAATATGAAGGAGTGGGAAAAAGCATGGGAGAATATGCTTACCGCTTTTTAGACCAAAAGGAAACGGGTATCAGCAGCATCAATATCTTACCCAACAGATATAAATTTGATGCGAAGAAACTAAAGGAATGGGGATTTGGAAACAAGAAGTTACCTGTTAACTCAATGGTAATCAATCAGCCCATCCCGTTCTTTGTGGCCTATAAGACAGAAGTACAATTCATCCTGATTATATTTCTCGTATTAGTAGGAAGTCTAATGATTTCGCTGTATTACTATTACCGGACTAAAATCCTGAAGAATCACCTTGAAAGAACTACGAAACAACTACGGGAAGATAAAAAGAAGCTGGAAGAGTCTGAAGTCGAATTGCGTGATGCTAAAGAGCGCGCCGAAGAAGCTAATCAGCTGAAAAGTGCCTTTGTTTCGAATATGAGCCACGAGATACGAACTCCGCTAAATGCTATTGTCGGTTTCTCCAGCCTGATTATCGGTTCGGTAGAGCAGAATAACGAACTGAAAGAATACGCAGATATTGTCCAGACCAACTCTAATCTGCTGCTCCAACTGATTAGTGATGTACTGGATATATCACGCCTGGAATCAGGAAAGCTACAATTCAAATATGAATGGTGTGAGCTGGTGAACCATTGCCAGAATATGATTACCCTGACCAACCGGAACAAGACAATGGATGTAGACATCAAACTGCAAATGCCTAAAGAGCCTTACATGCTCTACACAGATCCCTTGCGCCTGCAACAGATTATTATCAATCTGCTGAACAACGCCTTGAAATTCACTCCTGCCGGAGGAAGCATTACGCTGGATTATGAAGTGGACGAAGAAAAGCAATGTATGCTGTTCTCGGTAACTGATACCGGCACCGGAATTCCCGAAGATAAACAGGAGCTGGTATTCCAACGTTTCGAAAAGCTGAATGAGTTCGTACAGGGTACAGGATTGGGACTGGCTATCTGCAAACTGACCATCCAATATATGGGAGGTGATATCTGGATTGACAAGAATTACAAAAATGGTGCCCGATTTATCTTTTCTCATCCTATCAAAAAACAGGAATCAACAGAAAAATGAAAAAAAATCGACTGATTTAGTGTTTTTCTGTTTCTTTTTCACTTACTTTGCCCCCGTAAAGACAAAGGGGTGCCCCATGAGGGGCTGAGATTATACCCTAGGAACCTGAGGCAGTTAGTACTGACGTAGGGATTGTGTTTCTTCTTATCGCCTTTCCATTCAAGCACGCTCTTTGTATTTACTTTCAACTTATTTATTCTGATAGGACAATGAAAGTACAAGTGAACAACAAAGAGGTGGAAATTACTCCCGACTCTACCCTTACACAACTGACAGCACAGCTCGAACTTCCGGTTCAAGGCATTGCTATCGCCGTAAACAACAAAATGATTCCCCGTACCGAATGGGAGGGTTTCATATTGCATGAGAACGATAACCTGGTGATTATCAAAGCTGCTTGCGGAGGATAAGGGAATGGTCAGTCTACAATTTATCACGCATCAGACCGAACGGTACTCGTACCTCGAATCGGCACGTATGGCACTCGAAGGCGGGTGCAAATGGATCCAACTACGCATGAAAGAGGCTCCTCTCGAAGAAGTGGAGGCAGTAGCCCTGCAACTGAAACCGCTTTGTAAAGAGCACGAAGCAATCCTGGTTCTGGACGATCACGTTGAACTGGCGCGAAAGCTGGAAGTGGACGGTGTGCATCTGGGCAAAAAGGATATGCCTATCGACCAGGCCCGCCAAATTCTTGGAGAGGCTTTCATTATCGGCGGCACTGCAAATACATTCGAAGATGTTGTACAGCACTATCGTGCCGGTGCCGATTATCTTGGCATCGGTCCTTTCCGGTTTACTACCACCAAAAAGAATTTAAGCCCTGTACTGGGATTGAAAGGCTATTCCTCCATCCTTTCACAGATGAAAGAGGCGAATATCGAAATCCCCGTAGTAGCGATTGGAGGAATCACTTATGAGGATATTCCTGCCATACTTCACACAGGAGTAAACGGGATAGCCCTGTCGGGAACCATTCTCGGAGCGGATAATCCGGTAGAAGAAACACATAGAATCCTGAATCATGCGTAAAGCAATGATGTACAATCAGTAATTTAATTTATAATATATATAGAATGGAAAAGTTAGTAATTGCGGGACGCGAATTTAACTCCCGTCTTTTCCTGGGAACAGGAAAATTCAATTCCAATGAAGTAATGGAACAAGCTATTCTGGCTTCAGGCACGGAAATGGTTACTGTTGCCATGAAACGAATCGACATGGACAACAAAGAGGATGACATGCTAAAACATATTATTCATCCGAATATTCAGCTATTGCCCAATACTTCCGGTGTACGTAATGCAGAGGAGGCTGTTTTTGCAGCACAACTGGCTCGCGAAGCCTTTGGAACAAATTGGCTGAAACTGGAAATTCACCCGGACCCACGCTATCTGCTCCCTGACTCTATCGAGACACTGAAAGCTACGGAAGAACTGGTAAAACTGGGTTTTATCGTGTTGCCTTATTGTCAGGCTGACCCTGTACTCTGCAAACGTCTGGAAGAAGCGGGCGCAGCTACTGTTATGCCGCTCGGTGCACCAATCGGTACCAATAAAGGATTGCAGACCAAAGAATTCCTGCAAATCATTATCGAACAGGCAGGTATCCCGGTAGTCGTAGATGCAGGCATCGGTGCACCCAGTCATGCTGCCGAAGCAATGGAACTGGGAGCTTCCGCTGTATTAGTTAATACCGCAATAGCCGTTGCCGGAAATCCGGTAGAAATGGCAAAAGCATTCAAAGCGGCCACAGAAGCCGGAAGACAGGCTTACGAAGCAGGATTAGGATTACAAGCCGTCGACTTCGTGGCAGAAGCAAGTTCACCTCTAACGGCTTTTCTTGATTAAAAACGAATAAACTATGGAACAAAAAATAAAATTCCCCCGCTCGCAGAAAGTCTATTTACCCGGTAAACTTTATCCGAATATCCGTGTAGCGATGCGGAAAGTGGAACAAGTGCCCAGTGTCAGCTTTGAAGGCGAAGAAAAGATAGCAACACCGAACCCGGAGATATATGTATATGATACCAGCGGACCGTTCAGCGATGCAGATATGAGCATTGATCTTAAAAAAGGACTGCCCCGTATGCGTGAAGAATGGATTGTAGGCCGTGGTGATGTGGAACAACTTCCCGAAATTACTTCGGAATACGGACAAATGAGAAGGGACGATAAAAGTCTCGATCACTTACGTTTCGAGCACATCGCTCTGCCCTATCGCGCTAAAAAAGGAGAAGCAATCACTCAAATGGCATACGCCAAAAGAGGGATTATCACCCCTGAAATGGAATATGTGGCAATCCGCGAGAACATGAATTGCGAGGAATTGGGAATTAAGACCCACATTACTCCAGAATTTGTCCGTCAGGAGATTGCAGAGGGACGTGCCGTATTACCGGCCAATATCAACCACCCGGAAGCTGAACCGATGATTATCGGACGCAACTTCCTTGTGAAAATCAATACGAATATCGGAAATTCAGCTACTACTTCAAGCATAGATGAAGAAGTGGAGAAAGCATTGTGGAGCTGCAAATGGGGTGGCGACACCTTGATGGATCTTTCCACAGGAGAAAATATCCATGAAACACGCGAATGGATTATCCGTAATTGTCCCGTACCCGTCGGCACGGTTCCTATTTATCAGGCACTTGAAAAGGTGAACGGCATAGTGGAAGACCTCACCTGGGAAATCTACCGGGATACATTGATTGAACAATGCGAACAAGGTGTAGATTACTTCACCATTCATGCAGGGATCCGCCGCCATAATGTTCATCTTGCCGATAAACGGTTGTGCGGTATTGTCAGCCGTGGAGGAAGCATAATGAGTAAATGGTGTCTCGTACACGATCAGGAAAGTTTCTTATACGATCACTTTGATGATATTTGTGATATCCTGGCACAATATGATGTAGCCGTTTCTTTAGGCGACGGACTTCGTCCGGGTTCTATCTACGATGCGAACGATGAAGCGCAGTTTGCCGAACTGGATACCATGGGAGAATTAGTGCTTCGTGCCTGGGATAAGAATGTCCAGGCATTTATTGAAGGCCCCGGACACGTTCCGATGCATAAAATAAAAGAGAACATGGAACGTCAGATCGAAAAATGCCATGACGCCCCATTCTATACACTCGGCCCGTTAGTGACGGATATTGCTCCCGGATACGACCACATCACTTCCGCTATCGGTGCCGCACAAATCGGATGGCTGGGTACGGCTATGCTTTGTTATGTCACTCCGAAAGAACACCTTGCCTTACCCGACAAAGAGGATGTACGCGTAGGAGTCATTACCTACAAGATAGCCGCTCATGCCGCTGACCTGGCAAAAGGACACCCGGGTGCACAGGTACGGGACAACGCATTGAGTAAAGCTCGTTATGAGTTCCGCTGGAAAGATCAGTTCGACCTGTCTCTCGATCCGGAGCGGGCGCAGACTTATTTCCGTGCAGGACATCATATCGATGGAGAATATTGTACGATGTGCGGACCTAATTTCTGTGCAATGAGACTGTCACGCGATTTAAAGAAAAGCACTAAAAACAACAAATAATGAGTGGGGAGAAACAAAAAGTCAGCCCACTGACCTACCCTCTCCCCTCATTTCAATTTTTAATTTTTAATTGATTAAAATGTTCTCCGACGAATTAGAAAAAATATCCTGGGAAGAGACGACAAAAGCCATCTATTCCAAAACAGATGCCGACGTACGCCGTGCATTGGGTAAAAAAGAGCATCTGGATGTCAACGACTTTATGGCGCTGATTTCACCTGCCGCCACTCCTTATCTGGAAGTGATGGCACGCCTTAGTCAGAAATATACGATGGAACGGTTCGGTAAGACTATCTCCATGTTCGTACCGCTCTACCTGACTAATTCATGTACCAACTCCTGCGTCTATTGCGGTTTCCACATCAGCAATCCGATGAAGAGAACGATACTGACAGAGGAAGAGATTGTCAACGAATACAAAGCCATCAAACGACTGGCTCCTTTTGAAAATCTACTGCTCGTAACCGGTGAAAACCCTGCCGCAGCAGGTGTTCCCTACATTGCCCGGGCGCTGGATTTGGCAAAACCTTATTTCAGCAACCTGCAAATTGAAGTAATGCCCCTTAAAGCAGAAGAATATCAGGAACTGACTAATCATGGTCTGAATGGAGTGATCTGTTTTCAAGAGACTTACCATAAAGCAAATTACAAGACATATCATCCGAGAGGCATGAAGTCTAAATTCGAATGGCGTGTAGACGGCTTCGACCGTATGGGACAGGCAGGTGTACATAAGATTGGCATGGGTGTCCTGATCGGCTTGGAGGAATGGCGAACTGACGTTACGATGATGGCTTATCATCTACGTTATTTGCAAAAGCATTACTGGAAAACGAAATACAGCGTAAATTTCCCGCGTATGCGCCCGTCTGAAAATGGCGGATTCCAACCGAATGTAGTCATGAACGACCGGGAACTGGCTCAACTTACATTCGCGATGCGAATCTTCGACCACGACGTAGATATCTCCTATTCCACCCGTGAAAGTGCAGAAATCCGAAATCACATGGCAACGCTCGGTGTTACAACCATGAGTGCGGAGAGTAAAACTGAACCCGGAGGATATTACAGTTATCCTCAAACCCTGGAACAATTTCACGTAAGTGATGAGCGAAAGGCGGTTGAAGTGGAACGTGACTTGAAGAAACTGGGTCGCGAACCGGTTTGGAAGGATTGGGATCAGTCTTTTGATTTTAAAAGATAGGCAGATGCGGTACGATAGACAAATCATACTTCCCGAAATCGGAGAAGAAGGTCAGAAGAAACTGCAGGAAGCCAAAGTGCTTATTGTAGGTGTGGGAGGGCTAGGCTCTCCCATCGCTCTCTACCTGGCAGGCGCCGGTGTGGGATGTCTCGGACTGGTAGATGACGATTTGGTAAGCATCACTAACCTGCAACGACAAGTTCTCTATTCCGAAAAGGAATTGGGTAAACCGAAAGCTATCTGTGCAGCGGAACGGCTCTCCGCTCTCAACAGCGAGATCAGAATACATCCCTACTCTACCCGGTTGACGAAAGAAAATGCTTATCATATCATTCAGGAATATGATATAGTAGTCGACGGCTGTGATAACTTTGCCACCCGCTACCTGATTAACGATATCTGCATTGAACAGAAAAAGCCATACGTATATGGTGCTATCTGCGGCTTTGAAGGACAGGTTTCTGTATTCAACTATGGAAACCAGAAAAAGAACTACCGGGATCTTTATCCTGATGAAGAAGAAATGCAACGAATGCCTCCTCCGCCCAAAGGTGTGATGGGAGTTACTCCTGCTATTGTAGGAAGCGTTGAAGCTACGGAAGTGCTGAAAATAATCTGTGATTTTGGAGATGTTTTAGCCGGCGAACTATGGACAATCGACCTGCGGACATGGCAATCTAACAAATTTTCACTATAAAGGTTGGTTTCTGACATAGTTAATTAGTAACTTTGCTAAGCAATCCAATTTTAACAAAAGAAATGAAACTAATTGTAGTTACCACCCCTACCTTCTTCGTCGAAGAAGATAAGATTATTACCGCTCTTTTCGAAGAGGGGCTGGATGTCCTACATCTTAGGAAGCCGGAAACTCCGGCTATGTATTCGGAACGGCTATTGACACTTATTCCGGATAAATATCACCGCCGTATCGTCACGCATGAACATTTCTATTTGAAAGAAGAATTTAATCTGATGGGTATCCACCTGAATGCACGTAATCCCAAAGAGCCGCATGATTATTATGGTCACATCAGCTGTTCGTGCCATTCAGTGGAGGAGGTAAAAAACAGAAAGCATTTTTACGACTATGTTTTTATGAGTCCTATTTATGATAGTATCTCTAAAGTGAATTACTATTCAACATATACTGCCGAAGAATTGCGTGAAGCACAAAGAGCCAAAATTATCGATTCGAAAGTGATGGCATTGGGAGGTATCAATGAAGATAATTTGCTGGAGATTAAAGATTTCGGTTTCGGAGGAGCTGTCGTATTAGGAGATCTTTGGAACAAATTCGACGCCTGTCAGGATCAGAACTATTTAGCCGTAATCGAGCACTTTAAAAAGTTGAAAAAGCTATCAGATTAATAAAAAGCCGATAGTAAACTGACTGTACATTCCTATTGTATATCCAATAAAGGAAATGACTTTCTCAATCATAAAATAAAAAAGCCGCCGCGAATTGTCTTCCGCAACGGCTTTCTGTATTTTCGGTGTTTTCTTATCAGAACTTATATCCCACGATAATAGAGAAGTTCATGTTTTTAGGATTACCAACTTTTTCCACATCAACCAGACCAAATTGACCATCCAAGCCTGCAATGATTCTACCAAATTCCAATGCAACTCCTACACCAAGACCTGCATCAAAACGCTTCAAAGCATCATCACCAAAAGTGTCGACTTTGCGTTCTGTGTCATTACCTAAGTCAAACTTTGTTTTACCGGCAATACCACAAGCAAAATAAGGACCTGCATTCACCACCAGATTAGTATTATCTGCTACATTGAAACGTGCAGCAGCCATTACTGGCAATTCCAAATACATTGCATTAATGCTATTGCCATCTTTCTTTGCACCTTTACTAGTTAAGAATAATGAAGGTTGCAGTGACCATGTATCAGTAAAAGCATATTCAAAACCTCCACCAAGTTTGAATCCAACCTTTGCATTCAGATCAAGATCACCGGTGTAATTACTAAAGTTCATACCTACTTTGGCATTCCAACCTGTAATTTGAGAGAAACCTGCCACTGAAATCAGTGCAAATAAAACAAACAAAACACTCTTCTTCATAATTTTAAAGTTTTAAATTAATACTAAAGGTTTCTATTGACCTCATTGTTTAACAATACAAATGTATAATTGTAATTTGTATTAAACAACTTTTTCGTTAACAAGTGCGCAATTTATAGAGATTATACATAAAAAAAGGGAATTCCCTATTTTTGAGAACTCCCTTTCCTAATTTGTTGATTTGTTTTCTTCTTATTAGAATGCGTAATGGAAACCAATTGAAAGATCTTCACTAGTAAGTTCAAGACCAAAAGAATCTCCAAGCGTATTTATATTTCTACGATATCCCAGGAAACCATACTTGGCAATGAAAGAGAAGTGATCGTTCAATTTAACAGCAATACCCGGTCTAAGTCCCACTTGTCCGGCTTTAGTAGTGTCTCCGTCTTTAACCTTCACGAAGCCGAGAGCAGCAGTTCCGTCCAGAAACAGGCGAACCGCACCGGTTTCACAGTAAGACCAACGAATGTATGGAGCAACAATTACTGAATTTTTTGTTAGTCCACCATTATAATTATGTGAATAATCCAATTCAGCACCCAATGCCCATGTTTCATTAAAGTTGTATCCAACTTCCGGAGCAACTTTAAAAGAAGTAGTGTTGCCTGTGCTGTTACGCCAAACGTTCAAAGATCCGCCTACGTAAATGTCTTGTGCTTTTACAGCGATAGTTGCTAACATTACAACTACCAATAATAAACCCTTTTTCATTTTCTTTGTTTTTTTAAATTAAACGTTAGACCCCAATTCGGTCGATTTCTGGGGTGCAAATGTAAAGCTGTTTTTATGATTAAACAAACATTTAGTTAGTTTTTTATAATAAATACCAAATAAATATTGGGTGGTAAACGGACATCAATACCCAACAGGCATAAAATAAAATAGACTGCAAATACTTTCACAAGTATTTACAGTCTATTTATCAGATAGTTAAGTACCTAACCAGCGTATTTGACTATCCTTCTATTGCTGCTTGCGCCGCTGCAATACATTATTAATAATCAAAAACTTACATTGTTATTGTAAGCGACTGATAAGCACTACATCGCATTTTTTACTCAATGATTCCCTGCTATTCGTCTATAGCAACTTTCAAGTCATTTATCTCCTTTCTTTTAATAGTTCTATAATTGCGTCCTTATCCTTCAAGTTAGAGTCAAGACGGTTTATTTGCGCATTCAGACTATCCACCTGTTCTTTCAGGAGTGCAATAGTGCCCCTTTGGCTTTCTATCTCTGTCTGAGCTTTGGCCAGTTGAGAGGCGAGTTCGGCATCACCAATAATATTGTGGGCATTACCATCCAACGTCACTGCCGCAAGATAGGCGGATATCTGGTGTTGGACAGGGCAGAACAGTGTGAAGAAATTAAAGCCTAAAGCCTCACTGACCTTGATAAGGCGTTTGGTCTCCATAGTCTCCCTCTCCAGTATGCGGTTGACATGCTGTTGCGGCACACCAATTTTCCGTCCAAGCTCGGATTTACTCAATCCAAGTTCGTTGCGACGTTTCTCGATTGCCTCACCTATATGTACGTTTTTTATGTCTATATCCATAGGGCTAAGTCAATAATTAGACCTTAAACATTAAATAGTCAAACAAATATTTGTGTATATAAACCATTTTGTGTTACTTTGCAGGTGTAATACACTATATTAGTGGGTACAAAGTTAAACATTAAATATTAAATATCCAAAGATTATGGCAGAAAACTTGGAAAAAATTCGCCCAGCACTTACTGCCCTCGAAGTAGGCGGTACAGTCACATTCCCCATTTCAAGGCTGAAAAGCGTCCGCACGCAAGCCTCCGAACTGGGAGCTATTTATAACAGGCAGTTCAAAACAAAGACGAACAGGGAAACCCAAACAATAACCGTTAAACGTATCATATAGGGAATATGGCATTCATGCAGTTTTTAGACCGCCTTATTCCGTATGACATCTTTCTGAATGACCTTGCTGCAAGAATCGTAAAGTTTTTGAAGTCAGACAACAACGACCCTGAATTTATCAGTCAAAGAAGGGCTTATGAAATGTTTGGCCGCCGCAACGTCGAAAGATGGAGGCGCATGGGAAAAGTGGTAGCATACAAAAGACCGGGCAAGGTCGAGTACAGGACGGCCGACTTGCGCCTGTTGCAGCGTATCGTTCAGGACTATTTCGACAAAGACATTACGAAAGATGATCTGGAATGACGGTAAAAAGGCGAGTATTCAAACAATATTATGGCTATGTTGACAGTTAGAACTACCCCGTCAATGTGGCAAACAAACATATTTATGGGGCTGTTCATCATGAATTTATAGCTAATGAAGGAATTAAAACCTACTTGTGACCCTAATGGGGTCTATTCAGTTAAACGGACTTGTGCCGAATTGGGCATAAGCCACAAGACATTACGCAAGTACAGGGAGCGCGGTTATATCAGGCCGATCAACCCAGACAATGTTTGCCGTCCGAAATATTTGGGACAGTCAATCATAGACTGTTGGAATATCTTAATCGCATTATGATCAGTGAATCGACCATTAGCAAGGTCAGGGAACTTTCCATAGAAGATGTCCTCCGCCCATACGTCAAACTTTCAAGAAAAGGCTCGGCATTGATGGGGCTTTGTCCTTTCCACGAGGAACGGACAGGCTCATTCTCTGTCTCTCCGGCAAAGAATCTTTTCCATTGCTTCAGCTGTAACCGTGGTGGCGATGCAATCACCTTTATCATGGAGAAGGAAGGATTTTCATTCATGGATGCAGTCCGATTCATCGCAAAACATCATAATATCCAAATAGAATACACACAGGAAGAATATAATGAGGAACAAATGGCCGAAGAAAAACACAGGGAATCTCTCCTTGTCGCTTTGGATCATATACAGGCCTACTTTTTGAACTGTCTGAGGACAACAGATAATATAGAGTGCAAACAGGCCCGTGACTATGCCTATGGCAGATGGCCGGAAGAGTTCTGTTCCGTGGCTGGTATCGGATATGCCCCAATAGACGGAAACCTCTTTGTTGACTATTGCCAAAAAAGGTCGCTTAATGAAGAAGCACTCTTTGAGTTGGGAATGCTTAAACGTGGAGAGGACGGACACATTTATGCCATGTTTCGGCAACGAATCATGATACCTATCAGGAACAGATGGGGACGTATCATCGCTTATACGGCAAGACACATCGGCCACAATCCCAAAGCTCCGAAATACATCAATTCTTCCACCAGTCCGGTTTACTCCAAAGGGGAAACCTTGTTCGGCATCGACAGGGCAAGCCGCCAACGTAACGCTGACTACTTTATCATAGTGGAAGGCGCACCCGATGTCCTGCGGATGCAGTCTGTCGGCTTTGACAATACCGTGGCCGCACTTGGCACCGCATGGACGGACAGCCAGTTTGAACAGCTCAAAAAGTACACATCATCCTTATGTTTCATTCCCGATTCAGATGTGACGGAAGGCAAACCATACGGTGCCGGCTTTGAGGCGGTCATGGCGAACGGTGCGATGGCAATCAGGAAAGGGTTTCATGTGACGGTCAGGGAACTTCCGTTTGTCAAAGCCTCGGTTGTCGGTGAGAATATACCGTCCGAAGATACTTTCCAAGTGAAGTTTGTCAAAAATGATGCGGACAGTTTCATCAAGAGTAAAGAGGATTACACCTCGCTGGCAGAGAAGCATTTCATCATCTGGCTGGCTCAAAAACGTTTTCTTGTCGCTTCTTCATTGGTGGAAGAGCGGAAATGCGTGGCCGAAATAGCAGACCTGATGCGTTATGTAAAGGATCAGCTTGTCTTTGACCAGTGCATCGAGCAGCTGGCCAAACTGCACGGCAAGGTGAAGCTGTGGCGTGATGCCGTCGCACAGGCGCGTGGGGAAGCCCGGAAAAGGAATGAACGGCTTGAGCCCATGAATGAAATGCAACGGGATGCCGAATTATTGCGGCAGTTCGGCCTGTTTGTAAGGGAGAACTGCTACTATGCCACCGGCGACGATGACGAGGAGCCGGCAAGAATCTCCAACTTCATCATGGAACCGCTGTTCCACATTGAGGACGAGAGCAATGGAACACGTATCTTTCGGATGCGGAACATGTACAACATGTGCCGTGTCATCGAGCTGAAAGAATCCGAACTTTGTTCGTTGAGTAACTTTCAGCAAAAGGTCGGCTCTTTGGGCAACTATGTGTGGTTGGCCAAGATTGACAAGCTCAACCGTGTCAAGGAATATCTCTACTCGAAAACCGATACAGCGGAGCGCATACGGAAATTGGGTTGGAATGACACGGAAGGTTTCTTCGCCTTTGGCAACGGCATTTTGATGGACGGCACTTTCAGGGAAGTGGATGAATTAGGTATCGTAAGGGGTATCAATAGCAAGGCTTTTTACATTCCTGCCACGTCCAAAATCTATATCCATAATCAGGAAATCTTCCAGTTTGAGAGGCTGATGGTGCACGAGAACCGCAACGGCGTGAAACTTTACGACTATGTGACAAGGTTGGTGGAAGTGTTCGGCGAGAATGCGGCCATCGCCTTTTCTTACCTACTGTCCACCCTGTTCCGTGACATCATATTCCGGCGTACCCGGCATTTCCCCATCCTGAACCTTTTCGGAGAAAAGGGAACAGGTAAGACCACCCTTGCCACCTCTCTCCAGTCATTCTTCTTGCACGGTGTTGACCCGCCCAACCTCGGTGTCACCTCCGTACCGGCCATGAACGACCGGGTGTCACAAGCTGTAAACACACTTGTTGTATTGGACGAGTACAAAAACGACCTTGACATCCGCAAGATAGCCTACCTCAAAGGTCTTTGGGGTGGCGGTGGCCAGACTAAAAAGAACACAAGTACGGACGGAATGGCGGCCCAGACCATCGTCACTACCGGCGTGGCACTTTGCGGACAGGACAAGCCCACGCAGGACATGGCACTTTACACCCGTGTCATCTTCCTTGCTTTCTCCAAGACATCGTTCAACCAGGCGGAGAAAAGAAATTATGAGGATTTGGTGGCTCTCTGCAATTTGGGGCTGACCCATCTGACGGTAGAGATATTGAACCATAGGGAACTGTTTGAGAAGAACTTTCCTGAAATATATGCCATCACCAAACGGGAACTGGCTACAAAACTGGAAAACGAAACGATCCATGACCGCATCTTCGGCAACTGGGTCATCCCGTTGGCCACGTTCCGCACATTGGAGACTGTCATCCATGTACCTTTCAGTTATACGGAGCTGTTTGAAACAGCATTCAGGGGCATCCGTAACCAGAACGAGCTGGCGCAGGAAAGCTCTGAAATCGCCGACTTCTGGAATATGCTACAAGGATTCCAGACATCAGGGAAATGTATCGAAAAGGCGCATTACCGCATACGGTACTTGAAATCCTTCCGTCCCATATCCGTCAAGGAGGACATTGAGTTCAAGGAAGCCCGTCCTATCCTCTATCTGAATATGGCGGCAGTGGCTTCCCTGTTCAACAGCCGGAACATGAACGCCACCGCTAACCGCTCCAACTGGTCAACCATCATGTCCTACTTAAAATCCCACTCCTCGTACCTTGGCTTGAAACAGGACAGGTTCACCATTCTCCAGCCCGGCGGATTACCGGACTACATGATAGAAGTAATCAATGGTGAGCAGGTCAGGAAAGTCAAGGTAAACCGCCCCAAAGCGTTGTGCTTTGATTACCTGCAATTAAAGGATGCCTTCGGACTGGATCTTGAAACGGAAATTGTGTCTGACAGTCTGGACTTGTCGGAAGACAATCTTTCCGATTCAACCCCTTCCGATACCACACCTCCCATTCAGGAGGATTTACCATTCTAAATGATGAAATAATGAAGAACGAAGGACTTGACAAATTAAAAAACGAAGCGGTGAACGCTTTGGTGCGTTGGGGTAAAATCGGACTGGGTTTATATTCCATGCGCGATGCAGTCAATGCCTACATGAAGGCTTGCGGTGCTGACAAAATCCCCTTTGACGGTATAAACGGCATCAGAGAAAAAAGAAAAATAGTATCGGACGGTTTGCTAATCCATTGCATTGCACCTTTATCCAGAGAACAGTTATACAAAGTAAAGATGGAATTGAATCAAATTTCCAATTCCATCACCACTCATATAAAGCCACGATTCAAAAGGTAATATGAAAGAGGTATTATTGGCACCTAAATGCCATATAGTATTACACTGTTGATTCTGAATAAATTATTCTCTGAAAGAAAAATGGACTACGGGCAACGTTTGTTTATAGATTACGCATGTTCATAAATTCGTGAACACAATGAAATAATGAACGCAAAATTTGGCAAAGCAAAGAATGTTCACTAAATTTGCAGTGTTTATCAATTTATGAACATTATATGAACAATGAACGATACAACAATGAGAACAGATTATTTGGAATTGTTTCATGAAGCCATCAACAATTTGAGGGCGACAACAAGGAATGACTGTATTGTCATTTGTGACGAATTGGACCAAACTATTAGCATTAATAGCTTGAAGTTTTATTGTGACATAAAGAAAACCATAAGCAACGCCAACATCTTTTCAGTCGTTGACGGAATCAGAAGTAAAAGTAGCGATAGGAATATGCCTATGGTTTTGATTACTGATAAAATCTATCCCAAATTAGCCAATACGCTTTCGGACAATCAAATCAATTGGATAGACAAAGTAGGAAATTGTGATATCAGACATAAGAGTCTAATCATTAAGATTGCCGGCCAAAAAGACAACACCCCCACTAAACCAAGTTCTACTTCAAAAATAAGTGAGACAAACATCAAGCTCATCTTATTCTTCTTGCAAAATCCTGAAAGCGTCAATTGGGCTTATCGTGAGATTCAAGAGAAAGTCGGGCTGTCTTTGGGCACTATCACGAAAGCTTTTGATTTGTTGAAAGCGAAACAGTACTTGGTGCAAACTGAAAAAGGCAGAAAGATTTCGATGCGCGAAGAACTTGTCGAATGGTGGCAACAGCAATACAATGAATTTTTGAAACCTAAATTACTCATCAATCGGATGACCTTCCGCAGTCCGGAGCATAGAAGAAAATGGAAAGAAATGCTTCTTCCCGAAGGTATGTATTGGGGAGGTGATTGTGGAGCCAACTTAGTAGATGGTTACTTAATCCCCGGTGAATTTGAAATTTATTCAGATGTAGCAAGTTCGTTGCTTCTTCGTACCGGTGCGGTAATGCCTGCCCCAAATGGGGAAATACGCATCTACAAGAAATTTTGGATAGGGGAAAGCAAACTAAACCTTGCCCCAAAATTAGTCATTTACGCGGATTTAATGGGTGCTGGAGACAGCCGTTGCCATGAGGCCGCATTAAGAATAAAAGAAAATGGAATATAAAATCACACGAGATACTTTACAGAATAATTTGCTTTATGACACCCTTGAAGCATTGAGTAAAGTAATGAACGACCTGCAACTGGATGTGTATGTTGTTGGCGCACTGGCAAGAGACATTGCTATGGAAATACTTGAAATGCCGCCTTCGCGTAGAAGAACATCTGATCTTGATGTGGCTATTGCCTTGAAAGATTGGAGTCAGTTCGAGTTATTGTCGGAAAATTTATTGAAAAACAATTTTGTCAAGGGTAAACCGAAACAGCGATTTTATTATAAAGGTGTGGATGGAAAGAATGACTACGAAATAGACATTGTGCCTTTCGGAGAATTGGAGGAAGACGAAAAAGTCGCATGGCCACCTGAAGGCAATCCTGAAATGTCGGTCAAATGTTTTAGAGACGTAATGAATATAGCCGATACAGTGGTGATTGAAGACGCCATTACAATAAAGATGGCTCCTTTGTCAGGACAATTCCTCATTAAATTTGATACTTGGCTTGACAGGCACTTGCTCACAGACAAAGACGCAGCCGATATGCTTTATATAATGGACAATTTCTATTTGGCATACGTTTCGTTCAAACAACCAGTTCCTGATGAGGTGCAGGAAACAAGTGAAAGTTTTGACCTCTTGAATGGTGGTGCTCGATGGATTGCTTGTGAAATGAAAGAATTTCTTACAAAAGAACACTTGCAATTCTATACCGACCAACTACAAGCGCAAATAGAACTGGATGAAAACAGTCCACTAATCAGGTCTATGAGTAGCAAGTATTCTGCAAGCGACTCACATATGATTGTGAGAAATGCACTAATCGGAATGGTTGAAGTATTAAAGAAAGGAGAAAACAATGAAAATAGATAGCTTTTCAATAGAAGGTAAGCACAATTCAAATGAAGACAGCCTGTCAGTCCTTCAAATAATAGACGATAAGATTATCGCAGTATTGGCAGACGGTATGGGTGGCTTAACATTTGGCAAGGAGGCAGCAGATTTGATTGTAAGCACAATTACAACTTTTGTTTGTGAGCACATAAATAAAATGACTGTCAGCGATTTGTTGATTAAGGCATTAGAATTTGCAGACAAAGCCGTTTCCAAAAAGAGTTTGGAGATGCATAGTAAAATGGGCGCAGCCGTTGCTGTCGCCTTTATAGAAGATAGAGACATTCACTATACTTGGTTGGGCAATGTCAGAATTTATATTTCTGACCACGATGAAATGAAGCAATTAAGCACAGACCACACTCTGAATATCGGATATGGTAAGTACCTGCTCACAAGGTGCATTAAAGGTGCAGGTTTAAGAGATGACATTCCATACCAATGCCAGAAAGCCAATGCTGGAAGTTCCCTTTTCCTTTGTACTGACGGACTTTATAAACAAGTCAAGGTCAATCAGATGTTAGACAAAGCTCTACCCACAAATGAAGAATATGAGGATGATGCGACTTTAATAAGAATAGTTTTGTAAACTCAGAAACAAACATTGATTGTTATTAAACTCCAATCATGCAAGACGTATTACCCCCTGCTAATAGCGTTAGCAATGTTTCATTGTGCATTTCCAAATATAATATGCACCTATTTCAAAGGTGACACCGTTGACAAAGCATAAAAATCCTCATATCAACGACTTCCTATAAGAAAATTGCGTTGACAAACGTTGACAAAGGTAGTCATTATCGGAAATGCTGGAAAAATCGAAGCCAAACGTTGACAAGACATAGACTATTATTCTAAATTCTTTTTTCTAAGAAAAGAGATAAAATATTGTATAGCAATCGCTTTTGTAATGGCTATTTGGATAGATAGTATGTCAGCTCGCTTGTCAACGCTGTCAACACTCAAACATATAGGCTTCTACTTCTGCGAATGTGCATTTCTGCATAAATCGGATATATAATGCAGCCTTTTCTTCGTGTCAGTTCATACATTGGAACAATTTATCATAAATTATCCGATTATCTCCTTGATATTCCAATATTTGACGTATTGCATCCCAATCGCTTTGCTTTTACCTTTATGGCAAAAATGAATGCCATGATGGACTTGCATAAATTATTTGGAGAGATTATCCCGGAACAAATCTATTCGGTGAGTGAGGCAGCACGCTATTTTGGCGTACACCGATGTACAATATACGCTTATATCAGTCACCCTGAGAAGCCATTATCATTTACGCGGTTTCCCAATCAAGCGAAACTCCTATTCCAAGGAAGGGATTTGATAGCCTATAAAGCCAATGGACTTCCCAAAAGAGGGCGCAAACGGAAAAATGATATTCCATGATGCCGTTTGCATACCTCTTAGTTAAGTTCATTGTTGGGAAATTGGAGCGAGGCGTTACTGCTTCCGATAAGCCCCAACAAATCATAGACAAGCAGCCAGACTTCGACACGGATATTATCCATGTCGGCCACGGCTTGCTGATAACAGGATGGTGAAACAGCACCAGACAGTATCATCCATTCAACAGCACAAGTCTCCGGGTCTATTGCATCTGCAAATGATATAATCTCACTGACAAGGTTTTCCACCTTACCATATTCCATTTCAACGGTGAAACAAAAGGGTACGCCACTAAATGTTTTCCTTCGGAACTCAACTATCCAAATACCATCCTGCTCTTTGTGGAACACACGCCAGCCATTTCTGACAGCTATATCAAACAAATTCCTATATTCCATAGCACATAGATAATGTCAGCCGTAGCATTTGTTGCCACGGCTGACGGATTAATACTCAATCCTCAAACCTTGCAAGGAAACGCTGTAATCGGTTGTCTTGAAGTTTCTTTAATGGGGTCGGTTGAAAGTCTTGTTGCTGTCTGACTTGCAACTTGCCATACCCCTGTTTGGTCAAGTCAAGCTCCACTTCCGAAAGCTCGTTCAGCGAGATATAGCCATACTCGTCCTCCATCAGTCCGATGACTATGCCAAAAAGGATGGTATCATTCCCTTCTGCTTCTCCTTCAAGGATGAACCATCGGGCAGAGCCGAGAATAAACACTGCACGGCAAACCGCTTCTTTTCCCTTGCCGTTCTGGGAGTAAAGCGGAAAACCTTTCAAGGCTTCCGCTAATTGGGGTGTCATTAACCTGCACATATCAATCAAATTTTATTTCGTCCTCATATATTTCTATCTCTGCACCACTGCTGAACTGCACGATAAAACCTCTTGCTGTCTTGGCTACTATTGTGCCACGGTGATAGCCACGCCACGGTGTATTAAGCTCACATTGCCGTCCGTATTCGGGAAAATCATATTCGTTATTCATGATACTTTTGTTTTAGGGTTGATAATTCGGGTCAAATATGAGATTGCTTTCAATCAGATGACGGTACGCTTCCGAGGCGAGCCGTGATGCCCACTCGTTACGCTCGTCATAGAACCCTTTTTGATAGTTGTATGCCAACTGTCGCATGAAACCCATGAACACCTTGAACATCTGCTGCTGGAGATAACGGTGCGCTCTGGTAAGCTCCTTGCCGGTTTTCTCTGCGGAACACATCCGTCCATTGACGAAGTTTGTAAACTCTTTGGCAAAAGCCTTATCTTGTTCGGAGATAACCTCTCCTGAAAATTCCTGATAGTCCATAATCTATAGTTTTAGAAAGTTGCCTGATGGTAGATTTGCGGCTCTGCCGATACATTATAAACATAGCTGCCACAACGCACTAATAGACATTTATAGCCGTAATACAGCCTTTTCATGCCTCTTACGCTTCCAGTCTTGTGAAAGTTGGAAAAGCGGCTGATACCCACTCTCTTCCCTTGTTCGATAGTCATTCTTTTTACTCGCATAATCCTTCGTTTTTAGAGTTCCAATTCTTTTCCCTTTTGTGAAGCTCTTTTTGAGCTTCTTGGTCGGGAGAACCGTTTTTCGTGCGTTTCCTACACTACGGACAAAAGGGGGATAAGGCAAGTATGAGGTCAGAGAGCGCGGACGGAATACCCAAATTTTGGAGATACGAGAAAATTTGCGGAAGGCTGCCGGCAAGCCCTCCGACCGAAAAAGACAATGGTACTTGATGTTCCTCCTGTCCGTAGTAACTTTGCACGTAATATGGTATCGAGCAAGAAGCACCAATAATCCTCACTATTAGGGTGTTTCCTTATATTTCTGTGAGCAAAGCAATCTTTTTCAGACTAATCTTTCCGATACATTATCAATGTGAGAGCCTTTGAAGTGAAATGAAATGGAGCCTCAAAGGTTCTCTCTTTGGATAGTATTTCACCTTTTCAAATAGTATGTAATATACTATTGACAGTTTTATTTGATGTCTTTGACTTGAAGTGAAACTGTCCTTCAAATTTTCTCTGACAAATACAAATAGACTATTGCCTAATACATTACGTTTCAAATCGGTAGTAAATAGACAAGAATCAGATAATATTCTGTTAAATATCAAATATTAGACAGTTATTTCAAGTATAATTGCTACCTTTGTAAAATAGCACGAATTTATCTGAAAAAATGAGCCAATAAGAAATAAAATATTTAGAAGAAGTATCATAAGAGATGTCCTTGATTGTAGTGTGATATGGTTTGGCTAACCTTCGGATAACTGCAAGAGAGGACTTTTTTGATTGCAATGACTTTCAACGATATACTACATAAATTTAGATCGGAGTCCTTTACACAAAAGGATAAAGGGACCCAATTTGAACGTTTGATGCGCTCTTGGCTGCTTTCAGACCCTCGGTATTCCAACCTCACTAAAGTATGGCTGTGGGATGATTTTCCAAGCCGTGCAGATCTTGGAGGAAAGGATACAGGTATAGATCTTGTTGCACGTACCGAAGAAGGTGATTATTGGGCGATTCAATGTAAATGCTACAAGGAGGATTCAGTTATTGACAAGCCAGCTGTAGATTCATTCCTTGCAACATCAAGCCGCCAATTCAAAGATCCAGAGACTTTGCAAACGACCTCATTTGCAAAACGGATGTGGATTTCAACGACAAACCATTGGGGAAAGAATGCCGAAGATGCAATCCAAAATCAGAATCCTCCTTTTAACAGGGTCGGACTTGTAGATTTACAGAACTCTCCAGTTGATTGGCAACTGCTCATTGATGGCCTTAAAGGTAAAGAGGCTATGCTTCCGGGCAAACAGCCACGTGAGCACCAGTTGCGAGCTATGTCTGCCGCACATGCTTATTTTCAAGAACATGACAGGGGAAAACTTATCATGGCTTGCGGTACAGGAAAGACATATACCGCATTAAAAATAGCGGAAGATTTACTGAACAATAAGGGGTTGGTACTTTTTATGGTGCCCTCTATTTCTCTTTTAGGGCAAAGTCTGAATGCTTGGTGTGCAGATGCAGTAAATCCCATTAAGGGCATTTGTATTTGTTCGGATAGTCGTGCTTCACGAAAAATTAAGAAAGACTTTGATGATACGCAAGACAGTGTTGTTGACCTTGCTGTTCCGGCTACGACAAACCCCAAGAGCATTGCAAAGCAGTTGAAATTATATAGGAACCATAACGGACTGACGGTTGTATTTTCAACATACCAATCCATAGAGGCTATACATGCAGCCCAACATGAAATCCTCAAAGAAACTGCCGGAACGTATGGAAAATTCGACCTTATCGTTTGCGATGAAGCACACAGGACAACTGGAGTTAAACTTTCAGATAGAGACGAAAGCAACTTTACGAAAATACATGATGCTGAATATATCAAAGGCAACAAACGCCTTTATATGACTGCAACCCCTCGTTTGTATGGGCAATCCGCAAAGATTAAAGCATCCGAAAAAGATGCGATACTTTGCTCTATGGACGACCCTAAACTTTACGGAGAAGAGTTTTTCAGAGTTAATTTCTCATACGCAGTTGAGCATGGACTTTTAACGGACTACAAAGTTCTTGTACTTACAGTGAATGAGGATGACTTACCAGACAATATCCTTTCAGATATAAAAGACCCTAATAATGTCGAATTAAATTTTGACGACACATCAAAGTTAATCGGTATTGTAAATGGCCTTTCCAAAATCATCCGTGGTGATAAACACGCAACATGGGATGCAGATCCAACGGTGATGCACAGAGCTATCGCTTTCTGCTCCGCCATTGGAAACAATCATTCACCCGGTACTTCGGTTAATACAGCAGAAGTATTACCGACTATCTGCGAGAAGTATCGCGATTCCATTAGTACAGAAGAGCGAGAGCATGTTGTCGAAGTACAGGCACGTCATATCGACGGTTCTATGAACTCACAAGCACGCAATGAGCAGCTGGCATGGCTTGCAGATGAAAATATAGGTGAAAATGAATGCCGTGTACTTACAAATGTCCGTTGTCTTTCCGAGGGTATAGATGTACCGGCTCTTGATGCCGTTCTATTTCTCTCATCACGCAATTCACAAGTTGATGTTGTACAGTCGGTTGGCCGCGTCATGCGAAATTTCCGCAAGGGACAGCCTGACGAAAAAAAGTACGGATATATCATTATTCCCATAGTAGTGCCATCAGACGTTAAGCCAGAAGACGCATTGAATAACAACACTTATTTTTCAACAGTGTGGAGTATTCTCAATGCACTTCGTTCACATGATGACCATTTTAATGCAGAAGTCAACAAAATTGCACTCAACAAGAACAGGACATCAAAAGTTGTCGTTGGAGGGCCGGGCATAGGTCATAATGCAATTTCAGACAAGCAAGACCAACAAGATGCACAGCACATTGAAGATGCCGAAGTTGCGCGCCAATTACAACTTCGCTTTGGTGAGATGCAATCCGGCATATATGCCAAACTTGTTGAAAAATGTGGAGATCGGCTTTATTGGGAAAATTGGTCTAAAAAGGTAGGTCTTATCGCAAAGAAATTCATAGAACGAATTTCTAAGCTCGTATCTACAGTGCCTGCAATTAAGTCCGAATTTGATATATTCGTGAAAGGCTTGCAGAACAACCTAAATCCATCCGTGGATGAGGGGCAAGCTATTGAAATGTTGGCACAGCACCTAATTTCTCAACCTGTTTTTGATGCTTTATTCGCGGATTATAACTTCGTAAACAACAATGCAGTCAGCCACTCTATGCACAAAATGATAGAGCAGCTGGAAACTGTTGGTGGCTTTGAGAAAGATACCACTGAGCTTGAATCTTTTTACGAATCCGTGCGCGTTAATGTTGGTAATATAGATAATTTGGAAGGAAAGCAAACAATCATCAAGAACCTGTATGAGAAGTTCTTCAAAGGTGCATTTCCTCTGACTGTTGAAAAACTCGGCATTGTCTATACGCCAGTTGAATGTGTGGACTTCATCATTCACTCTGTCAATGACATCTTGAAACGGGAATTTAACACATCCCTTTCAGATGAAAATGTACACATTCTTGATCCATTCACAGGAACAGGTACATTCATCACACGCCTACTCCAGTCAGGACTTATTAAACCCGAAGACATGGAACGCAAGTATCGCAATGAAATACATTGCAATGAAATAGTCTTGCTTGCCTATTACATTGCCGATGTAAATATAGAAGCAGTATATCATGACCTGATGAAGCCAGATCACTATGTGAACTACGACGGAATTTGCTTAACAGATACTTTCCAACTTGCAGAAACCAAACAACAATCACTTTCACAAGAATTTTTCAAAGAAAATTCAGAAGGAGTTTTGCGCCAAAAGAAAGCTCCAATTCGTGTTATCATTGGAAATCCTCCTTATTCGATAGGGCAAAAGTCTGCAAATGATAATGCTGCAAATATGACTTATCCCGTATTGGATAAACGAGTTTCTGATACTTATGCAGCAAAATCCTCAGCTAATTTGACGAAAGCATTATATGATAGTTATATTAAAGCTTTTAGATGGGCTACTGACCGTATTGCAGACAATTCAGATGGAGGCATAGTGGCATTTATTAGTAATGGTTCATGGCTTGACGGTAATGCTCAAGATGGTTTCCGTGCCTGTCTTGAATCTGAATTTACGGACATTTATGTGTTAAATCTTCGAGGAAATCAACGGACAAGTGGGGAATTATCTCGCAAAGAAGGTGGAAAGATTTTTGGAGGAGGTTCTCGTACACCTATAACGATTACAATTCTTGTTAAGAATCCTGCGAAAAATAGTAAAGCTGCTACAATCCACTATCATGATATAGGAGATTATCTGACTCGTGAACAGAAGCTAAACTTTATCAAAAAATTCAAGTCGGTACATGGTCGTACACTTGACTGGGAAGTTATAAATCCAACAGAGAAACATGATTGGATAAATCAACGCGATGGCATTTTTGACCAGCTTATTCCAGTAGCCCCTGAGAAGAAGTTCAAAATAGACGAGCAATCTTTCTTTTCTACCTTATCATTAGGTATTGCTACCAATAAGGATACTTTTTTGTATGATTTTTCAAAAGAATCATTATGCAATAAAATAGAATCATTGATTTCGTTCTATAATTCGGAGCGTATGAAATTAGCATTAAATGCCAATTATGAATTACAAACTGATCCTACAAAAATAGTATGGACAGATATGTTTAAGAACTCTGCAAAAAAACAGGAGATATTCAAATTAGACTATTCGCGGTTTGTAGAATCCTGTTATCGACCTTTTACTAAGCAAAATTTTATTTTTCAAAAAGATTTAATTCAGCGTACATATCAGCAACTAAGATTATTCCCTACGGGCATCACTTCTAACAAATTAATTTGTGTTAGTGGTATTGGTGTAACAAAGGACTTTTCTTGTATAATTACTGATCAACTACCAGATCTTGAACTCATCGGCAAAAGCCAATGTTTTCCTCTTTATTGGTATGAAGAGCGAAAAGACATTCAAGGCTCGCTTTTTGACACAGATGAATCAAAAGACCGTTATAAAAGACATGATGGCATAACAGACTGGATTCTAAAAGAAGTGCGTAAACGCTTCGGCAATTCCAAGGCTATCACTAAAGAGCATATTTTCTATTATGTCTATGGTATCTTGCATTCTCCGCAATACCGCGAACGTTTTGCAGCTGACCTTAAGAAATCTCTTCCACGTATTCCCATCGTTGACAATGTGGAGGACTTCATGGCTTTCTATAAGGCAGGGAAAGCTCTTGCTGATTTGCACTTGAATTACGAGCAAGTTCCACCCTGTCCCGATGTTACTCCAAAGGTCGCTGATGCTGTATTTGAGGAAGATTCCGCTGAAAAGCCTTTTGCTTACACCAAGTATAGCCATTTCTTTGTAGATAAGATGACATTCCCCAAAGTTAGGAATGAAAAAGGTAAACTTGTTCCTGATAAATCACGTATTATTTACAATGATCATATTACTATAGAGAATATTCCGGCGAAAGCCTATGAATATATAGTCAACGGTAAATCAGCGATAGAATGGATTATGGAGCGATATGCTGTTTCTCAGGATTCAAAATCTCTCATTATAAATGATCCTAATGAGTGGAGTCGTGAGCATAAGAATCCTACTTACATTTATGACCTCCTTCTCTCGGTAATAAATCTTTCGGTTCAGACAGTTGACATAGTCAACTCACTTCCGAAACTGAAATTCTAACATTAAAATATATAGAATAATGGCATTATCAACAGAAATGATTCTTACCCTTCAACAGTTAGATGGAGTTGGTAATAAAACGATATTCAAAATTGCAGATCAAGCAGACACTCACATTACGACAATGGAAAGCCTGTGCAAATTTTGGAAAAGTCTAAAAGGGAAAAAGCTGCAATCCATTACTGCAGATGACTTGGAAGATGCACATCGAGTAGCGTTACGTATTATTTCAAAATGTAAAAGTGAAGATGTTGGCATAATATCTTTTTATGAAAGCATTTTCCCAGAGATCTTGAAATCTTGCGTAAACGAAGAAGGCAAATTAGACCCGCCCATACTTCTCTATTACAGGGGTAATCTTGATGTATTGAAAAAGCTTGGAATTGCTGTCATTGGAACCAGAGAGCCTACTCGAAATGGCATTTTGGCAGGAAAACATTTTTCTGGTGAATTTGCCAAACGAGGGTATAACATCGTCTCAGGCCTTGCCATCGGATGCGATACTACTGGGCATCAGGGTGCATTAGCCGTAGGAGGAGCTACTACTGCATTTCTGGCAAATGGCCTTGATTGGGATTCAATATATCCCAAAGAAAACCTCGATTTGGCAAAGGAGATCGTTGTAAAAAGAGGCTTGCTATTAAGTGAATACCCTGTTGGCCAAAGTTGCGGAAGATACGGTTTGGTTGCAAGAGATAGATTGCAAGCCGGCCTATCTTATGCTACTGTCGTAGTCCAAACAGGTGTAAAGGGTGGTACTATGCACGCTGTTAATGCAACTATTCAGTCCAAAAAGCCTCTTTTTGCTGTAGAGTATAAGACAGATGAAGACACTTCCAATGAAAAAGTTCAAGGTAACATTAAACTTGTGAAGGAACAGAAGGCTTACGCTCTCCGTTCTACTGGTATAGATGATGCCTGTTCTATCATTGAAAAGGCTCATAAGAGTATCAATCCAGTTCAGCAACAATCACTTTTTTAGTAAAGGTCATTATTGAGTTTATTGTTTTATCACGAGAAAGACGAATCATTAAACAGTTGGATATGTACAATTATTATTATCTTAAAGAATATCTTCCAAAGAGATATAGTGCTGACATTCAACAGGAGCAGGATAGAGAAATAGTCTATGCTTTCAAAAATGGAGAACTTTCAGAAAGTATTAAGAAAAGTTTTCTCGATAAAATAAAAGAGATTACCGGCAACTCAAAGAGCGAATGGGTAGTTTGCTTTATTCCTGGTTCTACAGAGCATAAGACATCCATAAGATTTTCTAAGTTAGCAGATGCTATCCGAAAAGAAGGATATTCTGTTGAGCAAAAAGCCATATTTAATAAATATGACAAAGATGCAGGTTATCTTACAGGAAAAACCGGCAATCCAATTGAATCATTTGGATTTGACGGAACTGGAATCGTGAACAAGAATATTCTTTTAATAGATGATGTTATCACAAGAGGCACAACATTCAATTTAACAGCAGATAAATTGAAATCACTTGGTGCAAAAAATGTGACAGGTCTCTTTTTGGCACACACGATCAATCCTGATTACAGCTCATGCTATGAAGAACCGTATAATGAGGAGCCAGACTATGACCCTTATGAGGAAGAAACATATGAAAGGTATAACGGCTCATATGCGCAAGACGTTGAAGGTTGGAGTGATCAAGATATAGATGATGTATTTGATGGCGATCCAGATGCGTACTGGAATATTGATTAGAATAAAATCCATTGTCGGCAGGTAAAAACAACCAGCCAAATTAGTAACAATGACTTAATGATTATGAGAAGTATAATTTTCGATATGGACTTGACATTGGTTGATACCACATGTTTAGAAGAACTACGACATAAAAGGGAATGGAGTCAGGTATATAACTTGATTCCCCAAACATCAATGTATGCAGGCATGGCTGATGTTTTAGAAGTTATCCGTAAGCATAACATTAAAACAGCCATTGTCAGTACATCCCCACGTCCTTATATAGAGCGACTAATAGCTTTTTATAATATTCCAGCCCAATACATCGTGAGTTATCATGATGCAAAGCCAATAAAGCCGCATCCTGCTCCGATGCTAAAAGCCCTTGAATTTATGCAAATCCCTGCTTCAAAAGCTATCTCTTTTGGTGACAGAGTCATTGATATTCAGGCATCGAATGCTGCAGGCATTGAAAGTGTGGCTTGTTTTTGGGGAACGAAAGAAAAGAGCGAGTTGCTACAATCAGGCTATTCTCATGCAATTGTTAGACCTGATGAGATATTAACCTTGATAAGATAATCAATATGGGTGTATTTGATAGTATCCTGGGCTTCCTTAATCCTGAGGTTATTTCTACATACAATGATTTGGTAAATAACCACTCTGAAGCATTTCGCAGATGGCGGGGCAAACAGATTGTAGGCACTCTTTCTAGCTGTTTTGACCTCCGCCCAACATATAATGACAAATTGTATGTTGTAAATCATAAAAAAGAAATTTTGGATTTTGAGAAAATAATTGCTGAAGAAAAGGCGTATGACAAGCGTAGGCAAGATGTTATCCAAGCCGCTTCTCTATATCCACACGCATTTTATGAGTTAGTAAAAAAACTTTCGCTTAATGATATACCCGGAGTTTCTGTAACATTGCCTGGTAACAGGAAAAGCAAATATGCTATTCGCCTTGAGAATGAAGCAAGATTGAAAAAAGGAGAGAAATCCGACCCTCTTATAAATCCAATGAAAATAGCATGGGAATCCTTTCATTCCAGTGATTTAATTCGATTTAGAGAATTTCAAAAAAAGTGCATTCCTCAAGAACATATAAATAGAACCGCACCTCGTTCAATAGACAATCTAGACAAAGAAGAATACGAGAAAATTTATTTGCATATTAACGAGTTGCGTATGGATGAAGATCGTATTAAAGCTGAGCTAAGAAAGGAAGATTTACGGATTCAATATGAAGATGAAGTTTTAGCCAATGAAAGGCGAAAAAAATATCATGAAAGTTTCTTGGTATTTTCACATCGTAGTCAAAGTGATATAGAATATTTGTGCCTCCATTTAAGCGAGTTAGATGCTTATGCGTTGAAATGCATAGATGAAGAGTATGCTAAAATCGCAAAACAATATCCGTTTGGCCTTTCCGCATACAAATGTCAAAACACATATGGAAATGACAAAGAAATAATTATTCATAAGATAGATGAAATACAAAAACTAGATGTTGCACAAAGAAAGTATAATCAACTAAAAAAGAAATACCCCAAAGGACTACCAGCCCTTGAAAGATATTATACATATGATGATGGAAAAAATAGTGCTGATTTATCAATATATGAGATCGTAGAGCGTGAAGACGAAATTTGTCTTTTTGAAAAATCTGCCGATGAAGCCTCCTTCTATGAAAAATGGATACATTCACAAGAGGAATATGCTGCAGAATGTAGAAAACTTATGCCTAAAATACTTTCAGATTACGGGTGCTACATTTATGAGATACCATTTGAAATTTTAAAAGTAAACGGTGAAAAAGGAAGCGGACCATACAAGGTATGGAATTTATTCAATTCGGGATATAGCGAGGTTGATGGCGTAGATTTAAGTTATTTTCCTACCTACAAAAGCAATAAGGAAAATTTGCCTCAATTTTATAGAAAGCAGCGTTATTTCATCCAAAGAGTATATGATGATTTATTAGGTTTTATAGGAAAACTAAGTGAGATTTATAAAAAAGATGAGAATATAAAAATAGTATTTGCCATTGACGAACTTTTGACAAAGGATGTAGCAAACTATCATTTTAAATATTTAATGGAACAACTCAACATAAGAGGTATTCCGTATGGATTTATCAATCCATCGCCCATTTCTGTTGAGGATCAAGTTCGTTATGTCGTTATTGATTTGATTTCTACTGTCAGTCGAATGAAAGAAAACTGTCAGACATTAATCAACCTCAAAAGAAACTGCCGTAAAGATTGCTTAAAGAAAGGTCGCTATGACTGTTATACGGATATAGTGTACATTTCTCTATTAAAAGGCTTTGAAAAAGAGGAAATTGTAAATGCCACAAAGAGGAAAATAAAAGAAAAAGCCAAACAAGAAGCTGAAAGAATTAAGCGGGAGGAAGAAGAAAAGAAACGCATTGAAGAGGAAAAAAGAAAAGCGGAAGAAGCTGAAAGACTTAGAAAATTAGAAGAAGAAAGAATACGTTTGGAAGAATACAAACGGCAACAGGACATCAGTAATTTAAAGTCTTATGTATCTTCGTGGCCACAACCCAATCGTTCTACTCTTCATTGCTTTTCACTCTATTACTATTATCCTACGACTTGCGACTGGGACGCATCTGAAAGGGAATGGGATATAAGAAATTTAATCTGGGATTTTAAGGCAAATCCCAATAGGCCACAATCTGAGTTAGAAATCCAGAGCAGGCATAAAAGATCTATGAATGAAATTCTTCCTTTATTAAGGCGAGTAATAAATAAGTTTTTTGGAAGCAGAGCTTCTAAACTAACACTTGTTTGCATTCCGTCATCCAAGAAAATTGTAACGGAAAGAAGATACAAAGATTTTTCTGAAAATCTTTGTTCTTTGACCGGCATGAAAAATGGCTATGATTATGTTTACATTTTGAATGAAGGTGAGGCTAAACATTTGGGAGGAGTTGCCCAAGCCCAATTTAGTATAAACTCGGATTATTTTAAGGATAAATATGTTATACTATTTGACGATGTAATTACATCTGGAAGATCAATGGAAAATTTCAAGAGACTTTTGGAAGGATCAGGTGCAAAAGTAATAGCAGGTTTATCCATTGGAAAAACAAGACATGAAAGAGAATTCTCACAACCTATAGATAACATATGAATGCAGAATTTGCAAAAACATTAAGAAGGAGATTATATCCTTTATATGAGAGCCTTATACAATCTGTAAAAGGTTTTTCATATTCCAAGGCTTTTTTCTGTATGCAATGGGGACGTAACTTTCCAGAGAGTGAACATGCCGGCATTCTGTTTGTAGGAAGAGCTACAAATGGATGGATTACTGACGAAGAAGATATTGATGTATTATTTGGGAATACTGCTGATAGGATCTTTAATAGAGATGACCAGATGCAGTGGGTAGAAAACTCTGAGGGAAATAATAATGGTTACAATTCACGTCGGTCTGCATTTTGGAGGGTTATAAAAAGAGTCTCTGAATATTATTACCCAGAAGATTGGTCAAGCTATATAGCATGGAGTAATGTCTGCAAGGTCGCCCCATTCAATGGAGGTAATCCAAACAACGAACTGTATTACGCACAATTAGAAACTTGTCTAAAAATATTGGAAATAGAGATTGAACAACTTTCCCCCAGGATAATTGTATTCCTAACAGGTGAAAACTGGGTTCAGGATTTTCTATCATATCTAAATCATGAGAATTACGATCAAGCCATTGAATGTAAATCATGGGGAGAATACAAATCTACAGCTTACTTAATTAAGAATACAATTATGATTTGTTCCGAACACCCACAGGGGAAAAACGAAAACTTACATTCAAAAGCGATAATAGATATAATTAATGATTTGAAATGAGTTTACTACAATACATATTACCAATTCAAAACACCAACTACGTAGATGGTTGTGGTTTTCTAATTGATGGGTATTTCATTACTCCTGGGCACGTAATAAGGGATTCTGAAAATCCCTTTATTTTTTTATCAAAAAGGAAACGTTATCTTACGCAGCCCTCGTTTTATGAAGTAAATGAACAGGATGCCTCCAAATATGACCTTGCAGTATTCTCCATGCCAGAAGTGAAAAGCGAACTTAAACTGTACAATGGCGTTATTGAAAGTGGAATGAAATTAAAGAGTATAAGTTTCAAAACAAGTACGTCTGGGTTTGATTTAATTGAGTGTGATGCTTTTGTAGAGTGTTATAAGCAAGAAAATTATTTTGGGGCATTAACAAACACACATCTTAAAGCAGGTTGTAGTGGAGGTCCAGCCATTATAGGTAACGAAGTTGTTGGTATTCTAACAAAGGGGAATAATAATGGGAATAACGAACCATGTAACAATATGCTACCTATTAATTTCTGTCTGTTTTTATCATCCAAAGCCATACGTAGAATAATATGAATGAAATCATAAAACAAGAGTCCTCTTCTGTTTCACAGAACATTTATAAGCCATCGGAAATTATTGGTATATTCAATTCCGTTTTAGCAAGACAATCTGTTAATGCTCAGATTGTATATCTGCGTGGTATCTATCTGGCAAATCAAAAACAAGGGAATTGGGCATATTGCTATGACTCTTTAAGAGATGAAGATAGTCAAGAAGAACTCACACTACGGCTAACCCAACAACAGAGAGAGAACTTGAAAAACGGAAATCTCGTAAGTGTAGGCGGCGTACTAAATCGAAATATCTCATCAAAAGGATTCATTCAAATTGTACTAAATGTTAGTCGCATTGAAATTGTAAAAGAGCAAGCCATAAGTGAGGATGAAATAAAACAGTCTGAATTAAGGCAGAAGAAGTCATCAATAGGATTTAAGAATGTCGATACTATCATTGAAAATTTGCTATTATCAGACCGACGTCCTAAGATAGCACTAATTTTCGCTGAAACTTCAATTACTATGGGTGATTTTGAGGCAGGTATTAATGCTGCACGTACTGCTATTGATTTTGAAGAATACAGGGTTAGTTTCTCTAATTCAGCAGAGTTAGTGACACAGCTTAAAAAGGTTGATAAATTACAATATGATATAATTGCTATTGTAAGAGGCGGTGGTGGAGGAATCGAGAAATTGGATGACCTTAAAGTATTGGCTGCAATTATAGAACTAAAGACACCTATAATCGGAGCTATTGGCCATGTGGAGGAAAAGTTGTTTATCAAACAACTGGTAGATAAATGTGCTCCTACACCAAATGGCTTAAGACAATATTTTTCAGAAATGGTAGAAAGTGCCAATGAAAAGAAAACGCATTCAAGGGCAATTTTAACAGAACAGATAAAAAAACAATTCAAAGAACAGATTGATGCCGGGCATAAACAGAACAAAGAATTGCAGGAGAAATTGCGTGTGCTTACTGAAAATCAAAAGAAAGCAACTGAGGCACAAGAAATAGCAACAAAGAAGCATAACGAGCAAGTAGAAGCCGCTAATAAACTAAACAAAGAACTGCAAGATAAACTTCGTGTCCTGACAGAGAATCAAAAGAAAGCAGATGAAGAACAGCAGATAGCAAATAAAAAACATATAGAACAAATTGAGGCTGCGCAAAAGCAGAACCAGAGTCTACAAGAACAGCTAAAAACTCTCAATGAGAGCCAGAAAAAGCTTCAAATAATTCATCAAAAACAGCAGGAAGACTTAGGCAAGAATCTGACTAAGATGCAAGATGCGAATACTCTGTTACAAAAAAGTTTGGAAAAGGCTACCATGCAAAATGCAGAAACTTTGAAAGAGCTTAATCACGCAAAAGAGCAAGCAAAAGAACTCGAACATTCTATGTCCGAGCTTAAATCAAAGAAAGGCACAAATATATGGATGTGGATAGCTATATCTGCAATTCTTATATTACTATGTATGTTGGTTCTATAAAGGTTATACTTTTAGTATGGATTCAGAGATTCTAAAACAATATATCGCCATAGACTTGAAATCATTCTATGCTTCTGTGGAATGTGTGGAACGAGGATTGGACCCGCTTGATACCTGCCTTGTCGTTGCTGACCCGACACGGACGGAGAAGACGATTTGCCTGGCTGTTTCCCCTGCCTTGAAGCAGTACGGTTTAGGCGGCAGACCACGGTTGTTTGAAGTGGTACAGAAGGTTCGTGAGGTAAACCGACAACGTGGGCATCAGGGAAAATCCTATTCAAAATGTAAGCTTGATTCAAACAATGACCTTGCCTTAGACTATATTGTGGCCAAGCCCCGTATGGCTCACTACATCAAATACAGTACACGTATTTACGAGGTGTATATGCGCTATGTTGATCCAGAAGATGTGCATGTCTATTCCATCGACGAGGTGTTTATTGATGCAACACCCTATCTTTCCACATATAAGATGACGGCTCATGAACTGGCCATGAAGATGATTCGTGAGGTGCTGGCTAAAACGGGTATTACTGCTACTGCCGGCATTGGAACAAATATGTATCTGTGTAAGATAGCCATGGATATTGTAGCTAAAAAGATGCAGCCTGATAAGGATGGAGTGCGCATAGCGGAACTTGATGAGATGTCTTATCGTCGGCAGCTTTGGGAGCATACTCCACTGACAGACTTCTGGCGTGTAGGCCGTGGAATAGCAAATCGTCTCACTCAATATGGTATTATAACTATGGGAGATATAGCCCGTTGCTCGTTGGAACATGAAGATTTCCTGTACAAATTGTTCGGAGTTAATGCAGAACTGCTTATTGACCACGCATGGGGATGGGAACCTGTGACAATGGATTTGGTAAGAGCCTATCGCCCTGATACACGTTCTATGAGCAGTGGGCAGGTTCTCCAGTCAGCCTATACAGTCGAGAAAGCCCGTATCGTAGTGCTTGAAATGGCACATTCCGTTTCTCTTGAACTTGTGGATAAGAAACTGTTGACAGACCAGATAGTCCTCACCGTAGGCTATGACATAGAATCATTATCCAACGGCATATATGAAGGCAATACTACCACAGACCATTATGGCCGGAAAATTCCGGTTCATGCGCACGGCACTACCAATATAGAACATCCGACCTCTTCGGGAAAGATTCTCATGGAGAAAATAGGAGAGCTATTTGACCGTATCATTAATCCGGATTTATTGGTGCGAAGACTAACCTTGTCAATAAACCACCTTGTCAGTGAAGTGGAAGTGAAGCCTGTAAATAATGTTGTGCAGCTTGACCTGTTTCCTGATTATGAAAAGATGGAACGAGAGAAAGCTGAGAAAGAAAGACTGGCTAAGGAGCGTCGCCGTCAGGAGGCAGTAATCCAAATAAAAAAGAAATTCGGTAAGAACTCTATTCTTACAGGCCTGAACTATTCAGAAGGGGCTACACAAAAGGAACGCAACCAGCAGATAGGAGGACACCATGAGTAGATATGAAGATATAATAAACCTGCCTCACCATGTTTCCAAAAACAGGAGACCTATGCCGATGGAAAACCGTGCCGCTCAGTTCGCTCCCTTTGCGGCTCTCGTCGGCTATGATGATGCCATATCAGAGGCGACAAGATTGACAGACGCAAGAACTATGCTTTCTTCTGACGAAATGGAAGAACTGTCGCAATGCCTTAACCAAGCACTTGAAAATATCACGGAAAGGGACAGCTATACCTTCATCTATTTTATTCCAGATAATAAAAAGAGTGGCGGAAAATACGAAACCGTTACCGGCATTATAAAATCTTTCAACGAATATGAGCGAACTATTAAACTGGAGAATGGAGACATCCTACGGATAGATGACATCGTATCTATTTCAGGAGAAGTCTTTGACAAAGATTAAAACCTTTGATACCGAACAGCCATTCATCATCTTTACAGTTGCGACAGCAACTCGAATTTTGAGTAAAGGTCTACAATACTCCGACCCACGCCTCACGGCGCAAGTCGGAGTTCAGAACACATATCAGGAACTTATGCTGTAACCTTCGCCTCCAAGAAGCGGTGGGCATTGTCATTGACCAGCTTGATAATCCTGTCATGGAATTCCGTATTGGAGTTGCACACGCCACGGCTTTGCACCACTTTTCCTTTTGTGAGTGAGAACTCTACGGTTTCGATACGGTTGCCTTGTCGGTCGTGAGCCGACAGAATAACGGTATCAGTCTTTGCATAATACTCGCATTGGAACACGCAGTGCTTCATCTTTTCGCTCTCCGCCTTGTATGCCTCCAAGGAGTCAAGCACAGAAATTTCAATGTCATTGTCACGGATGACGATGCCGAAGAAGCAAGACTTGTTCTTATAGAAGTCCGCCTCGTGTCTTTTGGCTCTCTCCATCCGTTCCTTGTTCCTGCGCTTCTCCTCCATGAGGTTCATCTTGCTCAACCAACGGTCATGCTCGGCTTTGAGGTCTTTGGGGCAGATGTACTTTGTGTTATGGATGTCCCGTCCGCATCTGTCAAGCAGCCGGATGGTGTCACACCACATATCATAATCCTCCGGTTGATAATGGTGTCTTGCAGCTACCTTGTAGGACTGCCAAAACCTGTCAAGGTCGTGAGGATGGCTGATAAAATACGCTACGGCTTGTAAGTCCTTGGCTTTCATCATCGTCTCTATACGATGGTCGGAAAGCAAGGCATTCGCCAAACGCATGGGATGGGTATCGGGAAGTCTGCCCTTCATACCGTTGCGTCTTAGCTTAGGTATGACGGAATAATAAGGATAGACGTATGTATTGGAGATAACCCAATGAACATCTGTCATGCTCCTCAGTTCGATGGATGAAGCCCAACTGAAGCTGTCCTTGTAATAACCCAAAGTCCTTGCCAATGAAGTGACGGCAGTCTTTCCTTTGCTGTCAAGCCACAGACGGCACACCTCGTTACAAAAGGCTTCCATTGGCTTGCCTTTCCTGTAGTTGACAGTCAGCAGGAACACACGCTGCACTTGCATACCGTCCACCGCTTCAAGGGTGGAAAAGTAGCATGCCTCTTTATTCTTGCGTGCCAACGTATCAACCGTCTGCAAACGGTGTCCACAGTGGGGGCAACGTGCAGACTTTCCTTTTCCCTTATAGTCAAACTCCCCTCCACAATCGCCACACGTGCATTTATGCCCCGATGTGCGGAAAGAAATATGTTTCACGACGTTCCGTATAGCCCAATCAACCGCTTTTGAGCTGATGGCGGCCAGCCTCTCGTTGGAGGCTGCCACCGTTTTTTCAAATTTCGTTCTCGGTTTCATGGCTTAAAAATCAAAAAGTGAGGGTTGGGGTTGTTTCGTCTCTTGCGGCTTGCTTGTCCTTGGCTTGGAGTGGCGCACTTGCAACTTGCGCAGCTCCTCCTCTTGGTAGCGTTTGAGGGCGAGTGCCTTTTGCTCCGCCTTTTCCTCCTCGGTCAGGTCTATATGACGGTTCACCACCACATCACAGTTAACAGGCTTTCCGATTTCCAGTGTAAGCTCATCAATAGCATGTACCGCCATTGAAAATACCTCCATGTCGGAGAAACCGCAACATCCCGACTGCTTCACCTCATTCAGTATATAAGTGACCACATCGTCAATGGTTCGTTCTGTGGTTTCATACTTGGCACGGAAGAGTTCATCCTCTTTTGCCCTGTTGTCAAGATAGTTCTTGATAATCTCCTTGAATTGTTCTGTTCCTTTCATATCCGTTCTGATTATATGTGTCCGTATGTTAGAAATGATACCCGAAAACCGCCCCAACATAGAGTTTGTCCCCGATTTCAAGATTGCCTATGATGGTCATCAGTTCCCTCGACCGTTCCGCCAGTCCGTACCCGTTAGAGAAGTCCGTTACAAAGAGCGCATCGGTGCAAAGCGGATTGAGGATGGCTTTCTGTAGTTGGTAAGCCGGACCGACCCATTTCATGATGTTCTCCTCGTTGATGTCTGCCATCCTTGTATGGATGGTGTCAAGATAGCTTTTTCGCCATTCCGCAAAACCGCTTTGGTATACAATCGTTTCTCCGTCCTCGTTAAGGGAAAACATCTCTTTTGGCAATATGTGCTCCACAAGGCAGCGGATGTTCTCTTTGCGTTCCTCTTCGCTACTCTCATAAGCATAATCAAGGGAAGTCATGTCCCCTGCTTCGATGTGGTCAACTCCGATATGTTCTTCCTTGCTTATCGGTTGGTTGCTGATTTGATAAATGATGCTGTGCATAGTCCTGATATTTGATGGTTCATAAATTGCTGTCCTGCAACGGCAGTGATTGGAGTATATCCATAAAGGGTATGGTGTTGATGTCCTTGTCGCCAAAAAGCACCTTCCATTCCGGCTTGACGAAAACCCGATGGAACTCATCAACCCTAAAACCTTTCAATGAAGAATAGCAGTCAATGGTGGCGAAGTTCCTGCCGTCCTTGCGGATGTGGGCATATTCGGGTGGCATACCGAAGCAGCACCTGCGGATGTCCTCTCTGTTCCATAGCAGCGTAAGTTCATACACACTGCCATTGAGCGTTACCTTTTCGTTCCTGTCTTTAAGTATGATAGCCATAGTTCTTAATTTTTTCCCTTTTGTTTGAAGCTTTTCGGCTTCTCGCTTCCGGGATGTTTACGATACCTGCCTCACGGAGGGCGTAAGTGCCATAAGGCAAACGTGGCCGACGGAAAGAGGACGGAATACCCAATTTGGCACAAATTGCGAAAGGCTGCCGGCCGCTTTCCGTGCAGCCAAGTGAAACGCCGTTTGCCGTCGGCACTGCCCTCCGTTTCTTTGTATCGGAAAATCCGCAGGGAGCGTGATGCAGGTATGGTGTGGAAAAAGAAAGCCCCGATGTTGGCACACCGGGACTTCATGGAATCAGTATCAAAAGAAAGGCCGTCACAAAAAAACCGACACCTTACCTGATAATAAGATGCCGGGACAAAAGTATTTTATGATGCAATCCGGAGAAAAGGATTTGTGCCTACATCAACGGCACCTCAAAGGATTTCACCACACAAAGGGCTTCCTTGTCGAGTATGAACCAGTATTCAGAGCGGTAGGGCTTGCCGCCCGAATCCTTGGCCTCGAACTCTATCTTGACCTTCCAGCCGTTGAAGGGCTGTCTCGCATGGCCATGGGGATTCCCTTCATAGACAATAAGTCCTCTCAACGCCGACATCACAGCCATCTGCCGCTCCATCAGGTCGGACATCGCCTTGTCATCGGGGTTGAAATTCTCGAAGCCGTTCGTTTCCTTCATCACTTTCTCGTTGATTTTCATCATCGCCATTGAAAGAGCCATTTTCTCATCCATGGTCACATAGTCCCTGCCGAACACGGAATCCGCCTTGCTGATAGCAAGTATTTTGACGGATTTAGGGTTATCGACCGAAGCCATCAATGCCTTCTCCGCCACTTCCACCGCCCGGTTCTCCGGCTTGCCGGAACAACTGACGAAACAAACCACGCCGCCCCAGAACAGAACGGCAGAAACCAAAATAAAGATAATCAGTGAACCCTGTCTCATACCTTCACGATTTGAAGTTTGTCAGGCGCAAGCCCCAGCCGTTTGCGGTAGATGGAGCCGTCATCCCGGTACATTTCCAGTTCGGAGGCGGTGATGCCCTTCTCGCAGATATCCGTAGCCTCGGCAAGCGTGATCTGGTGGCCGCCGATGTTACGCCAGATGGCAAAAGAGCAAGGTTTCTCTTGATTGCCGTAGTTGGAGCAGTTGAACGCCCGGCTTCCCACACGGATGTCTCCGCCGCAGTGGGGGCACTTGCCGATGACCGGTCGCATATTTACCGCACCGTCATCCGCCAGTTCAAGTACGGTCGGGAAGGTCTTGCCTTCCTTGGTGGCAAAGCCGTCCAGCAGGATACGGCGTTTCTCCAGCAGCTCCGCCACTTCCCCGTCACCCATCTTGCGGTTGCCGATGATGCCGTTGATGTTGAGCACGCAGGACGGATTGTCGCCGATGTTATGCTCACAGCGGTAGCCCTTGCAGGTCTTCACTACACTGCCGCCGCACAAGGGGCAGCGGCCTATGATTTTCTTTTCTGTTTCCATTTTCTTATTTATTTGTTGTTACGATGTTCGTATTCCTTATTCCCTTACCATTTGAGCAGGTAGCCTTGGTTCCATTCCGCCACGATGCCGCCGATGATGTTCTTGCCCGACATCACGTTGGCCCAGCCTTCCGGGTCGAGGGAGAACCAGAGGTCGTTCCACGACAGCGTGCGCACCTGCCACGCCAAGATGAAGAGGTCTGTGTTGATGGCCTCCAGTCTTGTGACCACCTCGTTGGCGATGTAGTAGCGTTCCGAAGAGTTCAGCAGGTTCACCTTGTGCTTCTCGTTTTTCCCGTCAGAGCCTGTGACGTTATAGCTGCCCGAAGTGACCAGCTGTTTCATGAACGGATAGAGGGCAGCCATCTGTGTGGCCGCGTCCGTCAGCTCATCCGACACGATGGCGGCAATGGCCGTCCCTTTGAGGTTTCCGCCGACCGATTTTGTCAGCAGGCTGCAGTTCTTGGGGATTTCCGTTGTCACCAGTTCCCCTGCCCGTTTGATTTGGTACAGGTTCTGCATCGCTCCCTGCGCGTTCGACAGGTATTCCAGCATTTTGTCCTCGACGCTGTGGACACGGTCGAGGGCCACCGTTACGGCGGCTTCTGCGGCTATGATACGCTCCTGGAGTTTCCTCCGCTTCTTGTGGATGCTTTTCAGTTCCGCTGTCTGTGCCACAACCGCTGCGGTCAGGGCCGGGTCAGTCTGTTGGGCGAAGACGGGAACGCCCCCTGCGCCCAATCCCAACAGGACGGCAAAAGCCGCCAGTCGCTTTTTGATGAAGATTGATTCCATATTCCTTAGATTTTAAGACCGGCACTTCTGCGCCCGGCCAAGTTTTCCTCACGTTCCTCCTTATGTGGAGAGATAACCGGTGCCATCGGCTTGTTCAGCAGACAGTCATTCCAGTCCTTGAACGCCTTGGGCGGCAGCCATTGCCCCATCTTGTGACGGATGGAAAGGTGCTCGTTGACCTGTACGGTCAACGGACGTTCAGGGTTCAGCTCAAAAGTCTTTCCTTTGGCTTCCACTGACAGGATATTGTCTCTCTTATTGATTTTCATCGGGATGCCTTCCAGCAACGCCATCATGCGCAGCCCGTAGATGCGTCCGGCAAGGTCATTGTCGAAGCAGTCGTATGCACGCGCATCGGGAAACCGTTCCATCACACCGGTTATCTGTCTGTCCGAGAAGGTTCCTCCAAGCGACACAAGGGCAATGTCCGTTCCTAATTGTGCCCGGTTCACCTGATAGAAAGCCATCGCGTCAAATGCGGACTCGCAGAAGAACACGCTTTTTACGATATAAGGATTGCCGCCGGACAGGTCGGCCACCCACGCCGATGAAGAGGAGTCCGTACCTGCCGCCTTTGACTTGTAACCGCCATATCCACGTATCTCGTAGCCTTGCGGCACGTTGCTGTGGCCGTTGGTGTAAGGAAAGCCGATGTTGTAACCGTCAAACTTCCCGTTCTGTCGGTCACGTATCAGGGAAAGGAACGGGGCAAGTGCCTTGACCGTTCCGTCTGAAAGCCCCCGTTCGGAGAAAAGCCGTGGAATCCTTTCCGTGTCTATCGGTTTTACTTCGTACCGTGAGGCATCGAAAAACGCGGTGGCTTTGACCGACTTCACATATTCGCGGTCTTCCCGGTATTCGGGTTCGGGCATGTTGGCAAACCGTGCCATGACCTTGGCAATCTTCTGCCACTCGTCCTTGCCCGATACAGTGAAAGCGCTCAGGTTTTCCCGTATCAGCGTGACCACATCACCCTTTGAACCGTCCCGGCGGAAAAAGGTCTGTGCCGCCTTGTCGTTGGGATGGCTGACAATGATGGTGTCACGCCGGTTGCCGTTCTCCCCGAGCACCAGCTCTATGTAGCGTCCGACACCGGCCTTGCGGTCAAGCCGGTAGCCCAGCGCGTAGGCGATGTCATCGACACCCACCCGTGCTTTCAAGTCCTTGAAGTTTACCTTGTAGTCTGCCATAAGCCGGTCGTTTTACATCATGCTGATTCCGGTACCCGTTTTCTGTGTCCGCTGCATCACCGCCAGTTCCGGTCCGTAGGTCTTGCGTGCCGTCATGTGCAGGAACGCCGCCTTGTCCTTCATGTCCGTGAGCTGGAAATAGGTCTTGGCCGTCTCCTTGGAGACGTTTTTCAACCCCAACTCCACACCATCGTAGGAGGCGCGGATGGCGTAGCCGCCCGAACGGGTCTTTACGATGGCCGCGTTCTTGAAGGGTACTTCCTCGTCCGGGCCTAACGGTACAAGAGGGTCGTTCTTGGCAAGGTACGGCTGTTCGCCGAGTGCCAGCCGCTGCTTGTCAACGTGGTCAAGAATCAGGTCGGAAGCCTTGTTCACGTCCGCCATGACGGAGACGATGAACTTCGGTTCCTGTTTCAGCACGCCTATCCATGAATCCAGATACGCTGCCGAGTTGTCGGTTACTTTGGAGTCAAAGCCCATCGAGTGGCTGATCATCGCTGCGGTCAGCTCCGCCACCAGTTCCTCCTTCGCATACTTCGGGTCGCCGAACTTGCCGCCCATGTCCCGGTTGAGACGTTCCGCCGTCATGGTCGAGTGCGTCATCTCGTGCAGCATGGTGGAATAGAACTCCATGCCGCCACGGTAGGTGTCCTCCGGCGTGCCGCCGATGTTGAACTGCGCCTTCATGGGCAGCACAATGTGGTCTTTGGAGGGAGAGTAATAGGCCCCGTCCACACGCTTGTCCACCTGTATCGGGCAGAGCCAGGCTTGTGTCTCCACCATGCGATCGAGGGCGGAATGGGCGTACATCCCGGCAGTGTCACGGAGTTCGGGCACCTTGAACTTGTCCTGTAGTTTCTGCATCCGTTCCGGTTGAATCTCAGCCAGATTGGTCTGCTGCACGTTGTACACGGGGAAGGCCTTGATGAAGGGTATCACCTCCATTCCTTTCTTTTCCTCCTTGCCCAACGCACGGTATTCTTCCGAGCTGATGCGTTTGCCGTACTTGTCCTTCACCATCATGTCCCAATAGACCACGGGAAAGGCCTTTTCGCCTTTCAGTACGTGGGCTTTGAGGTTGTGCGCCTGCTTGAAGGTCAGATAGACCGGCAGGCGGTAGCCCATGGCCGCCGTCTGCAACTGGAGGAAGAACGAGTTGGAGCCGGAGTAGTTCCGTCCGCTGACGTTCTGGGGCAGTCCGGCAAAGCCTGACGCGCCGCCGATCCATCCCTGCTTCCAGCCGGTGTCTTTCATCTGCCGCATCCGCTCGATCATCATCCCGGCAAATCGGTCGAGTGCCGCCTGTCCTGCGTTGCCGGATACGGACGTGGTATCAGTTCCAGATGCCATAGTCCTCGTCATCCATCATCTGGCGGTCCATCTGCTCGATGTCCGTCTGTTCGACATAAAACTCCGCCGACTCGTCGGACGGGTCTGTGCCGTGCGAGCGGCACCATTCCAGATACTCCCGTGCGTTGTCACCCTCCATGACAAAACGGAGGTGGCCAATCTTGCCTTCCTGAAGGAGCTGCACAAGCTCCTCATGTTTCATTGCTGACATAATATTGTTCTTGTTTATGGTTTGACGAATTGGTTTACATTTTCATGGAGGCGGATTTCTCCACCTTGGCGGTATTCGCTGCGAGCAGCCCGGTGATTTCCGTGTTCAGGTACTTGGCGGCTATCTGCTCCCGTGTGGCGGTCTTCGCCTTGAAGAGGGAATAGCCGTCGTCGAAGGAGATTTCCTGCCTGGTGGTGCGCCCTTTCTCACCCATGTCCACCGATACCTTCCACTTGTTGTCGGCACGGTCTTTGGCCACACGGACGCCATTCTGGTCAACGCCTTCGGGAAGACGGTATTTCTCGTAGGCTGATTTCAGGTGCAGGCGTTCGCCGAAGTTCCGCTCCACCAGCTTTTCAGGTGTCACCACCCGGTCAAAGTAGGCGTTCAGGTCCTGACGGGAAGCGACGGCGGACATCTTGGCCTCGCCGACCTGCGCGTAGAACTTGTATTTGCCGAAGTCGGGACGCTGCTCGTCCTTCTCCTTGTACACGTTGAACTTCTCCACGGTGATGCTGCCTTCCGGCCCGGCAATCGACTTGGGCATCCTGAACGCCTCTTCCGGCACTTTCGGCATCAGCTTGGTCGGGTAATAACGCTCCATCAGCTGCGCTACCGTCAGCTCCTTCTTCTGGTAGGCGGCGAGGTCGGCGGCATCCATCCGCTGCGGTTTCAGCTGCTGCCCGTCCATCTTGGCGGTGAAGTACCATTCCTCCGGGTTGGTCTTGCTCTGGTAGGCATGGCCGTGGGTCACTTTCTCTCCGTTGGCTGTCACCATCTGCGGCTCGCGCGGCTTACGCTCCTGTTTCTCTTTGGCTTCTTCACCGTCCTTGGTCTTCACGGCGGTCCCGGTTTTCTCTTCCTTGGCAGGTTTCTCCCCGGCTGCGTTCTTCACTGTCCGGACAGGCTCTTCCTGCGCGGCCTGTTCCTTTTTCTTCTTTGCCATATCTGAATGATTTGATTGGGTTTGTTCCTTTTTCACGCCCTCCTTCGCCATCTTCGTCAGCTTGGGGTCTTCCACCTTGTCGCAAATGGCGACCCTCGTCCCTGCGCGTATGAGTTTGGGCAGGTAGGTGTCGAGCTTGTTGTATGGGAACATGGTCATCTTCATGGGTTCCTTCTCGCCGGGAATAATCCTGTCGGTGAGGGTTATAGCAAGTATGGCGGCGGCCTTCACCGCGTCCTGCCGGTATATCTCATAGAAGTCGCCCGTCCTGAAAAGGAGCATCGCGTCGGGATGCTTCTTCTTCATGTCATCGAACTGCCTGACGAGTCCGGTGTTTTCATCCGTCTCTTTCTTCTTTGCCATAGCTGTCAGCGTTTAAGACCGTTACCGATATTCTCTTCACGCAATGGTTTGAGCGTCAGGGCACGCTCCTTGGATTGTGCGTCCACCACCTGCTGGTACTCCCAGCGGTTCTTGTCGGTCATCACGAGGCCGAGGTATTCGGGGTGCAGGTCGTCGTAGCGGAGCTTCTGCTGCCTTTCCCATTCCTTCATGTCGCCCTTGATGAGCTTGAACCCCTGTGGCTCTTTGAGATCGATGCCCACGGAGACCTTCTCGCCGCCCACGTTCAGCTCCACGGGCTTGCCGTCCCGTACCTGCTGCTTCTGCTGCGTGCCCAGTTCGATGTCGTTTACCTTCTCCATGTCTTTGAGTTTCCGTTCCATTTCGATGTCCGTCACCCTGCGGTGGATGACCGATTTCGTTTCCGGGTCGAGCTGTAGGTACTGCTGTGTTTTCTCGCCGTTCACCTCCACGGCTTTTTGAAGTACCTCGCCTTTGGCCAGCCGTTCGGCTTCCTGGGGTGTCAGTCGGAGTACCTTGTTCCGTTCCGTTTCGAGTTCCGCCCGTACCGGGTAGGCTAAGAGGGCGGGATTGCCGTCCTTGTCGGCGGTCATCTGTAGTTTGAGCGGCAACGTGATCACGTCACCGTTTCGGGCACTTATCGACACCTGCATCAGCGGTGTGACCTCTCCGGATACCAGCCTTTCCTTTACCTCTTGGGGCAGATTGTCGGCCTTTTCACGGTCGATGCCCAACAGTGCCAGTTTCTCGTATGGCAGCTGTTCGGATTGATTTCTGTTGTGTAATTCCATTTGACTGTTGTTGAGCTGTTAATTTTGCGGCCGTGGCCGTTGGATGCCACAAAATTATTTGCTGTAACCCCCTGAAAAAGAAATGCGCAACACTATTCTGACAATGTTCACCGCGATGCTGCTGCCTATAGCGGCATCCGCACAGTTCTACACGATTACCAAAGAGACGGAAGTCCAGCTGCCTCCGGTTATGAATAGTACCATAAGTGCTGATAATAAGGGAGAAACATCAGTTAACTGCACTGAAACTATAGGGAAAGACACGGTGACTGTTCCAAAGGACGGCCAAGCTGTCAATGCTCCCAAAGCCCGAAAAGGTGACAAAAGGATGTCCCTGAAAGTGACAACGGGAAAGTCGGAAAAAGTAAATCCGGCGACACCGGATGCAGGACTTCCCGAACTGACAATTCCTAATCTCTATAAAGAAATAGTAAACAACGGCATCCGCCATCCGAAAATAGTATTGGCACAGGCCATTTTAGAAACGGGGTGGTTCCGTTCAAAAGTCTGTCGCAACCGGAACAATCTTTTTGGCTTGACCAATCCACTGACAGGACAATACTTCGAGTTTGGGCATTGGACGGAAAGTGTACGTGCTTATTATACGAAGGTACAGTACCGGTATAAAGGTGGCAACTACCTCGTGTGGTTAAGGGATATTGGCTATGCGGAAGACCCCAATTATATTCGTGAAGTAATACGGGTACTGAAAACATTATAGCATTTTCAGAATAATATCTTTTTCAATTGATTTTGCAGTACTTAAGAATGTGATATAAGTCAAATACAAGTTATAGTTGTATTTTTTACGAATTTCATTTGTAATATAAAACTTTTATCGTATATTTGCAGGCAAATGGATTTACTTTCAAACATACAAGTCACAAAGTCAATCTTATCAGAAGAAAAGGCTGGAACGTTCATGACCTCTTTAGATGTAATCCAAAAGGTTATGAATGTACCAATGTGCGCATTAGCCTCATTGCTAAGGGCGAATGGGTATGATAATATTGATGATACGTCAAGCCTTTGTATAGATGAAAAAAGGCTTGAGATTTTCGCAGAAGCCTATGTGCGAAAAATCCGAAGTTATTTTATTAGTTCTCTTCGCAACGTTAGCAAACTTCCCCCAAAAGAACTAAGTAGTTTCAAGCAGTTTATTGAACTCTTTAAAAACAAGAATTTACAAAGAGAGCCTTCGAAATGGTCAGACATTGATGTCGAACATTTGATAGAAGTCTTTAAGGAAAAAGTAAAAAATGAAACACCTTCCAAACTATCCGCATATATTACTCGATTGACGGATTTGTTTGAAAAAATAACAGTAGATAAAAAAGAATTAGCTTTCCATCCTTTAGGTTTCGCAATTAGACCTACTTATGAGGTTTATTCTGCTAATGAAAAATTCCGACTGGAAAACCAAGTATTAGATGCTGTTATTCAAAGCTATTATTACATAGCGAAATCAACCTATGTTAAACAAGGATGGCACATAAATTTCCTTATAAGAAATATCTATGTAGCCGCAAGGTATCATATATTCTCTTCTGACTCTGACGATGATTTTAATAGTAAAAAGAAAATTGCATCCTATAATTAATTTTACTATTCAAATTATTTTTTATGAACAAAGAAGGTATTTTAAAAGAAATAAAAAACAGTAACCTCACGGAAGAGTGTAAAACAGAAGTCATTCAGATTATTGAACAATATGACAAAAATAGAGCTGAAGAAATTTTGCCTCTATTGTTCAAACTAATCGAAATTGCACCTACGCTTATAAAGCTGTTCTGTGGCCATTTATAAACAACAAAGATTATGGATATAGGAAATGCCATAAAATTACTTAGAAAGAGAAAAGATATTTCCCAAAAAGAATTGTCTAATCTGTGCGGAATTTCAGCAAATGCATTGTGTAGCATAGAATCCGGAGGTACGTTTCCTTCTAAAAGCACCATTGCTAAAATATGCAACGCGCTGAAAATTCCAGAGTCTTATCTTTTATTATTCAGCATTTCAGAAGAGGATATTCCTGAAAATAAAAGGATTTTGTATAAAACACTATGCGAATCAATAAAGGAGGACCTTATCCAGAATCTTTGATATGATGATTCTCACAATTTTGGTGGTAGAAGAGAACATACATTTAATTTGTATGTACATTACCTCTCTACCACCAATTCGCGAGACCAAAGATAACCATAAGATGCGCCGGATAAAAAGAATAGAACCCATACTTTGCTGTATTACCATGTATGAATCCTCTTGTTCCATCATATAAGCAGAGTACCATACACGCAAGCAATGCCCCAGCTATCCCGTAGTGCATTATGAGCGGAAAAGCACAGAACAACTGCGTCATTCTACCAAAGGGAGAAGCATACTTGTAACTACATCCCAACAAGTAAAAGATGACTATCATCAATATGCCTCTCCATTCGTAATCCACACCTAACCATGCGGCCAGCCACGCTATCATTAGGATTACACAACAGCAAAATACGCGGTACTCATGTAGTTTCTCAAAAGCGGCTAAAGCTGTTATTCCCAAAGCCAAAGTGAACATCACGTTATGCGTACCGTCCGCTCCATCCAGCAGATACCACGGCACTTCACTGATTACGGCGAAAAGCAGGAGCTGCAAAAAATATCTTCTTCGGTTTCGGGTGTGCCGGAAGCCCTCCGCAATCAAGAAAGCGAACACCGGAAAAGCGATACGTCCGATGCAACGCATCGTTTCATAAAGCAATGTGCCATCTTCCAGCAGGTAATAAGCCGAGTGGTCAACCACCATTGAAAGAACAGCAATGACCTTCAATGCGCTGCCACTCAGTTTCGGCAGGGCAGAGAATCCATGTAATGTACCTGACACATCCATAAGCTATCATCCCATGCCCAACAGTTCCCTGACCATATCCTCGACCTCCTGGTTGACCCGTTTGAAATTGCGGTTCAGCATGATTTCTTTCTCCCGGTCATTCTTGAACTCGTAGATTTTAGGAAGCGGAACGTAGTGGTCTTCCTCCTCCTTTATCTTCTTCATGTCGAAGTGCGTCTTGCAGAAATACTTCGTGGTCTTGAACTCTTCCGACTGCTCTATGTCGAAACGGTTGAGCATCCTTTCGTCCGTGGCCGTGAAGTCGCGTGCCGCCTGGCCTGCCAGCCAGCCGGTAGCCATGTCCGCAATCTTCGCCGCCGGGACGAGGTAGTCCATCTTCTCCGATATGGTGGTGGAGACCTTCTGGTCGTTGATGGAGATGGAGCGTGAGGTCTGCTTCGCCTTGCCGAAAACGTCATTCTGCGCCCATTCCAAGGTCTCCTTGTTGCGTGCCGCACCCATGAAGATATTGCCGCAAGTGGTGATTATCTTCTGCATCCCCACCTTGCCATAGTCCGCCTCCAGCTGTGGAAGTTCCTGAAAGCCCAGCGTCACGGCCACCTTGTTGGAGCGTGCCGTACCGATAAGACGGTCTATCTTGTGGAAGTACAGGGTGGGCAGCTCGTCCACGATGATGCTCACCGGGATGTTTCCTTTGGAGTTGACCCGTGTTATCAGGCGGTTGAGCACGAGGGCGTTCAGCGAACCGATGACCTGCTCCTTTTCCGGGTCGTTGGCAATCACGAGGTAGCTCGGATGCTCCCTGTCTGAAATCTTCAAGTCAAAATCATCCCCGGTAAACACCCAGTAGGCTTCCGGTGACACCAGCCGGGCGGCATTCACGCGGAGCGTGCCCACCATGCCTTCCAGCTGGTCGTTCGCTTTATTCTCGTAGGCACTCTTGAACGGCGCCATCAGAGAAGCTATCTTGTCATCCTGCATCAGAATGTTGAAAACCTGGTCGTAGGGTCTGCCAAGGAACGACAGCACATGTGGCATGTCCGAATACTCGCCCGTAACGGTGTCAGGCTCCACCTCGTTGCCCTCCTCGTCCTCATACCAGCAGCGGTCAATGACAATCCGTTTCCCTGTCCGGTCTTTATAGGAAAAACCGTTCAGCTCCACAAACATACGGTCTTCATCGGTAGAAACATCATTCCCGTTTTCATCCACGAAGTCCAGCACCACGTTCCCTTCCTCGTTGACGGCATTGAAATCATCCCAGTTCCGTATCACCAGTTCCAGTTTCTTTCCCTCCAGTGAGACAAACCGTTTCAGCCGCTTCCCGTTCCTGAACCCGACCGGGTGGAAGTTCACGAAGAAATAGATGATGGCCGCCAGAAAGTTCTCCGCTGAGTTGGTGAAGAACGCTTCCGATCCGCCTTTCTTCTCGCCGCCGCCCTTATTCAGGGATGCCAGCAAAGTAGCGGCCGTTTCCGAAGCCGCCGCCAAGTCGGGAATGTACTTCCGCTGTATCGGGTTGATGCGGTTGGAATACTCCACATCAGTAAAGTTGACGATACGGAATCCGCAATTATCAGGCAGTTTCCCTGCCTTGCGGTTCTTGCAGAACTGGTAGAACAGCGTCTTGGCCAGTGTCGGGAACTTGAAATCGTAGCACATCATGGCAAAACCCTTGGCGGCGTGCTGCCGGATGAACGGGTCGATGATGCCGAAGGACTTACCCGAACCCGGCGTCCCCAATACAATCGTCCCACGGAAGGGATTGATGATATTGATCCAGCCCCTGTGCATCTTCCGCTTCCAGTAGTATATCATCGGAATGTTCACCGAATAGTCGTTGCTGACCAAAGCCTCCGACTGTTGGAAGGATTCGTTCTCGAAGTTGAAGCGGTCTTCACCCACCTTGTAGTTGTAATACTTGGCGATGCCGTCCAGCCCCTGATGCACCAGCATTGTCCCCACCACCGAACAGACGGCATAGAGGATGCGGTTCGCAGGGAAACCCATCCAACTGATGCCGAAATCCATCCCGTGGAAGACGAAGCACAACCCTACAAAAGTCAGTCCTGCCAGTACGGGATAGACGACCATCGTCCTCACGTTGAACTTCAAGGCCTTCTTAGCCTTCGTGCCGATGCAGACCACACAGATGCAGACCAGCTCCGTCACCTTACAGCCCGATACCGAGTTGAAAATCTTGAAACGTCCCAGCAGGTCGAGGAGGAACTGCGTGATGCGGTTGTCCGCCGTCACCGGCAGGTTCATGACAATCTCTATGATGAGAAAGATGTAAATGCAGCTGCGGAAGTAGTTGTACATCTGCTGCTGTTCCCGTGTTTCCTCAAATGCCATATCCGTGTTCCTTTCTGTTGATGGTTAAAACGGTATCTTGAATCCGAGCAGCATACCGTTTCGGAACGTGTCTCCGTGTATGAAGTTCACATTGTTCTTTTGGGTAAGGGAGAACTCCCATCCGTTACGGAACACATAACTGTATTCAAAGCCTCCCTCCAGTCCGAGGAAGAACTTCCTTTCCACCGCCCCGAACTGCGGCCCGAAGCGAAAGCGCAACATTCCGTTCTTGTAACGGGCAAGGCGGTGCTTGTACACGATGCCGCCGTCCCAATAGTAACCTTTCCAAAAATCTGGCTTCCGCCAGTGGTTGCCGACCTCACCGAATACCTCCAAGGCATTGCCGTAGGCCAACGGATGCTCATAACCGACAGTCGCGTTGAGCGTGGAGGGGAACAGGAAGCCGGCATTGACCGTCAGTTTGCCGTCCTATGCGGACGCACCAATCGTTACCACCGCACACAATAAAGCGAATATCAATTTTTCCATGGCTGTGAGGGATAAGTGATGTAATAATAGGGATAGTAGGCCGCGTTTTTCAGGATGTCCGAATCAAAGCCGTCGGCATGTAGGATGTCCTCGTATTCGATGGTCAGCGTGATGACACGTCCGCTGATCTGGTTCTCAGAAATCTCCAGCCGCAAGACCTTCTCGTCCGGGAACGTCAGCTTGGGTAGCACCAGCACGTTGCGGTAGCTCTTCTTGAACTTTCTGACATGGTTCAGGGAGAATACGGGAGACAGCTCGATGGTCTGCGAGTTGGTCGCCTTGGTCTCCTTCTTGTCGGTCAGCTTCACCCTCAGTTCCTCAATATCGTATGCGATCTTCGTTTTGTTCTGCAGGGAGTAGTCGATGAAGAAGTAGTCCCCAACGGCGTAAATGTTGTTGACGACGGCCTTCATGCCGTGCGCTCTTGACACAATCTGGTTGTATTTCCGTCCGCTGCCATAGACCGCCCACGCATACCGCGCCATTTCCGCCATCGGCATGGTGACCTCCGGGTTGATGTAGGACTGCGTATGGCTGTAAGGCACCTCGAAGATGGAAGCGGCCATTTGGGGCGACTGCGTATAGAGGATGTCGTACTGTGCGATGTGCCGCTCACCGATAAGCGTCAGCGTGCCCAGTAGCTCGTTGTCCCTGTAGCCTGCCTCCGGTATGGAGTCGCTTCCACAGGACGGTTTTATACGGACAATGTTGTCGGTACACTGGTTGCCGGCAATCTTCGTGGTGGAAATATCCACCATCTTGATGTTCTCCGGCATGACGATGTGCGTGGTCACTTCCCGGTTGACATAAATCCTTTCGTTGGCCGATGCGCCGGCAGCCGCCATAAAGAGGGAAAGGAAGCATAAAAGCATTTTTGATTTCATAGTGCGTATATTTATTATTTTACGGATTATGTTGCCTATCTCGCGTCATCCGAGTTGATTAGATAGACGATGGTGTTGTATTTGATTTTCGCCTTGTTCTTCCGGATATTGGAAGAGATGGCGGACGTGGCGGAGTTGTACATATTTTGTAGGGCTTGCAGGGCGATGGCCTCGCCTGAAATGCCCGAGCCGTAGCCGTCCTCCGACTCCAAGTTGATATTCTGCTGCACGGTGCTGGCACCAGCGTCCTTCACGAAATCCCTGAAAGCCGATTCGGGGACGTAGAAGCCTTCCATGCCGTCGTTGTCAAAGACCGAGAGTTTCACTTTGATGAACTTGCCACCCACAAGGATGCTGGTGACCGCCGCGCGGACACGCTGCCCTCCGAAGCCTGTCACCGTCCCGTACAGATAGGTGCCCTTCCGCAGTTTCGTGCCGCTGACCGTCACGTCATCCAGCAGCTTGAAGCGTAGCCGGGTGCCCTCGCGCGCCTTGGTGGTCTGGTCAATCATCGCCCGTATCAGGTTGGCTTCCGCCGCTTCATCGGGTGCCGATACCGTATGGAACTTTCCGGCACCGGCATCGGATGATTTGACGACAAGGTTCGGCCGGTTGCGTTCTTTTTCCTCCATGCGTACCTTGGCGATGGAATCCGCCCGTTGTTTTCGGGCCGCTTCTTCCGCTTCGGGATTGCCGAAACCCAATCCGCTCTCGATGGCTTTCTGCCGTTGGTAACTTCGCCGCTGGATTTCTTCAAGGTCACGGGCGAAATCGTCCTGTGAGACATTGCCCGAAGAACTGCTACCGTAGGCGTATGAATTGATGTGCTTCCTTGATTCGGCAAGGGAACGCTCCAGTTCCTCCATTTCCTGCTGCTGGCGGATACGCTCCGCTTCGGCGGCGTCGAGCCTGTTCAGCTCCTCCTCGCTGTAGCCGTGTTCCAGCTCCTCCTTGTCCTTTTCCTCCTCGCCGATGGCACCGACGGCGGTAAAAGCGTCCTCGTCACCGAAACGCCGGGACATCTCGGTCATCTTGTCGCCGGCTTCCTCCGCATTGGCCTCCGGCAGTTCCATGTTGATGCGGTCGGTGGCCACTGTCTGCCGCGTGTCACCGCCTCCCCCAAAAGTCTGCATCACGAAGTACACTAACGCGCAAAGCGGCACGAAGACCACCAGCGGAAAGATGTACTTGGGTTGTTTGAAGTTGATTTTCATCATGGGTTATCGTTGTTTTTGAGTGATTTGACAATGCTTTCCAGTTTCCCGTACTGCCGGACGATGCGGACGGAATCCGCACGGCTCTTGTGGGGCAGGGCTATCATGGAGTCCAGTTCCTCGCGGAGTGCCTGCCCTTCGGCGGCCAGTTCCAGCAACGTCTGCCGCTGTACGCCCTTGTTCGCCTGTATGGTACGGAAACCGCTGAAAAGCGGTTCCATGCTGGCGATGGCACTGATGTCTGGTTCCTGCCCATCGTTCGGACGCATACCGTCCAACGTGACGGTGACTGCCAACAGGAAGGACAAAGTGCCCACCACACAGGCACAGGTGCGCTTGGGATGTTTCCTTGCCCAAGCGTTTGCCAGCCTGATTCTTGCGGCCAGCCGGTATTTCGTGCCAATGCTGCCCAGCTTGGGCTGCAACCATGCCTTTATCTGGTCATGCGTCTTCAAGCGGTGGGCACGCCCTATTTTTCTGAGTGATTTCATATTTTCTTTGATAAGGTGTTACACGTCAATAATCCAAATCCTTGTTCTCTATCGTCCTCCAGTTCGTGATCATCAGCCCGTGCGGATTGTTCCTTGTCCTCGGCACGTTCTCGATGTAGCCGGTCGTGACCATCGAACGCTTCAAGTCCTTGGTGCGCCGCTTGATAAGCTGCGTGCCGTAATAGGTGAACTTCCGTTCATGCTCGTCCAGCAGGATGGAGTCGCACATGATGGTGCAGACCGCCGACGAAGATATGATGTCCGAATAGAAGCCGTTCTCGTCCAACGCCTGTTTCTGTTTGAGTGCCGTACCGTCCGCCATGTACATCGCCTTGCCGAGCGTCCACTTGATATAGTCGTTGTCGGGCGGCAGGTTGAAGAAGTACTGATGGAAGAGCTGGATGTGTGCTTTTGCCTCCATGGTGAAGTTGGCCTCTAACTGGGCGCGTTCCGCAAGGAACGGGATGTCGCCGTCAAGGACGTATATCTGCTGCCTCTCCTTGTTGACCAGCGAGATGCAGCACCAGACGGTGAAGCCGCAGATGACGGCGCAACCGGCGATGGTTGCCACTACCGTCATCATGGCGAGCCTTGTTTTCTGTGCCAATGATTCTATGAGCATATTCTTTCTTGTTTGATGTTGTTACTACCTATGATTTGAGGGACTTGCCCACAGAACCTGCGCCGCCCACCGCCGCGCCTACGGCACCTCCCGCCGCCGATCCTGCCGTGCTCGTGATGCCCATTGCCGCCGAACCTGCCACAGAACCTGCTCCGGAGCTTACGCCGCCGGGAATCAGCCATGAGGCCACTTCGGGAACAAAACGGATGATGTACGCCCCCACGAGCATACCCATGGCGTACATGCAGTTGGATCCGATGCCCTGCAAGCCGAGTGCGCCGATTTGCGACCATGAGTTGACGGAGCCGTGCAGGAGGTGGTTGTAGGCCACCAAGTCCTGCTGCAGGTTGTATAGGAGGATAAAGTCGATATAATAGAGGCACATGTAGGTCACGAAACCCCAAAGCGAGAGGGAGAGGTATTTCGACATCCACTGGCTCCATGCCGAGTTCCACGGCGGGGCGAGGGAGAGGGCGAACATGATGGGGCAGAATATCACCATGATGGCCATGAAGATGCGCTGCGCCACGAGGATGCCGTAATAGGACATCTGGAAGATCAGCTCGCCCACGAAGCGTATGACGTCGTTTATCCACTCGCTCATTTTCGTCTCTGCCGCCACCGCCGCACGCTGGGCGTAGTTGTTGATGGTGGTGCCGAGGTTCTGCACGTTGTAGATGAGCTTGTCCCACCATGCCGCGTCCTGGCCGATGGCGGCCACCTGCTGGGCGGTGGCGATGGAATCCTGCACCGTCCTGAGCCGGTCAAGGTACTCGCCCTGCTTCTGCGCCACTTTCAGCTCGAAAGCGGCCACTTCCTTGTTCTTTGCCTGCGCCATCGCTTTAGTAGCGGATTCCAGTCCCTTGCCGGGCACCTGCAGGGCCGAGCATATCCACGAAGAGGAGGAGATGCAGATGGAGATTCCCACGATACGGAACAGCTTCATCACGTCCATGCCGCGCCGTCCGAGCATCATCATCCAGCACTCGTAAGAGCCGACACAGAGCGCGAGGCACAGCCCGATCACCCGTGCCATCCCGACCGCATCGCCCAGCACCGCCACGTTGGGAAATGTTTCCATGGCGACCAGCAGCTTATCAAGGCTCTCGTCGATGGCCGGCAGGCCTATAGTCAGAAGTGTACATAATAGATTCATATTCTGTCTTTGTTTGTAAGTGTCCTAATAATGCGTAGCTGCCACCGCGCACAGACGGGCGGTACGGTCCACCAGTTCCTCCATCTTCGCCTTGGCTTCCTCGTATGCCTGCTGCCGCTTGGCGTTCTCCAGCCCGTAGCCGACTCCCGTCTTGTGGATATAGGCGATGTCCGCACAAAGGATCTCGTTCTGACGGCTCAGCTCGTCCACCTGATGTTTGAGTTTGCCGTCGCTTTTCTTCATGCAATAGAGCAGTCCGTCCGTGATGCAGCCCTGCATACGGTTGAACTCGTCCTTGTAAGAGGCGTAGGTCAGATCCACGTTGCGGTCCGCCTCCCTCAGCAACTCTTCCTTGTAAAGTTCCTCTATGTGCGTCCGTTCCTCTTCCACCTTTTTCACTTTCTGGCGTTGGGTCTCTTCCGAGGTCACACGTACCGGCATGATGCGCTTTACACTGGACTTCGGTTCTTTGAAACGTACCCGGAAGCCCGACTTGAAACCGGCCCACTTCCAGTACATTTCCGCACCGGAATATTTATTATGGAGGAAGTAATAGTACCAGTCAGGTGCAAAGTCCCAAGGGCCGTTCTCCATTGACTGCCATTGTTTCGCCTTCTCGTTGTCACGGGACGGCCTTTGGGCATAGCCTGCAAGAGGAAGTCCTATAAGCATTATTCCGATAATGATTTGTCTAACTTGCATATCCTTGTTTCCATTTGTTGATGACTTTGTCCGCTATCTCGTCCTTGACGCTGGAGTTCAGGATTTCCCAGATGTAGTCCGGCTTCCAGCCGCAATCGGTTATGAGAAAACAGTACAGGTTCGCGTTGTCGATGATGTACCTCGCCTTGTCGATGGTGGTTTTGAGCGTCATCACCAGATTCAGCTTCTCGTCCATGGAGGCTTTCATCAGGTTGATGCCGGAGGCGGCCACGGAAGCATATAGTTTGTAGCAGTGTTTGACTTCACGGGAAATGGCTACGTTGGCATCCGCATAGTACCATGCCACGAATGGTTTCTTGGATACGTGGCTGAACGTATTGGATGTAAAGTCCTTGTAGTCCCTGACCAGTTGGTACAGCGAGTTGGCAGTGGAGGATATGGCACCGGCCAGCACCAGATAGGAATGGGCGTTACTCAGCTTGGTGTCGAGCGTGGTGCGGACATCGTTGAACTTGACTGCCCCTTTGGTGAGCAGCGACTGTTCGCCAAAACTGGTTGCCACACGCTGCAAGGCCTGGTCTTCGTCCTTCTTCACGGCTTTGTGCAGGGCAATCAATGCCTCGATGGTCGGCAAGTCCTTCGGCAGGACATAGGCGGAGACCTTCACCGGCTGCAAAAAAGCCAAAGCCAGCACAAGGGTAAAGAGTACCATTCTTATCTTCCAATGTTTCATAGCTGTATCATCAAAGGGTTAATAATTTGCCGCTACCAGTCCGTTCCAGTCCTGAATCAGGCCGCCGACTTGGTTTTTCATGGTCACTACGTTGGCCCAGCCTTCCGGGTCTATGGCGAAGAATAGGTCGTTAGCTGTCGCGAACTGCGCCATCAGCATCATGCCCTCCACCTTGTAGCGTATTTCCATCAGGTCGGTATAGATTCGGTTGGCCAGTGACAGCCGTTCATAACGGTCAAGCAGGTTGTAGCCGTCGCTCTTCTTTTCCGCCGTGCCTTGTCCTTTGAGGGGATTTTGCACCTTGGCGTTGTTCACGATGTTCACGAAGTTACCTACCAGTTGCTGTGTCTCCATCACGAGGCCGCCCAGCTCCGTCAGGCAGGCGAGCTTGTTCTTGAACTTGGCCTTATTCACCGTGTTTATCAGTTCCGGCACGTCTTTGAGTATGTCAAAGGCGCACGTGCCGATTTCCTTGTAGTACAGGCTCTCCGTCCCGAAACCCGAAATGTTCTCCATCGTGAGCTTGTAGAGTTCCTTGATGGTGGCCATGCTCACCGAATAGAGTTCCACCTTCTGCTTCTTGGAGGCGATGGAATCCAGACGCTGGTTATGCTGGTCTTCTATCAGTTTCTGTGAGGCGGTATTGGCAGCCACCACCTTGATGCAGTTCTTGTCAATGACAACCTTCCATCCGGCAAACACCGGGGTTGATGCGGTTGCCATTAAAACCATTACCAGTATGTATCGTAACTTTACCATTGTGACATTACCTTTTGATGTTCATTTACTTTCCTTGCAAATTCCAGATATTTCGGACTTCCTGCACGTTTGCGGTCGGCTTCGATACGGGTTATCGCCTCCTGCATCGTGCCGTAATGGGCGAGGTATACCTTCAGGGCTTCCTTTTCGCTCCGTTCGGTCGTGTATGCCCAGTAACATTCCGGGGCTTCCTCCACACCATACACGTCCGAGTTTTGCCCACGGCATATCCACACCTCTTTGAAGTAGCTGCGCCCCTCGCGGTTGTTCAGGGCGTTGATGGTGAATATCTGCTGCCGCTGGATGGGCGTGAGACCCAAGATGGCGGCTATCTGCTCATACCTGTCCTTGAACTTTGTCTGGTCCAGCAGTATCTTCACGTCGGAGTTGTTGATGATGGCCTCCTTGACGATGGGCGAGTCAATCACGTCGTTCAGCTCCTGTGTGACCACCCCGGCGATGCCGTGGAATTTCCTGACCGTTTTGTACAAATATTTTATGTATTCCGCCATGGTGGGTGAGGCGATGGCTTTCCATGCCTCTTCGATTATCAGGGCTTTGCGCCCTTTCTTGATGCGCATCTTTTGCAGGAACACGTCCATGATGATCAGCACCACGATGGGGAAAAGCACGGGGTCATCTTTTATCTTGTCAATTTCAAAGACAATGAAACGCTCGTCGAAGAGGTTCACGTCAAGGTCGGAGTTCAGCGTCACTTCCAGCTCGCCGCCCCGGTAGAACTGTTTCAGGATGGCGGCGAAGTCCCGGATGTTGAACTGGATCTTCTCCTGCGAAACGATTTGCGGAATGCGCTCCAGTGCGAACTCATAGTAGGAGTTGAAGGACAATTCCGTTACTTTCAGCCTGCGCTTCTGCTCCTCGATATGGTCAATCTGCTTGTCTATCTTGATAAGTATGGAGTTGTTGTACAGTTCCTTCTTGTAATTCTCGATAATCAGCAGGGCGCGTTCCTTTTCCCCTTTGCTGGCCGCCTCGTCCCGGGCAAGTGCCAAGAGGGAACGGCCCTGTCGGAGCAGTTTGAGCCGCCGGGCTTCTGTCGGAAGCATCAGTGCCTTGCTTTCCGATTGCTTGTCGGTTTCCGCATCCTGAATTTGGGCGTCAATGTCCTCCATGCTGTGGGAAAACTTGTCATAGTCCTCTTCCATCTTGGAGGCGACCAGCAGTTTCTGCCTCAGTCCTTCGCGCTCTTTCTCTGTGAACTTGGTAAAGGGATGGAAGTAGGCTTCGTAGTATTCCACGATGGTCTGGTTAATGAGCATGTCCTCAATCTTGGTCGGAAACTCATTGCCCTTGTATATCAGGAATATCAACGATTTGAGGAAGTTTTTCTTCTCCCCGAAATTTTGGTCATACTCTTCCTTTGTCACCTTGAACGGGTTCATGGAGATGGGCTTCTCTTTGGAGTAAGAGATGTATGTGCCCTTGTAGTAGCCGCAGATACCCTCGTAGGAATCTCCCGTATCGACCATGACCACATCGGTCTGCTGCTCCAGCAGCTGGCGGACGACACTGTTCATGTGGAATTGATTTTCAATGACTTTTACCGCTGAAAATCAACTATATAAGAAAATAACGGTACAACTATCCGTTAGGAATAAGAGGGAATGAAAAAGTTGCTTTGAGGGAGTGAATGAATTAGAAAAGGTGTGCGTTTTGGGTGAAATATTTAACCAAATCTTAACACTTGATAAGACTTTTTATCAACTGATGATAACAGCTCGGAATGAGAATAAAACCGAAACAATCCTTGAATAGAAAAGAAATGCCCATAATCTTGTGAGTTGTGCCACAAAATTATGGAGCAAGTATGGGGTGGGAAAAGACGCGGCTATTAGTCTATTATAACTGCTTCTTCTTCGATTCCAATTTCCGGGTTCGGGCGAAAGAGTTTATTGATTAAGGGAATTGGCATTGATGTTACCTCTATCGCGCCGCCTTCGATAGTATTGTTTAATCTTGGTGCCATAATACACTCCCCGTCGATTTCGGTTGCAATAGCTTTGAATAGATTCCGCTCGGTAAAGTCTTTGAAAGTCTGTGTTATTTCCGTAGGTTCTCCATTGTCAAGCCTAAAATTAACGACAGGGATATTGCCATATAGGGGTTCAATATGTACTGACGCCTCGGCAACATTGGCCTGAAATTTTTCGGTAGTATCCTTAATGCCGAATATAACAGTATCATCGTTTTGTAATCCTAAAAACCACCCATATGGACTTGGCAGTGGCGTATGATACAGATATTCACAAACCTTTTCCAGTTGTTCCATGGTGCAGTTGCTTTGTTCATAAAGCAATGAACTATCTGCCAACTGAAAATTATCGGATTCATTGATTAGACTTACCGCGTTAATCATATGTTCAAGCAACTCCATCGTCGTACTACCTTGACTAACGACAGGAGTAAAAGTAACCGACCAATGCACAGCATATTTAGTATCTAAATCAACTTGCAACGTATCTGGTAAGTCAGTAAAATGAATCTTCGCTTGCAGTGGAGTAAACGCTAATAATATCAATAAGAAAGCAACGAGTTTCTTCATAATCGGAAAGAATTTGATAATTGCAAAGTTAGCGAAAAACTGCGAGATTCGGGGGATTATCACAGGAAATGCTTAACTATATAATTGAGTATTCGCCAGCGTTTCGTAACGATGCACAATTTCTTCTTGGTGTCGATTGCCCTTATAATCTGCTTTGATACTTTCTCAAGAGGCATTACCCAAAACAAACCGTTTCCTTTTGCCATGCGGGTATCAACTAAACCAGGGCGAATTTCAGTAATAGTAATGGCTGTTTTTCTTGCTTTGGCCTGTAAAGACTTAGTGTAATTTATTTGGAAAGCCTTGCTTGCGCTGTAAGATGGCGCAATCGGAGTAGGCTGCAAACCTCCAACAGATGTGATAGTAACTAAATGCCCTTTGCCGTTTTTTTCAAAATGATTATAAAGAGTATCAACAGCATTAGTCCAACCGATAACGTTTGTAGAAAGCGTTGCCAGTTCCTGTTTAATGTCAAGGGGTTCGTTTAGTTCTCCAATACCGGCGCACAATATAGCTAAATCAATATTCTGAAACGACTTAACGACTTCCTCAAAAGCATTGTTAAAAGAATTTATGTTGGAAATATCAACTGGAAACGCAAGCGTATACGCAGGATTTGCAGCGCATATTTCATCAAGTATGTTTTTTCTTCTCCCCATAATAGCGACATGATTACCGCAGGAAATGTAATGCGAGTAAAGGGAGTTGCCAATACCAGAGGTTGCGCCGATGATTAAAATGTTCATGTGTTATAAAGTCGTTTGTTTGTGCAAAGTTAGTGAAAATCGGTGAGATTCGGGCGTTTGACAAAGGAAATCTTCGATTTGAAGTTACCCCGTTGAATTAATCTCGATGGTTTGAGTGTCGGAGATAGTTGTCAAGGAATTACTTACCACAGCTGAAAATCAACGCTATATCCAATTCAAGTAACAAGCGAGGTACAAACTACGTTAATTAGTAGTCAAAACAGAAGGGAAAAACAGGGAAATGGGGATACAATAGCAAAATCACGCTATAAAGGGATAAGATTTCAGTTTGTCCCTTAAGTTCAAGCACTTTACGCATGGCAACGTAATGGTTTTAGCAAGAATTGTATTAACTTTGTGGATTAGAACTGGATTGATAGTGAGATGACCGACAAGGAATACAATAAAATGATAGCCGATGTAAGGCGTAGCGTGAGTCGTAAGTATGGCTTTCGCCAAAGTTCTTATGTCAACTTCAAAGTAGAGAGCGGTTATTTCTTCTGTCTGTATTTTCTGACTGGTGACGTCCGGCTCACCGTCAAGCCCATGTATGCAGATGATTTGTGGTGGAATATATGGGATGCCTCGGATAACAAGAACGAACCTTTGAGCTTGCGTGGAACAGGTGCTTACTCTCTATCAGGGCAAGTCCTATCTTCATACGAGATTACGAAAGTCGCTGCCAAGAGCGAACTCATTGATATAATTGAGGGTATATTCCAAAATGCAAAGGATGCAATATCAAAATTCCTAACTGCTAATCCTGATGCAAACACATTCTTTCCTGACGAGTCAAAAATGGATCATGACCCCGACCGACTGCTATATCTTATGGCTCTTATCCATAATGGCAAAGAGGAAGATGCTTTGGCAATTATCAAAGAAGCCCGCAAGAATAAACATAGATGTATTTTTCAAAGCGGAATGTTCAGTGATAGCTACACATATATCCGCCGTTGGTGCAACCGTGAACAAGCAACTATTCGGATAAGAAATGTATTTGCATCCATTTTCAACAACATTGTCCAGATACGTGCATACGCATTGATGGCTTTGGGTAAAAATAACAAGAAAGAGACACTTCCCGACATTTATGATGTCCGGCTTTTAGATGGGGGAATTGTGATGACATTATGCTTTTCAATAATATTCATATGGCATAATTTCACGTTGGCGTGGATTACACTTGCTGTTTATTTCATATTCGTCTGGTTCATGGACTTTGAGAATCGGAGTGAACGATATTATATCCGTTTTGGGAATTTACCAAATAAAACAAGACTAAGATGGAAAATTAGTATGTGGATTTTAGTAGTTGCACTCTACATCTATTCATTCGCAATTATCTTTTTTGAACCATGAAACTGACCGATAGACGATATAATAATCAGGTTTTCAAGAATACCTCATTTAGCAATAGTGGTATTGCAGTTTGGTGGACAAAAAAGAAATTTAATGGATGCCAATTCGTCAACTGCGATTTCAACGATGTCGTTGTACGAGGTTGTCTGTTTAAGGATTGTGTTTTTCAAAGCGGGAAAATGCAGCACACTTTATTAGGAGCCAGAACCAGTGTTCTGCTACGTAAAAGCATCTATATTGGCTGTACCTTTGAACGCGTTAAATTACGGAGTTTAGGAATCGCAGACTTTATTGGATGCACATTCATTGATTGCGATTTCAAAACCGCATTTATCGCTGCATCATTTGCAAAGTGTAAATTTATAGGAAAAATTTACGGTTGTGTATTTTGTGGCCCCAACTACGATAGTTATTTTTATGGTGATAAGTTATCTTATTGGGTTTCCAATAAAGGAAGATTGAACGATGTGGATTTTTCCGAAAGTATCCTTACTGATGTTGATTTTCGAGGAGGTATTGATTTATCTACTGTCTTATTTCCAGATTCGTATTTATCCGACAAACTGATTATCAAGTATTCTCTTGAGCCCTTAGGTGTTCATGGTTTTGCCTATCCACAAAAAGAAGCACTGAAAATAGCGAATGGATATTTTAATTCAAACATACCTATTCTTGGTGGAGATGTATATAAGATGGAGAATGGACGCATTACGTTAACTCTTGACAGTTGGTATTGTGACAGGATTAGTTCAGAATCCCCATCCGAATATGTAAGACGCTGCTATCTTGTAACGACCGATTATGTCAGCAAATATCCTAACAATGCAAATTTCTTATTTGGATTTGTTGTAGATGCGCAAAGTTGATTTTAATTCAATAGTGTTACAGACTGATTCCACCTCGTCCTTTATCAATCCTCCAATCATACCGACCTTCCGCGACATCGCCAACCTCATTGAGTGTATGGCGATGTTTTATTTTATCAAAGGGCTGTCGGTGTTCCGCATAGTCACAGAGCCATGCGCCGACCGCTTTCTGCTGCTCGGTGGTCTCGCCGTAGCTCTGCATGACGCTCTTGATGTCGGCGGCTTCGGAGGGAGAGAAGATTGACTTGTGCCGCTCCGTGGCGAAATGGATAATCGCTTCAATGGCTCGCCGGAACACCTCGCTTGCCTTGTAGAGAATATCGGCGATGATATTCAGAATATCCCGGCTCGATTTCAGTTCACCCTGCAACCGCTCTATGGTCTTGTCCTTCTCCGCCGTTGCCCGGCTCACTGCCATGCTGATGCGGTGCTGCTCCCCGGTCTTTTGCTCCCGGAGCTGCCGCAGTGCCGTGTCCCTCTCGGATTCATAAGTGTCGGCGATTGCCATGGCACTGTCGCGTTCCAGTTCGACCGCCCGCTTCGCCTCTGTCAGAGCCTTTGTCCGTTTCGCCACCTCTTTCCTGACGGCATCGGGGAACGATTCTTTGATATGCTCGTTCTCGGCTTTCAACTTCTCGTTCTCCTGCTCGATGGCTGCGTACTTGCCCTTGCCGAAAAGGTTTGCGATGCCGGACTTTATGCTGTCCGTGTTCTCCCTGTCAACCTCTCTCGCACGTTCCTCCTTTTTGGCGATTTCGCTGTCAAGTTCCGCGCTGCGCCGCTGCTTTTCCTCGTTCCCGATTTGGAGTTTTTCATGTTCGGATTTTGCATTGTCCGTCTCACGGATCGCGGCATCCCTGTCGGCTTCGGCTGCTTCCTTTTCCGCCTTTACCTGTTCGGCTTCCTGCTTCTGCCTGGCGATGATGAAGTCAGCGCGTTCAAGATGCTCCTTTCCCGTCTGCTCCTTTGAGCTGCCCCTTTCCATGTCAAGACACTCAGCCAAAAGCGTCTGCATGTCACTCATGGCTTTTTCGTCCAGCTTGCAGGATTTCCCGGTGTCGTGGTTCATCCAGTCCCATACGATATGGGCGTGAAGATTGGGCTTCCATGTGGCGGTATCTCCGGGAGTGCCGTAATGCCCCTCGTCACGATGGATGAAGATTTGCAAAGCTGTGATTCCCCACCGCTCCTTACACACCTCACAGAAATGTTGCAACTGCTCCAGCGTGGTATCATCCTTGATTACCACGACACCCTCCTTGAGCGGAGTGCTGCCGCGCACGACGGTCACCTTCCCGGTCTTCTTGTTCACACGCTCCCGGTCTTTGGTCTGCATCGCCCGACCTGTCTTCTCCTTTACCATCGCGGCTATCTGATTGTAGCGTTCCGACAGCGAAGTGCCCCCGAAATCAGGTGCTACCCATGTCTCGTTTGCCGCCATGAGGTCGGTGCGAACATAGAACTTTTCCTTGCCGATATGGGCGAGGTATTCCGCTGTCCGTCTGTTGTGCGCCTCGCTGCTTCCGATGTTGCAGGGCTTGATGTTGATTGATGTCTTCTGTGCCATAGGCATGATGATGTTTACAGATTTACAATAGGGAAAGGGTCATTAGGGCGGAGCCTTAATCGGAGGGTGCAGGGAGAGGGTCACTTCCTGCTCGGGGTTCCCAGGGGTCGAGACCTCTGGGCGGAGATTCCAAAGAGAGGGTCACTCTTTGGTCAGGGGTGTTGGGGGCTGACAGCCTCCGACCGGGTTCTTAGGGCAGAGCCATAAGTGGGACGGGGCAAAGCCCAGCCCCTCGGGAGAGCCCACAACTTCGGGAGCGCAGCGGAGAAGTTATAGTGGGCTATATCTGGGCAAGCCCAGTCAGTCACCCCACGACAACGGAGTACCGCTCAAAACCGTGCTCTGCGCTTCCCGACCTGTCGAGCCTATGCCGGAGTAGCCTCGCCGCCATCCGTGCCGTCCTGCGCCTCGCTGTGGCTTCCTGCACCGTTCTCGCCGGATGCCATGTCGCCGCTGTCTGTGATATGCCGATTTACGGCTGTGTCCGCCATGAACATATCCGACGGCGGATTATGGCTGTCGCCGTCATGCACATCGGCTGACGGATTGGAACTGCCTGACAAAAGAGGGGAAGAAGAAAGGGATGCCGCGCCTGTCGTCAGGCTGTCCGTTTCCTTCCCTCTTGTGAGGCAGTCAACGGCTGCGCCTCCAGGTTCATCCCCTGACGGCAGACTGCCGGAAACAGGTGTCCGCACATCGCCCGTCTGTCCTTTGGCGGCAGCCGAAGGTCTGACATAATGGGGATTGGTGACAAGGATACCTCCGACATACCAGCCCGTGAGAAAATGCAGGGAATGAACGGAAGTGCGGTTGTTGGTCCGAGTGGTCAGCATACCGAGGCGGTTGAAGCTGTCGATGAGCTTGCCGACCGTCTTACGGTTGCAGTCCAAAAACTCTGCCAGTTCCACATCGGAAGCCGCTACCTGTCCCACCTCCAGCACAATATCAATGCCCTTGATTTTATAAGCGGTTCTTGTCCGCACAGCACCGTTCATCAGGCGGTAGAGGCACTTTTGTCTGAGAGGGGAAAACCTGCCTTCCAAAAGAAAATCCCACTGTCCGGCTGATAGTATGGTGCAGTAGTGTATGTTCTGTATCTCCTTATTCATGGTATGTGACATTATGGTGCTACTGCGGACATCCGGCTTTTACCGTCCGTCAACGCTCCCGGCTTGCGTTTCTTGCCGTTGCGCAGTTCCTCAAGCCGTCTTTCAATCTCACTCTCGCTGGCTACTCCTGATGTGCCTCCTTGTTTGATCCAAGCGATGACTTCATCCTCGAAGAAGTAGAGTTTGTTACCCCGCTTGTGGTACGGAATACGTTTGTCGGATGTCATGGCATAGATGGTTGACGCGGATTTTCCGAGTAGCTTTGCAACCTCGTTCAAAGTAAGCAAGGTGTGTGCCTCGCCATGCTGCGAGGGTGCGTCACACAGGAATTTTTCCACACGTTCCGTGAGCAGTCCCACCTTTTCAATCAGCATGGAAACCGCCTGCGGCAGTTGGTCGAATGTTATGTTGTTCATATTATATATGTGTCGGTTTTCATTTGAGTGTAATCTGTTCGGATGCCTTGCGCTTGAGGTCGTTCACCACATCGGCATAGACCTGTGTCGTTCCGACATTGCTGTGCGTGAGCATCTTTGAAATGGTATAGAGGTCTGTTCCGGCGGCAAGCTGAAGGGTCGCGTATGTGTGCCTGAACCCGTGGAACGTGATGTGCTTGGTGATTCCGGCAGACTTGATCCAGTCCTTGAGATAGAGGGGAAGGATTGTCTTCGTCAGCCCCTTGAACACCTGCCCCTCGGTGCGCTCGCCGCATAGTGCGAGTGCTTCATCCGACAGCGGCAGCACGGCTTCCGTCTTGGTTTTCTTGGTGACGATGTGCATGCACCAGCCGCCGTCAGCTCCCTTGACAATGTTCTCCCATTGCAGACGGATGATGTCGCTGATGCGCAGACCCGTAAGGCATGAGAACAGTGCGGCACTCCGTATAACAGGTTTCTCGCAGGGAGTGGCGGCAAGCATCCTCACCTCTTCAAGCGTCAGGAACTCGCGTTTCGTGCTTGACTCCTTGGCGTGCTTCAAGCGTGGTGCGATGTTCTCCTTGATGCGTTTCTCCTCGTATGCGATGCGGAGGACGCATTTCAGCTTGTTGAGGTTGTTGTTGGCGGTGGAAGCCATCATCTTTCCCTTGGTTGGCGTGGTGAGCGACAGCAGATAGGTGAGAAATCCCTGGCAGAAGTCAAGCGTCAGATTGTCGAAGGTGCAGCTTCCGCCGCAATACTTCTCGAAGTGCTTGTAAGCGGTGTTCCAGTTACGGTAATTATCATCATCCGCCATCTTGGAACGGAAATACTCAAGAAAACTCTCCTTGCCGCGGTTGCGGTCAAGAAATCCGTATTCCTCGTTGATGATGGCTTCGGTTCTGCGGCACTTGACAAGCTCGGCATTGCGGAGCATGGTCTTGTTGAACTCAGCCTCGAATTTGTCTTTAGGGTCGGCATAGATGTATATTCCCAGATACTCCCGTCTTGTCGGCTTGCCTGTCTTGGGATGCCGTATAGCCGGGTAGAAGTCAAGGTAAAGCGACACCTGACCGTTCTTGATGGGTCGCTTCCTGACAGTCACTTTCGTGCAGATGTTTGTCATATCGGTTGTGATTTTTAATTGTTGTCTGATTCATTGTCCGGCTCTCGCTTGGCTTTCGTGCTTGCACTCTTGCGTTCCGACACCTTCCGTGCCTCGTCCCAGTCAGCCTTGAGATAGTACAGGCGGTTGCCGTGTATGCGCTTCGTCCTTACCCCGTGGGTGAGCGCGAACCTGCGGACTTGGGTCTTGCCCAGACCGAACAGGCGCATGATGTCGAAACAGGAATACCAGTGCTCCGACAGGTTGCTTCCCAGCCGTTCAGCTTCCTCAGCCATAGCCTTGTCAACCTCGGCTTTCGGGAAGCACTTGGTGGCATTGGCTTTGACACAGGGTATCGAGTAACGCATACGGAGATTGTAAAATCGCCCGTAGGTATAATTGTATTTCTGGCAAATCTCAGCCATCGTATAAAGGTCGCCTCCGGCACTTTCTTTGTCCGTGAACGTGTCGCGCACGGACTGCTTGTAGTTAGCCGCCGGAATGAGCTGCCGTTTCGGGCTACCCTTCTCTTTCTTCTTTCCCTCCTTTTGGGAAAGGTCTTTTTCAGTGTTCAGTGTATCTTCGTTCATCTTCTTTTTTGTCTTTTTACCCTGTCTGGCGAAGATAGACACGCTCCGCTTACAGTAGGTTGTCTCTCTAATCATCAGAAAGAAATCCTCCTTGGTGATGATTGTGATGTGGTATGTCAGTCTGCAAGCCCGGAGAGTGCCGTTGTATATGAGGTTATACACTGTCCGGCTGCTCACTTGCAGGATGTCCGCCACTTCCCCGATGGTGAGAAAAGGCTTGTCGGTCATGCCCCAGTCATATCCGGGCTGACCTGTTAAATTGTGTTTAATTTGACGGTCCATTATCGAAGAAATTTGTTGCACACTCTTGAAAGCTGTTGCACGTTGCTGAAAGAAAGTCGTGCCGTGTGACCCCTCTCGCGTGGTACAATCGCGGTACAAAAATACTCCGAAAAGGACGAATCGCCAACAGGCGAAAATCTCGTTTGTTAAAATCTATTAGCTGAAAATCAAGGTATTATAACACCGATTTTTGCAGCCGTTTGTCGCCGTTTTGACCTCCGAAACTCCATGTGGAAGCTCTTGCCGCTTCCGCTCGGCCCGATGCAGAAGAAGTTGGCGTTGTCGGTCATCTTGACCTTGCCTTCCTTGCCGGTGATGTCGATGCAGACCGGTAGTCCCTGACGGTCGGTGTAATAGGTGGTCAGCGGTGTCTCCTCCGATCCTTTCAGGTGTTCTTTGAAGAAGAAGCACAGAGCAGCGTCAGAGAGTGTGAGAAACAGGTCATAGTCCGGATTGAAGGCGTAGGCGTTGCCGGGGAAGCTGTCCGTGAACAGCTCCAGCTGGTTGTAGGCAGTCCGTGAGGGCATGATGCCGCACTCGTACAGCTTGGTTTCCAGATAGGAGGTGACGGGTGTCACCTTGTCAGCCGGGCAGCTCACCAGTATGTTGAAGTTGCAATAGACCAGCTGCGTGCTGTCTATTGCCAGCCGGTTCAGCACCTCCTCGATGTCCGCCTTGGCAATCTTGTTGCTCGGGTCAGGCATGGAACCGTGGCGTTTCGCCTTGGCCTGCAGCTTCCGTAGTAGTTTCCGTTGTTCGGGAATCTGCACCACTTGGTTGAACACCACACAGTCCGAAAAAGGAATTTGGGTCAAAAAGGACAGCAGGTCGGTGGCGATGCCGTAGCCGTTGATGCTCATTTGCGTATAGGGCTTGATGACGGACGGCAGGTTAATCTCGTCTATATCCACTAACGGGTAAGAACGGATGACCCGGCCACCGGTTTTCAGGTACTCGTCCGATGCCTTGAAATTGGTCATGGAGAAAGGGCCGTGACGGAAACGGAACGCCATGAAGCGGTGGCAGTACTCATTGACCTCCGCCTTGCTGAGTTTGCGGTGCTTTATGCCCTTCTCCTTCAGGATGTCATCCACTTTGGCCACTTTGGAATGGAAGTCCAGCCACCTCTTCGGGTCGTACTGCACGAACTGGCCGCGCCGTGCCTCCTGCGTTATGATAAGGAAGGTGCGTATCTCGGTGAACTCCCTTCCCTCGAAGTACCTGAAATAGCTTTTCGTAAGGAACTCCGCATTTTCGGGCACCTCGTGGCGGTAGCTTTGCTTGCAGAGGATGTCCTGCTTCTGCAAGGCATAGCCCTCCCCAAGCGTCTGCACCACGCCCGAAAGCACGTCCTGAAAACGCAGGTACTGCTCCGCGTCCGTACACAGCTGCTGCACGGGGTTGGTCATCTCGAATATGACCGACGGCTCGCCCTTGGCCGAGAAGAGGACGACATTGCCGTCCGTCTCCTCCAGCTGCGCATAAAGTCCGTCAAACGCTCTTTTCCGTTTTTGTGCCATGCTTTTTGTTTTTATGGGTTACGCATCAGGTGCCTGTAGATGAATATGCCTTTGGAACGCCGCTTGTTGTGCAGGCCGCCACGCTGCTTGACATAAATGACAACCAATCCAGCTACAGCCATCACCAGCATGGCGATGAACCCGGCGAGTTTTCCCAAAATAATGGAGAACACGATAAAGCCGACGAACGACACGCCGACCGCCGCTGCCGCCAGTGTGAGGAAGCGGCCACGGATGCCCATGAACTCCAGCGGCTTTTGCAAGCCCTTGAAAACGGGATAACCCTCCTGATTCATCGTCATGCAAGTGTTTGCGGTTATTACTTGAAGAACAAGGGCAGGGCTTCTGACAGCGCGATGAACGCGATACATCCGCCGATGGTCAGCATGATGGTCTTCTTCACGTCCTGGTCACCGTTCTGCATCTTGAAATAGACGTTGAACGCGCCGACAAGCACGATGACCGCGGCAATGGCCTTCATGAGGTTGGATACGGGTGTCTGGTAGGAGCTGACCTCCTGCGTGGCCTTGGTAAAGCCTGCCGCACCCTTGCTGGCGGCCATGGCCTCGCCGACCGATACCGTGAGGCAGACGAGTGCCAGCACGCCTTTCTGTGCGAACTTCGATGCCATGAAACGGTCTGCCGCACGTTGCAATTTCTTCTTTAACTGTTGCATTTTTCAGAAAATGTTTATGGGTTCTATCGCCAAAGGAACAGGTGTCGCCAAAGGAACGGTGGCTTCTTAAAGCCATATAGCTATTACATTGCGTTCTCGCAGTTGAAGATGACCGTGCCGAGGTCACTGGTGCCGGTCTCCGCCAGCCGGTTTATCTCGTGGATGATGTCCTCGACAAGGATGCCGTCAGTCATGATGGCTTCCCGGTAGCCGGGGCGGTGGAACGGTTTTTCGGTATCAAGTGGCTCTTGTGCATCGGGTTCTTCCGCTTCGTCTTTTCTTGACGCTTCTTCTTTTTCGGAAGCCTCTTGCTTCTTGACTGGTTCATCCCGGCTAATCTTCACGGGCTTGAAGGTCTGCGCTTCATCCGATATGTCTATCTCCTCCTCGGTCTGGCCGTCCTGCTCCGCCGCCTGTGCCGCCTTGGTCTTCTGTATGTCAAGGACTATCAGCACTGCATAATAGAGCAGGAGAACAATGAAAAGGAGGAATACGATTTGTCCGTACTGCATGGGGGTGTTCAAATTATGGCTGTGAATAATGTTGTCGTGTCTTGGGGAAAGGGCAGGAATCGGAGTCCCAACTTGGTGCCACGGTGTTCCAGATGTTCCTTGCGCACCAGACTGACGGTATAGTAGAGGATGTTACGCTCTTCGCTTACGATATAGCCGATGCCTTTCAGCCGTGAGCGCAGGCGTACCCTCGCCCTGTTCGACACCACCTTGATCCGTGTCACCGGGTCAAGCCCGAATATCACGCGCCGCCGCTCGCGCCGTATCATTTCGCATCGGATTCGGGAAGACACTTTGTAAACCTGTTCCTTGGTGCGTCTCAGCCCTAATTTGGCGGCTATGCGGCTGACGCTCATCTTGCTTATGCCCAGTTCCCTGCCCATTTCGGAGAATGACTTTTCATGAAAGTGGCTTTTGATATGCTCGGCACGTTCCAGCCAGCCGGACTTGGCCACTTTGACAATGCCCATCTTGCGAGCCTTGTTCTTGACTGCCGTCTCGCTCATGCCGACCACTCCGGCAGTATAGGCCGTGGTCTCCACCGGGTAGGTCTCGGCGAGCAGGGCAGTCTTCCGTTCGTCCCATCTGTTCTTTCCCATGGTCATGCTTCCTTGTAATTCGTGAAAAGTGATTTCTTCTCCCGGCGGTACCGGGCAAGCTGTGGCAGGAACGCCCCGAAGAAGGCACGGACGATGGCGTTCACGAGGTCGGAACGGCAGCGGCCCTGAATGTCGCAGTCGTCCAGCGAATCGGCAAGGTCGCGGTCCAGTTTGCAGACCAGACGCTCGTTCTTGTCATCCCTTTGGTCGGCGGTGTCAAGATAGGACAGGAAGTCCTGCCAGCAATTTTCGATATTGCCCGAAAGGGAAACGGATAGCTCGGACTGTTCCTTGGCCGCTTCCAGACTATCCTGTGCATCGGATGTTTCCTGATGGCTGTTGGAAAGCATGATGTCGGGGTCGTTGATGCCTTTGGTCAGGTCATCTATTTCCGGAATGTCTTTTGTCATTGCGCTATGGTTGTTGATGTTACTGTTCATTTTCATTCTCTGTTGTCGGTCTCGCTTCGGATTTCTCCTTGTCATTCTTCTCCGTCTGCTGTATGCTGGGTAGGACAACTTCACGGATGGGCATGGCCGTATCGAAGATGTCGGTATAGATTCGCTCAAAGACCGGCGCGACGATGCCGCCCTGCATGTCGAGGGCGGCCATGGTGCTGAAACGCTCCATGTCGGCACGCTTGGGTATCCTTGCGGTCACGTGCCCGTAGTTGGAGAACGTCTCCCTCGCGTTGTCCCAGATGACCAGCTCGGAGCGTTTGCCGACCCTGCCGTCATGCAGGTTGGGGACGATGAAGAGCCTCGCCTTCATCCGTCCGCCGACGGCTTTGCGCAGGCGGTCTATGAACATGAGGAAACTGGCTGTGGAGGGCACTGTCACCAGATCGTAATGGAACGGTACGATGATGATGTCCGAATTGACGAACATGGGGATCAGACCGTTCGCTTTCAAGCTTCCGGGGGAATCCATGAGCACCACGTCTATGCTGGGGTCGTTGTGCAGCTTTTCCATCAGGTCGGTCATGGCCTTCTTGTCGTTGGCCTCGTATGACAGCACATCGTAGGGCGTATGCTCCTCGCCGTATTTGCGGATGTCCGCCTTGCGGCACTTGACGATGGAGTGCTGGAAGTCGCAGTCGATGACGGCCACACGCACGCCCTTCGTCACCAGATAATTGGCGAAGGTTACGCAGAGCGTCGTCTTGCCGACGCCGCCTTTTTGGTTGGCAAATGTCACTATGACCGGTGTCTGTATCATGTCCGTGCGATAATTGATTACGGCTCAAAATTACCGTCCGAAGCACCGGAAAAACGAAATGTGCAACACTTATGTGCTTTGAGTCAGCCAAACCTGAATATATGACAAATGGGATACTTGGCTATCAGGGTTGACTGAAACCGAAAAGGTTACGGCAGAAAGTCCGCAGGGGAACTTTAATGCCGTAACCTTTCTGTCCTGTGTGCCGTGATTATGTGAAGTCACCTTTTCAGTGATCGTCCATCATCAATCTCATCGTAGTTACCCTTGTGTCCGACTTCCCACTCACGCTTCTCGCTTTGACTGCCGCCTCCTGCATCACGCAACTTGACATGATGTGAATGCGGCCGAGCGGCATTCCGGACTGGAACTTTGTTCGTCTGTTTTTTGGAAGATTTTCGTTTCAGACGGTCGAGGTCGAAGCCTTCCTCCGTCAGGTTGATAAGGATGTGACGTTTGAAATTGATGGCGTAGGTTGATCCGCCATTCTCCCGAATGATGAAACCCTCCGCATAGAGACGGCTCCTGACGGACGTGTCCGCCTCCTCATTGAAGATTTCCTGCAAACGTAGGACGGCATCCATACGGGATGTCGGCTTCTCCGATGAGAGGGCAACCAAATCCGGACGGTTGACCTTGAAGATTTGACAGAGCAGATCTCTTTCCGCTTCGGAGACGGGGCTGAACTTCTCCACCCATGCGATGCGGTTGTTCCGGTCGATGGCTTCCGCCATGAACGGTTTCAACGGACGTGTCTGACCGTCAAAATAGATGACACCTTTCTTTATATAGGCACGCTGTTTACGAATTTTATCGTAAATCTCGCCTTGGGTAATCTTGGGGTTGAGTGTGAGCAGGCGGTCTATGAAGTCCTCGATGCGGTCAAGACGCTCTTCGGGGGTGGCGAAGTCCAGCAGCTCGTCCATGGCCAGCACCCTTGCGCCGTTGATTACCGTCTTGTTCGCATGGTCAACCAGCATGTAGCCATAAGGCTTGTCCTTCTTGCCGAAAAATACGAGGTCGATACCGAACTTGGCTTTCAGTTCCTTTTGCAGCTCTTCCTTGTTCGTGCTCACGTCCCGGTACTTTTTGAGGATGTTCCTTAACTGGCGGCAGCGTGCCCTGTCACGGTAGCCGTTCCTGTACAAGGCTTCTATCTCTGAGAGCGGAAGTTTCTGCTGCACTTTTCCTCCATGCTTGATGAATACAATACCGTCCTTTTGATAGGTTTCATATCCCATGGAGGTCATGACGGACTTGAACTGGGCGAATGAAGAAAAGGTGTACTGTTTGGCATCATTTATGTCCTTTCCGGTTTTCTGTTTCCGGTTCGTTCCAAGGATACGGTCAATGACTTCCTGCGAACGCCTGCGCTCATGATCATGGGCAATCTTCTTTCCGTCCGGCGCAATTCGCGAGGTGACGATATGCAGGTGGGTGTTGTCCGTGTCATGGTGTGAATAGACCAGCAGCGGTTGCCCGGCTTCGCCATATCCCATTTCCTTAAGATATTGGTGTGCGAACTCAAGCAACTCGGATTCCGACTGCTCATGGCCTTTGCAGGATATGGCCACATGGAACTGCGCTTTCTGAATCCGGCTGTTCCGGGAGCTGTATTCTTGAAGGTATCTGACCAGTTCTTCTGAGGTAGGCTTACCGAACGTGCCGAGTGCTCCGAAATTCTGGATTTCGAGCAGCCGGGCGACACCTTTCGACACTTTCCGTTCGTTGTAACCGACTGCATGGAAGTTCGTACTTCCGGGTAATATGGTGGCTATCATCTTGCGTGCTGTTTATCGGGTGATTGAAATAACGGGGTAAATGATTTCCTGAAACTGAGGTATGATTGTATCTGGGTTTAAGGCTTTCAGAGTTTGACGGCCTTTTGAGTGACGGCATCCAGTTCCCTTTTTATCCCGTTCAAAGTGCGCTGTGTTTCGAGGATGGTAGGAAGCAGGACTTCACGGACATAGCTTGGTGGCAGCAGTCCTGCCACCGAAAGCTCGTTGGCACGCTTGACCGACTGGTTCAGGTTGCCGCCTGCCCAGGACAATTCGTTTTGGAACTTTCGGTAGAACGCACCGAGTTCCTTAATGAGTTCGAGCCTTTGCTTCACATGGACGTTGGAATACTCCACCACGGCACAGCGTATATAGTGGCTTATGGAGCCGTATGGTTCTGATTTCTCTTTGAACAGGGCGGCTTCCTCCGGGGTGAGCCGCAACTGGAATACTTTGGTTCTCTGTCTCGTCATACTTTGATAAACTTGTTTATGGGTTTTCCCGAAAACATTTCGCAAGGCGAAACAGCGATGCAATCGCCCCGATGCGGCAGCAGTCGGCAAGTCACCTTTGGCAGGACGAAACGGAGTTTTGTAATGACAAAGGTACAACTTGCTTGACAAAACCTGCAACGCAGTCCGATATGCTCCCGGACACTTTTTGCACCAAAATTATCGTAGGGAAACGTATTGCAAAGAAATGGGCAACACAATTCTTTGATAAGGCGGTTTGTACCAACCGAAGTCCCGAAAGTCCGATGTGCTTAGGATACTTAGTCGGTTGGTTTACAGGTCAGATGTAACACGCTACTGTATTTCTATATGCCTTTTGGAGCACGGACGTAGGAACGTTGGTTTGCTCAGTTGTCCCTACCATAATTTGCAAATTTGCATTGTTTTGGATTCTTGATAATCCGAAATCTCGTGATTGCAGTCTGACGGTGCAGGAATGCGGTTGTATCAAAATCCATGTTTCCATGGCATCAAAGTACAACGGTAAACGGTACATTACCATACAAGAACCTGAAATCAGACTTTTGGAAGTCTGCGTTCTCTTGGACTGGCGGTTATAACAACCCGAATGTTCCAGTATTCAAGATGCACAAATACTGATATTCAATGTATGGGGAATAAGAGGGAAAAGAAGTTTTGGGATATAGAAAGCCGGGAATGTCGGTAACACATTCCGAGAATTTGCTGGGTGAAAATGTTACGTGAAAAATGTTGAGAAACCGCTTAAAATAGTGATGATTTTATTTCTCTAATTCACAGATTATTAGTATATTTACATAAGGAATGCCTATATAAGGTTACGCCTTCTGACAATAAAATTGCATACCATGTTCGAGTTATTGCTTCTTATATATCTGCTGCCGCTCATCGCAATCGTTGCGCTGCTTTTGAAGCTGGCCATTGGGCTGGTCAGGGCGGTGTTTCGACTGGCTCTATGGCTGGTCAGGAAGTCATTTGTTCTTTTAGGAAAGGGGCTGCTGCTGGCTTTCGTTTTCATTGTGGGAAGTAGGAGGACATCTGCCGGGAATTATACTGACGGGCAGCAACGATAAAAGCCGTACCAACACAATGACTGATACGGCCTCTATGGAGCATGGACTAAGTTTTTCCCTCTACGTTGAAAGGTTGTTTTTGTTCCGATTAAAAGCCTTTACCTTTGCTTCTCTCATATACCACCTCTCTTCCCGAATCGCAATTTGTAATACGGAACTGGACGGTACAACCGATAGGGATGTCTTTGGGCAGTTGCTTGACAAGTCTTGATATTACTTCTTCTACGTTGCTGAAACCTATGTCGGTAAATTCTCCAACAACCTTACCCTTGAAATACGCCCGTCCGTAAATCATCTTCTTTTTTGTAATGCGGAACAGTTTGTCCGCCGGTGCCTCAAAATCAAGTGCCTTTCCCTGCTTGCTCTGCGCATCGCTGAAAAAGATGAAATCTATGACCTTGGCGTTAAGGTTCCATGCAGGAGTGAAGTCGAGCTTTACATAGCCTCTTGTCACGTTCAGCCCATGGCTGTGGTTCATGCCGAATGCCACTTCAAAAAGATTGGCGTCGCAGTCATTTTGGGCGATGGTAGCCCACGTATGCCGGAATGTATAGAAACAATAGCAGTCTTCTTTTTCCATGCCCATATCCCTGCAAATTTTGCGGATACCGTGGTTCACGTTCGCATTGAAACTGTCGAAATCACAGTATCGCTTATGGAAGTTAAACAGGTATTCGTCTTCTTCGTCCGAAAGATACTTGTCAAAGGTTGATTGGATAAACGGTTCTATCCGCATCTCCATATAGGCTTCATCCCTTCTGCTGTGCCTGGTCTTCGCCCTCTTGTAACCTATTACGCCGTTATTGTAGTCTTTCTTTTTCAGACTATACAGGTCTACCGTATTGATGCCACCGATACAGAGTGAGAGAAGTGCAACATCCCTGCCAAGTTCGGGTAAGGAGGAAATCATCTTGGTTTGAGGCAAAGGACGGTTGAAGAACTCCCGGCAGGCTTCTGCGCTTATGGCACGTTTCAACGTGGTGTCAGACTTCGGAATTTGAATCTTTAACCAAGGATTGAATTTGATGCGTATGACACCACGTTCCTCGTCATTCAACTCGATGATAGCCTTCTTGAAGATTTGACGGATACAAGTGGGGTACATTTCCTTTGCACGATTCGTTTGAGATAGATGCTCTATCCATTTTCTCAATACAGATGATGTAAGATGGTTAAACATAATTTTGTTCGTTCCCAGATAGCGTTCCAAATGATTAACCGAGAGTTGATAGTTCTTTGCTGTACGCTGACGACCTTGGGACTCCATTTTCCCAATAAATGATTTCGCATATTCGCTAAAACAAACTTCCTCGTCTGCCTTTAACAAATACTCTAAAACTTCTTTTATACCCCAAAGAGACACGTCTGTTCGGTTTAACCGATCCGTGTATTGTCTAATTAGCATAGCACAATACTCATTGACGACCGGATCTGTCAGTTCGCCATTACTTGTGATATGTTCCGCATCAACGATTTTATTCGTTTTGATGTACCCCGGTTTTCGATTGTGCACAATTCTGATGTACACAGAGTAGAAGCCATCTGTTCTCGGCTTTCTTACCATTGCTTTTAGTGTTGTCATATCCTATCAGTTTATTACAGTGAAATTATTGGTGTAAGCAGGTGTAAGCAGGGGCTATTTTAGTGTAAGCAGAGAGTAATCAAATACGTTCATTTCGCTCATTTTTTGCGGTCAAGTGAACGAACCGTCCAAACGCAACTCAGGCTGTAATTACCGCTAATGCAGTGAATTACAGCCTGATATTAATATTTATATGTATCGGACTTTAGTCCTCTATTGCAGCCTGCGCCACATCAATATATCACTGATATTCAATAGCTTAATTTCCCAGTGTAATCCCGGAGTAAGCGAATATTTGTTTAATATTGATTTAATCGAATTTTCTACTCTTCGACGGCGGCTTGCGCCGCCGCCAATCTGGCAATCGGCACTCTGAATGGAGAACAACTAACGTAGTTCAAACCTACCCGATGACAGAATTTCACTGAAGAAGGCTCACCACCATGTTCACCACAAATACCACATTTCAGATCCGGACGGATAGCACGGCCCTTTTCTGTAGCCATACGTACCAACTGTCCCACACCATTCTGATCGAGAACCTGGAACGGGTCTACTTTCAAAATCTTCTTTTCCAGATAAACAGGAAGGAAAGAAGCTATATCATCACGAGAATAACCGAAGGTCATCTGCGTTAAGTCATTTGTACCGAATGAGAAGAACTCGGCAGAAGAAGCGATACGGTCGGCAGTCAAAGCGGCACGCGGAATTTCGATCATTGTACCCACTTTGAAGTCAATGCTATCTCCTACTTCCTCAAACAACTTCTTAGCTTCCGCACGGATTACATTTTCCTGCTCCTTGAATTCATACAAGATACCAGTTAATGGAACCATGATTTCCGGATGAGTTTCCACTCCTTCTTTCTTCAATTCGAGTGCAGCACCCAAGATGGCACGTGTCTGCATCTGCGTAATTTCAGGATAAGTATTTCCCAGACGGCAACCACGGTGACCCAACATCGGGTTATGCTCACACAATGATTCTACACGTTGCTGGATATATTGCAGGCTCACACCCATAGTATCTGCCATTTCCTGCTGTCCCTTCAAATCATGAGGAACGAACTCATGCAAAGGAGGATCGAGCAAACGAACAGTTACCGGGCAACCAGCCATTGCTTTAAAGATGCCCTTAAAGTCTTCCTGTTGGTATGGAAGAATCTTAGCCAATGCTTTACGACGTCCTTCTGCATTTTCCGCCAGAATCATTTCACGCATTGCCTTGATCTTTTCACCTTCGAAGAACATGTGTTCCGTACGGCAAAGCCCAATACCTACTGCACCGAAGTTACGAGCCACTTCCGCATCATGAGGAGTATCCGCATTCGTACGTACCTGCAGACGAGTATACTTATCAGCTAGCGTCATTAATTCGGCAAAGTCACCGGAAAGTTCTGCAGCCTGTGTTTCTACCTTACCATTATATACCACACCTGTACTTCCGTTCAGAGAGATATAATCGCCTTCTTTCAACACAACACCGTCAATTTCTACGGTACGGTTTTTATAATCGATATTCAATGCACCTGCACCCGATACACAACATTTACCCATACCACGAGCCACAACAGCAGCATGAGAAGTCATACCGCCACGAGCCGTAAGAATACCTTCGGCAACTGCCATACCGGCCAAGTCTTCCGGAGAAGTTTCGATACGAACCATTACCACACGTTTACCGGCAGCATGCCATTCAGCAGCGTCGTCAGCAAAGAACACCACCTGACCGGTTGCAGCACCCGGAGAAGCCGGAAGACCACGAGTCAACACTTTGGCTTTCTTCAAAGCATCCTTATCGAATACAGGGTGAAGCAATTCATCGAGTTTATTCGGTTCCACGCGCATCAAAGCAGTCTTTTCGTCAATCATGCCCTGACGGAGCAAATCCATAGCGATCTTCACCATGGCAGCACCTGTACGCTTACCGTTACGTGTCTGAAGAAACCAGAGTTTACCTTCTTGTACGGTGAACTCCATGTCCTGCATATCTTTATAATGATTTTCCAGTTTAGTCTGGAGAGCATCTAATTCTTTATAGATTTCCGGCATTGCCTCTTCCATGGAAGGGAACTTTGCTGCGCGAACATCTTCGGTCACACCAGCCAATACAGCCCAACGTTGAGAACCAATCTTGGTGATCTGTTGCGGAGTACGGATACCGGCCACTACATCTTCACCTTGTGCGTTAATCAGATATTCACCATTGAAAAGGTCTTCACCCGTACCAGCATCACGTGAGAAACAAACACCAGTAGCCGAAGTTTCACCCATATTACCGAACACCATAGCCTGTACATTGACAGCTGTACCCCATTCATCAGGTATACTTTCCATCTTACGGTAAAGGATAGCGCGTTCATTCATCCATGAATCAAATACGGCACATATAGCTCCCCAAAGTTGTTCGTATGCACCAGTCGGGAAATCTTTTCCGGTCTGTTCCTTTACGGCAGCTTTAAATTTCTTTACGAGTTCCTGCAAGTCTTCCACTTTCAACTCGTTATCCAATTCTACCCCTTTCGCTTTCTTCACCTCTTCAATGATTGCTTCGAACGGGTCGATATCATCTTTATTGGTAGGCTTCATGCCCAATACTACGTCACCGTACATCTGCACAAAACGACGATAAGAGTCCCATGCAAAGCGTGCATTACCTGTCTTACGGATAATACCTTCTACCACTTCGTCATTCAATCCCAAGTTCAGAATCGTATCCATCATACCCGGCATAGATGCGCGCGCACCGGAACGTACAGACACCAACAAAGGATTTTCAACGTCACCGAATTTAGATTTCATCAACGTTTCCACGTGAGTGATTGCTTTTACCACTTCATCTTTCAGTAGCTCAACCACTTTATCACGTCCTAACGTATTGTATTCCGTACAAACATCTGTAGTTATTGTGAATCCGGGAGGGACAGGAATTCCGATTAAATTCATTTCTGCAAGGTTGGCTCCCTTACCACCGAGCAAATTCTTCATGTCAGCCTTTCCTTCTGCCTGACCATTACCAAAGGTATAAACTCTTTTTTTATCCATAATATTGTGTTTAAAGTTACATTATGATTTTTTTCTGTTCGCAAATCTAAGGATATTTCGCAAACTTGAAAACTTTTTGCGAAAAAACTTTCTATCAAAATGCAATTTCGACATTACAATCCGGAATATTTCTGTATACCCGAATTTTTTCCAAAAAAAATACCTACTTTTGCAAAGTAATTATTAGACTGGTGTAAAAGTGGCAAGAAAGAAAAAAGAGCTTCCCTTATTGGAGAAGGTAACAATCATGGATGTGGCTGCCGAAGGAAAAGCCATCGCAAAAGTAAACGACCTGGTGATTTTTGTTCCCTATGTAGTGCCGGGTGATGTCGTAGACCTGCAAATCAAGCGTAAAAAGAATAAATATGCCGAAGCTGAAGCGGTGAAGTTTCACGAGCTGTCGCCCAATCGCGCTGTTCCTTTCTGCCAACACTATGGCGTATGCGGTGGCTGCAAGTGGCAAGTGCTCCCCTATTCGGAGCAGATCAGATATAAGCAAAAGCAAGTGGAAGATAATTTGAGACGTATCGGGAAAATCGAACTTCCCGAAATTTCTCCGATTCTCGGTTCTGACAAGACGGAATTCTACAGGAACAAACTGGAATTCACCTTCTCAAATAAACGCTGGTTGACAAACGAAGAAGTTCATCAGGATGTGAAGTATGACCAGATGAATGCGGTGGGTTTCCACATTCCGGGAGCCTTTGACAAGGTGCTGGCTATTGAGAAATGCTGGTTACAGGATGATATATCCAACCGTATCCGCAACGCTGTACGTGACTACGCTTACGCACACGATTACTCTTTCATCAATCTGCGCACACAGGAAGGTATGCTGCGGAATATGATTGTACGCACCTCTTCAACTGGCGAACTGATGGTAATCGTCATTTGCAAGATTACAGAAGATCACGAAATGGAACTGTTCAAGCAGTTACTCCAATTCGTAGCGGACTCTTTCCCAGAAATCACTTCTCTTCTATACATTATTAATAATAAGTGCAATGACACAATCAATGATTTGGATGTGCATGTATTTAAAGGGAAAGATCACATCTTTGAAGAAATGGAGGGACTGCGTTTCAAAGTAGGACCGAAATCATTCTATCAGACCAACTCGGAACAGGCTTATAATTTATATAAAGTAGCCCGTGAATTTGCCGGATTAACAGGCAACGAACTGGTATATGACCTCTATACAGGAACGGGAACAATCGCCAACTTCGTATCACGCCAGGCTCGCCAGGTAATCGGTATCGAATATGTGCCGGAAGCTATCGAAGACGCAAAGGTAAATGCAGAAATCAATGATATCAAGAATGCATTGTTTTATGCCGGTGATATGAAGGATATACTGACGCAGGATTTCATCAATCAGCATGGACGCCCGGATGTAATCATTACTGATCCTCCTCGTGCCGGTATGCACCAGGATGTAGTTGATGTCATCTTGTTTGCCGAACCGAAACGGATTGTGTATGTAAGTTGTAATCCTGCTACTCAAGCACGGGATTTGCAATTACTCGATGAGAAATACAAGGTGAAAGCCATTCAACCGGTAGATATGTTCCCTCACACCCACCACGTAGAAAATGTGGTGTTGCTGGAACTTCGATAATCCGTGGTGATAATAGAATTTCAAAAGAAAAAAGAAATGGGAAAAAGACCTAGAAAAACTCCTGCTGAAAAAGCACGTGCTCAATATACCAATTATGCAGTGAAAGAACCCATGGAACTAATGGAGTTCCTGGCTGCCAAGATGCCGGACGCAAGTCGTACGAAATTAAAATCATTATTAAGTAAGCGGGTTGTATTTGTTGATAATGTGATAACCACACAATTCAACTTTCCCCTTGAAGCGGGCATGAAAGTGCAAATCAGCAAACAAAAGGGAAAAAAAGAATTTAATAACAGACTGCTGAAAATCGTGTATGAAGACGCATATATCATTGTTGTCGAAAAGATGCAAGGACTTTTATCAGTCAATACAGAAAGACAGAAAGAGCGCACAGCCTATACAATACTTAACGAATACGTGCAACGTTCCGGACGTCAATTCCGTGTGTTTATCGTTCATCGCCTGGACAGGGACACTTCCGGCCTGATGATGTTTGCTAAAGACGAAAAAACACAGCGGACACTACGTGATAACTGGCACGATATCGTGACTGACCGTCGATATGTAGCTGTGGTGGAGGGAAGTATGGAAAAAGATTATGATACAGTCGTTTCCTGGCTGACTGATAAAACGCTTTATGTAAGTTCCAGTGAATATGATGACGGTGGATCAAAATCTATTACCCACTATAAGACCATCAAACGTGCCAACGGATATTCTCTGTTGGAACTCGATTTGGAAACCGGCCGAAAGAATCAGATTCGTGTACACATGCAAGATTTAGGACATCCTATTATCGGTGATGGAAGATATGGAAGAGAAGATGCTCCCAACCCTATCGGACGACTGGCACTCCATGCTTTCAAACTTTGTTTCTATCATCCGGTAACGGGAGATTTGATGGAGTTCGAGACACCTTATCCGGCGGAGTTTAAGAAGTTGTTTCTGAAAAAATAAATTCCTATATTCAAAAATAAAGCCAGAATCATAATCGACTCTGGCTTTATTTTTAATCTTCATTATTATTTTATTGACGCCTCATATAAAATGGCTGTCCATCTATTCTATCTCTAAAATCCTGCCAATTATTATACCATGTTCCACTAAATGTCCTGCCGGTAGCTTCTGCACCCCAAATATAGGCATAAGTGCGGTCACCGTAGAAAAATAATTCCATTGAATTATATCCTCCATCAATCCATCTCCACTCAAAAACCAGATAATTTGGATCACCAGCAGAACCAATCGTTCCTTGATTTCTCGCATTAAATGTCATGAGCGTACCTCTTCCCCAGGTATATGCCCCGAAATCAATTTCTTCATTAGTATACCACTCGCCAGGCAGATTAAATTCTGTCTCTTCTTCACTCTCACACGAAGTAAAGCCAACCAATAAAGTCAGCATCATCAAGATACCTGCATATCTCTTTATCATTTTCATAATTCTCTAGTTTATTGCGTTTATTAATACAAAATTAGCATTTTATATTTACTATACATCACAAGCCACAAGTTTTTTGTACCTTTGCAAAGATAATATTAAATTTTCCACATGAAACTTCTTTGGCTTGATTTAAATAGTTCGTACGCTCATTCTTCGCTGGCATTGCCAGCCTTACATGCCCAGATAGCAAATAATACAGACATTGAATGGTGTACGGTCTCCGCCACTATCAATGAAAATACCGGTAGTGTCGTCAATCAAATCTACCGCCATCAACCGGACATCATTGCAGCTACCAACTGGCTATTTAATCACGAGCAACTCCTGCACATCGTTTCACGCGCAAAAGCGTTACTACCTCACTGCTGTGTTATACTCGGAGGTCCCGAGTTTTTAGGAGATAATGAAGCTTTCTTATATAAGAACAAATTTGTAAGCGGAGTGTTTCGCGGAGAAGGTGAAGAAGTATTTCCTTTATGGTTAAAAGTGTGGAATCAGCCAAGAAAAGAATGGAAATCAATCACAGGACTCTGCTATCTGGATGAATCGGAAGCATACCATGACAACGGGCTCGCCCGTGTCATGAACTTTTCCGAATTAGTCCCTCCTGAAGAGAGCCGTTTCTTCAATTGGAGCAAACCCTTTGTGCAATTAGAAACTACCCGCGGATGTTTTAACACCTGTGCCTTTTGTGTCAGTGGAGGTGAAAAACCGGTTCGCACCCTATCTCTTGAAGCAACCCTGAAACGTCTTGACGTGATACACCAACACGGAATCAAGAATGTACGGGTACTGGACCGCACTTTCAATTACAACAACAAACGGGCAAAAGAACTATTAAATCTATTCCGCGAATACCCGGATATCTGTTTTCATCTGGAAATTCATCCTGCACTCCTTTCCGATGAACTCAAACAGGAATTAGCCACCCTTCCTAAAGGACTGCTGCACCTGGAAGCCGGAATCCAAAGCCTTCGGGAAAACGTGCTTGAACAAAGCCGGAGAATAGGAAAACTCTCCGATGCTTTGGCCGGACTCAAGTATCTATGTTCCCTTGAAAACATGGAAACTCATGCCGACTTAATAGCAGGGCTCCCACTCTACCATCTATCAGAAATTTTCGATGATGTCCGTACTTTAGCAGAGTATGGCGCAGGAGAAATCCAACTGGAATCCCTCAAATTACTTCCGGGCACCGAAATGAAAAGAAGAGCGGACGAGTTAGGCATACAGTACTCTCCACTCCCTCCATACGAAGTTCTTCAAACTCGTGAGATCACCGTAGATGAATTACAGACAGCACATTATTTGTCCCGCCTGTTAGACGGTTTCTATAATACCCCAACTTGGCGAAGCATCACACGGATACTCATTCTCGAAAACCCTCATTTTATACATGAGTTACTCGATCATTTAGTTCAAACAGATGTGATTGACACCCCTCTTAGCCTGGAAAAAAGAGGATTAATCCTCTATGACTTCTGCAAGAATCATTATCCCGACTACCTGACACAAGTCAGCATTGCATGGATAGAAGCGGGTATGTCATTAAAAAAAGCTCCGGCAGAAAAAGTAAGAACCAAAAGACAGCTACCACCTGAAAACTGGGAAATAGAATACGGAGCATATCGCGAGAATCTACGATTATGTTTCCTTCCCACCGATGAAGAAGGACATGGTTACTGGTTTGGTTTTGAATCGGAGATTCAGAAGATACAACCGGTTTTCAAGGCTAAAAAACTATCATAAATAAAAGAAAAGTATTCTCATATTATGTGAAATTATTATTAGTCGCTAATCGTTTAGAGCAGCATTTCCTGTTTTCCACCGTCCATACAATAAACTTTACTAGCACAGTGTATGGACATTCGAAAATATCAATTCAATATTTTTTGCCTATTATTGTTCCCCTTATCCGCAACAGGACAAGAATGGAACAAACAGGATTCATTGAGACTTCAGCAAATGCTGGAATCCGGTCAGGAGATCAAGATAAATAGAAAGTTTATCGAAAAAGTAGAGCAAAACATGTACTCTCGAAAACCATTTGTAGATTTTGATCCCACACTACCGACTTTAAAATCTTCCATGATTTTTTCGAAACCTTCCATTCGCACTTATCAGACATTCCTAAAACCGGGTTCCACCTTTTTACCCACTTACTCCTGGTTAAGAATAAACAAGAATCTTGTGCTGCACAGTAAAAGTAATTTTGCAGAAAATTCCAGTTGCTTTCATATCCAAAGCCAAATAGAATATAATTTATCTCCCAAATGGTCTCTCAACATATATGGCGTACAAAACCTTGATACCCGAAAACACCGGGGCCTCCCTTCCGAAGTGGAACCCACCCAATTGGGTAGTAATGTTGTTCTCAAAATAAATAAAAACTGGAAAATAAAAACAGGGGTACAATACCAATACAATGTCCTCCGCAAAAGATGGGAATGGATACCTCAAATTAGTGTTTCATACGAATGGTAACCCGTGCCGACAATCAGGAATCGAAAAGTTTTAGAAAACAAGAAAGCATATTTTCCATTTATTCTCGTACCTTTGTCATACGATTAAATATGCTATCATAATGAAGAACTTTATCAAGGGATTCCGGTTTACCCCCTCTAATTATCCGGCAGAAGTAGAAGCAAAAATACAGAAATACAGAAAGCAAGGTTATAAACTTCCACCGCGCAAAGTACTCCGTACTCCCGAGCAACTGGAAGGTATCCGGGAAAGTGCCAAAATCAATACGGCACTGCTGGACTATATTTCAGAGAATATCCGGGAAGGCATGTCCACCGAAGAAATTGATGTGCTAGTGTATGATTTCACTACCAGTCACGGTGCCATCCCTGCCCCACTCAACTACGAAGGCTTTCCCAAAAGTGTTTGCACCAGCATCAACGATGTAGTGTGCCACGGAATACCCAATAAAAATGAGATTCTGAAAAGCGGAGATATTATCAATGTAGATGTTTCCACCATTTACAAAGGATATTTTTCCGATGCATCCCGTATGTTTATGATTGGAGACGTCAACCCTGATATGCAAAAGTTAGTACAGGTAACCA